>NZ_LMFF01000002.1:0-184510 GCF_001427205.1 Rhizobium sp. Root491
GAGGTATGACTACGATCGGGCTACGCCCTCCCTCCGTCACACCCCGGCGCGAGTCTCATCCTGAATGACGCTGATTCTCATCGAGATTGCCGCTAAACAGGCTACGATGTTTTCGACCCCTCCGAAGCTACGAGCACTCTGACAGGTTGAGAGCTACGGCAAAGAAATATATCGATTAAGAGCCTGGGCAAACTCGGGGGACTTTATGTATTTTCATGTGAGCCCGGCTTCTCATGAAGTTGGGACTATTCTAGAGCCTGGACGGCATGGAGATTTCATCAGGCTCTTCCATTATGGCACCTTTGCCACAACCTCAGACTCATTCAGCCTCGTACTGCGAGAGATGCTGCTTGAGACCGCCCGCGTGGCCTTAGCCAGCGAGGCTCCATCGCGCTTGAACTGCATTTTTGTTACGGAAACCATAGATTTCGCTAGAGCTTTTCGCGACCAATACCGTCCGAGCGCCAGCATATTCAGTGTGGAACCAGAGGGGGAGCCGCTGGTTCCAAGGCGCTGCAGCTTCTCTCTGATTTCTAGGCCTAAGAATGGAGCTCCGCCTTATCTTAGTTATTTGCCAGCAGAAGCGGTCGAGTATTGGATTCATCCTATTGCCGAAGGCGATCTGCCTGAACTGCTCTACCCGGGCCCACTTCGGGTAGTTCAACGAGTTGAGTAACCGACATACCATTATCTTCGAAGAAGGATGAGCAGAATATGGAATTTTTAGACTTGCGGGCTATAGGTGCTGTTTTAAGCGCGTTAGGCTCTGTACTTCTTGCTATTAGGGTCAGGAACATAATCAAGGCTCTTTCAGAAGTCCTAAAAATCCACGATGAAAACTTTAAAAATATGCACGGCAACACAATCGTCATTGCCGTCAATAGTTCAAAATGGGTCGATAAGGCTCAAGGTAGTTGGCTGCTAATTATCGGTTTCGGCTTGTTGGCCATTGGCGCGACCCTCCAAGCTATTGGAGTGTGGCGCAACCTTCCGTAGCGCTATAGAAATCCGTCCCCCGCATGATCCCTGAATCTATCGGCTCGGCGTACATAGGTTTCAACAGTGCGCGGGTCGCGGTGTCTCGTCACTTCCATGATACGTGAAATGCTCGCCCGGTTCTCCGCTGCTGAGGTGACAAAGCCAGCGCGCAGCGAGTGACCGGATAGGCTCGCCACATCGAGGCCGGCGGCGTCGGCATACTTCTTGACAATAAGCGCCACAGCTTGATCCGTCAGCGTCTCAGCCGTCAGGCGGTCACCACGATTGAAACGGCGGAAGATTGGGCCAAAGGTTATCCCAGCCACCTGAAGCCACTCCTTGAGCCTGTCAGCGGGTTTCAGGGCCTTACCGTTCAGGATGGCAACCGATTGGCCTTTCGCCTCCTGGTCGGTCTTGGACTTCGGGAGAAACACGTCCACACCTTCATCGCTGAAGGTCAGATCCTCGACGGTGATCGCCACAAGCTCCGATCGCCGGAAGGCGCCAGCGAAACCGAGCAAGAGTAAAGCCCTATCCCGCTTACCCTGGAGGCTGTCAGCGTTGATTCTAGCGAGCATGGCATGAATGACATCGACAGTCGCCGGTGCCTTCTGGCGGGCCGCTGTGCCCACTGTGCGACGTATGCCCTTCAGGATGGCCGCAACGCCTGCATTGTCGGTCGGATTGTCCAAACCAGCACCGCGGTGGAAGAAGCGAATTGCGGCCAGCTTGCGGGCGATTGTGGGAACCTTTTTGCCAGCGTCGGCCAGCGACGATGCATAATTCGCAACGGTCGCAGGGACGGCCGGCAGGTGCGATCGGTCGCGAGCCGCACACCAGTCCTGAAAATCCTGCCAATCGCTCTTGTAGGCTCGCATGGTGTTGCTGGACAGCGCAGCGCGGCCATAGTCCAGCGCAGCGTCAGACAGATCGGAGACAGCCTCTATTCCCGGCTGCGAGGAGATCAACGTCAACGCGGACATTCAATGCTCTCCTTTCGAAAGGTATTGCCATGGCGGCAATCCCTAGGGTGCCTAGGGGATGTGTGTCATGCACATGCGAGAGGTATTCGTGTCATGCGAACACCCTCAAGGAATGGTCGTGATGACCATACCTTTGGTAGCGATAAGCGGGTTTCGCGTTAGCTGAAGAGGCGATAACGATATTCCCAACGACTATTCTCGCTGGACAGACGCAACTCGCCAGCTTTCACGGTGCTTTGCTGATCGGCCCACACATTCATTGATGAGTGATCGTTGGAAGTCGGAGTTCTGAACACAGTTTGGGGCCAAATTCTCCTGATCGTTCTGAGGGCAGCCGCCTCGTCCGAACAATATTGCCATTCCGACCATGGAAGTTCTGAGATTTCAGAAGGCAAAAGCTTTGCTCGTGGGTTGATTTCTAACCTCACACCTGCCCCCCCTGGCGTCTGATCTCCTTCATGTAGGAAGGTCACGCCTGCCTCCTCGATGATCTTGATGATAGTGGCGACGTTGCCGGCAGAGCTCCGCTCAGGTCCAATCTTGTCATCTTCCATGCGCCTGATTGTCGTTAGTGACAGGCCAGACTTCTCGACAAGTTCACCTTGTGACCAGTTCAGTAGGGCTCTCGCCGCTCGGATTTGGTTGGCTTTCAACATCAGTTCCTCTTGCTATGTCACTCATATAAACGTTTTTTGCTTACGAGTAAACATTTACTGTTGACTATGGTTAACCCTTATGGTTTATGTATAGACAGAAAATGTTTATCTGGAAAGGAAAATGTAGCATGGAAAAGAAGATTGAGCAGGTTCGCCTCTCCAGCCTCTTTACCAACTCGGCTTTGAAGGCTGCTTTCGAACGTGCCGAGCGCGACAATGGCGCGGCTCTGGTTGTCCCAGCGCCTCGCGATCCGCAGTTGACCGGCGGCGCTGCTCTCGAACTCGCATAAAGACCGTCTCCCTTTTTAGGGAGTGACAAAACCCTCTCGACAACTTGGAGAATGACCATGCCGAATACGAGTCCGGCCGCTGGCGAAGCCATGCCTGCAAAGATTGACATCGCAGACCTAGAAAATCCTCTCGCTGATGCCACCCGTATGGCGTCTATTACCTCCCGGTTGATCGGTGATTGTCTTGGTCAGCCGAATACGAGCAACAAATATTACCTCACCAACAACCAAGTCGAGGACATGCTGTTTGCCACCTACCAGACTGCAGACTTGATCAAGCGCATCTACCAGACTTGGGAGACGATCCTTGAAACCCGTCGCACAGAAGGAGCTTCGGAATGACCGCGCCCTCTCTCGCCCAGCGTAAGCTCCTCGACATCGCCAACATGGTTTCGGTCGTGAAGAACCTCAACAACGCGCTTTTCATGGCCTGCGCAGATCTCAATGACATGCAGCAGATCAACGCGCTCCATTCCGTAATCGATGAGATCAACAATCGGATCGAGGTCCTTGGCGACCGGATCGACGAAGTTCGGGAGGAGCTCGCATGAGCAAGTTAGTAATCGACAAGACCGATTGCCTCGATTCCGCCGCGCGAAATCTAAACGACCTCCTCGATGTGATTTGCGCGCTCCAGTTCGACACTGCCGACGGTCCCGTCGATCGCCGCATTGACAGCCTCCTCTGGATCGCTCGCGATATGGCAGAGGGCATCGTTTGCAGGATGGGGGATCGTTCAGACAGTGCGCCGGAACCCGTCAAGCCTGTGGCTGAGTATCTCAATGGCCTGGTGGCTCAGGCGATTTCAGAAGTCCAGTTGAAGGCTGATATCGAAGAGCTTCACGACAAGGCGAAAGCTCTGATTGCCTCTTTCGATACTGCTCAAAAGTCGAAGGAGGAGGCCAACGAATGACCCGACCCCCCGCAATCTTGCAGTTCCGCCGCGCTGAATTGGAGAAGAGGATTGAGGAGCTTATCGCTCTCCTCGATCTTCTTGACGGCGACGAGAACCTTGAGCCGTATCTGGCCGATGCAGATCCACGGCTTGAAGACCGCGAATCGGATGACGATTTCGAGCCACCTATGAGCCGGGAAGAGCCCGAGGGCTTGAGGGTACATATTCGCAGCGAACGCAAGCAGCTTCAGGCCATGGGCTATGACTGCGGACTCTGGAGAGCATTATGAAGAATGTCATCTGCTTTCCTGCCCATCGTCAGCGCAGCGAGATCAAGCGTTGCGCCGGCAATCTCGACCGGCTGCATGGTGAGGCCGCAAGCCGCTACTGGCGGGAAGAGATGCGCCTCCTGGCCGCCCGCCTGACAGCGATCGGCATGTGTGGGGCTGAAGTTTCGAAGCAAGCTCTGCTCTTCACCGGTGCCGTTATGGAAGAGATGCAGCGCGCCTATGCCGAGCGCGCGATTACAGCAGAATGAAAGCAAATGACAGCATGTTGCATGTTGCAACGCGTGTTGCATGGAATAGCCGTGGCTGTAGGGGAATCCCCGGAAAACAAGGGAGAACAGCGTGTGACATGATGCGACATGGATTTCGGCAATTAGAAGCCAAGCTCCCTGTCTAACGCTTTGAAATCTTTGATGAAAGCGTTGGCTGGGGAACCTGGACTCGAACCAAGATTAACGGAGTCAGAGTCCGTCGTTCTACCATTGAACTATTCCCCAAAAGCCTGAAGCGGGTTACCGCGTTCGCTTTGGTGGGTCGTCATATAGATGATTTCTTGCGAGGCGCAAGTCGAAAAAATCGAAAAATGCGTTTTCGTCGCTCTTTTGCGTCTGTCTCCTGCGTCAGAGCCGCGCACGGGTGGAGCGTGGGGTGGAGAGCAGAAGGCTGGTCTCGCTGCCGGTAATGCCAGGGACAAGGCGGATACGGCGGAGCACCGCGTCGAAATCGCTGAGAGTGGCGGCGTTAAGTTCTACGATCAGGTCCCAGCGACCGTTCGTGCTGTGAATTTCGGATATTTCCGGGAAACCGCCGAGCGTGCGGATGACGCGGTCCGTCACATGGCCTTCAATCTCGATCATCATGATGCCGCGGATCGCCGCCTCCACCGCATCGGCACGCAGGATGACGGTATAACCGATGATAGTCCCGTCATTTTCCATTTTTTCGATGCGTGAGCGTACCGTTGCGCGCGAGGTTTCCGTCTCGATCGCCAGATCGGAAATGCTGCGTCTGCCGTTATGCCTCAAAAGGGTCACGAGCCGTTCGTCGAGATCATCCATTGGTAGCCATTCTGATAAATAGATTTGACCAAATCGATAGCCTATTTCGATAATATTGCCAATATTTGATGTTCATTCCGCCATGTCTGTGTGGTTTAGTGAGGTTATCGGTTGATGAAAGCGAGGGCTCAAATGGATATCAGGCTGATCGGTGCGCCGTTGCAAATCGGAGCCGGGCAATTGGGGTGTGAGATGGGGCCGAGTGCGTATCGCATCGCCGGTCTCACGCGGGCGCTCGAAGATCTGGGCCATCGGGTGGTCGACACCGGCAATGTAACGCCGGCGCCGCTGAGGGATTTTAGCCACCCCAATCCGGCGGTGCATCATCTCGCTGAGACAGTCGCCTGGACCGAGGCGCTGACGGAGGCCGCCTATCGCGAAAGTGCTGCCGCCGTTCCGATCTTTCTTGGCGGCGACCACGCAATTTCCGCGGGAACCGTCGCCGGCATGGCGCGGCGGGTGGCGGAGAGTGGCCGGCCGTTTTTCGTGCTCTGGCTAGATGCCCATACCGATTACCACACGCTTGAAACGACGCGCAGCGGTAACCTGCATGGCACGCCGGTCGCCTATTTCAGCGGTCGCGACGGATTTTCGGGTTACTTTCCGCCGCTCTCCCATGCGGTTCCTGAGGAAAATATCGGCATGATCGGCATCCGCAGCGTCGATCCAGCCGAGAGAGCCGCACTGGAAGACAGCGGCATCACCGTTCACGACATGCGCTCGATAGACGAGCATGGTGTCGCGGTTCTGCTGCGCGCGTTCCTTGCGCGGGTGCAGGCGGCAAACGGCCTGTTGCATGTCAGTCTCGATGTCGATTTCCTCGAACCGTCGATCGCGCCTGCGGTCGGCACCACGGTTCCGGGTGGGGCGACGTTCCGTGAGGCGCATCTGGTGATGGAGATGCTGCATGATAGCGGGCTTGTGTGCAGTCTCGATCTCGTGGAGCTTAACCCGTTTCTCGATGAGCGCGGCAGGACGGCGACGCTGATGGTCGACCTGGCTGCCAGCCTGATGGGCAAGCGGGTTATGGATCGCCCGACGCGGGCCGGCTGAGGGGGATGATGCAATGACGATTATACCGAACCTTAATATCGTACCTTTCGTCAGCGTCGATCATATGATGAAACTCGTGCTGCGCGTGGGGATCGATACGTTTCTGCGCGAGCTGGCCGACGTGGTGGAAGAGGATTTCCGCCGCTGGGAAAGTTTCGACAAGACGCCACGCATCGCATCGCATTCCCAAGAGGGCGTCATCGAGCTGATGCCGACCAGTGATGGAACGCTGTATGGCTTCAAATATGTGAACGGCCATCCGAAAAACATGAAGGAGGGCCGCCAGACGGTGACCGCCTTTGGGGTGCTTTCCGATGTCGGCAACGGCTATCCGCTGCTCCTGACCGAAATGACCATTCTGACGGCGCTGCGCACCGCTGCTACTTCGGCTTTCGCTGCAAAACACCTAGCCCGCAAAAATGCCCGCTCGATGGCCATCATCGGCAATGGCGCGCAGAGCGAGTTCCAGGCGCGGGCCTTCAAGGCCATTCTCGGCATCGACACGGTGCGGCTTTTCGATATCGACCGGACCGCCAGCGAAAAATGCGCCCGCAATCTTGCCGGGCAGGGCTTTACCATCGAAATTTGCGATAGTGCGCAGAGCGCGGTGGAAGGTGCTGATATCATCACCACCGTCACGGCTGACAAGCAATATGCGACGATCCTGACCGACAACATGGTTGGTCCTGGCATTCACATCAATGCCGTCGGCGGCGATTGTCCCGGCAAGACGGAACTGCACCGGGACATTCTGCTGCGGTCGGACATTTTTGTCGAATACCCACCGCAGACGCGCATCGAAGGTGAAATCCAGCAATTGCCCGAAGACTACCCCGTCACTGAGCTATGGCAGGTCATATCGGGTGAAAAGCAGGGACGGGTAAACGACAGGCAGATCACGCTGTTCGACAGCGTCGGTTTCGCGACCGAGGATTTTTCGGCGCTGCGTTATGTGCGCTCGAAACTGGCCGCCACCGGGCTTTATACGGAACTGGATCTGCTGGCCGATCCGGATGAGCCGCGCGACCTGTTTGGAATGCTGCTGCGTTGCGAGGCGGCTCTCGCCTGAGAGGACGTTCAACGGGAATGACGTCAGTCAGCCCGCCTGCGTTCCCTGCGGGCAACGGCATGTTCCCGCCAGATGGTGAAGAGACCGGCGGCGATCACGATTGCAGCACCCAGAACCATGTTGGATGTCACGACCTCGCCATAGATGGTGACGCCGATGATGGAGACGAGCACGAGCTGGTAATAGGAAAACGGCTGCACCGAGGCCGCATCCGCCAGCTCGAATGCCTTGATCAGGCAATAATGGCCGCTCATGCCGGTAATGCACAGCGCCAGCATCCAGCCCCAATCCTGGGGTGCGAGGCTAACCCAATAAAACGGACCCACCAGCGTCAGTGCTGCCGCACCGGCCACGCCGGTATAAAAGAAGCTCGTCATCGCTGAATCGCTCTTGCTGCCAAGGCGGGTCAGGACGCTGTAGAGCGCAAGCATGAAGGCGGCGATGAAAGTGATCAGCAGGCGGTTGTCGAACTCTTCGCCGTCAGGTTTCAGAATGACGAGAACGCCGATGAAGCCGACAAAAATAGCGCACCAGCGCCGCCAGCCCACATGTTCGCCAAGCAACGGCACGGACAGTGCGGCGACGATCAGCGGCGCCGAAGCGAGGATGGAGTGGCTGTGCGCCAGCCCGACAACGGCGAAGGAGAAAATGGAAAAAACAATCTGCACGGCAAGAAGGACGCCGCGGCTGATCTGCAGCCACGGACGGTTTGCCATGACAGCGCCCCGAATGCCGCCAGAGGACCTTGCAGCCATCAACAAAACGAAGACGGCGAAGGCCCAGTATCGAAGCATTGCGACGAAGACGGGCGGATAAGAACTGCCAAGATGTTTGGATATGCCATCCTGCGCTGCAAAGATCGTGAATGCTATGAGCGCATAAAGATAACCGGTCTTGGGTGATGGCATAAATAAACCACTGTCCGGCTGTTGCCGGCAAAAAGAGGATTCGGCGTGAATAAGGTGAACAGCAGCCATATGGTCTGGCCGCATCTTGTCAGACAACCTTATTTTCCGAATAGCTGCCATGCAAGTCCGAAGACTGCCTCTGCCCGGTCAAGTTCACGGGTGGCGCCGATGCTGGCGAAAGCTTTGCGAATAGCTGTTTTCCTGTCCGCCATGCGTTAACGCACCGCGGACAGGATGTCGGTTACGGAGTGATTTCTGCGTCGATCAGCCGATCGTCACGGCCGCCTTCGAGGTGACGGATTTCAGCGCAGCGTCGGCCAGTTTCAATGCGATCAGCCCATCCTTGATGGAGGGTGACGGAGCCACATTGTTTTCGATGCAATCGATGAAAGCGGTAATTTCCGCCGCGTAGGCCGCCGTATAACGCGTCATGAAGAAATCATGCAGCGGCGGGCGGGTGTAGCCCTCAGCATTGGCGATCTCGATGGAGACCGGCCGCTGGTTCTCGGCCGCAGCCGAACCGAGCGAACCATGCACTTCGATACGCTGGTCATACCCATAGGTCGCGCGTCGCGAATTCGAAATGCTGGCTTGCCTGCCGCTTTTCGTCGTCAGAATGATGCTGGCGCTATCGAAATCGCCGAGTGCACCGATCTCCGGATTGACGAGAACGGAACCGGTGGCGAATACGCTTTCCACTTCCTCGCCGAGCAGGAACCGCGCCATGTCGAAATCATGAATAGTCATGTCACGGAAAATGCCGCCGGAAACCTTGATATATTCGGCTGGCGGCGGGCCGGGATCGCGGCTGGTGATGGTCACCATTTCGACCTTGCCGATGCGGCCATCCTCGATTGCCTTGTGCACGGCCTGGAAATGCGGATCGAAACGCCGGTTGAAACCGAGCATCACCTTTGCACCGGTTTCCTCAACCACCTTGGCGCAGGCTTCCGCACGGGCCACATCCAGATCGACGGGTTTTTCGCAGAAGATGGCCTTGCCGGCACGGGCGAAACGCTCGATCAGATCGGCATGGGTGTTGGTCGGCGTGCAGATGATGACGGCATCGATCGTCTTGTCAGCCAGAACCTCGTCGATTGTGCTGACCTTGCACTGCGCTTCGCGGGCGATTGCTTCCGCAGCACCGGCAACGGCGTCCACAACGGCCACCAGCTTCGCACGGCTGTCGGTGGTGATCGCCTTGGCGTGGACCTTGCCGATCCGTCCAGCGCCGAGCAGTGCCAATTTCGTAACCATCTTTCCTCCGGTTCCTCACACCCGTCTTCCACTCCCGGAAAGACAGAATATGAACGCAAACAATGTTTCGATATGGAATATATGTTCTATTTTGCTAGATCGACATCGGAGGCGTGTCAAGCGTTTTGACGACGGGCAGGGCAGCCGAAATGATCTCTTCGGGAGGTTGCGCAGCACGGGTGAGCGCTGCGTTGAGAAAGCGTTGAAACGGGGACAAAATCCCCACCGGCAGTCAGTTGACAGAGGGTGCGACGACCTCTTGTTGGGGAAGCGCATAAACCTCGACCGGGGTTTCAAGGCCGCGCAGAAGCCATGGGCCAAGATTGTCCAGCTTGTCCTCATGTCCGGCCATACGGACGAATTCTTCGGAAAACAGGACGTTGCGGCCGGTTTCCTTGGTCAGGGTTTCAAGCCGTGATGCGATGTTTACGGCCGGGCCGATGACGGTAAAATCGAGGCGGGTTTTCGAGCCGATATTGCCATACATGACATCGCCGACATGGACGCCGATGCCGTAACCCAGAGGGTCATGGCCTTTCTGGCAATTGATGTCGTTGAGGGCAACGAGACTTTTCTGTGCGCTGGCAATGGCTTTCAGCAGGTTTTCACAAGCCTGCGGATCGCTGAGCGGGAAAATCGCCAGCAGCCCATCGCCCATGAATTTCAGGATTTCACCACCGAATTCCTCGATCGGATCGCACATCGCGTCGAAATAACCGTTCAGCAATTCGATCACATCATCGCGCGGCCAGAGGTCGGAAATATGGGTGAAGTTGCGCAGGTCGCAGATCAGGATCGCCGCGCCGACCGTTATGCCGCTGCCGCGCGTCGTTGCACCATTGAGGATTTTTTCGCCCGCATGCGGCCCGACATAGGTCTCCAGCAGGGTGCGCGTCATGCGGTTTTTCAGGCGAATTTCGCTGACCAGCGCGAGCGCCGGTAGCAGGTTTTTCAACGCAAGGACTTCCGCTTCCAAAAAGCCACCGGGCCGATCGCTGGAAAAAGTGGCGACATGGCGCTTGCCGAACGTATGTTCGATCGGCCAGGCGAAATAATCCGTCAGCCCGTCGGCGCGCAATTGCTCATAGATCGGATAAGCGGATGGCTCGATTTCGTCTCCGGTCAGGCGGTGGCGGATTTCGGTTGCGCCCTGATGGATGTCGTTGATGGGACTGTTCAGATATTCGGGCGAGCTCTCCGCCCCATAGCCATAGGTGGTGATCTCGGCCGACGATATGCCGGCCTTCCACAGGATGCGCGCGCCAAGCCATTGCGGGTGACGAATGCGGAAGGCAAGTGCGCCCCGCGCTATGGAAATTCCACTCTCGCGCAACCTGCTACACAGCTCGAAGAATATCTCATCGATAAAGCGCTCGTCCTTCGTGCCGGTGACGAGCCAGTCGAGAATTTCCGTTTTCTCCGTTGGCCACAATTCATCCAATGCTGAAGAAACCCGTTCTTCGGTGTTAAGGCTGAGTGTCATGGCAGGATTCCGGAAATTATTGGTGCTCTCGCGCAGGCGGGCCACATGGCGAACATGTCCCGTGCGGACATCATGTGGTGCCGGATAACGGAAATGTTAAGAGAGCGGAGCGGAAAATGTTCCGGAGAGACTTGTAGCGTTCAAACCGTTACGCGCGCCGCCCGGATGTTGCGTGAACATCGTCCCCGGCGGCGCTGAGATTTGGTTCGGATCGTTGTGAACGATCAGATAACGGTTTCGACTGGAATATGCAGGGCGGCGGCAACGCGCCTGATGCGCAGAGGATCGCTGTCTGAGCCGTCTTCCAGGGCGCGGATTTCATTGGCTGTCAGGCCGCAGGTGATGGCAAGCTGATCGACCGTATATCCGGCGAGATTGCGCGCCATCAGGACTTTTCGGGCGAAAGGAGCATCTGTTTCCTGATCGGAATCGAGTTGTGAGACTGAAATTGTCATTTTTTGCATCTCCCTCATGGTGGACACTTTAATGCGGATGGCAAAGAAAGGTTGCCGGAGCCGAATGCGACCGCGTTACCGGAGAAAAATCGTGTTGCAACGCAGCGAGAACATAGCCGCTTCATCCACCTACGCAATAGTTAAATTTTGTTAAGATTCGTGATCGCAGGATTCCTGCGGGATTCATCGCACGAACAAGGGGTTGAGAAAAATACTATTTTTCCGGGGTTTAGGCGGATGAAGACTGGCGGCTTGTGCTACAGCATGCCCCAGGCACGGAAGCGGCCGCGGCCCGTAACCTCCCTCAACTCCAGTTGATTGGCGAGCCCTATCGCGCCCTGCGGCGTGGTGCCGAGTTCCCTGACGATCATGGCCGCCGAAACCACCGGCCGGGAGACGACAAGCTCCACCAGGTCTGGAAGACGCGAAGACGAGCGTCGGCCGGCCAGCTTGCGCATCATGCGTTCTCTGGCGTGGGTCAGCCTGTCATGTTCCTTCATGCTGGCCAGCGCCGCCTCGTAAAAGCTGTCGAGAAGGGCGACTAGGCGTTGCGTCTGGTTTCTGGCGTGCCGGCGCTCGCGCGGGACGGCACGAAGACCAGCGCTGAGCGCCGGCAGGTGGTCGGGAGAGACAGCCCCGTCGCGCAGAAAAGCGGCGGCCATGAGCCTGCCGAGCCAGGGGCTGCGTTGCAGAACCTCGATCATATTCCAGGCATCCAGCAGGATCGCGGTGCGCAGGATTGGGGGCAGCTCCTCCGTCTGGCCAAGGACCTGCCGCCATTCCTTCAGCCTTTCCTCCTCGTCCCAGTCGGGATCGTTGATCATCGGATGGGCCTCTTCCCGATGTGTCACCGGCGCAAGGGTGGTGCCGGCGGTGATCGCGTCCAAGGTCGCGGCGCTTCGCGCCAGAAGTGCGTCCAGCTCGGAAAAGGCCCCGTCCAGCGGTGTTTCGCCTTCTGCATCAGACTCTTCGTTGCCGGAATGATCCACCGTTTCCGGGGTAAATGCCGTCTCGTCGGCGGCAATTCCCATTCTTCCGCGCAGACGGGAAAGGCCTGGTGCAGTGAAGGCCCAGCCTGGCGCGTTTGAAAAAATCAGCCGCCTTGAGCGGACGATCCGGTGCGCCGCCGTCATTTCATGGGTTGGCGCCCGCACATCCATATGGGCGTCATGCAGGACCAGATCTTCCATATGGACGAGTTCGCCATCCACCCACATGGAGGAAATCGCGTCGGTAAAGTCCTGCCTTTCGATGAAGCCGTGTTTCATCGGCGACCGGCTTATCCTCTCGTCCAGTCGTGCCAGCGCTTCACCCGCGCGCGCGGCGGGGATTAGAAGCTTTTCGATATGGATGTCCGATGTATCGTAAATCATTGATATTTTTTAGTTTGAGCACGGCCGGGTGACAAGGCGGATTAGAATGGTCCGGCGCGGAAGATGGCGAGTAGACGCTGCCATTGCCATGCTGCGATGCGGCGTAAACTTGCGCATTGCAATATGGCGGGTATATACCCCCTCCGAGAGCGACAAATTATCACACCTTCCGTTCGCCCTTCCACCTCCAGGCGAGATGAATTGGAGTTTACCGTGAATATTATGGCAAATGGTCCCGCTACGGCACCGGATCAGAAAACCCGTTTGAAATCCATTATCGGCGGATCGGCGGGCAACCTCGTCGAATGGTACGACTGGTACGTTTATTCGGCCTTCACCCTTTATTTCGCGCCGGTGTTTTTCCCTTCCGGAAACCAGACCGCTGAATTGCTGAGCGCGGCCGCCGTTTTTGCCGTCGGATTTCTGATGCGGCCCATCGGTGCGTGGTTCATGGGAACCTATGCCGACCGCAAGGGCCGCAAGGCCGGCCTGACCTTGTCCGTTACCTTGATGTGCCTCGGCTCGCTGTTGATCGCAATTACACCCGGCCACGAGACGATCGGCATTGCAGCGCCTGCCATTCTGGTGTTTGCCCGCCTGCTGCAGGGCATCAGCGTCGGCGGTGAATATGGCGCCAGCGCGACCTATCTCAGCGAAATGGCCGGCAAGAACCGTCGCGGCTTTTTCTCCAGTTTCCAGTATGTGACGCTGATTTCCGGCCAGCTTCTGGCGCTGGCGGTGTTGCTGGTTCTGCAGCGGGTTCTGACACCCGAGCAGCTCGGCGCTTGGGGCTGGCGCATTCCCTTCTTCATCGGTGGCGTTCTTGCAATTGCGGTGTTTTACATCCGTCGCGGCCTTGCCGAGACGCAGTCCTTTGAAAATGCCAAGGCGGGCAACGCGGACAAGCCGAAATCGAGCGGATGGGCGCTGTTCAAGCACTATCCGCGGGAAGCGATGATGGTCATGGCGCTGACATCAGGCGGCACGCTCGCCTTTTACGCCTACACGACCTATCTGCAGAAATTCCTCGTCAATACCTCCGGCTTCAGCAAGGAAAGCGCGACCGAAATCACCACGGCAGCCCTCTTCGTCTTCATGCTGTGCCAGCCGATTGCCGGTGCGCTGTCGGACAAGGTGGGTCGCAAGCCGCTGATGGTCGGCTTCGGCATTCTTGGAACGCTGTTCACCTATCTCATCTTCACGACGCTGGCGACGACAACCGACCCGATCATGGCTTTCGCTCTCGTTCTGGTCGGCCTGTTGATCGTCACCGGCTACACTTCCATCAATGCGGTGGTGAAGGCGGAAATGTTCCCCGCCCACATCCGGGCGCTCGGTGTGGCTCTGCCCTACGCGCTGGCGAACACGATTTTCGGGGGAACGGCGGAATTCGTAGCCTTGAAGTTCAAGCAGATCGGCCACGAAAACTGGTTCTTCTGGTACGTTACGATCATGATTGCGCTGTCGCTGGTGGTTTATGTGAAGATGCGCGATACGCGCGACCACAGCCATATTCACGAGGATTGAGCGGCCACAATTATACCAGCGAAAGCCCCGCCCCCTGGCGGGGCTTTTGTTTTCAGCGGATTCAGGCGTCTTCGACCGGAAGCACGATGCGGGCCTCAAAACCGTCCTGTCTGCCGGGTGCAGGGGAGGATAGCACGAGTTCGCCGCCAATCTGTTCCATCAGGCTTCTGACGATAGCGAGGCCAAGCCCGGTGCCATCAGCCTTGGACGGGCCTCGGACAAAGCGCGTCGTCAGTTTGGGAAGAAGCGCTTTGTCGATCGCCGCGCCGGAATTGACGACGCGGATCGTGCCGTTCTCTTCGGCCAGTATGTGCACCGGGCTTTCCGGCGGACTGTGGATCAGGGCGTTTTCGAGAAGGTTGCGGACGATGATGCCGAAGGCATCCGTGCCCAGCTTGCAGTTCAGGCCGCCTTCGCAGCGATTGGTGAAGCGGATGCGCGACGTGCCGATCGCCGTTCTGCTCATATCGTCGATGATGAGCTCGAGAATGGGGATGAGGTCGGTCGCCGTGTCTGTTACCCCGATCCTTGCTTCCGCGCGCGACATCTGCAGCAGTTTTTCGGCGAGATGGCCGAGATGCATCAGGGCTTTCTCGATATTTTCCACGCGCGGTGCAAGTTCAGGCGGAATATCGGCGTGCAGCCGCTGCGCCTGCGCCAGCGCGCCGGCAATCGGCGTGCGCAATTCATGGGCGCTGTTGGCGGTAAACTCCCTTTCCGCTTCGATTGTCGATCGCAGCCGCCTCAGCAGCAGATTGACCGAGCGGGCAATCGGGTGAAGTTCAGCCGGAAACGGCAGGGTTTCCAGCGGCGCGAGATTGCCGCCGTCTTTTTTCCCGATCTCGTCGCGCAAGGTCTGTATCGGTTGCAGGGTTTTGCGCACCACAAAGATAACGGCAAAGATGCTGGCGGGGATAAGAATGAGAACGGGCAGCAAAATTGCAGTGCCGGCTTCCTCGATTGCCTCACGCCGGTTTGCGAAGGCATCTGCGACCTGAAGGAAGTAATTCCCGTCCGGTGTCGCCACCGTGTAGATGCGCTGGGTCGCCGTTTCAGAAAAACCTGGGTCGAGAGAGACCTCGAAAGGTTCGGTCGAACTGTCATGCGAATGAAGGACGACCTGTCCTTCCCGGTCGCGAACCTGATAGGTCAGATATTCCGCCGCATGTGCAGACTGGTTGAGTTTTTGCGAGGCGGGACCCGTGTTGTTTTCCCTGAGATCGTCCACCAGCAGTGGCAGCAGTCTTTCGGCTGTTTCCTCAACGCCAGCGTCGAAAATTTCAGCGAACTCGTCCTGCATCACCATGACGCCCAACCCGCAGGCGATAAACCAGGATATGGCGACAACGCTCGTCAGCGCCGTGACGAGCTTGCGGGTCATGCTGGTTGGTCTGGCCATTTCTGTCTACCTGATGGTGTAGCCGACGCCGCGCACGGTCTCGACGCGGTCATGGCCGATCTTCTTGCGCAGCCGGCTGATATAGACCTCGACCGTATTGCTTTCTATTTCCGCGCCGAATTCATAGAGCGTGTCGTGCAGTTGAGATTTAGAGACGACCGCACCGGGATGCTCGACCAGCTTTTCCAGCACGGCCCATTCTCTGGCGCTGAGCGTTTGCGCTGTTCCGTCAACGACGATATTGCGCGCCACCTGGTTGATTTCGATGCCGGGCAGGCGAATGACGGGGGCGGAGCGCCCCTCGTACCGCCGCGAGACCGCCAGCATGCGTGCCGAAAGCTCGTTGAGATCGAAGGGCTTGACCAGATAGTCGTCCGCACCGGCATTCAGTCCGGCAATCCGGTCGGACACCTGGTCGTGCGCCGTCAGAATGATCACCGGCGTCGAGTCATCGCGGTTGCGCAGTGATTGCAAAAGGGTGATGCCATCGCCATCCGGCAGCCGCATGTCGAGCAGGATGAGCCCGTAGGCCATGGTCAGCGTCGCCGCCGTGGCGTCGTCGAGCAACTTAAACCAGTCGACGGCGTGGCCTGCCGCGGCGACATGGTCTCGCAGCGCCTCTCCCAGCACATGATCGTCTTCAACAAGCAGAACCCGCAAGACAGCTCCTTTATCGCGTCGTCTTGCGTATCGCTTTCACGGGATAAGCGTCAAGCACTGTATGTTCAGCTATTCTGGCGCTGGGTGCAGCCGCCGAACACGTCCTGCGCGGAATCGTAGACGGAGGTGGAGACGTTCATCATTCCAAGGATACTGTGGAAATAATTGTCGTGCGAGCGCCCGCCCTTTGCTGCGCCTTTTGCAAGGCATGCGCGATCCAGCCCCATTGATTTGGCGAAATCATCATCGAACCAGACGAGAAACGGCACATGGGTCTGCTGGTCGGGTGCCAGCAGATAGGGTGCGCCGTGCAGATAGACGCCGTTCTCGCCAAGCGATTCACCATGGTCCGAGGCGTAGATCATCCCCGTTGCCAGCGTGTTGGAGCGTGCCTTCAGCTTGTCGATCACGGTCGACAGGAAATGATCGGTGTAGAGAAGCGTGTTGTCATAGGAATTCACGATTTGCGCGTCCGTGCAATTGCCAAGCTCAGCGGTTCGACAGTCCGGGGTGAACTTCCGGAATTCGTCGGTGTAACGCAGATAGTAGGTCGGCCCATGGCTGCCCATCTGGTGCAACACGATGACACTGTCCTTCTTGACGTTGTCGAGCCATGCGTCGAGCTTGTCGAAGAAGATATCGTCGCGGCATTCTCCGCCGGCGCAGAAGCGGGTGTCGTTGGTGGAAGGCAGGTCGAAAAAGGGAATGCGGTCGGCCACGTTCTTGCTGCCGGTGTTGTTGTCCAGCCAGGTTGCACCGACACCGGCATGGACAAGAACATCCATGACGTTCTCGTTGGCGAGCGCCTTGTTGTGGCTATACTCAGAACGCGGGAATTTCGAGAACATGCAGGGAATGGAAATCGCCGTCGCAGTGCCGCAGCTGGTTGTATTAGGGAAATAGATCACGTCGCGCTTTGCCAGTTCCGGGTTGGTGTCGCGCCCATAGCCGTTCAGGGAAAAGTTCGCAGCGCGCGCGGTCTCACCAGCCACGATGACGGTGATGCGTGGCTTGTGGATGCCACCCAGCGCCGGCAGGATTTTCGCATCCTTGCCGATCGGGCTCACCTGTATGTCAGCTTCCTTTTCCGCCTGCGTCAGATAGTGAATGGTGGATATGATCGGCGACAAGGGATTGACGCTTTTGACGATATCCTTGTGCTGGCGCACGGCGGTGGTGAATGTTTTGGAATTCGCAAAGCTGATGATGCCGGCAACGGTGAGGCAGATCAGGATGCTGACGGTGTTCCACAGCAGCTTGTCGATGATCGGCCGATGCCGAACCCGGACGGCGGCGATGACGAGCGACGGCACCAGCCCATAGATGGTCAGATGCCAGAAAAGGCCAGGTGTCATCAGATTGCCCGCTTCCGCCCGCGTGGTCTCCACGGCGTTGCGGATCATGTCGCTGTCGATGATGATGCCGTAGCGGTCCATGAACCATGAAGCCGCCGCGGCCGCGAATACCAGCAAGATAAGAAACGGCTTGATGAGATATTTGGCGGAAAAAATGGTGATGAGCGCGCCGAAAAGCGCCGCTATGGCGACATAAAGCCCAACGATGGCGACCGGATAGGCGGAAAGATAGGTGTGAACCTTCGACCAGAACGTCTGGTTTGTAAAAAACAGCAGATAGGCTCCCGTCAGCAGACAGAGCGGCACGCTGCCTATTTCCGGACGAAGAGTTACAGTCCCAGTCGTTTTCGCGGTAAAAAGCGCCACTATCAGGTCCCACCAGATTCAGAACGGCGGGCATCAGCAATGAAAGTGCGAACGCCCGTATTTGAATTGCCTCAGAGGCCAGTTGATGGCGGTTGCATCATTTAGCTGACATCAACCTGAATGATTGTCATGAATCTGTCATGTTGCGCCGCGCTCCATGCGGCGGTGGACGTGTTTTCATGTCGATGACCAGCTCTCGAGCGGATATCAATTAATTCAGCCCGACGAGGCCTGTCGCCGTGGTGCGCGTTGAAAACACGCGCGTGGCCCGGACCGGTAGCACGCTGCCCGCAGGCAGGTTCTGGAAGGTCACCGTCGCCCCGGACAGCAGGGTTAGGCATAGCTGCCCGCCATTGCCGACATAAATGGCACGTGTGACTGACGGTAGCGGGTTGTTATCATCGGGAACGATGTCGAAACCGTGGGACGCCGGTGATTCGAGGCCGGCGCTATGATGTGTGTAAGTCTCAGCCATTGTGGTCTCCCGTAAATCAAAATCCGCCGTGATTATGCGGTGAGCCGGGGTGACGGGGACAAGCGGGGAAGACAAATGTCGGCGCAGGCTCCGGTCCTGCACCGGGCTCAGCCGGAAAGACTTATGGTCCTTACGCAATTTCATGGGGTTGGCCGTATCGCCATTTCTGTCGGCCAAGCGGATGGCGGCGAATTTTTATCCCCGGGATCGCGCATTCTCGTAAAACTTGACTGACAAAGAATATATTTCTAGTTGCTCCACTTTCGGATGGTATTACGGTGACGGAAGAACCGTTGCGGGCAAGCTGACCCATCGGTGATAACGCATATCAAGTGAAGCAGCAGGGGCATGAAGCGCAGAGATCGATTGATGTCTTCCGGTTGGGGGCGGCGGGAATTTCTGGGGCTGCTTGCCGCTTCGGCTCTTGCGGGCAAGGCGCGGGCGGCGGTGACGCCGCGTCTTGCCGCGATCGACTGGGCCATGCTGGAAACCTCCGTCGCGCTCGGTATCATGCCGGTTGCCGCAACTGAACTCATCCAGTTCAGGGCAGGTGCTGTCGAGCCGGAAATTCCTGAAACCGTCTCTGATCTTGGTCTGCGCGGCGCGCCGAATTTTGAGCTTCTGCAACTGACGCGGCCCGACCTCATCCTCATTTCACCTTTCTACACACGTTATACCGGCCGGCTGGAAGCGATAGCGCCGGTGTTTTCATTGCCATTTTACGTGAAGGGCGAGCCGCCGTTTGAAAAGTCGCTTGCCGCGGTCTCGGCACTTGGCGAAAAGCTGGGCAGGGCTGACGAAGCCCGCAAGGTTCTGGACGAGGCACACCTTGCGCTGCAAGCCATGCGGACGCGCCTGGCAGGTTTTGCGTCGCGGCCGACCTATGTGATCAACATCGGCGATGCCCGGCATTTCCGCGCCTTCGGTGAAGACAGCATGTTCGGCGATATTCTTGGCCGGCTGGGGCTGACCAACGCCTGGGTAGATCGTTCGCAGTTCACCTTCGCCGCCCCGGTTCCGCTCGAAAATCTAGCCGACGTCGCCGATGCACGCATCGTCATTGTTTCGGATGTTCCGGTGGAGGCCCGCGAGAGCCTGCGCAACAGTGCCATCTGGCGTGCGCTTCCGGCCGTGCGGGAAAACCGGGTGGTCACCCTCGGTAATGTCAGCCCCTATGGCGGTATCACCGCAGCCATGCGTTTTGCGCGGCTTTTGACCGAGGCTCTGGCAACCCACGGAGAGGCATTGTGACGGCACGGCCTCTCCAGCTTTTCTTCGGCCTCGTCTTTCTTCTGGCCTGCGGGCTTTCCCTGCATGCCGGATTGCTGCGGTTACCCCTCGGCGCTTGGCCCGGCCTGCCGTTCGATGCTGCGTCCATGTCGATGGATCAGGTCATTTTCGCCTTCAGCCTGATGCCGCGTGTGGTGGTTGCCATTCTGGCGGGGGCGATGCTGGGATTGTCGGGTGCGCTTTTCCAGCAATTGCTGCGCAATCCGATTGCCGACCCCTCCACCCTTGGCATCTCTGCCGGCGCCCAGTTGGCAATCGTCATCGCGACCCTGTTCTTCCCCTCGGTGCTGGATGGCAACCGCGCATGGGTGGCGCTCGCCGGCGGTACCGCTGCGGCCTCCGTGGTGTTTCTTCTCGGCTGGCGGCGGTCCTTCGAGCCCGTCACCATGGTGGTGTCGGGACTGCTGGTCGGCATCACCGCCGCTTCCGTTGCCGCCGCGCTGACGCTTGCACGAGGCGAATATCTGATGTCGCTTGTGGTCTGGAATGGCGGTTCGCTCAGCCAGCAGGACTGGTCGAATGCGTTTCTGCTTGCGGCCCAACTTCTCGCTGGTCTGGTTCTCACCGGGCTACTGATAAGGCCATTGACGGTTCTGGGTCTCGGCGATTCCAGTGCGCGATCGCTCGGCGTATCGCTCTTTTCGATCAGGCTGGCGGTGGCTGCCGTCGCCGTGATGCTGGCGGCATTCGTCGCCGCCGCCGTCGGTCTCGTCAGTTTTATCGGACTTGCAGCACCTGCGCTTACCCGTGCGCTGGGTGTGCGACGTGCATCTTCCGTGCTGTTCGTTTCGCCGCTTCTGGGCGGTCTGCTGCTCTGGTTCTGCGACGGTCTCGTGCAGCTTCTGGCGAGTACGACAGCGGAAGTGTTTCCGACGGGTGCGGTCACGGCTCTCATCGGCGGGCCTTTGCTGCTTTGGCTGCTGCCGAAAATCCCGCCTACGAATATCCATCGCAGTGAGGGCGGCGATCTCGCGATCAGACGCAGGCTTGCCTCCCTGCTGCCGGTGCTTGTCATCATGGCCGGGCTGGTTTTTGCAGCCCTCGCCATCGGCAAGGGGCCGGAGGGCTGGACGGTGCTGAAAACTGGCGACCTGCAAAGCCTTCTGCCCTTTCGTTGGCCGCGGTTGATGGCGGCTTGTGCTGCCGGTGGTTTATTGGCGATGGCGGGCGCGCTTCTGCAGCGGCTGACCGGAAATCCCATGGCAAGCCCGGAGGTGATCGGCGTCAGCGGTGGCGCGGGTCTTGGTTTTGCCGCCGCCATCACGCTCTTTCCGGCCGCCGGGCTGTTCGAACTGTTTTGCGGCGCCGGCCTCGGCTCGGCAGCCGTCATGATGCTCGTTCTGTTCTTTTCGGTGCGCCGGCATCTGGCGCCTGAAAAAATACTGCTCGCCGGCATTGCCATCAGTTCGCTCTGCTCGGCGGTACTTTCGGCACTGCTTGCCATTGGTGATCAGCGGGCCTGGCAAATTCTCTCCTGGCTCAGCGGCTCGGGTTCGACGGCGACATCAGCTTCGGCGATCTTTCTTGCGGTGCTTTCCGTCGTGCTCCTGGCCGCTGCCCTGTCGGTGACGCGCTGGCTGGCGATCCTGCCGCTTGGCCGGAATGTGCCGCTCTCACTAGGTCTGCCGCTCGCTACTGCGCGTATCGCAGTCATCGCCGTGGCCGGCATTGCCACCGGTGCGGCCTCACTGCTGGTCGGCCCACTGAGCTTCGTCGGGTTGATGGCGCCGCACATTGCGCTTCGCGCCGGTTTCACCACACCGCGCGACCACCTGTTTGCATCGTTCCTGTTCGGTGCGGTGCTGATGGCGCTTTCCGATCTCGGGGCACGAACCGTGACCTTTCCTTACGAGTTGCCGCTTGGGCTTTTTGCGGCTCTGGCCGGTGCGCCCTATCTGATCTGGCTTTCAGGCAGGCGATGATGATTTTTCTGAACGATTTACGGAGATGAGAACAATGGGTCAGGCCGCACCTGCCGTGGATTACGACGATATCCCGCTTTTCTCTCTGGAAGCGGTAACGATGGAGGTTCCGGGGAGGACATTGCTGCATCCGCTGACTGCAAGCTTTGCGACCGGCAAGACCATCGGTCTTATCGGCCATAACGGTTCGGGAAAATCGACGCTGCTCAAGATACTCTCGCGCATGCAGGAGCCGACGGCGGGCAAGGTGTCGTTCGAGGGGAAGCCGCTGGGGAGTTGGGGCAACCGCGAATTTGCGCGAAAGCTCGCCTATCTTCCTCAATATACGCCGGCTGCGTCCGGCATGCTGGCCAAGGAACTGGTGGCGCTTGGCCGTTACCCCTGGCACGGCGCGCTCGGCCAATTCACCAAGGCGGATCAGGAGAGGGTGGACGAGGCTATCGAGCTGACCGACACCGTGGCCTTCAGGGACCGGCTGGTGGACACGCTTTCCGGCGGGGAGCGCCAGCGCGTGTGGCTGGCCATGCTGGTTGCCCAGAACGCCGAAAGCCTGCTTCTCGACGAACCCATATCGGCGCTCGACATGGCACACCAGCTTGAGGTTCTCTCGCTGGTGCAAAGATTGTCGCGGGAAAAGGGTCTCGGCGTCATCGTGGTGCTGCACGATGTCAACATGGCGGCGCGGTTCTGCGATGAGATCGTCGCACTGCATTCCGGTAGGCTTATCGCAAGGGGAACGCCGAAAGAAATCATGACGCCGGAAACGCTGGAGCGTATCTATGGCGTCCGTATGGATGTCATGACCCATGCTGCGACCGGCTTTCCCGTAGCACTGCCGCTTTGACATCGTTGCAGCAAAACAACGCCCTGACGTACTCGCCTTTAACAGGAATTCCGCAGGCGTTTCCCGCCCTAACAATGTCTTAATGGCATCCTACCGCCAGTAGACATTGTTAACCGTTTTGCTTTCCTTGCACCCAATTCAGTTGTTTTGGATCGATTTCGGGGAACAAACGTTAACAGTGCGGAATTCAATATCCGGAGAGGGCAAGAAGGGCTGCTGCGGGTAGGAATAAAACAGGAGAAAATCAGATGAAAAAGGCTGTTGCCGTAACTTTTGCCGCATTGACGATGGGTCTCGGTGGAACCGTGTCCGCACTCGCTGCCGACCTTGCAAGATATGAGCCGGCTCCGCAGGAGCAGGACGAACGCAATGGCGTCAAGATCGGTTACCTCACCTGCGATATCGGCGGTGGCGTCGGTTACGTAATCGGCTCGGCCAAGGAACTGGATTGCACCTTCCAGTCCACCATGGGCGCGCGTCGCACCGACCATTATACCGGCGCCATCCGCAAGATGGGCGTTGACCTTGGCTTCACCACGCAGGGCCGTCTGGTCTGGGCCGTTTTCGCCCCGACAGCGGGTTACCACCGTGGTTCGCTCGGTGGCCTTTATCAGGGCGCCACGGCTGAAGTGACCGTTGGTCTCGGCGTTGGTACCAACATTCTCGTTGGCGGCACCTCGGGCTCCATCCAGCTTCAGACAGTCAGCGTGACGGGTCAGGTTGGCCTCAACCTCGCCGCAACCGGTACGTCCGTGACGCTCACGGCGATGAACTGATCTTCGGCGTACTGCCCGGCGTATAAAGCCGGGCATTCTGTCGCATGTCAAAAAACGCCCTCTTCGTTGTCAGACGGAGAGGGCGTTGTATTATGCGGGGCATGATGATCTCCGCATTCAGAACGCTTCCGGCTTCAATGGCTTTTTTCCTCTGTATTGCTGCACCGGCATTGGCCGAAGGCGATGCGGTGCACGGGGAAAAAGTTTTCAGCCGCTGTTCCACCTGCCACAGTATCGATGCGCCGCGCACCCGCATGGGACCGCATCTGATGGGCGTGGTGGGCAGGCCGATAGCCTCCGTGGCTGGTTACGGCCATTATTCGCAGGCGCTGAAGGATGCCGGTGCCGCGGGTCGGGTTTGGACGGAGGAGGAGCTGCAAAGTTTTATCTCGAGCCCAAAAAAGGCGATCCCTGGAACCTCGATGCGCTTTTTCGGGCTGTGGAGCGAAACGGATATTGCGGATCTGATCGCTTATCTGAAAACGCATCCGATGCCGCAATAGCCTTTAAAGCGGTGCTTCCGAGACGATCTCTTCTGCCTCTTCCACCGTCATCGCCATCACCTTCGCGCCGATTTCGAAGCCGAAGCCGTTGCGGGCGAATGCGGAAAATTCCTTCGACTTGCGTTTTTCATCAAGCTCGACACGGCGAAAGGGGCCGAAGGCGCGCTTCCGCGCAAAGATGACGGCCGCCACCAGATCGTTGGTTTCCTGCAGTGCGACTGCGGCCGTTTCCCGATCAATGCCCTTGATCTGAAGTTTTTGCGCAAGCCCGCGCTTCGACTTGCCGCTGCGCTGGCCACTTCGCACTGCAATTTCTGCATAAGCCGTATCGTCCAGCGCCTTGATGCCATAGGCGAAGGTCACGGCGAATTCGCCAAGCGCCTTTATCTGAGCGGGGCTGATATCCTCGAATTTTTCCCGCGCCTTGCGGGTGATCGCATCGCGCAGCTGCTTTTCCGTCATCATGCGCTGTTCCAGCCGGTAGAGAGCGGAATTGCGCGCCCATGACAGCATGCGGCTGGTGGGTTCGATGGCCTGCGTTTCGCCATCCAGTGCCATGTCATCGGTCAGGAAGGGGCTGGAATCATCGTTCATCCCGCTTTTATAGCGCAGCGAAGCCGTCTTGCCAGTTCCCGTCTGCTACACGCCCTCTGGTTTTTCAGCGTCTCAGGGCGTCTGCGCGCCGGTTGCGGCGACGTAGACCGAATAGAGCGATTTCGTTGCGGTGATGAACAGGCGGTTTTTCTTCGGGCCGCCGAAGGTGAGGTTTGCGACCGTCTGCGGCACCTTGATCTTGCCAAGAAGCGTACCGTCAGGCGAGAAGCAGTGGACGCCGTCGCCGGCACTGGTCCAGAGATTGCCCGCTGTATCCAGACGGAATCCATCAGGCAAGCCATTGTCGAGATTGCAGAATTCCCGGCCGTTTGTGAGCTTTACGCCGTCCACGACATCGAAAACGCGGATATGGCGTGGGCGGGATACATCATGGCTGTAGGAACTGTCTGCGACATAGAGCTTGGTTTCATCAGGCGAGAAAGCAAGGCCGTTCGGCTGCACGAAGTCATCGATGGCGATCTTGATTTCACCGGTTGCGGGGTCGAGCCGGTAAACATTGCGCGTCTTCTGTTCGGGTTCCGCCTTGTAGCCCTCATAATCGGAAAGAATGCCGTAAGTGGGGTCGGTAAACCAGACGCTGCCATCGGATTTCACCACCACGTCATTAGGCGAGTTCAGCCGCTTGCCGCCGTAGCTGTCGGCAAGAGCGGTGATCGAGCCGTCGACTTCGGTGCGGGTGACGCGACGGCCGCCATGTTCGCAGGAAACCAGCCGTCCCTGCCGGTCGCGCGTATTGCCATTGGTGAAGTTGGAGGGGTGGCGGAATACCGAAATCCCGCCATCCGGCACCCATCGCAACATGCGCTCATTGGGAATGTCGCTGAACAGCAGGCAGTTCAGATCGGAAAACCACACCGGGCCTTCAGCCCAGCGGCAGCCGGAATAAAGCTCTTCCAGTTCCGCATTGCCGACGATCAGAAGGCGGAAGCGTTCATCGTGAATTTCGTAAGGGGAGGCGTTGTCTGTGGTCATGAGCGTGGTCCGCTTGAGGGCTTTTCGTTCGGGGTTCAGCGTGTGGCCTTGGGGCCGCTTGCCAGAAGAATGACGGAAATGATGATGAGGCCGGTGAGGATGAGGCGGATGCCCGCGCCGAAACCATAGGTGTTCAGCATCGAGACCACCAGGAACATGAACAGCGAAGCGCCCCAGATACCGGGTACGTTGGAATCGCCGCCCGCAACCGCCGTGCCGCCGATCACCACCACCGCGATGGACATCAGCAGATATTCCGATCCCATGTTGAGTGCTGCGCCGCCGGAGAAGCTGGCGAGCAGATAACCCGCAATCGCTGCCAGTACCGCGCAGAGCACATAGGTGACGAAGCGTGTTCCATCCACCGGAATGCCGGTCATGCGGGCGGCGAAAGTGCTCTGGCCGATGGCGGAAATCCAGCGTCCGTAAAAGGTGCGGTCGAGCAGCAGCCAGGCGATGACCGAGAGGACAAGGGCGACGAGGGCAACATTCGGAATGCCGAGAGAGCTCGACGTGGCAAAGGTGGCGAGTGTTTCCGGCGGCTTGATCCGCAGGCCGCGGTTGGACCAGATGGCGATAGACTGCACGATGAAGCTCATCGAAAGCGTCGCGATGATCGGTGGGATGCGAAGAAGCTTGATCAACGTATAGTTGCCGATGCCGATGGCGATGCCGATCAGGATGGCGATCAGCAATCCCGGCAGGATGAGACCATCGGACACATCCATGAATTTGAGCGCCAGCGTGCCTGATAGCGTCATCGTGGCGGGAACGCAGAGGTCGATATTACCCGGCCCGAGCGTGATGACGAACATCTGGCCGATGCCGACGATCACGGAAAAGGCCGCGAAGGTCAGGGCTGCGTGCGACAGGCCGAAGGAGCTGGCGCCGCCGGTGAACATGACGGTAACGATCCAGACCGCAGCCGTTGCGGCGAACGACCATATCCATGGTTTTTTCGAGAGAGACGAAAGCCCGTTCATTGGTTTTTCTCCCGCTTTTCGAGACGGTTGAGCAGGATGCGGAGCGCCAGCACGATGATGAGGATCGCCCCTTGCGCGCCGATCTGCCAGTCCGGCGAAATGCGCATGAAGGACAGGAACGAGCCGGCAAGGGTGAGCGTCAGCGCGCCGATGACAGCACCGATGGGCGAGACCCGACCGCCGACGAATTCGCCGCCGCCCAGAATAACGCCGGCAATCGACAACAGCGTGTAGCGCAGCGCGATATTGGCATCTGCCGATGTCGTTAGCCCGACGAGCGCTATGCCCGACAACACCGCGAAGAAACCGGCCAGCGCGAAGGTGGCAGCACGTATGCCGATGACCGACCAGCCGGAGCGCTCGACGGAGCGGAAGTTACCGCCGACGCCGCGCATCAGCACGCCGAAGGAGGAGCGCATGACGATGTAGTGGGCAACGACCGCAATCACGATGCTGGCAAGGATGGCAATTGGCACGAGCGGCGGTTTTGCCGTCATCAGCGCCCGGATGAAGGCTGGCGCCTGGCCGCCGGGTGAGGGGAGGATGAGGACGGCAAGGCCGCCCCAGACAAAGCTCATGCCAAGTGTGACGACGATTGAGGGCAGGGCGCGGATGTGGATGATGGCGCCCAGCATCGCATAAACCGCAATCGCACCGGCGAAGATCGCGATACCGAGCAGTGGCGTCGTTTGCAGGAAGGTGGCGGTGACGCAGGCGCAGAAACTGACGAAGGTACCCATCGACAGATCGAGATCGTTGACGGACATGATCAGCATCTGCGCAATGGTGGCAAGTGCAATCGGCACCGCCAGATTGAACAGCAAGTTGAGTCCGTTATAGCTCATGGCGCGCGGCTGCATGTAAAAGACGGCGGCGAGCAGGAAGGCGAGCGAGGCGGCGGGAATGATGAGACGAAGGGCACTGGCGGAGAGTTTCATGCGTGGTCCTCTCCGGAAAAGGAAGCGGCCAGCACATTCTGTTCGGTGATGTCCTCTCCCACCAGTTCCGCCTGAATGGCGCCGTCGCGGAAAACATAGACCCGGTCGCAAAGGCGGATTTCATCCATCTCGGTGGAGTACCAGATGAAGGTGCGGCCGTGGGAGGCTTCGGTTCTCAAGATATCGTAGACCTCCTGTTTGGTGCCGATATCGACGCCACGCATCGGGTCGTCCATCAGCACGGTGCTGGCCGTGGTGGCGAGCGCGCGGGCGAAAAGCACCTTCTGCTGGTTGCCGCCGGAGAGCGAAAGGATTTTGTTGCCCATGTCGGGCGTGCGGATTTCGATGCGCTTTTTCCACTGCGCGCCAAGCTCGGTTTCCTTGCCCCTGTCCACCATGCCGGCGGATGAAATATCCCGCAGCGAGGCGATGGAAAGGTTTTTGAGGATGCTCCACAGCGGGAAGGTGCCGTTCAGACTGCGATCACCCGCCACGAAGGCGATGTCGGTCTTGCGCGCAGGCAGCCAGCTGCTGTTGCGGGCAAGGTAGAGATCGAGCAGCGCTTCGGTCTGGCCGTGGCCGCCGAGACCGGCAAGGCCGATGATCTCACCGCGGAAAGCCTCGAAGGCGAGGCCTTCGCCCCGGCGCGCCGGCATCGAAAGCACCTTCTCTCCCGCCTTGCGGTTTTCGCCCTTTTGCCTGTCCTGTTCCTTGACGACGCTGCCCATGGCTTCCACCAGCGTGCGCGTCGTGAACTCGCCCGCTGCCCGATCAGCGACCACTCGGCCGTCCTTCATCACCACGATGCGGGTTGCTGTCGACAGAATCTCGCCGAGAATATGCGAGATCAGCAGCACGGAGCCGCCGGTGCGCACGAAACTGCGAACATAATCCATCAATTGTTCCGCAAGACCGGCATCGAGCGAGGAAGTCGGTTCATCGAGGATTACCAGTCTCGGCGCATCCGGGGTTCGACAGAAATTGATGGCGATTTCTACCATCTGCCGCTCGGCGATGGAGAGTTCCGCGATCGTCAATTCGCAATCGATACCGTGGCCGGGAAAAATTTCGTCCAGCGTATGCCGGATCATAGTGAGGGCACGTCCGCGCCAGTTCCGCCCGTTCATCGCGGCATGCATGATGCGGACGTTTTCGCTAATCGTCAGGTTCGGGCAAAGCGACAATTCCTGAAACACGCAGCGAACGCCGCTGGCGCGTGCTGCCGCGATTCCTTGACGGCCTTGTTCGCCGCGATAGGAAATGGACCCCTCATGCGGCGTCAGCCCGCCATTGATGACGTTGACGATGGTGGATTTTCCCGCACCGTTATGGCCGACGAGCCCCAGGCATTCGCCCGAACGGATGACGAGATCGGCCCCATCAAGCGCTCTTACCGCGCCGAACACGACCTTCACGCCGCGCGCGGCAACGACTTCTTCCGCCTCGATGATGTCATTCATGAGCATTCACGCCAGTGATCTGAAACTTGGATAATATAGGTGGCAGTTGCGGCGCCCGTTCAGGGAGCGCCGCAATCGCTTGTGTCCAGGAAATTGTCCTGCCTATTTGGCGGAGGCGATGGCCTTCTGGGCGTCTTCCTGTGAATATTCCACATTCGCGACGCCGCCCTTCTGGGTGTTCTTGAGGTTTTCCTCAAGATTGCCCTGATCGATGCGCAGGAAAGGTACGGTCAAATCCTTTTTGACATCCTTGCCGTCGAGGATTTGCTGCGCCACCCAGAAAGCGAGCGTGGAAACGCCGGGGGCGATGGAGACCGACATGGTCTCGTAGCCGCTGGCATCCTTCTGCTGCTTCCACCATTGCAACTCGTCTTCGCGGTTGCCCATGACGATGGTGGGTGTCGGGCGCTTGGCGGCGGCAAAAGCCTGTGCTGCACCGTAACCGTCACCGCCCTGCGTCACGACTGCCGCAACTTCGGGAAGGCTCGGCAGAATGCCGGCGACAGCGCGCTGTGCGACGTCCTGCGCCCAGTCGCCATTGACCGAACCGACAATCTTGAACTGCGGGTTCTTGGCGACGGCGTCGACGATGCCGGCATGGATTTCATCGTCCACCGAAACGCCCGCGAGGCCGCGGATTTCGAGCAGGTTGCCACCCTTCGGCATCGCCTTGGCGAGATAGTCGATCTGGCTTGCGCCCATCGCCTTGAAATCAACGGCGATACGCCAGGCGCAAGGCTCGGTGACGATGCCATCGAACGAGACGACGGTAATGCCGGCGTCGCAGGCTTCCTTCACGGCACCGTTAAGAGCGGTGGGCGAGGCGGCGTTGATGACGATGGCGTCGTAACCCTGAAGAATGAGGTTCTGGATCTGCGCCGCCTGTTCGGTCGCCTGATTTTCGGCTGTCGTGAAGGCGTCAGCGGCAGCGACCTGCTTGTCTGCAACTGCCTGCTTGGTGATTTTGTCCCAGCTCGTCAGCATTGCCTGACGCCAGGAATTGCCCGCGTAATTGTTCGAAAGCGCGATTTTTTTAGCCGAGGTATCGGCGTGAGCGGTGATCGGCAAAGCTGCGCATGCGACAGCGGCCGATGCCAGAAGCATCTTTCTGAAAGCCATTGATTTTCCTCCCTGGTGGCTTGCCCTTTTTGAGCTCGGAACCCGCTTTCCCGCAAATCTCCTAGGCGGCAGGCAGAATTCCTTTGCACTGGAGCTCCTTTCCCCAGTAAAAGCGAGAATGACCAAGAAGGTTTGGCTTGTACAGGCGGATAACGGCAATCTTCCTGCGGGTTTCCGCAGAAAGGATGCGGGAACCCGCAGGACGAAACGCCACCGCCGGGCGCAGAATAGCCGATACGGGGCAGGTCGCGCCGCCACAAGTTGACAAGGCAGGCGCTTGGGAGGGTGTCCGCACATGCTGGATACGCCGAAAAGCGCTCTTTTCCATCACTACATGGGCATTTCGCGGCTGCTCGCCGGGCAGCTCGAATTCAACGCCATCATTCAGGCGGTCGCCACCGAAATCACCCATATCATTCCTCACGTCCACATGGATGTCTGCATCAAGCAGCTGGATGACAAATTTCACATCGCCTATGAAAGCGGTCTGGCAAGCGCCTGGAGCCGCCAGCCGCCCGCCCTTCTGTCCGGCAGTCCCATCCGTTCCGTGCTCTCGGGCGAGGTGGAATATCTTTTGAGCGGCGATGCCTGCGTCGATCCGCGCTTCCATTTCGAAGGTGCATTTTCCAGCCCGATCATCGAGCTTGATCTGCATAGCCGCCTGCACGTGCCGATGAAGGTGCATGGCGACATTATCGGCGCGCTCAGTTGCTCCTCGCACCAGTCGGATGCCTATACGATGGAGGATGTCGCCAATGCCCGCGCGGTTGCGGATTTGCTGGCGCCCTATTTTTACGCCATCCGCGCCGCCGAACAGGCCAAACGGTCTGCGATCGAGGAGGCGCGCGCCAATGCCCGCGAGGAGGGGTTGCGGCTGGGTGCCCTGCAATTGACCGAAGCGCTGGAGGCCGAGCGGCAGCGGATCGGCATGGATTTGCACGACCAGACGCTGGCGGACCTGACTCGGCTTGCACGGCGCATCGAGCGGATGAGCCACGCATCGGACGTGTCTGGCGAGATGCTGGAACCGGTGGTGCGCAGCCTGCAGCACTGCATGCAGGATCTGCGCGAGATCATTGAGGAGGCGAAACCCTCCATCCTGCAATTGTTCGGCGTCGTGCAGGCCATCGAGACCTATGTGGATCGCTCCGTGCGCGACAGCGGCTCTTCTATCGACTGGTCGGTTACAGACGAGACGGACGGTCTTGTTGAGACACTCGACAAGACCGTTGCCATCTCGCTGTTCCGCATCGTGCAGGAGGCGGTCAACAACGCCATCCGTCACGCGCAGCCGGAAACGATTGCGGTGACACTGTCGTTGACGGATGGCGGGTTACGGGTGACCGTGAGCGATGACGGTAGCGGCCGTGGCGAGGGGGCTGTTTCTGGTGGACTAGGCATCGGCAACATGAAAACGCGGGCACGGCTGATTTCAGCCAGATTCGATATTGGTGGCAATGGCAAAGACGCTGGAACCCGCATTACCGTGACGTTGCCGGAAGGCGCTTTCGACCGGCGGGAGGAAATATGACATGGATGTGCTGATCGTTGAGGACGATGCGCTACACCGCGCCTATCTGAACGAGGCGGTGAGAGCCGCCCTGCCGGAATGTGACAAGGTGCTGGAGGCGGCCAACGGCAGAACCGGCGAAAAGCTGGCGCGGGAAAACCGCGCCGCCCATATCGTCATGGATTTGCAGATGAACGAGCGCAACGGCATAGAGGCGGCGCGCACCATCTGGAAGGAGCGGCCGGACACCCGCATCCTGTTCTGGTCCAACTATTCCGACGAGGCCTATGTGCGCGGCGTTTCCCGCATCGTGCCCGAAGGTGCTGCCTATGGCTACGTGCTGAAATCAGCATCTGACGACCGGTTGAGGCTGGCGTTGCGCAGCATCTTCATCGAGGCGCAATGCGTGATCGATCGGGAAGTGCGCGGCCTACAGGAAAAAAGCCTTGGCAAGGCGCATGGCTTCACCGATTCCGAATATGAAATCCTTGTTGATGTTGCGCTGGGCCTGACGGACAAGGCGATTGCTCGCCGCCGTAACCTTTCGTTGCGCAGCGTGCAGAACCGGCTGCAAAGCCTCTACGAAAAGCTGAACGTCCATCAGGCGGCCGGTGATGACGAGGCGGAAGGCCGTTATAATCTTCGAACCCGCGCCGTCACCGTCGCTTTCCTGCGCAAGCTGTTGAATTACAGCGCGCTCGAAAGGGCCGAGCGGGAATTGGGCGAATGGGCGACTGGCCGCTGATTATCACGGCAGGAAGGCAAGGAGACGTCTTTCATCGGCCCTGAGGCCCGAGACCGGCTTTGCGCCTACCTTCAGAATACGGCCAAGCTTCTTTTGCGCCTTCTCCTCCGTCGCTATATCGAGAACGGCGGGATGTACGTAGCTCTTGCGGCAAATGGCGGGTGTGTTGGACAGTTCCGTCGCCGCTGCCTGACACATACCCTTGATGCTGGGTTTTTCACCCGCAGCCACATGTTCCATCGCATGACAGAAGGCCGCAAGCGTTCCGCCCCAGGTACGGAAAGTCTTGGCGGAAATGCCTTGTCCGCCGACGCGGGAAAGATAGGCGTTGAGATCGCTTGAATCGACGGAGTGAACCCGGTTTTCACTGTCCTGCCAGACAAACAGCTCCTTGCCGGGCAGATCGGCGATTTCCTCGAGGATTTTTTGAAGGCGCGGGTGGCGCAATTGCCGCTTGACCTTCTGCCCGCCCTTGGCTGCAAAGCGCAGTTCGATTGTCTCGCCGAAGGACACGTGGCGCTTGAGCAACGTGGTTGCGCCATAGGTGCCGTTGGTTTCGAGATAAGAACGGTTGCCGACGCGCAGATAGGCGGCATCGAGAAGCAGCGTCAGGGCCGCCAGTGTCATGTCCTGACCGTGATCCTGTTTTGCAATGTCAGCCATGGCGCGTCGCCGGATGGCGGGCAGCGCCTTGCCGAAGCTTTTCAGCTGAAAGAACTTCGTCTCACCGCGCAATGCGTGCCAGTCGGGATGGTAACGATATTGCTTTCGCCCGCGCGCATCGAAGCCCGTTGCCTGCAAATGCCCTGATGGGTCGATGCATATCCAGACATCTTTGTAGGCAGGCGGGACGCCGAGCGATTTGATGCGCTTCAACTCCACGTTATCGGACAGAAGTTCGCCGCCCGGCAACCGGTAACAAAAACCGCGCCCGCGCCTTTCTCGGGCTATGCCCGGCTCCTGATCGTTGACATAGGCAAGTCCGATTTTGGCAAGAAGGCGGGTGGGCGGTTGTGGCATCGTTTTTTCCGGCAGGTTTCACGCTGCGGCAAACGAAAAACAGGCCACCTTCGTTCCGGCGGCCTGCTGTTCCGGTCATGACTTTCTCAGCCGGCCTTGGCGATCCGCAAAATTTGCGAGTTGCCGCCACCGCGCTCTTCGGTCACGGCATAGACGGCGCCATCCGGACCCACTTTCACATCACGAATGCGCGCTTCCAGCGGCAATCGGCTTTCCGTCGCAACCTTGTCGCCGTCAATGTGCAGGATGACGAGGCCCTGGCTCACCAGACCGCCTACGATGAAGGCTCCCTTCCACTCGGAAATCTGGTCGGCGTCGTAAAAGGCCATGCCGGACGGGCCGATGACGGGGTCCCAATAATAAACCGGCTGTTCCATGCCTTCCTTGGCGGTGGCACCTTCGCCAACGGACCGACCGCTATATTCGACACCATAGGTGATGACCGGCCAGCCATAATTGAGGCCCGCCTTCGGCAGGTTCATCTCATCGCCGCCTTTCGGGCCATGTTCCACTGTCCAGAGCCTGCCCTGTCCATCCAGTGCTGCCGACTGGAGGTTACGGTGGCCATAGCTCCATATCTCGGGGAGGGCGTTCTGCTGGCCGGCGAAGGGGTTGCCCTCGAAGGCCTTGCCTTCGGCATCAATGCGGAAGACCTTGCCAAGCCCGCTCGACAGGTCCTGCGCCTGCACACGCGGCGTTGCGTCTGAACGTTCACCGACGGTGACGTAGAGCTCGTTGTTCTGGCCGAAGACCAGGCGGGAGCCGAAATGCTTATCGCCATCATAGGTCGGCATCTGGCGGAAGATCACCGAGACGTCTTCCAGTTTTGCTGCTCCACCCTCTTCGGTCAACTTGGCCGATGCGACGGAGGTGCCGTTGCCGCCATCCCGTGGCTCGGAAAAAGAGAAGAAGATTTTACGGGAGGTTTCGAAATCGGGAGCCAGCGCGATGTCGAGCAGACCGCCCTGTCCGTCGGACGCCACCTCCGGCACGCCTTCGATCGCTGGGCCAGCTTTCCCGTCTGCGACGATGTGCATTGCGCCTTCCTTGGCCGCCACGATCATGCGGCCATCGGGCAGGAATTCCATCGACCAGATATGCGGTAGGCCCTCGGCAATGACGGTTTTTTCGACATCCGGCTGAGTGGCGGCTTGCGGCGCACGGGTCTGACCCTCGAAAGCCGGTTTCTGATCCGGCGCATTGGGCCGTTTCGTCTCGACTGCCGGGGCGGTCTGTGCGTGGGCGGCGCCGGCAAGTGGTACGGCCAGCAGCGCGAATAGCATCGTCGAACTCAGAAATCGGTTGTTGCGGAACATGGGTCTCCCTTCCTTTGTCTGCATCAGGCAGAGAACCATTTGGGGAGGAATTCGTTTCTTGCGATAGTTTCAAGAAAACTTGATGAGGCCGTGTACGGGCGGAATCCTCTTTTTTCATCCATGTGAACTTACAGGGAACCGCAAGCCCACGCCTACGTTTTCACCCTGGTTACACGGAGGGCGCCGCCATGCAGATCATCGACAATAAGAACATAGACGGGAACAGAGCCAAGCCAATTCTCAATGTTGCGGAGTTTTGCCGCCGTTACAGGCTGGACAAGGCCGAGGAGACACGGTTGAGAAGGCTGTTCGGTGAATTCGCATCCCGGCACGAGCTTTTGATGAACGCTCAGCGCAAGCCGAACTTCCGCTGATCATTCCTCCGGATCAATCGATTTTCCGAAAATCATGAAGACATCATATCGGGTGTTCTTTCCCACTATCTGGTGCGAAGGCTTGCGAATGCCGGGCATAGGTTCGGCGCGCAGAGGCCATTTTAGAACTACCCGCTTCGTCGCATGTTCAAGGGCAGCCTCCATCAGCTCTACCTGATCGGGATCGGATCCCACCAGTTCCCGCAGCACCCGCATTTCCTTTTTCACCAGCGCCGAGTTGTGGCGCGGCGGATGCATGGGATCGACGATCACCACCTCCGGTGAAAGTTCTTGCAGCAGAAGCCGGGAATCGCCCTGCAGCAGTGTCATGCGGGAGGCAGCCTCGGCATAGGCTCCACCCGCCTCCAATGCGCGGCGAATGCCGTCAGCAAGGTGGGCGTGCATACCGGGTGAACGCTCTATCAGTGTGACGTCCGCGCCGAGAGATGCGAGCAGAAAGGCATCCCGCCCGAGCCCTGCCGTTGCATCGACGATTTTTGGCGTGCGGCCTTTAGTGAAGCCCGCAGCTTTCGGCAGGGCCTGTCCGCGCCCCTCGCCGGAGCGGAAACGGTGACCGACCGCACCGCCAACAAAATCCACCACGAAGCTTTCGTCTTGTTCTTTCATCGCAGGCCTCAGAAGGGGCAGGGCACGGTATAGTTGACGTCGCGGCCATCCGGGTGGCGAAAGCCCACCGCCTCGGCATGCAGCATAAGACGCGGCGCGGCGGCAAGCGCTTCACCTTCTGCGTAAAATTCATCGCCAAGGATAGGGTGGCCGAGAGCCTTCATATGCACCCGCAATTGATGGGTGCGGCCGGTGAGAGGAGCAAGTGCGAGCCTCGTGGCGGGAAGCGGCAATCTTTCCAGCACGCGCCAAAGGCTTTGCGCCGGCTTGCCATGGTCGTGGTCCACCCGGTGGCGGGGCTTGTTCTCGGGGTCGATCGCAAGTGGCAGGTCCACCTTGCCCTCTTCACCCTCGACTTCACCCCAGACGACGGCAACATAGGATTTGCGGGTCTGGCGGTTCTCGAACTGGGCGGCGACGGTCGCGTGCGCCTTGCGGTTCAGGGACATCAACACGATGCCTGATGTATCCTTGTCCAGCCGGTTGATCATCAGTGCTTTTGGAAACTGTTTCTGCACGCGCGTCAAAAGACTGTCGGAGAGCGCGGGATCGCGTCCCGGCACCGAAAGAAGTCCGCTCGGCTTGTCCAGCACCAGTAGATCGTCATCCCGGTGCACGATAGTGAGCCACGGTTCGAGCGGCGGATTATAGACGGGGTTGGAAAGCTCAGATGACATTGCGCTTCCTTAGCACAAATCGGGCATGGGGCCAGATGCCCACCGCGCAATATGATTAGTCCGGAATATGAAGATTGACGCGGCCACTGGTCAGATCGCTGATGAGCCGTGTCAGACGCTCGGCTTCCTCTACGGGAACCGAAAGCTGCATATCCGCGCCGGTGCCGGTGAAGTCCTCCTTTTCCACTCGCAGGTTTTGCGTGGCGGCGAGGCGCGATTTTACCAGGGCCAGATCGGAGAACGGGCAGCTCAAGGTCGCGCTGACATAGGCGATGACCGGTGACGTCTCGCCAAGCCGAAGGCAGGCCGCCGCCGTGCCGCCATAGGCGCGCATGAGGCCGCCGCTGCCGAGCAGAATGCCGCCGAACCAGCGGATGACGAGGACCGCGACATTGTCCAGGGCCTGACCGTCGATAGCCTGAAGGATTGGCTTTCCCGCCGTGCCGGAAGGCTCGCCGTCGTCACTGAAACGATAGGTCTGGCCGGTTCGCCATGCCCAGCAATTGTGGTTTGCGTCGAAGTCAGAATGCGCCGCAAGGAAGCTTTTCGCATCCTCCTCGCCAGTGACAGGTGCTGCAAAGGCAATGAAGCGGCTTTTCTTGATATCCTGCGAAAAGGTGACGGGTCGGTCGAGCGTGAACATGCGCGCTTCAATATCGCATATATTCGCGCGCGGAAATCGGTATAAGGCCACAATGGCGAAGATGCGATGGAGCGGGTTTTGAAGAAGGCAAGGCAGGTCGCGATTGTCGGCGGCGGGCCAGCGGGCCTGATGGCGGCCGAAGTGCTGTCTGCGGCTGGCCATGCCGTAACGGTGTTCGAGGCCATGCCGACCGTCGCGCGCAAATTGCTGATGGCCGGAAAATCCGGTCTCAACATCACCCATGCCGAAGACTACGACATTTTCCTCCACCGTTTTGGCGACGCGGAGCAAAAGCTGCGCGCCGCCCTCGATGATTTCACGCCCGGCGCGCTGCGTCACTGGGCGCAAGGTCTGGGGCAGGAGACCTTCGTCGGCACGTCGGGCCGGGTGTTTCCGACGGTCATGAAGGCCTCGCCGCTGTTGCGGGCATGGCTTGCCCAGCTGGAGGCGCACGGCGTTATCATCAAGACGCGTCATCGCTGGATGGGTTTTTCCGCAGACGGGCTGGTTTTCGCGACACCGGAGGGGGATGTCTTCATGAAGGCCGACGCCGTTCTTCTGGCGCTCGGCGGTGCAAGCTGGCCACGTCTGGGTTCCGATGCCGCATGGGTGCCTGCACTCGCGGCTGAAGGCGTGGAGCTTAATCCTTTCCGCCCCGCCAATTGTGGCTTTGATGTCGATTGGAGCGATGTCTTCCGGCAGCGTTTTGCCGGTGAGGCGTTGAAATCCGTCACCACCATTTCCCCGGCCGGGGCGTTTCAGGGCGAGTTCGTGGTGACGCAGCACGGCATCGAGGGCAGCGTCATCTATGCCCATTCCGCCGCACTTCGCGACCAGCTGGAACACACGGGGAAGGCGACACTCGCTGTCGATCTGGCGCCGGGACGTACCGTGGAGCGCCTTGGCCGGGATCTGGCAAAGCTTGGCCGCAAGGAGAGTTTTGCAAACCGGTTGCGGAAGGCCGTGGGCCTCTCCGCCGTCAAGGTCGGACTTCTGCGGGAAATCTTTCACGATATCTCGGCGATGCCGGATGATCTGGTCGCCGCAAGAATCAAACATGCGGAGATACCGCTTGCACGGACGAGACCGATTGCCGAGGCGATTTCATCGGCTGGGGGCGTTGACTGGCAAGGTATCAATGAGAACTACATGCTGAAAAAACTCCCCGGCATTTTTGCTGCCGGGGAAATGCTGGACTGGGAGGCGCCGACCGGCGGTTATCTGCTGACCGCCTGTTTTGCCACTGGCAAGGCCGCCGCCAGGGGCATGACCAAATGGCTCGACGGCTTGGCCTAACCGGCCTCGGCCAGTTTTTTTTCCGCGCTTGGCGTAGTCCTGACGAGGCAGCGCATGATGGCATCCGTGGTGACGGAGCCGAGTGACTTGCCGTTTTCGCCGATGATGACGGCACTGCCGACATCCTCCCTGACGAGCGCGCGCAAGCCTTCCTCGACGGTCATGTCCGCATCGAGCTGAAGACGCGACTGGCCGGAAAACTCCGGCTGGACGATGGCGCTGAGACGAATGACCCGGCCACGGTTGACCTCTTCCACGAAGGCTTCGATATAGCTGTCTGCCGGACTCATGACAATTTCGGCGGCCGTACCCTGCTGGATGATCTCGCCGTCGCGCAAAATGGCGATCTTGTCTCCCAGCCGAAGGGCCTCATCCAGATCGTGGGTGATGAAGACGACGGTCTTCTTCAGCTCTTTCTGCAATTCCAGCAGCACTGTCTGCATGTCGACGCGGATGAGTGGATCAAGTGCCGAATAGGCCTCGTCCATCAGCAGGATTTCGGCGTTGTTGGTCAGCGCCCGGGCGAGACCCACGCGCTGCTGCATGCCGCCTGAAAGCTGGTTCGGATAATGGCTCGAAAAGCCTTCCAGCCCCACCCGCTTGATCCAGACGTCGGCTTTTTCTTCCCGCTCGCCCTTGTCGACGCCCTGCACCTCAAGGCCATAGACGACGTTTTGCAGCACGTTGCGGTGCGGCAGCAGGCCGAATTTCTGGAATACCATCGCCGTCTTGTGGCGGCGGAATTCCAGAAGTTCCGCTTCGTTGAGGCGACAGACATCTGTTCCGCCATAAAGGATTTCTCCCGCTGTGGGGTCGATCAGGCGGTTGACGTGACGGATCAGCGTCGATTTTCCCGAGCCGGAAAGGCCCATGATCACGGTGATCTGCCCGCCCGGCATGGTGATGTTGATGTCGCTGAGGCCGAGCACATGGCCGTGCTTGGCGTTCAGTTCCGCCTTGGACATGCCGCCCTTCACGGCGTCGATGTAATTCTCCGCCTTGGAGCCGAAAATCTTGTAAAGGCTGCGGATTTCGATCGATTGACTAGCCATGCGCCACTTCCCGGTGTTTTTGCAGGCGAAGGCCGTAGGCCTGGCTGATGCGGTCGAAGATGATGGCGATGCCGACGATTGCCAGGCCGTTGAACACACCGAGCGTGAAATACTGGTTGGCGATGGCCTTCAGAACTGGCTGGCCAAGGCCCTGAACACCTATCATGGAGGCGATGACGACCATGGCGAGCGCCATCATGATTGTCTGGTTGATGCCTGCCATGATGGTGGGGAGTGCAAGCGGTAGCTGCACCTTGAAAAGCTTCTGGCGCTTCGAGGAACCGTAAGCGTCTGCCGCTTCCAGCACGTCCCGGTCAACCATGCGGATGCCGAGATTGGTAAGCCGGATCATCGGAGGAATGGCGTAGATCACCACGGCGATGACGCCCGGGACCCGGCCGATGCCGAGCAGCATGACGACGGGAATGAGATAGACGAAACTCGGCATCGTCTGCATGACGTCGAGAACGGGGTTCACGATACTCTGCAGGCGGTTGGACCGCGCCATGGCGATGCCAATCGGCAAACCGATCACGATCGAGAGCACGGCGCAGACGAAGATCATCGAGATCGTCTTCATCGTGTCTTCCCACATGCCGAACCAGCCGATGGCAAAGAGAATACCGCAACATAGTCCAACAATGGTGGCGCTGCGGCTGGCAAACCAGGCGAGTACGCCGACAATAAGAATAACGACCGGCCAGGGGGTGCCGATCAAAAGCCTTTCCGCCCAGATGAGGAAGCTTTGGAGCGGTGTGAACAGCCCCTCTATCGTGCCGCCATAGGCTCTGGTGAAACCCCGAAACCCCTCGTCGATCACTTTCTTCAGCGCACGCAGGGCATCGTCATTCATGGTCGGAAATTTGAAAAGCCAATCCATATCCTGTTCTCCACGACGAACCGGGGCCGGCGGGCAATATCCGCCGCGCTCCGGAACTTAAAAACGGCCGGGCGCCGCCATTGGCGGGCCAAGCTGTCGACCACATATGTCGTGCCACCCTTTTAGAGGGCAGCCTTGACCTTTTGCGCGACGTCGGGGGAAACCCAGCCCGTCCACAGAGCCTCGTTTTCCTTCAGGAAGTGTTTCGCGCCATCTTCGCCGGTTGCCTGATTGTCGGTCATCCAGGCGATCAGCTTGTTGACGGTGTCGTTGGTCCAGGCGCGTTTGTTCAGATAGTCCATGGCCGGGCCGGCGCGGTCGGCAAAGGTCTTGCTGACCAGCGTCTGCACGTCGTCAACCTGCCATGCATTGGGCTTCGGGTCCGCGCAATCGGCAACCGAGGTGCAGCGCTTCCATTCGGCAGAGTCATATTCCGTGCCGAAGCCGAGCTTCACCATCTCATATTTGCCGAGCAGCGAGGTCGGAGCCCAGTAATAGCCTACCCACGGCTGTTTCGCTTCGTAAGCCTTGGCGACCGAGCCGTCGAGACCTGCGGCGGAACCGGTGTCCACCAGGGTGAAGCCGGCCTTTTCACCACCAAAAGCCTTGAAAAGCTGGGCGGTGACGACGGTGCCGCCCCAGCCCTGCGGGCCGTTGAAGACGGCGCCCTTTGCCTTGTCTTCAGGCGAGGGGAAGAGCTCGGGATGTTTGAAGAGATCAGGAATGGTCTTGAGATCGGGGTTGGCATCGGCGACATATTTCGGGATCCACCATCCCTGCACAGCGCCGTCCGACAGAATCTTGGCGGCCGCCACGACCTTGCCGCCCTCAAGTCCCTGTTTGACGATTTCCGGCTGCAGGCTGACCCAGGCCTCCGGCGCGATATCAGGCTGGCCCTTTTCGGCCATGGAGGTCAATGTCGGTACGGTGTCGCCTGTGACGATTTCAGCGCTGCAACCGTAACCCTTTTCCAGAATGATCTTGTCGAGATTGGCGGCGACTTCAGCGGATTGCCAGTTCATGCTGGCGATCGTGACGTTTCCACAGTCCGCAGCAAAGGCTGCACCGCCTGTAAGGGCGAAGCCGGCGGAAAGAATTGTGGCACCCAAAAGTATTTTCATTTTTGTTCCCTCTGGTCGCGGTGTGCGAAGACCCGGGCGCTGACGGCACCGCGACCGCCAGCACCCGCATTGAGCGTTAATAATTACTTTGTTGCCGTTCCGTTTGCGGCAGTTTTTGGCGTATTGAGGATGGCAATCGTCAATCAATCATCACGCTTGTGGGGTGCTTCTGCGAAATTTGCGGCGTGCGAATTCCCCAGTCTTGCCGGTCGCGCTTCTGAAAAGCCGTGAACAACAAGCAGAAGTTTCTGTTTTCTTGGACATTTATTCCGTTCTGTACTACGGAAAATTTCGTCTCTTTTTTGTGGTGATATTGAATGACCAATCTTCGTGCTGCCCCGGTATGGCCGATCGGCGGCGGTGAAACGGGTGAGCTTGTGCGTGGCTTCGACTGGTCGAAGACATCGCTCGGTCCGATTAGCGACTGGCCGCAGAATTTGAGGCAGAAGGCCAATTCCGTCGTCAACTCTCCCATTCCGCAGGTGCTGATGTGGGGTGCGGATCATGTGATGATCTACAATGACGGCTATGCGGAAATTGCCGGCAATTATCACCCGCGGGCGCTGGGCGGAACGGTGCCAGGTATCTGGCCCGAGATCTGGGACTGGAACAGCCGCATTCTGGAGGCTGGCTTTCGTGGCGAGGTCATGGCTTATCGCGACCAGCCGATGACGCTGATGCGGCACGGTCAGCCGGAAGAGGTGATCTTCGATCTGTTCTATACGCCGATCTACAATGATGGCGGCGCGGTGGACGGCGTCCTGTGCACGGTGCTTGAAAACACCGAAAAGGTGAAGGCCGTGGAGGCGCTGGAGCAGAGCCGCAAGGAGCTGAGCCGGCTTACCAATGCCCTGCCAATCCTGGTGGGATATGTCGATCGCGACTATGTCTATAAATTCGCCAATGACGGTTATCTGGAGTGGTTCGGCCGCAGCGCCGAGGAGGTGATCGGCCGTAGCGTTCCGGAAATTGTTGGAGACGCGTTCTTCAGTTCGCGCAGGGCCTATCTCGATCGTGCGCTCGGCGGCGAAAAGATCGTTTCGGATACGGTGATCAGAAGACCGGATGGCAGCAAGCGAGCCGCCGAAATCCGTTATGTTCCCCGCTATATCGCAGATGGTTCGGTTGACGGCATTTATGTGCTGATCATCGATATCGAGGACCGGAAACGTTCCGAGCACGAAATCGTGCTTAGCAATAACCGTTTCCGCGCCGCTGTTGATGCGGTCCACGGCGTGCTTTGGACCAATACCGCCGACGGCATGATGCTGGGTGAGCAGCCTGCGTGGGGTGCACTTACCGGGCAGAGCTTCGACGAGTATCAGGGGTTCGGCTGGGTCGAAGCGGTTCATCCCGAAGACAGGGACCATTCGCTGGAAAGCTGGACAAAAGCCGTTTCCGCGCGGGCGACCTATATTTGGGAGCATCGCGTTCGCCGCCATGACGGCGTCTACCGCACATTTGCGATCCGTGGCGTTCCGATTTTCGACAATTCCGGTGATATTGCGGAATGGGTGGGTGTCCACACGGATATCACCGAACAGCGGCTGGCCGAGAACACGCTTAAAGAACATGCCAGCAATCTGGAACGCGAGATTCGCCACCGCATAAGAGCGGAAGAGCAGCTTCGCCAATTGAATGAAGGGCTGGAAGCGCGGGTCGAGACGGAAATCGCCGAGCGCCGCCAGACCGAAAGAGCGTTGCAGCAGGCGCAGAAAATGGAATCCATCGGCCAGTTGACCGGTGGCGTCGCGCATGATTTCAACAATCTTCTTCAGGTAATCGCGGGCAATCTGCAATTGCTGTCAAAGGACGTGATTGGCAACGAGCGTGCCGAACGGCGGCTGGAAAATGCGCTGGCCGGCGTTCATCGCGGTGCCAAGCTTGCAAGCCAGCTTCTGGCCTTTGGCCGCCGTCAGGCGCTGGAACCGCGCGTTATCAACATCTCCCGCTTCGTTACCGGCATGGACGATCTCCTGCGCCGTTCGCTTGGTGAGGCGATCGAGGTTGAGGTCATCACCTCCGGCGGCCTGTGGAATACCTATGCCGACCCCAACCAGGTGGAAAACGCTCTCCTTAATCTGGCGATCAATGCGCGTGATGCCATGGAAGGGCACGGCAAGCTGACAATCGAGGTCGGCAATGCGGTTCTCGATCGCGATTACGCGCGCAAGCATTCGGAAGTCTCGCCGGGGCAATATGTCATGCTGGCTGTTACCGATACCGGATCGGGCATGTCGCCGGACATTCTGGAAAAGGTGTTCGAGCCGTTCTTTTCGACGAAACCGGAAGGCAAGGGCACCGGTCTCGGCCTTTCGATGGTCTACGGTTTTGCAAAACAGTCCAGTGGCCATGTCAACATCTATAGCGAGGTGGGGCAGGGCACGACGGTGAAGATGTATCTACCGCGTTCCGCCGCCGACGAGGACAGGGAAGTGGTGATACCGACTGGCCCCGTCGAGGGTGGCACGGAAACGATCCTTGTGGTGGAGGATGACGAGGAGGTGCGCAGCACCGTCGTCGAGACACTGAGCGATCTCGGTTACCGCGTGCTCACTGCCCGCGATGCGCAGGCTGGTTTGACGGTGGTCGAAAGCGGCATTCCGATTGACGTCATCTTCACCGATGTGGTGATGCCGGGACCTTTGAAAAGCCGGGAAATGGCGCGCCGGGCGCAGGAAAGGTTGCCTAATCTCGCCGTTCTCTTCACATCCGGTTATACGGAAAACTCCATCGTGCATGGCGGCAAGCTGGATTCCGGGGTGGAACTGCTCTCCAAGCCTTACACGCGCGAAGCGCTGGCGCGGCGCATCCGCCATGTCATCGCCAATCGCAAGCAGGTTTCTCTCGCCAAGACGAGGCCGGTATCATCACCGCGTCATTCCAAAACCCCCGAACCCGCGGAGGTCGTCGGAGACGAGACCAGATCGGTTTGCGTGCTTCTTGTTGAGGATGACGAGTTGATCCGGATGAATTCGACCGAGATGCTGGCCGATAACGGCTTTGCCGTCGTCGAGGCCGGAAATGCTGTGCAGGCGCTAAAGGCGATCGAGACGGAAGAGATCGATGTTCTCGTTACCGACATAGGCCTGCCGGACATGAAGGGCGGCGAGCTGGCGGTTGAGGCATTGCGCCGGAAACCAGGACTAGCCATTGTGTTTGCCACGGGAGACAACCAACTGCCGAACGGGGCGCCGGAAACGGCAGTGCTTTTGACCAAGCCCTATGACGAACAGCAGATCGTCTCAGCTGTCGAACTGGCCCATACGGCAAACACGATGGCGGGCGAATAAACCGCCCGCCATCGTGTCTCAATAACCGCGCGTCATATCGACCGTTTCCGGTAGCGTGCCTGTTTCACGCCATGTCTTGACATTGCCTGCCACTATTTTCGCGGAACTTTCCCGGCTTGTCGGCGCGGAAATATGTGGCAGGACGGTCACTTTCGGGTGCTGCCAGAATGCGGAGGCGGGAGGTAGCGGCTCCTGTTCGAAGACATCGAGAACCGCATGCGAAAGCTGGCCGGAATCAAGCGCCGCGATCAGGTCATCGGCGACGACGACGGCTCCGCGGGCGAAATTGATGAGTGCGGCTCCCTTTTTCATGGCGCCGAGACGGTCGGCATTCAGAAGGCCGCGCGTCGCATCGGTCAGCGGCACCACACAGACGAGAATATCGCTTTTTTCCAGTAAGTCCTCCAGCCCGTCATCGCCCGTCAGCGTTGCCACTCCCTCGATTGCCTTGGCCGAGCGGCTCCAGCCGGAAACGTTGAAGCCTGCATGAAGCAGGCGTTGCGCCGCAGCCGTTCCGAGCGCGCCGAGGCCGAGCAGGCCGACGGTCATCTCGCCCGGATGCCGATAATCGAGTTCCTGCCAGAGGGCTTTTTGCTGGTTTTCGCGATAGGCCGGCATGTCGCGTTGCAGGTAATAGGTCCATGCCAGCACGGCTTCCGCCATCACGCGTGAAAGCTCCGGGTCTTTCAGCCTGACGATCGGCGGCGCCTTGTCTCCCAGTTCCAGCACGAGCCGTTCGACACCTGCCCACAGGCTGTGAATCCACGAAAGACCCGGCAAGGCTGCAATATCGGCTGGATCGGGATTGGCGACGATGGCGAAGTCCACCGCGCGTTTCTGCTCCCCGCTTAATTCGGAAAAGGAGAGGATTTCCTCTTCCGGCATGGCGTCGCGAAGCGCTTGCTTCCAGATGGCTTCCGCTTGCGCATTCATCCGCGAAACAAGGGCGATGGGTGATGGCATGAAACTGGTCCTGCTTGCTGGCGATTGGTTGGTCGCCATCAATGCGTAATTTTGCGGGCAACGCCATAGGCTGGATGGCAAAATTTGAGCTGCAAAAAAAAGCGGCCCGGTTTGCACCGGGCCGCTACACCATTCAGGCGTTTTCCTTCACCGGCGGTTTGGCGTCGCCGTAATAGGCCGCGAATGTCTCGTGATAGTGCTCAGAACCACCGGGGCCTGCATAACGCTGCAATTCCGTCATATCGGTCTTGTTGAGCACGATACCCAACGTCTTGTTGGCAATCTGCGGTTCGTTGGCCATCAGGTTCTGCACCATCTGGATCGGCGTCTTGCCCCATTCCGTCACGAAGACGAAACCATCGACCTGCGGTGCGAAGGCTTTAGCGTCGATGACGGGAACGACGGGTGCAAGGTCGACAATGATGTAGTCGCAGGCCTCACGCGCCGATTCGATGAATTTGCGCATGCCGGAGGAGGCAAGAAGCTCGCTTGAATGGGCAAACTGGTTGCTGGTGGAAACCGGCAGGATGCCCATTTTCGTGCGGGTATCGACCTTCACTGCCTGCGTCCACGGTATCTCGTCAAGCACGACCTCCACCAGACCGGCGGATTGCCGCGTTGTCAGCATGCGGCTGAGGCCGGGGTTGCGGATGTCGGCATCCACCACAAGCGTGCGCTTGCCGGTGGAGGCGATCAGACCGGCGAGATTGAGCGCCACGACCGATTTACCCTCGTTCGGCAGGCACGAGATGACGCCGATTACCCGGCACTGGCGTTCCTGGATAACGACATCAGCCGTCAGCTTCACGTTGCGCAGCGTCTCGGCAAAGCTTGAGCGCGGGCTGTCGACGGCAAGGCGTAGCATTTTCTGGAACGAGACCTGACCGTTTTCGTCGATGGTCGTGCTCTCGCTGCCGGGGGTGGCGGCAGGGGTACCCGACTTTGCGGTTTCTGCACCCCGTTCCCCGATAAAGGGCAGGTAGCCCAGAAAACGCATGCGCAGATTGTCGCGCACATCGTTGCCGGTGTGGAAAAAGCGATCCCGGAACTCAAGAAGCGCTGCGATGCCGCCGCCCAGCATAAGGCCGAGAATGACGGAAAGCGCCATGGTCATCGTCTTTTTCGGGCTGGACGGAGCTGTCGGCAGACCCGCTTCGGAGATGATGCGGGCCTTGGCGATCGGCAGCGACTGTTTCTGGGATGCTTCTTCGAAGCGGCCGAGGTAGGACTGGTAAAGTGTGCGCAGAGCGGTTGCCCGCTGCTCCAGCTCACGCAATTGCACCATGGTGATATTGGCCTGCGAATTGCGGCCCGCCACGCGGTCGATATTGTCGCGAAGCGATTGCACACGGGAATTGGAGACGTCGTATTCGTTCTTCAGGCTGCCCGTAACCTGCTGCAGTTCCTGGAAGATCTGCCTTGCAATCTCTTTCTTCTCACTCTCCAGCGCTACCGCCTGAGGGTGGTCGGCGCCGAATTGCTGGACGACGCCCTGCAATCGGTCAGAGATCGTGATGTAGCGCTTGCGAAGGTCCTGAATGACCGAGTTATCGGCATCCCGCGCGGAAACGACTGCATTGTCAACGGCTGCATCCGGTCCCCGGTCGATGATGGATTTGTACTGGCCATAACGTGCAGCAGCCGTCGCGACATCCGCCTGCGCGGCAATCAGCTGGCCGTTGAGATCGGCCAACTGGCCTTCCGACATGAGCTCGCCGCGCGAAGAAACGATATTATTGTCCGTCTTGAATTTTTCGACGGCAAGCTGGGCGGCCTGCGCACGCTGGTTCAGGTCGCTCATGCGCTCCTGAAGCCACACGGAAGCGCGCTCGCTGGCGTCGAAATTGGCGTTCAGCTGTTCGGTCAGATAGGCCTGCGCATAGGTCTTGGCGATGAGCGCGGCAAGCTGCCGATCCGTCGAACGGGTGGAAATGGCGATGACCGAACTGCGGCCGACACGCTCTACGATCAGCGATTGTTGCAGCACGGCGGCTGCCTTTTCGCGGCGTCCGGCGCGGATTGCCGCTTCGGAGGCCGGCGGATCTCCGGGCAGGATGAGATCGACGATACCGCGCACGGAAGATTTCACGAGATCGACCGGCGACAGCGACGGATTGACGATGGTGTCGTTCTCGTCGAGCTTGGCCTTGTCGACCACGGTCAGCGCCATTTCCTTGGATTTCAGAATTTCCACAGCACTGGCGATACGGTTGTCGACGATCTGGGCGGCAGGTACCGGCGATTCCTCTTCCGCGTAACGGGAAAGGCTTTCATCCAGAAGCACCTGAGTCATCGCGGTGTAAACGGGGGTTGCAAGCACCAGATAAAGGCCGGCCAGAACCACAGCGGCGATGACCGAGGCGGCAATGACATTGGCGCGGCGCACCACGGCTGCCCAGAGGCGATCGAGGTCAATAAATGTGTCGGCATCCTTGCCGGGATCCGGAAAACCGATGCTGGATTTAAAGGTCTTGTGGTGCATGGACCTACCTTGTGAATTAAAAATGGTACGCGGGAAGCCGAGCAACGCTCGGCTTCCCGCCCCCCGTTATTGATGTGCCGACCGCCTCCCCGGCAGCACGATTAAAGTCAGGCCGCCTGAACGCGGCTTTCATGGTTTGCGACGAGTTCCTTGACGGAAGCGAGAACCTGCGCCTCCATGTCGGCACGCATCAGCGAGAAAGCGACATTGGCGGCGATGAAGCCCTGCTTGCTGCCGCAGTCGAATGTGCGACCGCTATACTTCTGCGCATGGAAGGCCTGCTTCTCAGCGAGCCGCTTCATGCCGTCAGTCAGCTGGATTTCGTTGCCCGCGCCACGCTCCTGTTTGGCGAGAATGTCGAAGATTTCCGGCTGCAGAATATAACGGCCGTTTAGATAATAATTCGAAGGCGCCCTGGATGGTTCCGGCTTCTCGACCATTTCGGTCACCGCAAAGCCGTGATTGACCTTCTGGCCGACACCAACGACGCCGTAGGATGACACTTCTTCCGGCAGGCATTCCTCAACACCGAGGATATTGCCGCCGACTTCGTCGTAGAGTTCCATCAACCCGGCAATGCAGCCGCGTGCGCCATAGGAAACCATATCAGGCAAAAGCAGCGCAAAAGGCTCCTTGCCCACCAGTTCGCGCGCGCACCAAACCGCGTGGCCGAGGCCGAGCGGCACCTGCTGGCGCGTGTAGCTGACTGTGCCTGCGACTGGCAGCATCTTTTCAAGCTGCAGCACCTGCACCGTCTTGCCGGAGCGGGTGAGCGTGTTGATAAGCTCGGGCGCGCTGTCGAAATAGTCTTCGATGGCGGTCTTGTTGCGGCTGGTTACGAAAATAATGTGCTCGATGCCGGCCTGCATTGCCTCATCGACGGCATATTGCACGACCGGCCGGTCGACGATCGTGAGCATTTCCTTCGGCATCGCCTTGGTGGCGGGCAAAAACCGCGTGCCGTTGCCGGCTACGGGAATGACGGCTTTTCTGACAGTTTTGTTCAGGTCCATCGCGTTCTCCTTCATCAAGGTTTGATCTGTCCCCAGTCCGCTTGCAGATTTTTCGCGCACAGATTTGTCCGCTCACAAATTTTACGAAATCTGCCTTTTCACCCCAGTATTTGCTGCGGGCGCAAACATCGCGTTCCGCAACCTCTTCAGCCGCACGGCAATGGGCATTCTCAAATGGCCCAGCACGGCGGGATCTCTGATCGTTGTCTTCAGCGCGCCGATGATCGAGCGGCGCTTGATGTCTTCCACCAATGTCAGGAAGTTACGGGCCAGTTGCAGGCTACGGCTTCTGGCCTGCTGCGCATCCATGGCGGCGGGCAACAGCGCGTAGTGGCTCAGAAACTCCTGGTCCGCCCGCATCATTCCTTCGACGTGGTGGATTTCAAGGACGCGCGAGATCGAACCTTCGCGAATATTATAGATGTAGCCCGGTTTCGGCTCGATGACGCAGAGGCCGCCGGCGGCAAGCGCCGAGGCAAGCAGGATGTAATCCTCGCCGATGCGGATGTCCTCGCGAAAACGCAATCCCTCGCTATTTAGGAAATCGCGCCGGAACATCGGCTTCATGTAGCCGAAGTTGAAGGTGGAGCGGAAAAGGATGTTGGAGGAAATGAAGTCCTCAAGGGTAAGGACGGGTCTTTCCTCCAGAAACTCTTCCGAGAACATCGTTTCCATCGGCCTGCCGTCCGTATAAGCGACATCGAGATTGTCTACAGCGATCACTGCATTCGCCGCATCTGCCCGGCACATCATGCAGGCGGAACGGTCGGGGCGGATGACGTCGTCCGAATCGAGAACGGCGATAAAGCGTCCGGTTGCTGCGTCGATACCGGCATTGCGCGCGCCTCCCGGTCCGAGGTTCTGTTCAAGGGCAAGCAGCCGGACACGCGGATCGTTGGCCGCAATGGCCTCGACGAGCGAGATCGTCTCGTCGGCGGAGCGGTCATCCACGACGATCACCTCCAGCGTCACGCCCTGCTGGTCAAGCGCACTTTGAATGGCGGCTTCGATCGTCTCGGCGGCATTATAGGCGGCAATGACGAAGCTGATATCGGGCTGAGGGTTAAGGTTCTCCATCAGGTTGCCTCCACCGCGCCGTATTGGCGGATTTCGCGCACTCCGAAGGCGCCGCTTACCGAGCCGAGATGCAAGGCGCCGCGCAGGGCATAGCGGTTGCGGCGCACGGCGTTGAAACCGTTCAGGGCGGCAAAGACGGCGCAATAGAGAACTTTCGATCCTGCCTTCAGCACCTGCATCACGCGTCTTGCGCCGGGTTTCTTTTCGGCAAGCACACGGCCATGGGTCTGGCCGGAGCGGAAGCGACGTTTGGCAAGCCACATGAAACGGGCGCGGTTTTCCGGCACCGGCTCGGAGAGCACGGCCTTTTGCGCAAAGACGATGCGACCGCCCGAAGCATGGAGATGCGAGAAGAAATGCGTGTCCTCACCGCCGCTCTGGCCGAGCGCCAGCGCAAAACGCCGGTCCTTTACCGATGGGGCGTCCATCTTGAGAAGCGTGTTGCAGGTGTAGCCGGTGATGATCTCGCCATTCACCCAGACGGGCACGGTCGAGTGAAAATCGCCACGTTTCATCCAGCCCGGCGCATTCTCACGGTAAACCGCCGTCACTGGGCCAAGAACGACATCCGCGCCGGTTTCGCCTGCCTTTTCCATAAGTGCGGCCAGCCAGTGCGGCGGGGCGGTCTCATCATCGTCGATAAAGGCCAGATAGTCTGCCCGGCATTCAGAGAGGCAGGCGTTGCGGGCAATCGAGATATTCGATTTCGGGCAATGGACATAGGCGATCTCGAAAGGCGAAGTTTCACGCAGCCGATCCACACTTGCCTTGGCACTCGGTTCCTCATCATTGTCGGCAACGATCAGGCGAACTGTCACGCCTTCGGGCACTTCCAGTTCGAAGAGTGACAGAAGTGTGGCGACCAGCGCCGGACGTCTGTAGGTACAGATGCCGATATCGACGGTCTTTGAATTGTGTGGTTCGGTGACGATGAGGTCGGTCATGAGACAGCCTTTTTTCCCCGGAATTTCAGGAGTTCCAGCCAGAAGCCGGTGGACCACGCCAGATGCATCACCATTGCGGAAAAGGCGGCGAGCGGGCCGTATGGGTTTTTCTGACCTATTGCCATCCACAAGCCATAACCCACACATGCGGCGATCCAGAGGCCGAGCGGAATAAGTGCTGCCCAATGCACAAGCGACAGCAGGGCAAGCACGAAGACCGGCAGGACAGCCAGCGGAATCATCTGGCGGATCTTCGGGATCGAGCGATGTTTCAGCAGGTTCTTTGCCCGGCCACGGCCATAGGCGAGATATTGCTTGAACAGAGGCATGACGCTAGCGCGCGGATAATAGGTCATGCGGGTCTTGTCGGTCATCCATATACGGAAACCGGATTTGCGCAGCCGGAAATCCAGTTCGGCATCCTCGTTGTGGCTGAAGCTTTCATCGTAACCACCGACCGCGTCGAAGGCGGCGATCCGCATCAGCGCGTGGTGGCCATGGTCGATCCAGTGTCCCTTGGCGCCTTCGCGGTGCTTGGAGCCGCCATTGCCGAGTTTGGAATTCTGCGCAATCGCCGTCGCTTTCTGGAACAGGCCGTGCCCGACCGTATCCATGGCGACCACGACGGAATCCGCGCCGGTGCGATCCGCGTCCTCGATTAGCCGCTGGCAATAATCATCCGGATAATCGCCATGGGCGTCGATGCGGATGAGGTAGTCGAAATCCTCGCCGAAAGTGGATACGGCCAGGTTTATGCCGGCGCTCTGGATGCGCTTGGGATTGGGAAGGAGCGTAACGCGGTCATCCGTTACGGCGAAGGCGGAAACGATGTCGCGCGTGCCGTCCGTGCTGCCGCCATCGGCAACAACGATGCGGAAAATACGCCCATCCATCGCGCCGGTGAATTTTCGCAGCAACGCCTCGATCGTCTTTGCCTCGTTGAGGCAGGGAATGACGATCAGAGTTCTGATGCCGGAATGACCAAGACCTTCCATGATTTGCCCCCTACGCACTACACGGGTGAAAACGCAGCTTCACGGGCATGGCCGGAAGCGGATTTTGTAAGAGAGGACAATTGCTGGACCAGCTGACGGCAATCGTCGCGGTCGGTCAGCCATTGTTTCTTATCGAGTGCCGAGAGGGCGTCGAAGGCGTCCGTATACGTTTGTGGAGTCATAGTGTTGAAAAGAGCGGCCAGATCATCTGCACCGGCATTTTGCAGAACAAAACCGATATTGCGCTTTTCGATGAAACGAGCCGTTTCCGTGCCTGCAAGTGCAATCGGCAGGGTGCCGTAAAGGCATCCCTCATAGAGCCGATTGGGCAGCAGCCAGCTTGAATTCTGGCCTTCCTCGAAGAAGTCGATCGCCCAGGTGAACTGCACTTCATTATAGATGGTGGCCAGATCTTCAGGGTTTTTGTAGGCCCCGTGGAAATGCACATGCGGCGCGGCAGCCACGAAACCATCGAAATCCGCAAATTCCGAATAGGCCGGCCGGCCGCGCAGGATGATTTCGACCTTGCCATCCATGCGCCTTGCAAAATCGGCGAGGATTTCGAGCGATTTGCGGCATCGAAGCGCCCCAAACCAGCCGATTTTCCACGGTTCGCCGGAGGCAGGCGGGCGCGGTTGTGGGGTGGCTGCTACAGCGGCATCAAGCGCCAGCACCCTGTTTTCCTGCAACAGCACGGGAAGGTTCAGGCCGGAAACGGGTTTGAAATAATGCTCGACGAAAGCTGGAGAACTCGTCATCAGCAGCTTGGCATCCCGGGCGAAATAGCGCTGGGCCGCATTGAGAAGCTGCCCCGGCTTGCCCTCATTGAGAAGCAGGCGGTGAATGTCGAGACATTCGTAAACCAGTGCCGGCTGGCGGTCGTAAAGCGACATGGCCCGTTTTGCGAGAGCCAGCATTTCCAGGTTTCTGGCAAGAATGACGTCGGGCGTGGGGGTGCCGCGTAATGTTTTGCCGAGCGAGAGGCTGGCTTTGGCGACGGCTGCCATGCGCTGAAGAAACTGCCCATCGGCGGTTTCTCCGAGAATGACCGGCACCACGCCCTCGATCTCTGCAAGCCGGTTCTGTCCGCGCCGGAAGCCCGCCAGCGTGACCCGCGCGCCGCCCGCAACCAAGGTCAACACCCGCCGGCGAATGGCGGGGTCCGACAGATCATGCGCGAGATAAAGAACATGGATCATGCATGGGTTCCGGTTGGTTTCATGCGTCAAGGACGCCGAGGCTCAGGTTTAAAAAGGCAATCAGTTAAGGGCGCAGGCGATGGATTCGGGAAACTGGCATTTGTCGCCGAGCGCCGTGAAGGCGAAGCGGTCAACAATCATCTGTGTTGCGCCGGAATAGGAAAAGGCACCCATCCAGTCCTTCAACGTGTCGGTTCCCCACAGGCTGAAGAAAATCTTCTGGGCATTCTGCGGAATCTTGGTCTCATCCGTGACTTCGTGAACGAGCTTGCCGTTGACGTAGTAACGCAGGCGCTGAGGCTCCCACACGAAGGCGTAATCGTTGAAGCCAGCATCAGCTCCGCCTTCTACCGGCACCAGTTTCTCATTGCCGCCCTTGGCGGAAATATACTGGTTCAGCTGCACCTTGCCCGTATTCTTGCCCAAAACCTCGAAGTCGATTTCATCATGGGGCTTTTTGTCGGTCGGGCCGATATAGGTGAAAAAGGCGGAGTTCAACCCGGAGCCGGTAGCGGCTTTCATCCGTGCTTCATAGGTGCCGTAGCGATAACGCCCCTTGGTCTGGATTTCACCGCAGGCGAAGTTGCGGTCGCCGGACTTTGCTTCCTCAAAACCAAGCGTCAGCTGGCCGTTTTCCACCGTGGCCAGTTTCTTCGACCAGGTGCAGTTCTGATGCGCACCGTTGTTCCAGCCGTCGGAGACGTACCAGAACGACCGGTCCATCTGATCGAAATTCTCGATGAAGGATGCACCGTTGCCTTCTTGTGCCTGGCTCGGTGTCGTGAAGGGTGTCGCCAGCAGGGCGGCGGCGAGAAGAATGCGTGTCTGAACGCGGGTGACAAATGTTGTCATTGGTTCACCTCTGTCGTTGCGAATAAAGTGTTTCGGATGTGGGCGGGCCGATCATGGAGGCCCGTTTTGCAGCGAATTCGGACGTTGTCTTGCGTTTGCCGTTCCGGCTTCCGGTCAGCACGGCATAGACGGCCGGCAGGTATTTGCGGGTTTGTGCATTGCTCACCACCAGAATGACAAAGGCGGACAGCGTGGCGATGACATAGAAGGCGGGGTAGAAATCGGGTCCGCCCTTGTTCCAGACCATCCACATGATGACGAGCAACGGATAGTGAGCGCAGAATATCCAGAAGCTGAGGCTTCCGGTCTCGGAAAGCCGCTTGCCGAGCCTGCTCCGGATCAAAAGCGCCGACGACGCCCAGAAACCGAGCGCGCCAAAAACAGCGAGCAAATTGCGCGACATGTTCAGCCAGAAGGTGAACTCCGGGCCGGTGAAATAGAGGCCTGTTGCCAGCATGGCCGCAGCGACAAAGGTCAGCGCCATGATCGGGAAGGCGTAGGGATCGAGTGCCTTGACATCGACGCGGTGCAGCGCAAGTGCGATGCCCAGCGAGAAGCTGAACAGGATCGATTTCTTCTGGACGATGAAGATCGTCAGATCAGGCATGGCGGTTATGAAGAGCAGGATAGCGAGGGTTGGCAGCGCAAAGCGGCGCATGAGAAATGCAAGCACCGGCGACAGCAGGATGCAGACGAACAGGTCACGCAGGAAATAAAGCGGCACGTTTACCGGCAGTTCTTCGAGCGCCGTGCCATGGCTGATGATTTCACGCGGGCTGGCGTTCCAGAGGTCCGGGAAATAACCCACACCAACGTCAAACAGCTGGATAAGCAAAATTGCGGCAAACAACGCGCCATTCCACAGCAGGAATGGCAGCAGTACCGTTTTCGACTTCGAACGGATCGTCGCCGGATAATCGAACCCGCTCATGCCGCGACGAAACAGCAGATAGCCGGATATCGCGCTGAGACAGGGCACACCGATGCGAAACAGGGCGTCGCCCAGAAAAACACGCAGCCAGTCGAAGAAGCCGTAAAGGCCAAGAAAAGGGCTGGTTTCGGCATCGTGCGGCACATGGACGAACACGATTCCAGAGATCAGCAATATACGCATCAAATTGATACGGGAGGATAGGTTCTGATCGACAGTCACATCAGTCACCCCTATTGGGCGGCGTCCACCCACGCCGCGTTGCAACCAGAGCGAACTTAAGCCCGCACTCGTAAGTCTGGTTTCGACTTTAGGGTAAAATGTGGCGACGCGGGAAAAACACAAGCTTAGATATTGCGGGTGATTGTCTGGCGTTCCGGCATTCCGTGCGACTTAAAAAAATTAAGCAACTGAAAATATTTAATTTTTTCTAGATTTAAGTCGTCGCTAAAAATCGCCAGAGGAAGCGTTATTATCATTGTACGCGATATTGCATCGCAAAAAAATGGTTTTGCCATGCCGTCACGGAACACATATCCGTGACGGGTGAGACCTGTTAACGGCCGAAATGAGGCGCTTTCAGTGACGAGCCGCTAACCTTGGGTTGCGTTTTCACGCATTCGCCGCGATTTGACCATCCCGAGGATTTTTCCAAGCAGGGCGCGTTCCGTCAACAAAATCAGCACCGCATAGATGATACCGCCGACTGCGGCGCCAACGAGGACCTGAAGCGTTGCGCTGGGGATGCGTTCGGCAAGGATGTGAAGCAGGTAACGCACCGAAACGGCCATGACCAGCGCTGCAATCATCGGTCTGCTGCTGACATAGAGGCCGCTAAGAAAGGGTGTATCGCTTGCCTTGAACACCGCCCATGAGTAGGCAACCAGCGTCACCGCATTGACGATGCAGAGCCAAATCATCGCGTCGATCAGGCTGCCGTAGACGGCTGCAGCCCAGACGGCAACCGTGGTGACGATGGCACGGATCGTGGCCGACCAGAACAGAACACGCCCATAGCCGGCACCCTTGAGATAGGGGATAAACGTGCTGCATGGGGTCAGAATGGCTTTCGAGAGGGCAAGGAGACCGAGAACCGGCCAGGCATAAGCCCAGTTCTGCCCGAAAATCACCAGCATGGCCGGTTCGGCTACCGCCCAGAGGCCGAACATCATTGGCGCAAGCAGCACGGTCAGAACCTGCGTGCTGAACATCAGGGCATCACGCCGGCGCTGCGGATCGTCCATCATACGGCTGAAGGCGGGAAACAGCACGCCCATGACGGCCGACAGCACGACCTGATTGGGAATGCTGGCAAAACGGTTGGAGGCGGAATAGGCGCCCGCATCGGCAAGGCCGAGATGCCGGGCGATCACCACCATCGGCGACTGGAAGGTGACGAAATTGGCGATTTCCGATCCCATCAGGCCGGAGCTGAAACCGAGAAGCGGCACCAGACGGCGCGGTTTCATGACGAAACGCGGGCAATAGCGGGAAACGGCATATAGCCCGACAAGCCTGATGAGTGCGGCGGCGAAAAGCTGGATGATGAGCGCCCAGACTCCGAAGCCGAGAAGCGCCATAGCCACGGCCACAACCGCCGCGATGCTTTCAGACGCCATGCTCCACAGCGCGTCCTGGCTGAAGTTCATGCGCCGGGCAAGCAGTGAATAGGCGACATCACCCGCAAGTTGCAACGGAATGAGAAAGGCCATGATACGCAGCAGATAGGCACTTTCCACCGCACCCAGAAGCTCACCGAAGAACTCCGCGAAAATGTAGAGCGCGGCGGCCATGGTGCAGGAAATCGCTAGATTTGCCCAGAAAACGGTATGGATTGTATCCATATCCTCTTCTTTCTCGACGATCAGCGCCGAGGTCAGCCCCGCTCCGGCTATCATGGTCAGGAATTGTACAACCGTTAAGCCGACTGCAACCACACCAAATTCTTCCGGTGTCAGCAGTCGTGCAAGAATGGGAACGGTGACAAATTTAAGCCCGAATGTCCCTGTCTTAGACAAGACGCTCCAGCCGACATTCGTGGTGATGGTCTTTACATTTGGAGCTGGGGGCATACAAGCATCCTGTTTCTGGAGGCCGGCGGGGAGGAACGCCGGTGGGGAGTTGCCGATACCATCGGGGCCGCTTTTAGGATCGGGCCCGACACTTCTTGATCAACGCAAGGGGCGAAACAATGGCAAGATTTACTGTCGTCATTCCCTATTACCAAAAGCAGCACGGAATTCTTGGACGTGCGCTCGCATCGGTTTTTGCGCAGACTTACCAGGATTTCGATCTTGTCATCGTCGATGACGAATCGCCGTATCCGATAGACAATGAGCTTGCAGAACTTTCGCAAGCGCAGAAAGAGCGGATTCTCGTCATTAAGCAGACCAATGGCGGGCCGGGTGGTGCGCGCAATACCGGTCTCGACCATGTTCCTGCTGGCAGCGATTACGTCGCATTTCTTGACTCGGACGACATCTGGACGCCCGATCATCTCCAGAATGCGGCCTTCGCGCTGAAGACATTTGGCGGTGAGTGCTATTGGGCATCCATGCAGGCAAGTGACGAATTTTATTATCATTTCGCCATTTCCGAGCTGGAGAAGAACGAGGGCGCCGCAAGGCTTTCCGAGCGGCCTCTGGTGATCGAGCTGCCGGATCTGGCGAGCGTGATGCTGCGCAACTGGAGCTTCCTGCATCTCTCCTGCATGGTGATCGGCCGCCCGCTTTTTGAAAAGATACGCTTCGATCCGGCGCTCCGGCTTGCGGCGGAAGATGTGCTGTTTTTCTGCGATTCCATCCTCGCATCCAAGCGCACGCTTCTGTGTGACGATGCCGGTGCCATGCGCGGAATGGGCGTCAATATCTTCCACAGCATCGACAATACCTCGCCGGAATTCCTGCGCCAGCAGTTCAATACCTGGGTTGCGCTCGATACGCTGGAGGGGCGATTTTCGCGGCGGCCGGACGATGTGGCCTCGATCGCTTCCTATAAAAATACGGCGCGCAAACAGGCGCTCTGGAGCCAGGCGGGCAATCTGAAACGGCGCAAGGTGCCCGAATTCGGACTGCTGCTGAAGTGGGCGATGCGCGATCCGGCACTCCTGCGAGCAGCTTTTGAGCTCGGCGCAGGCAAAATAGTGCGGACAAGATGATCGAATTCTTGCCTGCAAGAATTTATATGTTTTTCACCCAGGAGTGACTTCATGAAACCTTACCACTGGGAATCGCATCACGGAAATTTTGGCGACGATCTCAATCTGTGGCTGTGGGACTTTCTGCTGCCCGGGCTGCGGGACGTGCATGACGATGTGATGCTCGTCGGTGTCGGCACGGTTCTCAATGATACATTGTTGCCCGCAAAGCAGCGCAAGCTTGTGATCGGCAGCGGTTATGGCTACGGCGCGGTGCCGGATACAAGCACCGGATTTTGGGACATTCGCTGCGTGCGCGGCGAAAAAACCGCAGCCAAATTGGGACTTTCTCCCGAAAAGGGCATTGTCGATCCCGCCGTGATGGTGACCGAGATGCCGGAGTTCCAAGGCCTGCCGAAACTCTACAAGAAAACCTTCGTTCCCCATTGGGAATCGGCGGAATTCGGCATGTGGGAAACGGTTTGCGAACCGGCGGGACTGACCTATCTCGACCCGCGCGGCGAGGCGATGTCGGTCATCCGCGCCATCGCCCAATCTGAATTTATCGTGGCCGAATCCATGCATGGCGCCATTCTTGCCGATGCGTTCCGCGTGCCATGGGTGGCGGTGAGCACATCTCCCTCGATCAACAGTTTCAAGTGGAGCGATTGGGCAGGCACGGTCGGTGTGGAGTATCAGCCGCGTTACGTGCCAGTTTCCACCCGCGCCGAGGCGGCGAAAAAGGGGTCGCGTTTCTGGGGTATGAGCTTCCCGCCGCCGCCAGCCCCCGTCATTGCCGAGGCTGGATCCGGTCCGGCGCATGAGGGCGATGTGCTGGTGCGGCCGCAGGCAAGCCAATCCCTGTCGCTGCGCAAACTGGCCAAGCAAGTGCTGGCAGCACCTTCCACGCTGGCGCTCTGGCAGGCAAGCCGTGCCGAACCGCGTCTCAGCCCGGATGGCAGGCTGGAGGAACGCAAGGAGCGTTTTTCCGCTGTTCTGGAAACGGTCAAACGCGATTATCTCTGAAGGCGGGTTGCCTCAGCAATTCCGGACACAGTCACCCCGGACTAGATCCGGGGTCCAGCGCGCTCAAGTCCTTGATCGCAAAAGACTCTCTTCATGGCGCAGACGCGCCATGACTGGATGCCGGATCTAGTCCGGCACGACGAATGAGAGAACATCGAACTTGCCATCATCCTCGCGGCTGGAGGTTTTCCCTCAGGAAACCGGCGTGCCGTCCAGCAGATAACGAATATCCCGAACCGGCGCCGGTTTGCGAAAACGGGCGGTCTTGTCGGTCCAGATGCCGCGCGTGATGGCCGGCAGGGCAGGCAGGCGCGCAAGAGCGTGGCTCAACGCGCCGCCCATCCCTTTCTGCTTTTTCGCATCGAGAAAATGGCGAAGCTCGAATTTCGCGCGGATGTGTTTTTCGTGCTCGAGCAGGATCGCCGTCTCGCTGGCCGACAGCTTGCAGCTGGTGAGAATGTCCTTGTCCGCTTCGTATAAACGGCGAAGATCTTCCGTGCTGTGACGGCCGCTCAACGAATTGCCGCGGACAATCGCCCCGTAACCGCAATGACGGATGACCTTGTAACGGGCACCCGCGGCAAGCGCGCGGGTATAAAGTTCGTAGTCTTCGCCGAGACGCAGGCGCTCGTCGTACCGCAACGCATGTTTGTCCAGAAAGGCGCGGCGGATCACCGGTTTCAGAAAGCCGGTTTCCCCGCGTTCCACGCCGGGTCTGGAAATATTGCCTTCCACGAACTCCGTCAGCGACAGAAACCGGGCCTGTGGTTCGAAGCGGGCCGGCTGCATGGACGACGCGCCCGGAACCGATTGCTGGATGAAGGCGATATTGTCGGCCACCAGATCCCAGTCGTCATTTTCCAGCATGGCGGCAAAACGGCCTCTGAAAAAAAAGTCGTCCGCATCGAGAATGCTGATGAGCGGTGCGGATGAAATCGAGATCGCATGGTTGCGGGCGGCCGAAGGGCCACGATTGACGTCGAATCGCACGACCCGCAAACGGCCGGTGCCGTCATCCGCCGCATGTGCGACATCGCTGGTCGTATCGGTGGAGCCATCGTCGATCACCATGACTTCGGCGACCTCCGGCTCCACAAGGGCGGAGCGGATGGCGATATCTATCGTATCAGATGCATTTTTCGCAGCGATGATGACGCAAATGGGCTGTGAACCGCTCACCATGTGTTGTCCTTCTGCTGTGACGAACCGTCAGGATTTGGTCAGCAGAAAGTGTCAGGGGTGTGGATGCAAGTGATTTTTTTGCGGCGCAATAAAAGAATGTGCGTGAGAGGTCACATATCGGTCAGTTTCGCGCCATGTGGCGGGGCGCTGCTTACCGTGTCCGGCGTCATGATCTCGGCGCTGCGATCAAGCGCGAAGGTTTCGCGCATCCGGCGTTTCTCCCGGGCGACCAGAACCAGAAGTGCAATAAAATAACCGGTTTGCAGAATGACGGCGCAGATGAGGGTCTGGATGAATGCCGTGTAGAACGACCCGTGGATGAAATATGTAGCGACCGCAAAGGCAAGCAATGCACCAATCATGCTGAAAAATACACGAGGTGCATACATGGTGCTCTCCTCCCGAGAACGATTTCTCCGTTTTTGGCTGCGCTGCGGCATTTTTTTTCTTTGCAATAATATACGATGAGACCGGTGTTGTTTCAACACACATATACTTCTTCTATCTCCCACGGCATGAAATTTCGGTAATCTTGATTGGTAAATTCCTTGGTAATCGGCGATTTGCCCGAATCGGTGTCCTCCGGCAGCGCAGATTCTTGCGTCTGACAGGCTGCAGAACCCTTCCCTGCAAGGCGTTAGCGGCCTTCTCTCCTGCGTAGCAGACTTCGTTAACCATCCAGCCTTTAAAAAGTCGGTATTGATTCCTCGAAGAGCAAGGTGCCCGCGTGACGACGAATTCGGAAGTAATCGCCTTTCCGGCAAAGAACCGTATTGCCAACGTAAAACGGTGCGCAACCATGCTCGACCGGCTGCATGGTGTGGAGGCGAATGATTTCTGGCGCAGGGAATGCCGTGAACTGGCCGCCTATCTGACGGGCCTCGGCTATGAGGACGCCGCCATGCGGCGCGAGGTCATGGAGTTTCAAAATGCGGTGCAGGCGGAGTTGTGGGCGGGGGATGCCACGCCCGAGGCGCGCCGCGACAGCCATTGAGGCTTTAAAAGTTTCGCATAAAAAAGCCGGCAGGTGTCGCACCGCCGGCTTTTCTGTTCGTATCTGTTTTTGATCAGGATGCGCCGGCACCGCGCGTGCGGGCAATGCCGTCGAGCGCCGGCTTATATTTCGGATCAAGCCGTGCCGCATGTGAATAGGACTTTGCGGCTTTCGCCATCTCGCCGCGGCGCTCATAGACCAGTGCCTGGTTGGCCCATGATTCTGCGACGTTGCCATCAAGCGAAATGGCGTGGTTGAAATCGGCGAAAGCGTTTTCGTCGTCGTTCAGCGCGACATAGGAAAGGCCACGGCCGTTATAGGGTTCCGGCGAGGTTGAGGACAGCGAGATGGCCTTGGAGAAGTCCTCGATGGCCTGGGCATGCTGGTTGCGCAGCTGGTAGATCAGGCCACGATTGTGCCACGCGCGGCCATCGGTGGTTTCGAGTTCGATGGCGCGGGAGAAGTCGTTGAAAGCTTCGTTGACGCGGCCGGACTGGCGGTAAAGATTGCCACGGCCGATCAGGGCTACGTCATAGCTCGCATTGATCTGTAAAGCGGCGTTGTAATCCTGCAAGGCCTGCTGCTGCTGGCCGGAATTGCGATACACGAGCGCGCGGTTGGCATAGGCCTGATAAAAGCGCGGGTTCAGTTGCAGCGCCTTGTTGAAATCCTCGATAGCGCGGCGCGAATCGCCGGCGCGGCCGTAAGCGGAGCCACGGACGTTATAGCCTTCCGGATCCTGAGGATTGGCGTTGATGACCGAGGTGAGCGAGGCAATGTTTTCCTGCGAGCCCTGGGCACGGTCGATCCTGAAGACATCGTCAGTCTGGTTGGACGTAGCGCAGCCGGAAAGACCGGCAAGGACGGTACAGACGACAAGGGAAACACGGAATCTCTTGTTGTTTTTCAGGAGCACCCGGCGCGTGGAGGCATCGGAGTTTTTCACAACACAGGCATCAACAGCGGTCATTCGGTGGGGGTTCCCTCGCAGGCCGGTCTCAAGATCATTCTCCGGCCACAAACACAAAGAGCGGCGGCGAATTGATCGCCCCCGCCCAACAAGCATTCAAAAACGTCCAAAAGACGGCCTATTAACGGCCTGCGCGCGGAGCTGCAACCAGACCTTCGCGCTGTGCGCGCTTGCGTGCCAGCTTGCGAACGCGACGAACAGCTTCAGCCTTTTCGCGGGCGCGCTTCTGGGAAGGCTTTTCGTAATAATCGCGCATTTTCATTTCACGGAAAATGCCTTCGCGCTGCATCTTTTTCTTGAGAGCGCGAAGCGCCTGATCAACGTTATTGTCGCGGACTAGTACCTGCACGTGAAACCCGTTCCTTTTGTTTGGTTGTCTTGCTGTGAGAATAAAGGCATTCGCACGCAAATAAAATCGTTCGTTCGGCCGTCGAGCCTAGCGATTGGTGACGTGCAATATCAGAACATTTGCAGCAAGTCCATACGGTACCGCATATTCAACAGCCAAAATCCAGCTATCCCGGCATTCTGCCTGCAATGTCGAAACAAAAGCATTGCGGCGTCGCAAAATGGATATTGCCTCCGATGCCGATTTGCCATGTGTATAATATGTGCCGGAGCTATGCTTTCGGCTTCTGGCCGGTTCTTGAGGAGCAGACTGCGAATGCGCAAATATTCCGTTTTTGCCGTGGCGCGCGAGGCGTTGCGGGGTCATAAGGGGTGGGATGCGCAATGGGCGTCGCCCGAGCCGCGCAAGGAATATGACGTCATCATCATCGGTGGCGGCGGCCACGGTCTTGGGGCCGCCTATTATCTTGCCAAGGAACACGGCATTACCAATATAGCGGTGCTGGAAAAGGGCTGGCTAGGCGGTGGCAATACCGGCCGCAACACCACCATCATCCGCTCCAATTATCTCTATGAAGAGAGCATGGATATCTACGAGCATTCCCTGAAATTATGGGAAGGCCTGAGCCAGGATCTCAATTACAACGTCATGTATTCGGCGCGCGGCGTTATGATGCTGTCGCACAATATTCACGACCAGCAGTCCTTCAAGCGCCATATCAATGCCAACCGTCTCTATGGCATCGACAATGAATGGCTGACGCCGGAACAAGCCAAGGCCTATTGCCCGCCACTCGAGATTTCCGGCAATGCGCGTTATCCGATCAACGGTGCTGCCCTCCAGCGGCGCGGCGGCACGGCGCGTCACGATGCGGTGGCCTGGGGATATGCGCGTGCGGCTTCCGATCGCGGCGTGCACATTATCCAGAATTGCGAAGTCACGGCCATCAGGCGCGGACCTGATGGCGCGGTCACGGGCGTCGAGACCAATCGCGGTTTCATTGGCGCAAAGAAAATCGGCGTTTCCGCCGCCGGCCACTCCTCCGTTCTGATGAAAATGGCGGATGTGCGTGTGCCTCTGCATTCCAACCCGTTACAGGCGTTGGTATCAGAGCCGCTGAAGCCGATCTTCCCCTGTGTCGTCATGTCCAATACGGTGCATGCCTATATCTCCCAGTCGGACAAGGGCGAGCTGGTCATCGGTGCTGGCACCGACCAGTATAATTCCTACTCCCAGACTGGCGGCCTGCAGATCATCACGCATACGCTTGACGCCATCTGCGAGCTGTTCCCGATTTTCCGCCGCGTCAAGATGATGCGCCAATGGGGCGGCATTACCGACAATACACCCGATCGCTCCGCCATTCAGAGTGTGACGCCGGTGCCAAATCTCTTTGTCAATTGCGGTTGGGGCACGGGCGGTTTCAAGGCGACACCGGGCTCGGCCAATCTGTTTGCGCATCTCATCGCGCGCGGCGAACCGCACCGTCTGGCGGCGGGGCTGACGCTCGATCGTTTCCGCACCGGACGCCTCATCGACGAGGCCGCTGCCGCCGCCGTGGCGCACTGATGCTGGCGGCGGTTATGCTTTCGGCAAACATGGGTGTTGCGGCGGCGGTCGTGCCGGCGGGCAATCTCATCCCCGAGATGGGGGATTTTCGTAGCCAGAAAATCCAGAGAATGCAGGGTGAACGCGACTGGCCTTTCGTGGCGGAAAAAGGCCTTTTGCTCTGCGCCCCGAGTCTCGCGGACAAGCTGGTCTATTTCGTCGGCGAGAAGGAAAATGGTGCGCAGGACCAGCCCTTCGCGATCGACACCGACATGATGGCGGTTGCCATCATCAATATGGGTCGGGCCTCGGCGCTGAAACCATTCGATAATTTCGAGCAGCTCTTGAAGCGGCTTTCCCCCTTCGTTGCGATGGGAAAGCGGCTGTGTGACCAACCCGCCGGAAGCATGCTTCCGGAAAGTTCTCTTTGAAGGTGGAGCCACGATGCTTCTGATCCATTGCCCTTATTGCCGGGAAGACCGTTCCGAACTCGAATTTCGCTGGGCGGGCGAAGCCCATATCGCCCGGCCGGAAAACATTGCCGATATTTCGGACGAGGCCTTTGCCGAATATTTCTTCATTCGCGACAATGACAAAGGTCTCGTTTTCGAGCGCTGGCGCCACATTCACGGTTGCGGCCGCTTTTTCAACGCCGCGCGCGATTCCGTCAGCGACAAATTCCTGATGACCTACAAGGCAGGCGAGCCGAAACCGGATGCCGACGCGGTTCTTTCCGCCCAAAAGGGAGCTGCGCAATGAGCGGCGATTATCGTATCAAGGGCGCCGGTCGCCTGACACCTGCCAGAACGGCACGCTTCACCTTCGACGGCAAGATCTATCAGGCGCTGGAAGGCGACACCGTTGCATCCGCACTTCTGGCGAATGGCGTGCATCTGATTGGCCGTTCGTTCAAATATCACCGGCCGCGCGGTTTCCTTTCCGCCGGCCCGGAGGAGCCGAATGCGCTGATCGACGTGTCGCGTGACAGCCTGCGCAAGCAGCCGAATGTGCGCGCCACGGTGCAGGATGTATTCGACGGCGCCATCATCGCCTCGCAGAACCGCTTTCCGTCGCTGTCCTTCGATATCAGTGCGATCAACGATTTCCTGTCGCCGATGTTTGCGGCTGGTTTCTACTATAAGACGTTCATGTGGCCGAAGGCCGCGTGGCACAAGATTTATGAACCGATCATCCGTCGCGCAGCCGGTCTCGGCAAGGCGCCGACCGAGCCGGATGCGGATCATTATTCCGGCCGCTATGCCCATTGCGACGTGCTGGTGGCCGGTGGCGGTGTGGCCGGGCTGACAGCGGCGCTCACCGCTGCAAAAACTGGCGCCAGCGTCATTCTGGTTGATGAGAATGCCGAAGTTGGCGGCGCGCTGCGTTTTGATACCGGTGCGGTCATCGACGGCCTGTCCGGATATGACTGGGCGCAAAAAGTTTTGACTGAACTGAAATCGCTGCCCAATGTGCGTGTTCTGACCCGCACGACAGCGTTCGGTTATTACAACCACAATTTCGTGGCGCTGGCCGAGCGTGTGACCGATCACCTCGCCACGCCGGCCAAACACCAGCCACGTGAAAGACTGTGGCAGGTCCGCTCCAAGAAGGTCGTTCTGGCGGCAGGCGCGATCGAGCGGCACATGGTCTTTGCCAATAATGATCGTCCCGGCATCATGCTGGCTTCTGCTGCGCGCATCTATCTCAACCATTACGGCGTGACCGTCGGCAATAATGTCGGTGTCTACACAGCCCATGATTCTGCCTATGAGACGGCATTCGATCTCAGGAAAGCGGGTGTGAAGATCGCCGCTATCGTGGATTGCCGCGAGAACCCCGATCGGCGGCTGCTGGACGAGGCGCGGGCGCTGGGCATCGAGGTACTGGCGGGTCACAGTGTTTACGATACGTCAGGGCGGCTGCGCGTTTCTTCCATGAGCGTTGGCCGCAATGGCGGCTCTAACAAGCGCAAGATCGCCATCGACGCGCTCGTCGTTTCGGCGGGCTGGACGCCTTCGGTGCATCTCTTCTCGCAATCGCGCGGCAAGCTGAAGTTTGACGCGGCAAACCAGCGGTTCCTGCCTGACATCCATGTGCAGAATTGTGTGTCAGTCGGCGCCTGCAACGGCACGGACGATCTCGCCGCATTGATCGCCGAGGCTGCTGCCGCAGGTGGCGGTGCAGCGGAATTCTCCGGTGAGAATGCGCGCGCCTGGACCGGCGGCATGATCGGCGCTGCGGAAGGGGCAGGCGAAGGCACCGGCGTCAAGGCCTTCATCGATTTCCAGCACGATGTCTGCGCCAAGGATATTCGCCTGGCCGTGCGTGAAGGCATGCATTCGGTCGAGCATATCAAGCGCTTCACCACCAATGGCATGGCGTCCGATCAGGGCAAGATGTCCAACATGCATGGCCTTGCCATTGCCTCGGAAGCGCTTGGGCGGGATCTGCCGAAGGTCGGTCTCACCACTTTCCGCCAACCCTATACGCCGGTCACCTTCGGCACGCTCATCAACCATTCGCGCGGTGCGCTGTTCGACCCGACCCGAAAGACGCCGATGCATGACGAAGAGGCTGCGGCAGGCGCCCTTTTCGAGGATGTCGGCAACTGGAAGCGCGCATGGTTCTTCCCGCGCGGCGGTGAGGATATGCACGAGGCGCTCAACCGCGAATGCAAGACGGTGCGGACAAGCGTCGGCGTGTTCGATGCCTCCACGCTCGGCAAGATCGAGGTGGTCGGCCCCGATGCGGCTAAGTTCCTGAACCTCATCTACACAAATGCCTGGGACACACTGAAACCCGGCCGTTGCCGCTATGGCATCATGACGCGCGAGGACGGTTTCGTTTACGATGACGGTGTTGTCGGTCGTCTTTCCGAGGACCGTTTCCATGTGACGACGACGACGGGCGGCGCACCGCGCGTTCTCCAGCACATGGAGGATTATCTCCAGACCGAATTCCCCGAGCTGAATGTCTGGCTGACATCGGCGACCGAACAATGGGCGGTGATTGCGGTGCAGGGACCGAAAGCGCGCGAGGTGATCGCGCCTTTCGTCGAGGGTATAGATATTTCGCCCGAAGCCTTCCCGCATATGGCGGTCGCGGAAGGCACCTTCTGCGGTGTGCCCACGCGTCTCTTCCGTGTATCATTCACGGGTGAGCTTGGTTTCGAAATCAACGTTCCGGCCGATTACGGCGCTGCCGTCTGGACCGCGATCCGTGAACGGGCCGAAGCGGTGGGCGGATGCCTTTATGGCACCGAGACCATGCACATCCTGCGTGCCGAAAAGGGTTACATCATCGTCGGACAGGATACCGACGGCACCGTGACGCCTGACGATGCCGGGCTTGCCTGGGCCGTTTCCAAGAAGAAGACGGATTTCGTCGGTATTCGCGGTCTGAAACGCCCGGATCTCATGCGCTCCGGTCGAAAGCAGCTTGTGGGCCTCAAGACGAAGGACCGGCTGACTGTTCCCGAAGAGGGTGGCCAGATCGTTGCTGATCCAAACCAGCCGAAACCCATGACCATGCTCGGCCATGTCACTTCCGCCTACTGGTCGGAAAATCTCGGCCACTCCATCGCCTTTGCGCTGGTGGCGGATGGCAGGGCGCGCATAGGCGAAACGCTCTACATCCCGCTTGCCGATAAAACAATTGCCGTCGAAGTGACCGACATGGTCTTCCTCGACAAGGAAGGAGCCCGTCTCAATGGCTGACACACTTCACGCAAAACGCAAATCCGTACTCGAGGATTTCCACGGTGGTTCGCCCTTCGTCTCGCTGAAGCCCGCCGCCTCGGCGTCGCGGCTGTCGCTGCGCGCAAGGGAAAGCGCACTGCCGGCCCTCTCGGATGCACTCGGCCTGTTATTGCCCAACAGCCCGAAAAGCTCTGTCACATCGGGTTTGCGCTCCGCTCTCTGGCTTGGTCCGGACGAATGGCTGGTGATCGATCAGGGCGAAAGCGACCTGATGGCGGCGCTCGCCACCGTTCCCGGCCTGTTTTCGGCGACCGACGTTTCCCACCGCAACACGGCTGTCATCGTTTCCGGCCCCGGCGCGGAGGTAGCCCTGAACGCCGGTTGCCCGCAGGATCTGTCTATCGCACAGTTCCCGATCGGCGCCTGCTCGCGAACGGTTTTCGGCAAGGCGGAAGTGGTGCTGCTGCGCGTGGCTGACGATACGTTCCGGGTAGAGTGCTGGCGCTCCTTCGCCGAATATGTCGGCGGCCTGTTGCAGGAAGCGGCGCAGGATGTGGCGGTCTAGCTTTTCCACCCCTGCCATTCCACCCATCGCCCATGGAAATCGGCGCGGCCGATTTCCTGTTTCTTACCGGTCGGCCAGATTTGCAGGGTGATTGCGGCGCTTCCCGGCGTCGTATCTGCCTCCATCTGCAGGCGGGCAAGCGGAGCCTCAGGGGTGGCACGGCTTCCAGCCTCGGCGATCAGCGTTTCGCCGGCCTCTTTCAGCGCATCGGGAAGATATTGCCAGGCGACAGAATGGTAGACCACATGGGCAGCGCCCGAATGTTGCGCGGCAAGGCGGCGTTGCAGCCAGTCAATTGCGTCAGCCTTTTCAACGTGCAAGCCGTTCTCCACCGCAATACGCAGGGCGGCCGCCGTGCGCTCCAGCCTGTCGGTCTGATCGGCCCAGACATATGACATCAGCCGCAACCGGTCCTCGGCAGACGACGGATCGAGTGGGTTAAGATCGCAGCCGGCGCGCTCGATGACCTCTATCCGCTTGTCGGGCGGGGTGTCTCCGCGCCATTCCGGCGACATGGACACTTCGGATTGCCTGCCCCAGGCAAGATCGCCAAGACGATACTGGTAGCGGTCAAATTGCAGGTTCAGACCGGCGCTGGCGCCGACCTCTGAAAGGACCATCGGCTTGCCAAAAAGCTCCGCAATGGAAAGAAAACCCGGCAGCAGCACAGCGGAACGGCGGACTTCGTTGGTCTGCGGCGGCGATTTCAGTCTTTCGAGGATGAAGCCCGAATGGAAGCGCAAGGCACTTGCGCAAGCCTGCCAGAGCGCATTCTCGTCTTCGGGTGCTATATCGACAAGAGGAGTGATCTTGTCCTCGATGACAAGCGCATGCAGGGCACCGGCAAGCCGCAGTGGGACGGAATCGCCGGACGGGCCGACATCGCCAGGCCAGGACAAAATCATCTCGCCAACGTCCGTCTGGCGATCCAGCCGCGCCGCCACCGCGCGGCAAAGCCGTGCGGTAAAGGGCGAACCGAGGCTGTCGCAGGCTCTTGCCTGTGCGAGAAACGCGTCTCTTACGGCTTCATCATGCATTGGGCCGTCTCCTTTGCGCAGTCTGGCGTTACTTTGCCAGACTGGCCTCGCGGTTGACGAGGGCTTGATCATCAAAACCAAAATTGCGCATCAGCACACGGTGCTCGTCTGATCCGATATAACAAAGGAGCGCCGCATCGACCGCGCTCTGGAGTTCCCGGTCGGATTGGCGGAAAGCAAATGCGCCTGAGGCTGCTGGTCTCTCTTTCGGTAAAACGGAGACAACTTCCAAATCGAGCTCTGGATTTTGCTGCATAAAACCGAGATGGGCCATGGCCACGCTGGCATAGGCGTCGGCACGCCCATCCAATACGGCCTGAGCGGCCTCGTCGTAGGTCTCGCAAATGAGAATGCGGTCATCGGGCACGCCCGCTTCCATAATTGCGCGATGTTGGATCTGATCACGGATCGCGACCAGCGTACATTCCGGATTTTTTGCTGCCGATGCGTATCCGTCCAGATCTCTGAGGTTGCCCTTCCTCACCAACAGTCCATCAGGCAACGCCCAGATGGGATGGCTGAACGTCACGATCTTTCTGCGTTCAGCGGTATCGAAGAGGCCAGTAGTCATATCCCAAAGGTTTTCGTTCAGCCCAGGCAACAATTGCGAGAATTCGGCTTCGATGAATTCAATGTCATGAATACCGATCATGGCTAGAATGACTCGCGCCAACTCCACATCGCACCCGGTCACATCGCCGCATTCGTTCCTGTAGTTGAACGGAGGTTCTATCAAATATGCGAATCTCACAGACACTCCGATCTCAAATTGGGATTTACTTCGCCATCAGGCGTCTTGCGGCCTGTCCTCGGGGTTGAACTGGGTGATGGTTGTCCAGCGGGCAGTGAGCGCCGGTTTTTTCTCGTTTTCTATCTCCACCGTAACATCATAGGTCGTCACCAGCATGGCGGCGCCGCGAAACCGCGCCTCAGCCAAAGTGAAACGGCCACGCACCCGTGCTCCGCTTTTGACCGGCGTGACGAAGCGGACGGCGTCAAAGCCGTAGTTGATGCCCATGGTCGTTTCGCGAATGCGGGGCAGGGCATCGTAATTCAGAGCCGAAAGCAGCGAGAGCGTCAGGAACCCATGCGCGATGGTGCCGCCAAAGGGGCTTTCCGCCTTGGCGCGTTCCGGGTCGGTGTGGATGAACTGTTCGTCCAGCGTCGCTTTTGCGAAGGCGTCGATCATTGTCTGGTCGACGGTGATCCAGTCGGAAACGCCCAGCTCCGTGCCGACGAAATTTTTCATTTCCGCCAGCGCTATTTCCTTTGCCATGTTACCTCTTCTCGATTGCCTTTCGGAACTTATAAAGGTGCCGGGGCCAAGCGATCAACCGCGCAGATAAAACACCACCGAGCGGGCAGGCAGGAAGGCCGGATTGCCGAAATCCGTGCCCATCGCTTGCCAGTCATCGCCCGGCAGGGTGAAGGGCACGATCTCATGGCTGCGGTTGATGAGCACGGCAAGCTCCGCGTCGTTTTCGGTCTCGTGGTCCGGCGTGGCAAGCACCATGGCGAAAGCCGGCATGTCCGGCCTTTCCCATTCCGCGACCGTCATCGGTTCTCCGCCGGGGGCAAGCCATGCCACATCGCCGTTGCCGGAGAAAAACTCGGTTTGCGAAAACACGCCGAAGCGTTTGCGAAGTGCTGCAAGAAATGCCGTGTGGTCAGTCAGCTCCTGGGAGAGCGACAACCAGTCGACCCACGTTATCTCGTTGTCCTGACAATAGGCATTGTTATTGCCATACTGGCTGCGGCCACCCTCATCGCCGGCGGTCAGCATCAACGTGCCGCGACTGACGAAGAGCGTGGAAAGCAGCGCTTTCACATCCGCGTGGCGGGCGGCCATGACGGCAGGATCGTCCGTCAATCCCTCCAAACCATTGTTCCAGGAATGATTTTCATTATGCCCGTCGCTATTGTTCTCGCCGTTTTTCTCATTGTGCTTGTGTTCGTGGCTGACGAGATCGAACAGGGTGAAACCGTCATGGGCGGCAAGGAAATTGACGCTGCGGCTTTTCGAACGTCCATGGCGGGAAAAGATCGGCGAAGAGCCGGAAAGCGCATTGGCCAGCGCCCCGGTCGTTCCCGCATCGCCGCGCCAGAACCGGCGCATGTCGTCGCGGGCGCGGTCGTTCCATTCCAGAAAGCTCTCCGGAAAATTGCCGAGCTGATAGCCGCCGGGGCCGATATCCCATGGTTCGGCGATCAGCACGCGGTCGTATAGTACCGGGTCAGAGTGCATGGCGGCAAGCGTTTCGCTGGCCATGTCGAAGCCACTAGCCGTTCGTCCCAATATGGGCGCGAGATCGAAACGGAAGCCATCGATACCGGCATTGAGAACGAAATGCCTCAGGGAATCGATAATGAGCTGGCGCACATAGGGATGATCGCAGGCCACCGTGTTGCCGGTGCCGGTGTCATTGACCAGCACGCCCGGCTTTCCTTCCGGGTGACGGAAAGCGGTGAGATTGTCCAGTCCGCGCAAAGACAGGATGGAGCCTTCGCTGTCGCTTTCACCCGTATGGTTGAAGACCAGATCGAGAATGACGCCAATGCCTTGCGCGTGCAGGGCTGCAACCGTGTCGCGCAGCTCCCGCACTCCGCCGGGGCAGAGGCGCGGATCGAGCGCCATGAAGCCAACGGGGTTGTATCCCCATGCATTCGAAAGGCCAAGCGGCGGCAGGTGGCGCTCGTCGATCCAGGCGGTGATCGGCATCAGCTCCACCGCATCGACACCGATTTTTTTCAAATGCGCGATAATGGCAGGATGAGCCAGCGCTGCCACCGTGCCTCTCAGCTCTTCCGGCACGGCAGGATGCAATTTGGTGAAGGATTTAACCGCGAGTTCGTAAATCAGCCCGCCTTCGGCAAAGCGTGGCGGCTGGCGCCTGACCTGCTCATATTGCGACAGGATCGCCTTTGGCATGATCGCGCCCGTGTCTTCGCCATAGGCCAAAAGCGCGGCATCATGCCGGAATGGCCGGTCTATCTCCGTGGCATAGGGGTCGAGCAGCAGTTTTGCGGGGTCGAACCACAAGCCATGTTCGGGGGCATAAATGCCGTCGGCGCGGTAGCCATATCGCGCACCGGGGCCGGTCTCGGCAACTGTCAGCCGGTGAATGTCATTCTCATCGCGCCTCATTGGCAAACGCGCCGTCTCTTTTTCGCCCGTCGCATCAAAAAGGCAAAGGTCGATTTGTGAGGCGTGCCGGGAATAGACCGCAAATTCCGTTCCGTTTTCCGTCTGGGTTATGCCTTTGGGGAAAACGGCTGGTTTCTGCATGGTCTCTCTCTCCGGAAGATGATGATATCGAGTCTGGCGGGGAGGTTAGTCAGTAACCTCAGGCGGCCTCATGGCCGCCTGCCAAGTTTTTCGCTATGCCCGTTGCCGGAAACGGTGCGTGCAATGCAAAACCTTACGTGATGACGGTCGGTTCGTTGCGGCCGGTATGGGCCTTGATGCCGGCGATCGTATCGGCAACGGAAATAAGGTCGGCAAGCGCCGCCTGCGTTTCGATGCCGTGACGGGCCGCATCCGGCTCATAGCGCTCGACGTAAAGTCTGAGCGTTGCGCCCGCAGTGCCCGTGCCGGAAAGGCGCAGCACGATGCGCGAACCACCTTCGAACAGGATGCGGATACCCTGGTTCTTGCTGACGGACTGGTCGACCGGGTCGAGATAGGCGAAATCATCAGCAGCTGCGACCTTAAGATTGCCGTAGCTGGTGCCTGGAAGTGTTGCGAGTTTTTCGCGCAGGATGGCCACCAGCGTGTTTGCTGCGTCCGAATCCACTTCCTCATAATCGTGGCGGGAATAATAGTTGCGGCCATATTCGGCCCAGTGCTTGGTAACGATGTCCTTCACGCTTTCCTTGCGGGCGGCGACAATGTTCAGCCAGTAGAGCACGGCCCACAGGCCATCCTTTTCGCGCACGTGGTTGGAGCCGGTGCCGAAGCTTTCCTCACCGCAGATTGTAACCTTGCCGGCATCCATGAGGTTGCCGAAAAATTTCCAGCCGGTTGGCGTCTCGTACATGCCAAGCCCAAGCTTTTCGGCGACGCGGTCGGCTGCGGCACTTGTCGGCATGGAACGGGCGATGCCGGAAATGCCGGCGGCATAACCGGGCGCGAGCCGCGCATTGGCGGCGATGATCGCCAGGCTGTCGGACGGGGTGACAAACATGCCCTTGCCGACCACCATGTTGCGGTCGCCGTCGCCATCCGACGCCGCGCCGAAATCGGGACCTTCCGGGCTCATGACATCGTCGTAAAGCTCCTTGGCGTGCACCAGGTTCGGGTCAGGGTGGTGGCCGCCGAAATCGGGCAGGGGCGTTGCGTTGCGGACCGAGCCCTTCGGCGCGCCGAGACGCTTTTCGATGATTTCCACGGCATAGGGGCCGGTGACGGCACTCATTGAATCGACGACAACCTTGAAGCCGCCGGCAATCAGGGCGCGAATGGCGGCAAAATCGAACAGTTCTTCCATCAAAGCGGCATAATCGGCGACCGGATCGATGACGTCGACCGTCAGTTCATCCACCTTGAAGCTGCCCACCTTGTCGAGATCGACGTCTGCAGCGTCGGAAATCTTGTAGCTATCGATGACCTTCGAGCGGGCATAGATCGCGTCGGTGATCTTTTCCGGCGCTGGGCCGCCATTGCCGATATTGTATTTGATGCCGAAATCTTCGTTCGGGCCGCCGGGATTATGGCTGGCGGAAAGCACGATGCCGCCGAAGGCTTTGTATTTGCGGATGATATTGGAGGCGGCGGGAGTGGAGAGAATGCCGCCCTGACCGACCAGCACCTTGCCGAAACCGGCGGCGGCCGCCATCTTGATCGCCTTCTGGATGACTTCGCGGTTGTAATAACGGCCATCGCCGCCGATCACCAGCGTCTGGCCCTGAAAGCCCTCAAGCGAGTCGAAGATCGACTGGATGAAGTTTTCGGCATAATTTTCCTGGGCGAAGACGGGTACCTTCTTGCGCAGGCCGGATGTGCCCGGCTTCTGATCCTGAAAGGGTGTCGTCTGAACGGTCTTGATCATTGTTTCAATGGCCTCTCGAAATAAGCTGGCTGTAAAGCGCGGCATAGAGCGCAGCGCTTTTTTCCCAGGAAACATCGGATTTCATTCCGAGTTTCTGCATTTGTGTCCATAGTTTCGGGTCGTTGTAATAACGGATGGTTCGGCGGATCGCCTGTTTCAGACCGTCGAGCGTGACGGGTGAGAATTGTACACCGGTCGCCGATTTATTGGCGATGGCGGCATGGTTGGCGTCGATCACCGTATCGGCAAGGCCGCCGGTTCGGGCAACCACGGGAACGCAGCCATAACGCAGCGCGTAAAGCTGGGTAAGGCCGCAGGGCTCGAAGCGCGAGGGGATGATGATCGCATCGCAACCCGCCTGCATCAGATGCGACAGCGGCTCATTATAACCGATGGCGACACCGACGCGGCCATGGTGGCGGGATGCCGCCGCCAGAAGCGCGCCTTCCAATGCCACATCGCCGGCGCCCAGCACGACCAGACGGCCGCCGAGGGAAACGATTTCGTCCACGGCTTCCGCCATGAGATCGATGCCCTTTTGCCAAGTCAGCCGGGAGATGACGCAGAAGAGCGGACTGTCATCCTGGTCGATGCGGAAATGTTCTGCGACGGCCTTCTTGTTCAGCGCGCGGTTCTTGAGATTGGTGACGGAATAGTTGTCGTGGATCAGATGGTCGGTGGCCGGGTTCCAGACATCGGCGTCAATGCCGTTGACGATACCGTGCAGCACATGGGCGCGGCTGCCGATCACCCCTTGCAGCCCCATGCCGAATTCCGCGGTCAGGATTTCTTCCGCATAGGATGGGCTGACCGTGCTGAGTGCGGTTGCCGTCTGCAAGCCGCCCTTGAGGAAGCTGACATCGTTATAATATTCGATGCCTTCCATGCCGAAGGCGTGGGCGGGCAATTCGAGCTTGCTGAAGATATTGGCCCCGAACTGACCCTGAAAAGCAATGTTGTGGATGGTGAGAAGGCTCGGAATCTCCGGCGTTTCGGCATAACGCATATAGACCGGGGTCATCGCTGCCTGCCAGTCATGGGCGTGCACCATATCCGGCCGCCAGCCGGGAAGCACACCGGCGCCGATTCGTGCCGCTGCCAGCGAGAGCGCCGCAAAGCGCTTCCAGTTATCAGGATAATCCTTGCCGGTCTGGCCGAGATAGGGGCCGCCGGAACGCTCGTAATAGGCGGGCGCGTCAAGGATCAGAAGGTCTAGCCCCTCATGTTGGACTTCGAGCAGATCGGCCTTTTCGCCAAGCAGATCGGTGAACTCAAAACATTTGACGGGGTCCGTCACGGCGGCTTTCACCGCCGGATATCCGGGTATCAATGTGCGCGTTCTCACGCCATAGGCTTCGAGCGCGATGGGGAGGGCGCCGGTAACGTCGGCGAGCCCTCCGGTCTTGATCAGGGGATAAATTTCGGATGAAACCGAAAGGACATTCATGGGCTCTACAGGTCCAGCTTGTCGATCATCGATTGGGTGATAAGGCAAATGCCGTTTTCCGTGCGCCGGAAACGTTTGGCATCCAGTTCGGGGTCTTCTCCTACAATCAGTCCTTCCGGAATGACCACTCCATGGTCGATGACGACGTTGCTGAGCTGGGCGTGGCGCCCGATCTTTACACTCGGCAGTACTACGGCATTCTCAAGGCGGGAGTATGAATTGGCGCGCACGCCTGTGAACAGAAGGCTACGGTTGAGGGCGGCGCCGGAAATGATGCAATCGCCTGACACAACCGACGACACGGCAGAACCGCGGCGGTCCTCATCGTCATGCACGAATTTCGCCGGCGGAGTGATTTCCGCATAGGTCCAGATCGGCCAGGACTTGTCATAGATATCGAGGTCAGGCACCACATCCGTCAGGTCGATATTGGCCTGCCAATAGGCATCGATGGTTCCGACATCGCGCCAGTATGGTCCGTGCTCGAAATCCGAACGCACGCAGGAGTCCGCGAAACGGTGGGCGACGGCTTTGCCGTGCTGGACAATATAGGGAATGATGTCCTTGCCGAAGTCGCGGCTGGAGGTTGGGTCGGCGGCATCGCGACGCAGCGCTTCCATCAGGAATTTCGTATGGAAGACGTAGATCCCCATCGAGGCAAGCGCGAAATTCTCATTGCCGGGAATGCCGGGCGGATCGGCCGGCTTTTCGATGAAGTCGATGATCTCGTCTTTTTCGTTCACATGCATCACGCCGAAGCCCGACGCTTCCTTGCGTGGCACTTCAAGGCAACCGATCGTTACATCCGCGCCGGAATCGACATGCTGTTGCAGCATGTATTCGTAGTCCATCTTGTAAATATGGTCGCCGGCCAGAATGACCATATATTCGGGCGCATAGGGCTCGATAATGTCGATGTTCTGGTAAACGGCGTCGGCGGTGCCTTCGTACCATTGCGTTTCGGACACGCGCTGCGAGGCCGGCAGAATGTCAAAGCTTTCGTTACGCTCTGGACGGAAGAAGTCCCAGCCGCGTTGCAGGTGGCGGATGAGGGAGTGAGCCTTGTATTGCGTGGCGACGCCGATGCGGCGAATGCCGGAATTCAGCGCGTTCGAAAGTGCAAAATCGATGATGCGGGCCTTACCGCCAAAATAAACCGCTGGTTTTGCCCGGCGGTCCGTCAATTCCTTCAAACGGCTTCCTCTACCGCCCGCGAGAACATAGGCCATTGCATCACGCGCCAGGGGCTGAACTCTTTTTTCCGACATGGTTGTCCTCCCGTTCTGTCTGTCAGTTTTCCGGTTCGAGCATGATCGTTGCCAAGGGCGGCAGGACGAGCATCGCCCCTATCTCCCCACCGGCATTGACCGCCTGAACGCGTCCGCCATTTCCCTTGCCGCTGCCGCCATAAATTTCGGCATCGGTGTTGAGAATCTCCCGCCACCGCCCCGCAACAGGAAGCGGCACATAATAGTTTTCCCGGTAGACCGGGGTCAGATTGCAGATAACCGCAACCGGTTTTTCGCCGGGCGCCGAGCGCAGCCAGGCGAAGACCGAGTTTTCGTGATCATCGACCACCAGCCACTGGAAACCTTCGGGTTCGCAGTCACGGGCGTGCAGAGCGGCTTTCGAACGGTAGGTGAGGTTGAGATCGCGCACGAGGCGGCGCATACCCTCATGCATCGGATATTGGCGAAGGTTCCAGTCGAGCGATCCCTTTTCGCTCCATTCGCTCCACTGGGCGAACTCCTGCCCCATGAACAGCAGCTTCTTGCCGGGATAACCCCACATGAAGCCGTAATAGGACCGGAGATTGGCAAATTTCTGCCAGTCGTCGCCGGACATCTTGGCGATCAACGATCCCTTGCCGTGCACTACTTCGTCATGGGAAAGCGGCAGCACGAAATTTTCGGTGAAGGCATAAAGAAGGCCGAATGTCAGTTCCTGATGGTGGAACTTGCGGTGCACCGGCTCACGTGAGAAATAGCTCAGCGTGTCGTGCATGAAACCCATATTCCATTTGAAGCCGAAACCGAGGCCGCCCTCGTGAACCGGCTGCGACACTTTCGGCCAGGAGGTAGATTCTTCAGCAATGGTCATGACGCCCGGATGGGTGCCGTAGACGAGCGAGTTCATTTTCTGCAGGAAGCGGACGGATTCCAGGTTCTCGCGCCCGCCATATTCGTTGGGGATCCACTCGCCTTCCTTGCGGGAATAATCGAGATAGAGCATCGAGGCGACGGCATCGACGCGCAATCCATCGAGATGGAATTTTTCGGCCCAATAAAGCGCGTTGTTGACGAGGTAGGACAATACCTCGATGCGCCCGAAATTGTAGATGGCCGTGTTCCAGTCGGGATGAAAACCCTGACGCGGGTCGGCATGTTCGTAAAGCGCTGTCCCGTCAAACAGGCCCAGGCCGTGCTCGTCGGTTGGAAAATGCGCAGGAACCCAGTCGAGGATCACGCCGATGCCGACCTTGTGGGCGCCGTTGACGAAGCGGGCGAAACCTTCCGGATCGCCGAAACGGGCGGTCGGGGCATAAAGCCCGGTCGTCTGGTAACCCCAGGACGGATCGTAGGGATGTTCGGTGATCGGCAGAAACTCGATATGGGTGAAGCCCATATCCGTGCAATAGGGAATGAGCTGGGTGGCCATTTCGTCCCAGCTGAGGAAGGTGCCGTCCTCGCGACGCCGCCAGGAACCGGCGTGCACCTCGTAAATGCTGATCGGCTGCCGGCGCTGGTCCACTTGCGCCCAATGTTCCCGGTGGGCCTGATCTTCCCATTTCTGCGCCAGTTCTGGTGCGGTGACGGAGGCGTTCTTCGGCCGAAGTTCACCACGCCGTGCATAGGGGTCGGCCTTCAGCGGCATAAGCTCGCCGTTTGCGCCGAGAATCTCGAATTTATAGGCGCAGCCGGCATAGACGTCAGGTGCGAAAATTTCCCAGATGCCGGTATCCTTGCGGAAGCGCATCACATGTCGTCGGCCATCCCAATTGTTGAAATCGCCGACGACGGAGACGCGCCGCGCATTGGGAGCCCAGACGGCGAAGTGGAAACCTTCGACGCCTTCAAGCTTGAGCGGATGAGCGCCCATCTTGTCGAACAGTCGCAGATGCGATCCCTCGCGGACGAAATAATCGTCCATCGGTCCAAGAACCGGACCAAAGCTGTAGGGGTCGGTCACTGCCCATTCCGCATCGTCGCGACAGGCGCGATAACGCACCGGCTGACGCGAGGTGAGATCGACCGGGCCTTCGAAAAAACCCTCCGGATCGAGCTGCTTCAGTTCGCCGACGAAAGATCCGTCCAGTGTGAGGACAGATACTTCTTCAGCCCCCGGAATGAAACACCGTGCAGAAAAACCTCCCGGCGTTTCGTGAACGCCGAGAAGTGCAAAGGGGTTGGAATGCAAACCGCTCTTGATCGCCTCGATTTCAGCCTTCGTGATTTCGCCAGTCTTTTTCTCTTCGGCCGAATTGAGCGGTTTTTTCATCAGGCTCTCCAGATATCGGCGGCGTATTGCCGGATCGTCCTGTCGGACGAGAACCAGCCCATACGCGCCGTGTTACGGACTGTTTTCGCATACCAGCTTTCCGGATCGCTCCAGATCGCATCCACCTTGCGCTGCGCTTCGGCGTAGGCGTCGAAGTCGGCCGCGACCATGAACCAGTCGCTGTTGTAAATGCCGTCGATCAGCCCGGCAAAGCGGGAGCGGTCGTCGGGTGAGAATACGCCGGAGGCGATGGATGACAGCGCCTGCGACAGTTCCACCGACTGTTCAATAATCGCGCGGGGGTTGTGGCCCTCGGCGCGCGCTTTCGACACCTCTTCCGCCGTCATGCCGAAGATGACGATGTTATCCTCGCCGACATGTTCGAGCATTTCGACGTTCGCACCATCCAGCGTGCCGATGGTGAGCGCGCCGTTCAGCGCAAACTTCATGTTGCCGGTGCCCGAGGCTTCCATGCCAGCCGTCGAGATCTGTTCGGACAGATCGGCGGCCGGAACCATGATTTCCGCAAGCGAGACGTTGTAGTTCGGAATAAACACCACTTTCAGAAGCCCGCGCACGGCCGGATCGTTGTTGATGACCCGGGCAATATCGTTGGCAAGTTTTATGATCAGCTTCGCGTTGTGATAACTCGGCGCTGCCTTGCCTGCGAAGAACTTAACGCGCGGTACCCAATCCAGTTCCGGGTGAGAACGGATCTGGTCGTAAAGCGCCACCGTTTCGATAAGGTTCAGAAGCTGGCGCTTATATTCATGGATGCGCTTGATCTGGATGTCGAACATGGCCGAGGGATCGACACGGATGCCCATGCGTTGCGCCACCGTATTGGCAAGCCGCACCTTGTTCAGACGCTTCACTTCGGCAAATTTTTCGCGGAAACCGGCATCGTCGGCGAAGCGGTCGAGCGCTGTCAGCTTTTCCGCATCGTCGAGGAAATCGTCGCCGATCGCTTCCCGGATCAATCCGGTCAGGCCGGGGTTGCACTGCATCAGCCAGCGGCGCGGGGTGATGCCGTTGGTCTTGTTGTTGATGCGCTCGGGATAAAGGCTGTGCAGGTCGGCAAAGACCGTTTCCTTCATCAGTTCGGTATGAAGTGCCGAGACACCGTTGATGGAATGCGAGCCGATGAAGGCGAGATTGCCCATGCGCACGCGCCGCTCACCGTTTTCGTCGATCAGCGAGATGGACCGGATCTGCTGATCCGGCATCTTCTTTTCCTTGCGGGCGTATACCAGCGTATTGGCATTGATCGCATAGACGATCTGCATGTGCCTCGGCAAAAGCCGCTCGAGCAGCGGGACGGGCCAGCTTTCCAGCGCTTCGGGCAAAAGCGTGTGGTTGGTGTAGGAGAAGGTGCCCTGCGTGATCTTCCAGGCTTCGTCGAATTCAAGGCCGTGGACATCGCATAGCAGGCGCATCATTTCGCAGATGGAAATGGCCGGATGCGTGTCGTTGAGCTGGATCGAAACCTTGTCGGGCAGCGAGGTGAAATCCGGATATTGCTGCAGGTGACGGCGCAGAATGTCCTGCAGGGAGGCGGAGGAGAAGAAAAACTCCTGCCGCAGACGCAATTCCTGGCCGGCCGGGGTCGCATCGGCGGGGTAGAGAACGCGCGTCAGGCTTTCGGCCTTGTTGCTTTCCCGCAGCGCGCCGATGTGGTCGCCGGCATTGAAGGCGGCAAGCAGAATGGGGTCGATAGGCTGCGCCGACCATAGGCGCAAGGTGTTGACGCGGGTGCCGCGCCAGCCGACGACAGGCGTGTCGTAAGCCATGGCAATGACGCGTTCGGCCGGTTTCCAGACGAAGCGCTGCGGCTCCTCATATCCACCGATGGTTTCCACCGATCCGCCAAAGCCGATTTCATACGAGCTTTCGCGACGTTCGAATTCCCAGGGATTGCCGTGCGCCAGCCACGTCTCCGGCAATTCCACCTGCCATCCGTCCGCCATCTGCTGGCGGAAAAGGCCGTGCACATAACGGATGCCGTAGCCATAGGCGGGAATATCGACGGTTGCCATCGATTCCATGAAACAGGCAGCGAGACGGCCAAGGCCGCCATTGCCAAGTGCCGCATCCGGTTCCAGTCCGGCAATGACATCGAGATCGACGCCGAGCGAAGAAAGCGCGTCCCTGATTTCGTGCATCAGCCCGATATTGGAGATCGCATCGCGCATCAGGCGACCGATCAGAAACTCGAGCGACAGGTAATAAACGCGCTTGGAATTGTTGGCATAGGCCTTGCGGGTGGAGGCCATCCACTTGTCGATGATGCGGTCACGGACGACGAGAATGGTCGCGGTCAGCCAGTCATGCGGCTTGGCAACTTTTACGTCCTTGCCGATACGGTAGGTGAGGCGCTCGATGATTTCCGCTGCCATGATTTCCGGGTTGGAACTGCGCGGGGCGGGACGGGGAAGATCGGCGGCGTTTAGATTATTGATCATTGGTCGGTCAGCACCTTGGTGGGAGGAGAGGGTCTGATGAGGTCGATCCGGTTTGCCTTTACTGATGCCAGTTTATGCATCGATATGGAGGCGTGGCAACAGCATTTTTTGTGGAAATTTGAACAGCTTAGGGTAATGAAAAATAACACTTTTTCTTCAGCGTCCCGAGGATCGCCAAAGGCATTGCCTGCCCATTGTCCGTCATTCATGAACGGGTTTGCATGGTCCTTGCGATGCAGGGCATCGTTCAAGAAAGGGAGAGGGGCTGCAACACTTCTGAAATGGTTCACCGGTCCTGAAATCTGTTTCGGTCTATCGGATCACACACTAGCCTTCGCGGCGGAGATAATTCAATGAAAATAAACACGACGCTGCCGCAGCCGCGCCCACCGGTGGCGGCCAAACTGAAAAAAATGGCCTCGGTCGTCATGAAATGCGACGTTTACGGCAGGGAAAAAGGTTCAGTGGTCATACCGCCGGCGCGGATCGTCACCCGGGTATTTGGCGGCACCGCACACCACGGGGTGCAATCGAAGGAAAAGGGTTCCGAGCTTAGCGCGATGCCCTCTTCAAGCCCGCGCCAGTAAAGCGTTGGCGGCTTGTCGTCGCTTGACCAGCGGAAGGCGTGCAGGCAATCGCCATCCATCAACACGGCGCTGAACCGCAACGCGGAAGAAACACCCGCCGCGATCATCTTTTCCAGGCAGAGGCGCAGCGCGGTGGAAATGGCCCGAACCGGGTCCGCATCAAGGCCGTGGCCGGCGGCAATCAGGAAGATGGCTTCGCTGTCGCCGGTGCCGCGCCGGGCGGAATAAATATCATCGGGTATGAGGGAATCAATGTCGCGCCTGATCTGCTCGTAGCCGCCGATCTGGCCGTTATGCATGAACAGATATTGACCATGCGCAAAGGGGTGGCAATTGGCACGGGATACTTCGCCTGATGTGGCGGAGCGGACGTGGGCCATGAACATGCCCGAGCGGAGCTGGTGGCAAAGGGCGGCCAGATTGGCGTCGGACCAGGCGGGTCTGGTGTCGCGAAAAACGCCGGGCGTTCCGCGCTCGCCATACCAGCCAAGACCGCAACCGTCGCCGTTGACGACGGTTTTAGCTTCCCTTGCGGCCATGGACTGGCTGACCAGCGATGCTTCCGGCTCGATCAGAAGACTGTCGAGCCAGACCGGTTTACCGGAATAGGCAAAAAGGCGGCACATTCATGCAGCTCTGTTCAGGGCCTTGTTTTCGAGCGCGAAGCCGACAGCGGCCTGGGCGTGAATGGCGGTCGAATCGTAGCCCGGCAAAGGCAGGGCATCGGGATCGATCAGCAGGGAAATTTCGGTGCAGCCGAGAATGACGGAATCGACGCCGAGCGCACGGGCTTTCTCGATGACCGACATGTAGCGCTCGCGCGAGCACGACTTGATCTCGCCCTGGCACAATTCGCCAAAAATGATGTCGTGGATGGCGGCCCTGTCTTCCTCATCCGGCACGACCACATCGACGCCGTGGCGGCGCATGCGGTCGGTGTAGAAGCCATGTTCCATCGTGTAGCGTGTGGCGAGCAGAAGCGGCTTGCGGCGTCCATCCGCCTTCAATGCGGTGGCAGTTTCGTCAATGATGTCGATGAGAGTGACGCCCGACATTTTTTCAACGGTTTCCGCAACGAGGTGCATGGTGTTGGTGCAGATCAGCACACAATCGGCACCCGCATTGGCAAGACGCGCACCCGCAGCGCCCAAAAGCGCGCCGGCCTCATCCCAGCGGTTAGCCTTCTGAAGGGCGACAACCTCGGAAAAATCGAGCGAATGCATGACGATATCGGCGGATACGAGCCCACCGCGGCTGTCACGAACGGCCTCGTTGATCATGCGATAATAGGTTGCGGTGGATTCCCAGCTCATGCCGCCGATCAGACCGATCCGTTTCATAGGCGTTCCCTTATAAAAGTTTGATTGATGACAAGAATGCCATTGCCGCGATGAAAACGGCATGCGTTTTTTCAGGGATTTAGAAGGCAGATTGCAAATTCTGGGCGTGCATTATGCTCAGCTCGCAAATTTCTTGCGCCACTACGTTAACTGATGCATTCTTGAGCAATGATTGACGACCGTGACCGCCGAATCCTTGCGATTCTCCAGGAGAATGCAGAAACACCTCTCGCCGATATCGCGGATGAGGTGTCATTATCGCTTTCCGCCTGTTCCCGCCGTATCACGCGTCTGCGTGCGGAAGGATATGTGACCGGCACGATGGCGCTGCTCGACCGGCGGAAAATCAACCTGCCGACCACGGTTTTCCTGCTTGTGAGAACCGGCCTGCATGCGGAGGACTGGCTGGACCGGTTCCATGCCGCCGTCAGCACCATACCGGAGATCGTCGAGGTGCACCGGCTGACCGGCAATTTCGATTATATTCTGAAACTCGTGCTGCCAAATGTCGAATATTACGACACCATCTACAAACAGATCCTCCGGCGGGTCGAGCTTTACGACATGTCCGCCTATATCTCCATGGAGACGGTGAAGCTGTCGTCTTCACTCCCGACGACGCATATCTGATCGCAATATTTGGTCTTTTTTCAGCTCTCGGCTTCAAAACGGAAACCAAAGCGGAAACTTCGGGTCTCGCCCGGTTGAAGGGTGATGTCCGCTTCAAGTTGCGGCTGGTTGAAGGCGTTTGTCGGTGTTTCCACAGGTTCGAGCGCGATGGATTTTCGCCTGTCGCGGGCAAGCGTATCGCCGGTAAAGACATGCATGTGGCCGCGCTCCTGCCAAACGGTCAGGCTCGAACCATCGTTCCGGTTTTCGACCCTAGTCTCGTAAAGCCCGTTTGCGGATGGGATCAGATCGGTAAAGCAGACATCCAGCACATGGCCTGCGAGCGGCGCGGCAGAAAGAAACGCTGCATCGTCCCGTTTGAGAATGCCCGTCTCACTGTCGGTGAGTGGTATCAAATTCTCGTCCGTTTTGATCGCTGTTCGCGACGGTAGGGTGAGAAGGAGATCGTCGATGGAGGATATGCCGGGCAGACGGAAATAGGGATGCCAGCCGGCCGCAAAGGGCAAAGGCCGGTCGTCGCCATTGATGCCGCGTATATCGATGGTAACCGCATGGCCGGCAAACCGGTATTCCACCTCGATGGCGAGATGGTAGGGATAGCCCTTGAATTCGGCCGGCAATATCTCGGCACGAAAGACGATAATGTGCGCGTCGTTTTCCTCGAAAGACCGGTCGAGGGCGAAGGGCAGGGCACGGGCAAATCCGTGGAAGACGAGGTCCTCGTGGGCAAGCACCGGCTCGATACGGTGCATCTCCCCGCCAAATTTAAATTGGCCCTGAGGAATGCGATTGGTGAACGGGGCGAGAATGCCGTTTCTCACGCCGTTCTGCGACTGCAATTCCTGAAGCGACGAATAGCCGTCGACAAGGTTTTTTTCATTGCCATCGGCAAGTCGTGGCCGCCAGCTCAGAAGGGTCGCGCCCTCATAAGCGATCTCGGCGCTGAAGCCGTTTCCGGAAACGGTCAGGCTGGCAATCCCCGTGCCTGTTGCGGAAGTGGTCATCGGGAAATTGTCCTTCATGCAAGCGTCTGCGGCCGTCGGGCCGATTGCGCCGCCGATTCGCCCGATCATCTTCGCTGCGGAGACATTTCGCAATGGCCATGACGGTGGCACACCTTAATGACCTCGCGTCAGCTCGGCCTCTAAGGTGTTATTGCCCTGGCCATGGCGCAAATCATTCCGTGAAGGTGCGTTTCGCGCCGGTGAAAAATTCCATTAGGGCGGCCTGATCCTCGCCGCCAAGTCCCGCCGCTGTCAGCATGCGGTGCACCTCGGCGCAAACCGCCGTCAGCGGCATGGCCGTGTTGGTGCGTCGAGCCAGATCCTGCGCGCCGTTCAGGTCCTTGACCATATTGTCGATGCGGCCAGTCCGGCGGTAATCCTTCGCCACGTAACGTGGCATATATTCCTGAAGAATTGCGCTGTCGGCGCGGCCGCCTTTCAGCGCCTGCGGAATTTTGGCGGCATCGACGCCGGCATCCAGCGCAAGCTGCGTTGCTTCCGCTACGGCAAGGAAGTTCAGCCCGCAAAGAACCTGATTGATGAGCTTCGTCGTCTGGCCTGCGCCGCTTGGACCCATATGGGTGTAGTTGCTGGCCACGTGCCGCAGCACGCGATGGGCATCGGCCACATCCTTTTCCGTGCCGCCGGCCATCAGGGTCAGTTGCCCGACGAGTGCCTTCGGCGCGCCGCCGGAAAGCGGGCTGTCCACCCAGCGCAGCCCTTTTTCAGCCGCATCCGCCGCCAGTTCTTTTGTCGCTTCCGGATCGATGGAGGACATGTCGATGATCAGCGTGCCGGGCCTGGCCCCCGCCGCCACGCCATCTTTGCCGAAAACGGCGGCGCGGACGATTTTCGGCGAATTGAGGCTGAGGATCACGACATCGGAGACCGAAGCCGCTTGCGCCGCCGTCTCGGCGCTATGCGCACCAAGGCTGGTCAAAGCCGCCACCTTTTCCGCGTCCAGATCGAAAACCGTCAGGTGATTGCCGGTCTCGATCAGCCGCGTACCGATCGCGCCGCCCATCGCGCCAGCGCCAATGAGGGCGATTTTGTTCTTCTCGGTCATGGTGCTCACGGTCTCCTCCCAAAGCGTCGTGGTTACGGCTTCTTCAAAGCGAGGCGGTAATGCCGCCGTCGACGTAAAGAATATGTCCGTTCACGAAAGACGAGGCATCGGACGACAGGAAAATGCAGGCGCCGACAAGCTCTTCGACTTTGCCCCAGCGGCCGGCGGGCGTGCGTTTTTCAAGCCATGCTGAAAACGTCTCGTCGGCCACCAGCGCCGCGTTGAGCGGCGTGTCGAAATAGCCCGGCGCAATGGCGTTGCACTGCAGGCCATATTTGGCCCAGTCCGTCGCCATGCCCTTCGTCAGATTGCCGACGGCGCCCTTGGTGGCGGTGTACGGCGCGATACCGGGGCGGGCAAGAGCGGTCTGGACGCTGGCGATGTTGATGATCTTGCCACGTCCACGGCTGATCATATGACGCGCGACGGCTTGCCCTGCGTGGAACACCGAGGCGATGTTTGTCTGTAACAGGCGCTCGAAGGCGTCGGCCGGAAAATCCTCCAGCGGTGTGCGGTGCTGCATGCCGGCATTGTTGACCAGAATATCGATGGGGCCGACTTCCGCCTCGAAACCGTCGATGGCCTTGCGCACCGCATCATGATCGGTGGCATCGAAGGCGAGCGTCTTGGCACCCTTGATGCCTGCGGCGGCTGCTTTCAGCTTTGCCTCGTCGCGGCCGTTCAGCACCACTTCGGCTCCCGCCTCCACCAGGCCCTGCGCCAGCGCAAAGCCGATGCCCTGCGACGAGCCGGTGATCAGGGCGCGGCGGCCGGAAAGATCGAACAAATTAAGGCCCACTGTTTCCTCCAGTCTCTCGACATTGCTTTCATGCCGGTTTATGTTATCGATAACATTCATCCCTTTCAGACGTGGATGTCAAGGCTTAAACGCCTGTTTCCGGTACGCAACATGCGCGCGGGGAGGCTGCAGGGCGGCGGCAATGATTGGGATAGGGATTATTTTGTTGCGCCGTTTAAGGCGCGATATCGAACGGGAGATATTTATGAGAGCGATTGTCGCCCACGGGGCAAAGGATGTACGCATCGAGGAGAGGCCGGAGGAGGCGCCGGGGGCAGGAGAAGTGCGTCTTCGTCTGGCTCGGGGCGGGATTTGCGGCAGCGATCTTCACTATTACAATCACGGTGGTTTCGGCGCGGTACGGCTTCGCGAACCAATGGTGCTGGGACATGAGGTCTCCGCCATTGTTGAGGAGCTGGGCGAGGGCGTCGAAGGGCTGAAGGTTGGCGGTCTGGTCGCGGTTTCGCCGTCCCGTCCGTGCAGGACCTGCCGCTTTTGCCAGGAAGGCCTGCACAATCAGTGCCTCAACATGCGCTTTTATGGCAGCGCCATGCCGTTTCCGCATATTCAGGGCGCTTTCCGCGAGGTTCTCATCGCGGATGCCCTGCAATGCGTTCCGGCCGACGGTTTGAGTGCCGGTGAGGCAGCTATGGCGGAACCGCTGGCGGTAACGCTGCATGCCACCCGCCGCGCCGGCGATTTGCTCGGAAAACGCGTGCTCGTCACCGGCTGCGGCCCCATCGGCATTCTCTCCATCCTGTCTGCCCGCCGTGCCGGTGCCGCTGAAATCGTCGCGACCGATCTTTCGGACTTCACGCTTGCCAAGGCGCGGGAAGCGGGCGCGGACCGCGTCATAAACAGCAAGGATGAGCCTGATGCGCTGGCGGCGTACGGCGCGAACAAGGGAACCTTCGACGTTCTCTATGAATGCTCCGGTGCCGCCGTTGCACTGGCGGGCGGGATTACGGCGTTGCGTCCGCGCGGCATCATCGTCCAGCTTGGCCTTGGTGGCGATATGAGCCTGCCGATGATGGCGATTACTGCCAAGGAACTCGATCTGCGCGGCTCTTTCCGGTTCCACGAGGAATTCGCGACGGGCGTCGAACTGATGCGCAAAGGCCTGATCGACGTCAAGCCGTTCATCACCCAGACGGTGGACCTCGATGACGCCATCTCGGCCTTCGAATTTGCCTCCGACCGCAGCCGCGCCATGAAGGTGCAGATCGCTTTTTCGTAAGCGCCTGTTGCGCACGCCGGTTTGTCGACGTCTTGATCGGCGGTGGATTAATCCGCCGCCGATTTTTCATGCGCGCGCTTCCATCTACAACAAGACGTCTTTGATGTTATCGATATCATTTCGTGCATCGCGGGCCGGGAAAGTGTACCAGAGGGCGCAGCCCTGATCCCCGGCAGTCGCTGCCTCTTCTGATTTGCACATTTTGACGCAGGTCAAAAAGGTGATTTGCCGATTGCCATTTTTTGCTTTATCGAAATTTCAGAAATTACTGAAAATACAGGAAGCAAAGAAATGCCCACCAATCTTTCTCCGCTCGTTCAGTCCTTCGTGCTGCATTTCGGCGAGATGGGCAGCCGCTGGGGCATCAACCGCACGGTCGGCCAGGTCTATGCTTTGCTTTACATCTCGCCGAAGCCGCTCTGCGCGGACGACATTGTCGAGTCGCTCGGCATTTCCCGTTCCAATGTGTCGATGAGCCTGAAGGAGCTTCAGGCGTGGAACCTTGCAATTCTCAAGCATTTCCCCGGCGACCGGCGCGATTTTTTCACGACGCCGGAGGATGTGTGGCAAATTCTGCGCACCCTTGCCGAAGAGCGCAAGAAGCGCGAGATCGACCCGACACTCAGCGTGCTTCGTGAAATCCTGATGGAGAAGCCGGAAAACGAAGAGGAGCGGCATGCGCAGAAGCGCATCGATGAGATGAAAACGCTGATCGAGCAGCTCACCGGCTGGTATGACGATGTGAAGAAGCTGGAGACGGAGCGGTTGGCTTCGCTTCTGGCACTCGGCTCGAAGGTCACGAAGCTTCTGGAGGCCAAGGACAAGATCGTCTCTCTTGCCAGACCCCGTGCCAAGAAGGACAGGTGAGGAGATCGTCCGTGAGCATGTCCGCAGAAATCCGGCAATCCGCCAATGGCGATGATGCAGACTGTCCAGTTCCAGCGGCGGTCTCTCCCGACAAGGCACGGCGGCGCTTCTTCGGTAAATCCGCCAATGACAAGGGTGTCGGTACGGCGGAACTCGCGAAGGCACCCGCGGTAGGAAGATCGGTCGCCCTGCTGCATGTCCTGCCGGCTCTGCTCTGGTTGCCCCAGGCGGGTTTGCTTGCATTTTCGGTCGGAAATATTGCCGACGGTGCGCCGATGACGGCGATCCTGCCGGCGGCCGTGGCTGTTCTCATTCTCGGTCTCCTCAAGGCATGGCTGGAAAAAGTTGCTGCGAGACTGTCGTTTCGCGCCGCGCGTGCCGCCCTTTCGCGGCGGCGGCTGCAAGCGCTTCATGCCGTTGCGGAGGTGTCGCCGCTTGATCTGGCGCGTACGGCCTCCGGCGAGGCGGCAAGCGTTATCGCAGAGGCAGCCGAAGCGCTGGTACCTTATCTTTCCAGGTTCCAGCCTGCGCGGATGAAAGCTACCATTGTCCCCTTGGTTTTCGTGCTGGCAATCCTGCCATTTACCTGGATTGCGGCGCTTGTTCTGTTGCTTTCCATGCCCACTATCCCGCTTTTCATGGCGCTGATCGGCTGGCAGGCGAAGGCTGCCAGTGAAAAGCAGCTGGCCGAGACCGGCAACATGAATGCTTTCCTGCTCGATCGCCTGCGTGGCCTGGAAACGATCCGCGCACTGGAAGCCGTTGATCTGACCGCTGGACGCCTGCGGACGGACGCAGAGAACCTCAAGAAGCGGACGATGGCTGTCCTGCGGATCGCCTTTCTGTCCTCGGCGGTGCTGGAGCTTTTCGCTGCCCTCGGCGTTGCCATGACAGCCGTTTATATCGGTTTCCATCTGCTCGGTTTTCTCGATTTCGGCGCGTGGGGCGAGAAGCTGACACTTGCCGAGGGGCTGTTCATCCTGCTTCTGGCGCCTGCCTTTTTCGAACCGCTGCGGGAGTTGTCCGCCGTCTGGCACGACCGCGCAGCCGGCGAGGCGGCGCTGGGCGCGCTCGACACATTGACGCGGGCTGGCAAAGCCATCGTGGGTGAGGGTAAGGAGGTCGCAATGGCCCCTTTTCCGACGCCCGGTCTGGTGGAGTTGGCTAATCTCTCCTTCGCCTATCCGAATGCTCCGCCTGCCATTCGGAATCTAAATCTTACGGTCCAGTCAGGCGAGACAGTTGCGATTCTTGGGCCTTCCGGTTGTGGTAAATCCACTGTACTCTCCTTGATTGCCGGCTTGGCCGAGGCTGACGGCGGTACAATAGGGATCGGGGGCGTAACGCTTGGTCATGCGACTGCCGATGGACTGCGCAAGACAATCGGCTGGGTCAGCCAGAAGCCGTTCTTTTTTGCCGGTTCCCTGAAGGCGAACATTCGCTTTGGCCGCGCCGGTGTCAGCGAAGGTATGGTTGATGAGACGCTGCGCTGCACCGGGCTGGATGCATTGTCGAAAGCACGCCGGCATCTGCCTATAGGAGACGGCGGCTACGGTATTTCGGGCGGGGAGGCGGTGCGCCTCGCCATTGCGCGTGCTTTCGCCGATCCGGCGACGCAGCTTGTGCTGGTCGATGAACCGACAGCGCATCTTGACCGGGAGACGGCTGCGCTCGTCACCGAAAACCTGCTGCAACTCGCAAAAGGCAGGACATTGATCGTCGCAACCCATGATCCTGTGCTCGCCGCGCGCATGGACAGGGTCGTGGATATGACGACGATCCATTCGAGGGGGCAGTCATGATCGCGCGTTTTGCGATATTGAAACCTGTTATTTCCCTGTTCTGGTCGGCGCGTCGCGGCATGCTGCTCGTTGGCGCGGTTCTGGCAGCAACCACGGTGCTGGCGGGTATAGGCCTTCTCGGCGTTTCCGGCTGGTTCATTACTGCGACCGCGATTGCCGGTCTGGTCCCCGCGACGGCCTATGCTTTCGACGTCTTTGCGCCATCGGCGGCCATCCGTCTGCTGGCGTTGTCACGCACCGCTGCCCGTTATGGCGAACGCATGACCACCCATGAGGCGACGCTGTCCGTGCTTGCAGCGCTTCGCGAAAAGCTGTTTCGTGGCTTTGCCGCACCGCAGGCGGCGAAACATCTGGAGGCGAGGCCCGCCCGCCTGCTGAACCGGCTGACTGCGGATATCGATGCGCTGGATTCGCTTTATCTGCGCGTGCTGGTACCCGCCGCCGTCGCAATCCTCGCCGCAATCGCAACAGGCATCGGTCTTGCCCTCCTCAATCCGCTTGCGGGCGTTCTGGCGGCCCTCTTCCTCATTGCGGCGGGTCTTGGCATTTCAGTGCGCTCGGCGTTGACGGCGGAAAAATTTGCGCGTCGCCGGGCAATCGGGCTTGAAGCGCTTCGTGCCCGCACGGCGGACTTGGTCAACGGACAGGTGGAATTGCTCACGACTGCCCGTCTCTCCGCGCAGGTTGCGGCGATTGAACGGGCCGACAATTATCTGCTCGCCTGCGATGACCGCTTGAACCGGATCGAAACCAATGCCGGTTTTTCATTCGGCATCTCAGCGGCGGTTCTTTTGAGTGCGGCTCTCCTCGGCATGGCCTGGCTTGCGGAGCAGGACGTTGTGACCGCGCCGACTGCCGCCCTCGGCCTGCTTGTCTGTTTCGCCGCGCTGGAGCCCTTCACGGCGCTGCGCCGTGGAGCAATGGAACTCGGGCGCACGCTTTTTTCGGCAAGACGCATTGCGCCGCGTCTTTCCGCTGAAGCAGCCGCCAACTGTCCGCGCGTGCCTGCCATGGGCCTGGTGGCTGAGCTGGATGGTGTGCGGCTGGAGCGGGATGGGAACGAAAATCCTGTCCTGACGAATATCAACCTTGCAATCGCCGCCGGAGAGACGATTGCGATTATCGGGCCGAGCGGTGCGGGCAAGACCAGCCTCATCCAGCTTCTGGCTGGTGAAGTGCAACCGGCGGCGGGCAGGGTCAGCGCTTTGCCTTGCTCGCTCATGACGCAGAGAAGTCAGCTTTTTCGAGACAGCATCGCTGATAATCTGAGGCTGGCAAAACCTGCCGCGACCGAGCGTGAACTGTGGGATGCCCTTCAATCGGCAGGCCTTGGCGAGCATGTCAAAACCCTCGCCGCAGGGCTGGATACGAGACTTGGCGAGGCGGGGCAGGGTCTATCCGGCGGTCAGTCACGACGGCTCGCCCTTGCCCGTTTCCTTCTACGCGACAAACCACTCTGGCTTCTCGACGAGGTGACGGAAGGGCTGGACGGCGAAACCGCCCGTGACGTGCTCGGCCGGCTGTTTGCGAGGGCGGAAGGCAAGACTGTCGTGATGATAACCCACAATCGCCGTGAGGCGGAATTTGCCGATCGCATCATCGTGCTGAGAGAGGGGCGCCAACTTGATCAATGTCAAAGCGGCACCCCGGAATACGACGTAATGCTGCAAACATTGCGTCCGGACTGAGTGATTTTTTCAGGGCCGGCGCCGTTTCGTAACAGAAGGCCGGCCTTTCCTGAAAGGTGGGGTAAAAACATGGAACTCGACATCGTGGCGCTATCGCGCCTGCAATTCGCTGTTACCGCTTTATATCACTTTCTATTCGTTCCCCTGACGATCGGACTGTCCGTGGTGATCGCCATCATGGAAACGGTCTATGTCATGACCGGCCGCACCATCTGGCGGCAGATGACGAAATTCTGGGGTACATTGTTCGGCATCAACTTCGTGCTTGGTGTTTCCACCGGCATCGTCATGGAATTCCAGTTCGGCATGAACTGGAGTTATTACAGCCACTATGTCGGCGATATCTTCGGTGCGCCGCTGGCGATCGAAGGGATGATGGCTTTCTTTCTGGAAGCCACCTTTGTCGGTCTGTTCTTTTTCGGCTGGGACAAGCTGTCCAAGCTCGGCCATCTCATCGCAACATGGTGCGTGGCGATCGGCTCGAACTTCTCGGCGTTGTGGATATTGATCGCCAATGGCTGGATGCAGAACCCGACGGGATCGGCTTTCAACCCCCAGACCATGCGCATGGAGGTGACGGATTTCTTCGCGGTGCTGATGAACCCGGTCGCCCAGGCGAAGTTCGTGCACACGGTTTCTGCGGGTTATGTCACTGCCTCCATCTTCGTGCTCGGCGTTTCCGCCTGGTACGTGCTGAAAGGCCGCCATGTCGATCTCGCCAAGCGGTCTATGACGGTTGCAGCTTCTTTCGGCCTGGCTGCTGCACTGTCGGTCGTCGTGCTGGGTGATGAAAGCGGTTATCTTTCGACCGAACACCAGAAGATGAAGCTCGCCTCGATCGAAGCCATGTGGGAAACGGAACCAGCACCCGCCCCCTTTACTGCCATCGGTTTTCCTGATCAGGAAGCCCGGGAGACGCATTTCGCCGTGAAAATTCCGTGGGTGATGGGCCTTATCGGCACGCGCTCGCTGGACACGGAAATCCCCGGTATCAACGATCTGGTGGAACTCGCAAAGACCCGCATCCGCGATGGCATCAAGGCCTATGATGCGCTGATGCAGATACGTGCCACCGGCAAGGGCGCGGAACTGCCCGAAGAGGTGCGTGGCACCTTTGCGGAGCTCGGCCACGAGCTTGGTTACGCCCTGTTGCTGAAACGTTATGTCGACGATCCGCGCCAGGCGACGGAGGAGCAGATTGCCAAGGCCGCCGCCGATACCATCCCGCATGTGCCGACGCTGTTCTGGGCGTTCCGCATCATGGTCGGTCTCGGCATATTCTTCATCCTGTTGACGGCAACCTTCTTTTATCTCTCCGCCCGCCGCCGGCTGGATCACTATCCGTTCTTGCTGAAGGTGGCCGTCTTCGCCATTCCGCTGCCGTGGATTGCTGCGGAAATGGGCTGGGTGGTCGCGGAATTCGGCCGTCAGCCATGGATCATCGAAGGCGTGCTGCCGACGGCCGCCGCCGTCTCCAGCCTCAGCGCTTCAACGGTTCTGATTACGCTTCTCTGCTTCATCGCCATCTATACGGTGCTGTTCATCGTCGAAATGGGGCTGATGCTGAAGGCGATCCGCAAGGGGCCGGATCCGGATCACGAGCCGGAAGCGCCGCTCGTTCCTGAAAAACTCGTCGCTGCGGAGTAAACGATCATGATATTGCATCAACTCATCGACTACGAAGTCCTCCGCGTCATCTGGTGGCTGCTGCTTGGCGTGGTGCTGATCGGTTTTGCCGTGACCGGCGGTTTCGATCTTGGCACGGGCGCGCTGCTGCCTTTCGTCGCGAAAACGGATCTCGAGCGGCGTGTCGTCATCAATTCCATCGGCCCGGTATGGGAAGGCAATCAGGTCTGGCTCATCCTTGGTGGCGGCGCCATCTTCGCCGCGTGGCCGCCGCTTTATGCGGTGTCGTTTTCAGGTTTTTACCTGGCGATGTTCGCCACACTATTTGCGCTGATCCTGCGGCCGGTGGGGTTCAAATACCGCTCCAAGCGCGAGAGTACGACATGGCGCAATACCTGGGATTGGGCGCTGTTTGTCGGTGGCTTTGTTCCCGCCCTGATTTTCGGTGTGGCGATCGGCAATGTGCTGCAGGGCGTACCCTTCCGCTTCAACGATGACCTCAGGATTTTTTACGACGGCACGACTTTGTTCGAGCTTCTCAACCCTTACGCAATCCTTTGCGGCCTCGTTTCCGTTTGCATGCTGGTGATGCATGGTGCGGCCTGGCTGGTGCTGAAGACCGAAGGGCCGGTCGCTGCGCGTGCCCGCAGTTTCGGCAGCATTGCAGCACTTGCCACCACAGTTCTCTTTGCGCTTGGTGGCGTATTGTTGTGGCTCGGTATCGACGGGTATCGCTTCACCTCGGAAGTCGTGACCGACGGTCCGTCCAATCCGTTGTCAAAGACGGTCGAGGTTGCAAGCGGCGTCTGGTTTGCGAATTACGCGGCCCATCCATGGATGATGCTGGCACCGGCGCTCGGTCTTGCCTTCCCGCTCGTCGCCTTCCTGTTGTTAAGGGGCGGGCGTGAGGTGCTGGCGCTGCTTTCCAGTTCGCTTGCCATATTCGGCATCATCTCGACGGTCGGTCTGACGATGTTTCCCTTCATCCTGCCCTCTTCGATCGATCCGAAATCGAGCCTGACGGTCTGGGACGCATCGTCGAGCCATATGACGCTGTTCATCATGCTGGTCGTCGCCCTCATTTTCATCCCCATCATCGTCGCTTACACCTCATGGGTCTATCGCGTGCTGTGGGGCAAGGTGGATGAAAAGGCGATCCGTGAAGACAGCGGCCACGCTTATTAATATCGAACAAATACAAGGAGATCGAACATGTGGTATTTCGCCTGGCTGCTCGGCCTGCCTCTCGCCGCTATTTTCGCCGTCATGAACGCCATGTGGTATGAGCTGATGGAAGAAAACGCCAGAAAGGCCGGGGCCAAGCCGGAAAAATAACGCTTCGGGGCACGGGGCAAAAAAGGGCGGCGTCCTATCTGGATGCCGCCCTTCTTGTAGAAATCGCCGCGATTGACACGCGCGGTTTCAGTGGATCGCGATGCCGCGCTTGTCCGCTTCTTCCTTGATGATGTCTTCGACCAGCGCTCTCTTCAGATTTGGGTTTCCCAGAAGATAGTCGTCGGCAATCTCGAAAATCGATTTCGGATTCTCTGTCCTGTGCAGGGTGTCGAGGTCCTGGCCGATCTGCTCTCGCAAGTTTGAATAGTCGTCCATCGCGGTTCTCCCGGTCACTGGTTCAATGCAGAAGTTCTGCCGGAACCTTGCCGCCGTTTTCAGACAGCTTCTTGATGACAGCCTTGTGCAACCAGATGTTCATTGTGGCTGAGTCCGAGGTATCACCGGTATAGCCGAGTTCGCTTGCCAGTTCCTTGCGAGCGGTTAGGCTGCTGTCCAGATCGAGCGCTTTCAGAAGATCGACGATCGAATGTTTCCAGTCGAGTTTCTGCCCGTTCTGCTTGACCGCCGCGTCCAGAATGGAGGCGACATCGACGCTGCCGGTGGATGCCGGAGCAGCGGCTGTCGGTGCTGGTGCTGCTGGCTGAGCCGGAGCGGCCGGGCTTGCGCCTGTCGTGGGCGCGCCAGCTGGCGCCGAAGTCTGCGGTGCAGCCTCTGCCTTGCCAAAAATCGCGTTCTTGATCTTGTCGAAAAAGCTCATTGTGTCCTCCCTCTATCGGCGAAATGCGCGCCCGATGGCAATGAGAATGCATGCGCCGATGAAACCGGCGATAAGGTATCCAATCCAGCCTCCGAGCGAAATGCCCACAAGCCCAAGCAGGAAATTGGCGACGATGGCGCCAACGATGCCGAGAATTATGTTCATGAAAAGACCCATGTTGCTTTTCATGAACTGTTCGGCAAGCCAACCGGCTACGCCGCCGATGATGATTGCTGCAATCCAGCCGATTTGTGCGTCTTCCATAACAGGCCTTTCCTTTGTGAGAGAGGTCCGCAGGCATATGGACAGGCTTTTGCGCGCACTGATCCCCCCGCCTCTTGACCCCAGGCAGGGAATTAACGGTCAATCGAGGATTTTGTTCCGGTCTCCTTGCTTTCGTCAGCTTTGGCTTTGAAAGTCCAGCCCGATATCCAGAACCGGCGCGCTGTGGGTCAGCCAGCCGACGGAGATGAGATCGATGCCGGTTGTTGCAATGGCTGCTGCGGTTTGAGGGGTGATGCGTCCGGAGGCCTCGGTTATGGCGCGTCCGGCGACGATCTGCACCGCCTCGCGCAGCTGTTCCGGCGGCATGTTGTCGAGTAGAACCGCATCGACCCCTTCCTCCATCGCTTCGCGCAATTGCAAGAGCGTATCGACCTCGACCTCGATCTTGACCAGATGTCCGACACCCGCCTTGGCGCTGCGGATAGCGTCACGCACGCCGCCGGCTACGGCGATGTGGTTGTCCTTGATGAGAACAGCATCATAAAGGGCAAAACGGTGGTTCATGCCGCCGCCGGCGCGCACGGCATATTTTTCCAGCGCCCTGAGGCCCGGCGTCGTTTTGCGGGTGCAGGCAACCGAGGCTCTGGTGCCGGAGATGGCGGCAGCAATTGTAGCGGTGACGGACGCGATGCCTGAGAGATGGCCGAGAAAATTAAGGGCGGTGCGCTCCGCCGTCAAAAGACCGCGCGAGGGACCCTCGATCGTCGCGATAATATCGCCCGGAGCGACCGCCGCGCCATCCTGCACCTGCCGCCTCATCACGATTGTCGGGTCCACCAACTGGAAAGCCAGTTCTGCGGCATCAAGACCTGCGATGACACCCGGTTCACGCGCCGCCATGACGACGACTGAGCGATGATCAGCGGGGATGACTGCGGCGGACGTGATGTCGCCCGCCAGACCCAGGTCTTCCAGAAGGGCGTTGCGGACAAGCGGCTCCACGATAATGCGTGGCAGAGGGGTGAGGGTCATGTCAGGCGCTCCGCGCAATGCTGGAAGAAAAAAGATTGGACGATGAGAGGTCATGGGCAATGGCGATGACATCGGACAGGCAAAGCCTGCGCCTTGTGGCGGTCGCGTCCTTTTCCGGGAAATCGTTACGGAAATGGGCCCCGCGCGATTCTCTTCGCAAGGCGGCGAAGACGGCGATTGCGAGCCCGACGATGGCGGGATCGGATGCCGGGCCGTTCTGTTCGGCCAGTGGGAGAAGTTCGCTGATCGCGCTGATCAACCCCGCTTCATGCCTGGCGATGCCGAGATGGCGGGAGACGATGGGCCTGACGATAGACGGGTCTGCTGCCGAAAGAACAGGCGTTGCGAATGGCGTGACAGCTGTCACCCGTTTTGATGCCGGTCGGGCGGCAATATCTTTTGCCGCACGCATGCCCATGGCAGCCGCCTCCAGCAGGGAGTTGCTGGCCAGCCGATTGGCCCCGTGAAGACCGGTGCAGGCGGTTTCGCCCGCAACCCATAGGCCCGGCACGGAACTACGGCCATTACCATCCGTGGCGACGCCGCCCATGTGGTAGTGCACGGCGGGACGGACGGGCACGAGTTCGCGGGCGGGGTCTATACCAGCCTCGCGGCATAGCAGGTCGATTGACGGGAAACGCGCCGAAAAACCGCTGCCGATCGCCTTGCGGGCATCGAGAAAGACTTTGCCGCCGCGCAGGATTTCCCGGTCGATGGCGCGGGCGACAATATCGCGGGAGGCAAGTTCTGCACCCGGAACGGTCGCCATGAAACGCTCGCCGCTTTCATTGAGAAGAACGGCACCTTCGCCCCTCACCGCCTCGCTGACCAGAGCCAGCGGCCGCCGGGGAGAGGAAAGCGCCGTTGGGTGGAACTGGACGAATTCCATATCAGTGAGGATGGCTCCGGCGCGCGCGGCGAGCATGATCCCCTGTCCGAAATTGCCGGTGGGATTGGTGGTGGCCTCATACAGCCCGCCGAGGCCACCGGTCGCAAGAATGACGTTTGTGGCCGGCAGAACAAAGCTGCCCTTTTGCCCGGCGCAGATGAGACCGGCTATGGCCCCGCCTTCTGTCAGCAGCCGGCGCACCTCCGCACCTTCCAGGACTGCGATGGACGGCGTGTTGAGAACGGCGGCTGCAAGAGCCCTCACAATGGCCGCGCCCGAGCCATCACCTTCGGCATGCAGGATGCGCCGGCGGCCATGGGCGGCTTCCAGCCCGAAAACGAGCCTGCCTTGTGCATCGCGGTCGAAACGAACTCCGGCTAGTTCCAGGGCATCGATGACTGCGGGGGCGGTGGAGACGATATCTGCTGCCATAGCCGCGTCACAGAGGCCGTCGCCTGCGGCGAGCGTATCGGCAAGATGCAGTGCAGTGCTGTCGTCAGCGCCAAGGCTTGCAGCAATGCCGCCCTGCGCCCAGGCGCTGGACGTTTCGCCACCGAGCGCGCCGCGGGTCAGAAGCAGGACCGGTTGCGGTGCGAGCGTCAATGCTGCCATCAGGCCGGCAATACCGCTGCCGACGATGACCGTCCTGCCTGCATATTGCGACAGAGCCTCACTCATACCGCCAGCATCCTTTCCACCGCGCGGCGGGCGGCGACCGCAACAGCCGGATCGATTGTCACCTCGTGGCGGTTTTCTTCAAGCGCTGTGCGGATATTGCCGAGCGTGATGCGCTTCATGTGCGGGCAGAGGTTGCAGGGGCGGATGAATTCAACATCGGGATGATGCACGGCGACATTGTCGCTCATCGAGCATTCCGTCAAAAGCACCACGCGGGCCGGTCTTTCCCGGCCGACGTAGTCCGACATGACAGCGGTCGAGCCGGAAAAATCTGCGGCCTCAACGACATCGGGCGGACATTCGGGATGCGCGAGAACGGTGATGCCGGGATGGCTTTCGCGCAATTCCCTGATGTCGTCGACGGTGAAAAGCTCATGCACCTCGCAATGGCCGCGCCATGCGATGAGTTCGACATTGGTCTCCCGCGCTACATTCTTCGCCAGATATTCGTCCGGCAGCATCAGCACGCGCGGCACGCCGAGCGATTCCACCACCTGGCGGGCATTGCCGGAGGTGCAGCATATGTCGGAAGCCGCCTTCACCGCCGCCGACGTGTTCACGTAAGTGACGACAGGAACGCCGGGATAGGCCTTGCGTAGAAGTGCGATGTCTTCGGGCGTGATGGAATCGGCGAGCGAGCAGCCGGCGGCCATATCCGGAATAAGCACGGTTTTTCCCGGATTTAGCAGCTTTGCCGTCTCGGCCATGAAATGCACGCCGGCGAGAACGATCACATCCGCTTCTACTTCCATTGCCTTGCGCGCAAGGGCGAGGCTGTCGCCAACGATATCGGCAACGCCGTGGAAGATTTCCGGCGTCTGGTAATTATGGGCGAGGATGACGGCGTTGCGCCTGCGCTTCAGATCGAGGATCGCCTCCACATCATCCTGAAAACCCATCCATTCCGCCTTGGGAATGACGCGGCTGACGCGGTCGTAAAGGCTTGCGGCAGATATCTGTTCGTTCACGGCACTCTCCCATTTATACTCTATTTGAGTATATCTACGGCAAACAGATATACTCATTGTGAGCATATGTCAATTGCGGGAGAGTGGCAGTTTGGTTCCGGAAAGGGCGCGTTCATCCACAACGGTCTGGCGGAATCGGAAGAGCTTTGCAGGGCGTCCGCCGGTTTCGGTCGCCATGTCGCCAGTTTCTTCCACCAGCTGTTGCTGTTCTATCAGCCGGCGGAAGTTCTGCTTGTGCAGCGTCAGACCGGCGAGCGCCTCCACCGCGCGCTGCAATTGCAGCAGGGTGAAAGCGTCGGCCATCAGTTCGAAAACTACAGGCCGGTATTTAATCTTAGCCCGGAGGCGCGCGATGCCGGTGGCAAGAATGCGACGGTGATCGGCAAACATCGGTCTGCCGAAATTGATCCGAGGCTCACTCTGGGCTTCTTCGACCAGTCCGGCCTCATAGAGCAATTCGTAGCGCTGAAGTGTCAGTTCCTCGTTCCAGCCGCCGCCATCAAGGCCGAAGGTGAAGTCGGCGCGTAAATGGCGCTGGCCTTTGCAGGCAGGGTCGGAATCCGCCCAGCAGCGCAGCTTCTCGATGATTGTGTCCAGAACCGCCGGCCGGCCCTGCCGATGGTCTTCCCAAGGAAAATACTCGTACCAGCCATGCCAGATAGGGCGGCCATTGCCGGGCGGCTCCTGTTCGCGAACCAGCCCGAGATAACCGATCGATATGGTTCTTCCGCCAAGAATGTCATTGTTGCGGTCCCGGTCGGCGAAGGTGTAGAGTTGTTCGAGATAGCCGACGGGATGATGTGTCTGTTCGTGTATCCACTCTCTCAACCCGCTCTGAAGCGTCCTGTGTCCGAATTCAAACGGCCCTGATGGAAGTGCCGCGCCCGCCCGCACGGTCATTACCCGCGGCTCGTCCGTGGTGATGGCGGTGACGACGGCGATGAGTTCGGCGTGGGCAAGCCCTATGGTCACGGCGGCTCCTCTGGTAGATGGCGTCGGTATCGACCTTCTTTGGCACAGGAATGCCTGTTCGCCAACAAGCGGGCGGGGAAACGCGGATGCCGCCGCGCATGTAAAACTTTACGTAGCGATCAGACAAAAGAATAAGTGCTTGTGGTTAGTCGCGTATCGTCCTTTATGTTAAGACCCGCGTCAAAAGCATCCATAATGTAGAAGGCCGATGTTAGAGGATATATATCTCGAAGAAACACTTGTGGGTTATTACACCTGGAACGTGGGACAGAATCTGGTTTATCTGGATGCTGTGGCGGCTCGCCTGCGCGAATTTTCCGAAGAGAAAGCCGCCCGCGGCATTCCCGTGGAGGATTTCATAGATCAGATCGAAAGCGGCTCGCGCGCGCGCGTGGCCAAGGCGGTTTACAACTCGCTGACGAACGGCGTGTTCTATGATCAGCAATACCGCATCGAACTCAAATCCGGCGATTTTCGCTGGCTGCGGACAACGGGCAGGGTTATCCTTGATGGTGACCGCATTCCAATCATGGCGATGGGCACGGTGCGAGACATCACCTCGCGCAAGATTTTATTGATGTAATATTTATCGCGTTCGGTCTGTCTTGAAAAACGCCGATCTATTTCTTGTCGATTGTTTTGATGTGCGGTGACATGGTTCGGCAGGTTTTCATTTTGCTGTTTCAGATCGTGCTGGTCACGGGGCTTGGTATAGCCGGCATCCGCATCGCCTCGCTCATGAATGGCGAGGCGGCATATCCAGCGACTGGCCTCTCCGCAAACACGGAAACGCTGTGGACGACCTCTCCGGTCAGGGTCGATCCCCGCCATCAGAATTATGAGCGTATTCCGACCCCGCCCGATCCATACCCCCTGAAAATATATGCGGATCAGCGCCTGCGCGTTGCGTCCAACAATCGCTTCACCTTCAAAGGACAGGAGTTCCGCCTCGCCGGCGTGGAAGACATCGACCGCAACCGGGTTTGCGCCGGACCTGACGGCCGCCGTTATGCCTGCGGCCTGAACGCCTTCAAGGCGCTGGAGAACCGCCTGCGCGGCAAATATCTGGAATGCCGGGTGCTGGAAGAAGGCGGCGGCGTTCCGTCGGTGGAATGTCGGATCAACGGGCAGGATGTGCGGGCGCTCTTGCAATAGTCAACGCGAAGAACAGACAATGCCGCACGAACGCCCGTGCTGGACGATAGAAATTTGTATTTTAGAAGGTTTGGTGGAGCTAAGCGGGATCGAACCGCTGACCTCTTGCATGCCATGCAAGCGCTCTCCCAGCTGAGCTATAGCCCCATAAGGGTTCCGGCATTTCGTCCGGTTCCGGGAACCGAAGCGGCTGTTGTTCCGTTCGGTGGCGGCTTACTACTTCGGCTAATCGAAGAGTGCAAGCACAAAAAACAGCCCGGCTTCATTTTTTTGTCGCCGGGCTGGTTTATCCAATAAGATCAAGCTTCTTCGTCGTCGCCCGGTACGCCGATGATGCCGGACATGTCGTCGTCATCGTCGTCTTCGTCGGCTTCAAGGAAGGTGTCGTCGTCGTCGCCGATTTCCACGTCGTCGTCATCGTCGCCCAGGTCCGGGATATCGTCGCCGCTGTTGTCGCCGTCGGCGTCTTCCAGCGATACGAGTTCGACTTCCGTGTTTTCGGCATCGACTTCCGCGACTTCTTCTTCTTCAGCCTGCTCGAGCTTTGCCTGAGCGGTGCTTTCTTCAAAGAAAGAGAGCGGCCAGGACTTGCCGCTATAGGGAGAAACGACCGGGTCGCGGTTCAGATCGTAGAACTTCTTGCCGGTATCGGGGTCTGTGCGCTTGGTACCAAGGTCCGCTTTTGCCACTGTCTAAGCCTCAAATTGTCGAATGAGTTTCGGTGTGTACGCCGTAAAACCGGCATAGACGGTAAAATTTCTAGCCGGTCCCCTTAATCGTTGCGGTCTTTCGTGTCAAAGACAAACTTTGGAGGCCGCCCTCCCATGATGCGACTTGTATGTCAGGCTGCTCATAAAGATTGGAGGCCGACGCACTCTACTGTATTAATGATGGACGCACAGGCAGAAAGCTTCATGACCTTTACGATTGCCATAGATGGGCCAGCTGCGGCGGGCAAAGGGACCTTGTCACGCAAGATTGCGGAGACCTATGGTTTCCATCATCTCGACACCGGGCTGACCTACAGAGCCACGGCCAAGGCACTTCTTGACGCCGGCCTGTCGCTCGATGACGAGAAAGTCGCTGAAAAGGTGGCGCTGCAACTCGACCTTGCCGGCCTCGACCGCGCGGTGCTTTCAAGGCACGATATCGGCGAGGCGGCGTCCAGGATTGCGGTGATGACGCCGGTGAGGCGCGCGCTCGTGACAGCGCAGCAGCGGTTTGCGGCAAAGGAACCGGGCACGGTTCTGGATGGCCGCGACATCGGCACGGTGGTGTGCCCTGATGCGCCGGTGAAACTCTACGTCACCGCTTCGCCGGACGTGCGGGCGCGCAGGCGTTATGATGAAATTGTCGCCAACGGCAGCGTTGCAGACTACGACGCCATTTTCGCCGAGGTGAAGAAACGCGACGAGCGCGACATGGGCCGAGCCGACAGCCCGTTGAAACCGGCTGAAGACGCGCACTTGCTAGATACGTCGGAAATGAGTATAGAGGCGGCGTTTCAGGCCGCGCGGATGATTATCGACGCCGCCCTGAAGAAACAGGTTTTTCGCGGAACCGCTTGAATCGGTCCGCGTTTAGTCCGGAATTGCCTGAAGACATGTCCTTGCGCCGGGAAGCCTTTTGAAAAGGCGGGCATGGGTTCGGGTATCAACAACGCTAGCCCACCGGCGCTTTTGTATTCGCTCTCGCGCGGATGCAATCAGGAGATTTCATGTCAGTATCTACCCCCACGCGCGAAGATTTCGCAGCGCTTCTCGAAGAATCCTTTGCCTCTAACGATCTTGCCGAAGGCTATGTTGCCAAGGGTATCGTGACGGCAATCGAGAAGGACGTTGCCATCGTCGACGTTGGCCTCAAGGTTGAAGGCCGCGTACCGTTGAAGGAATTCGGCGCGAAGTCCAAGGACGGCACGCTGAAGGTCGGCGACGAAGTCGAAGTTTACGTCGAGCGCATCGAAAACGCACTCGGCGAAGCCGTTCTGTCGCGCGAGAAGGCTCGCCGCGAAGAAAGCTGGGTCAAGCTCGAAGCCAAGTTCGAAGCTGGCGAGCGCGTCGAAGGCGTTATCTTCAACCAGGTCAAGGGTGGTTTCACCGTCGATCTGGACGGCGCCGTTGCCTTCCTTCCGCGTTCGCAGGTCGACATCCGTCCGATCCGCGACGTTACCCCGCTGATGCACAACCCGCAGCCCTTCGAAATCCTCAAGATGGACAAGCGTCGCGGCAACATCGTTGTCTCGCGCCGCACGGTTCTCGAAGAGTCCCGCGCCGAGCAGCGTTCTGAAATCGTTCAGAACCTCGAAGAAGGCCAGGTTGTTGACGGCGTCGTCAAGAACATCACCGATTACGGTGCGTTCGTTGACCTCGGCGGCATCGACGGCCTGCTGCACGTTACCGACATGGCATGGCGCCGCGTCAACCATCCTTCGGAAATCCTCAACATTGGCCAGCAGGTCAAGGTTCAGATCATCCGCATCAACCAGGAAACCCACCGTATCTCGCTCGGCATGAAGCAGCTCGAGTCCGATCCGTGGGATGGCATCTCCGCCAAGTACCCGGTTGGCAAGAAGATCTCCGGTACGGTCACGAACATCACCGACTACGGTGCATTCGTAGAGCTGGAGCCGGGCATCGAAGGCCTGATCCACATTTCCGAAATGTCCTGGACCAAGAAGAACGTACATCCCGGCAAGATCCTGTCCACGAGCCAGGAAGTTGACGTTGTCGTTCTCGAAGTCGATCCGTCCAAGCGCCGTATCTCGCTCGGCCTCAAGCAGACGCTGGAAAACCCGTGGCAGGCATTTGCCTTCAGCCATCCGGCCGGCACTGAAGTCGAAGGCGAAGTCAAGAACAAGACCGAATTCGGCCTGTTCATCGGCCTCGAAGGCGATGTCGACGGCATGGTTCACCTGTCGGATCTCGACTGGAACCGTCCGGGCGAACAGGTCATCGAAGAGTTCAACAAGGGTGACGTGGTCAAGGCCGTCGTTCTCGATGTTGACGTCGAGAAGGAACGCATCTCGCTCGGCATCAAGCAGCTCGGCAAGGATGCTGTCGGTGAAGCCGCAACGTCCGGCGACCTGCGCAAGAACGCAGTCGTTTCGTGCGAAGTCATCGCCGTTAACGACGGTGGCGTGGAAGTGAAGCTCGTCAACCACGAGGACATCACCTCCTTCATCCGCCGCAACGACCTCGCACGCGATCGTGACGATCAGCGTCCGGAGCGTTTCGCAGTTGGCCAGGTTTTCGACGCTCGCGTCGTCAACTTCTCGAAGAAGGACCGCAAGGTCATGCTTTCGATCAAGGCTCTGGAAATCGCTGAAGAGAAGGAAGCCGTCGCACAGTTCGGTTCGTCCGACTCTGGCGCTTCGCTCGGCGACATCCTCGGTGCGGCTCTGAAGAACCGCAGCGAATAATCGCTAGAGATCGTTTGATATAAAGAACCCGCCGGAATTTTCCGGCGGGTTTTTTGTTGGCTACAGTGTTCGTGGCACAGGCCAATGGGCGGCGCGGAATTCAGTGCATGCCACTCATCTTGAGGTAATAATTTTCCGCACTGTCGTCGAAAGCCGCTGTCCGCGGATTTTCCCCATCCCCAATCTCGTCATTGGCGGCCACCCGCTCTTCCATCTCGTCTTGACCGTCGGGATTTTCGCCCTCCGCCTCGCCATTCGCTTCATCCTCGGAAAATGGACCACGCCCGCGATGCGGCGTTTCCGATTCGTGGTCCTCTTCCGCCGGTGGGTATGCGACGAGCGGTAACGGCGTGCCGTCTTTTGCCAGAGCTGCAGCGATCAGCGATTGCGAGGCCGTTTGTTCCAGCATCGCCATTCTTGCTTCCGGGTCGAGAGCGGCGCGGGGCATGGGCTGGGCTTCTGGCCGGTTGGTAATCGTCTCCGTTTCCTCCCCGGTCGGGTGGATGGGCGCTGCGAGGGCAGTTTTTTCGGCAGGCTGCTCTTCGAGTGGTTGCGGTACGGCGCCCGGTGGCGTGGCGGAAAGCTGGGCAGCGGTGGTGGCCTTGGCGGGAAGTTTGCCGGCCACTGCAGCAAGGAGCAAGTTTTCCATATCCTTGGCGCCAGCCGTGGACTGGCCGGATGGCGGGTTCAAGGTAGTGCGGATTTCCCTCGGCTCCAGCTTCATCGTGTCCCGATGCTGAAGTGCAGGGCGCATCTCGGCGTTCTCAGCCCGTGGCGGATTTGCCGGGCGGGCATCTGTCGAAGCTTCTTTTGTTGTGCTGCCCGTTTGCGGCTGAGGCGAGCGTACGGTGCTTTCGGCGGCTTTCCCTTCCGGTTTTGCCGAATCGTGCGGAGAGTCGGACATGTCGGCAGGTGGGGCGGGAAGATTGGCCTGCGGGCCTTGCGGCGCTGCCTGCGCCGCAACCATGGCTTTTATTGCGGCGGCGCTTTGGGCAAGCGGGCCGATGAGCATAGGCAACAGCCGGCCGGGCGCGGCGGCGGTTGCCGGTTGTGCTGTTGTTGTGGTGGTCGTTGCCGGGTTTGGGCGGCCGTCAGCACTCTGGCTCGGGCCGTTCTGCTGTCTCGCTTGCACTGGCTGCGCGGTCACCGGATTGGCCGAATTGTTCTGCTGATAAGAGGACACCACCGCCTTCGCCGCAAGATCCGTTCCCTTGTAGCGGGAAAGTTCGATCAGCAGCGCAAGCCTTGCGGCATCCGGCCCGGTTGGCTGTTTCAGGATTTCTGCGAGCATCGAAAGGCTCAACCCCTGCAGGACTTTGCTGACCTGTTGTTCCAGCGCCAGGCGCTGCGGTGCGGGCAGGGCGCGCAGCGCATCCGTCAGACGCATCACATAGGTTTGAATGGCTTCGCCGTCGCGCCTTGGGAGGTTCATCAGCTTGCCAAGCGCCTCCGCCAGAACGGCGGTGCTGCGGGAAAGCTGATATTCGCTGGCGAGAGAGGTGACTGCGGCTTTGGCGAAAAGACTGCTGCCATTGTCGGGAGCAAGATTGCTTGCCTGCGGCTGCACGGCCTCCTTCGGCTCCCCGCGCTGCGTCTGCGAGGCTGCGGCTCCATAGGCGGCATCGGCTGCCGGAATTTTCGGTACAGGCGGTAACATGCTGCGCTCCGTTCCTATCGATTACCGCCGCTGGCTGCGAAAGGGCCAGTCCCTGGCTCTCTGATCCGCATTTGGCCTATGTTGAAAGATTGCCGCGCCGGTGATGTACAGGTGTCATCTCGCCCGCTCATGCGGGAGCGCCGTGTGCGTCGCTGGCAGGAATGCCAGCTCTTCGCGATGCACACAGAATCATCAACCCTGAGTCTGGGCCGTAGATATTAAGAATTCGCTAACCATAAAAATCGTGTCGATATGGCAATCAGGGAGAGACGCTGATGAACATGCGGTAAAGCCCGTTATCGTCGGAATTGACCGATGAAATATGGTCCGGTTCGCTATCCGCTGCCTCAAAGGCTTCCGGTGGCATCGCGTCGAGCCAGCTTGCCTTGGGAAAACCTCTCTCGGGGCGATTTTCCACGGGGGCGATGAGGTTGTCTTCCTCGCTTGCGGCAACGAAATTGTCGTCATTCGGCGCCAGCGGCGGAGCGGCGATGGAGAGCAGCGCTTGCGCCGCATTTGGTTCGGCATCGAGGCCGGCGCTGCCGGATATGCCGGAAATTTGAGACATGTTTGAACTCACATCATGTTTCGCTCAAGTGACTATCGGTAGCGGCGAGATCATGCCGCCTTCTTCTTCAGCAGTGCATAAATTCCATTGTCGTCTATCGAGATCGGCAAAATGGCGCTGCGGGCGTTATCGACGACTGCCTGAACATCAAGCAGTTTTTCGGCGTCGTCTTTCTGATCGGCTTCCGTCTTGGTTGCGGCGTCTGTCTCTGCGGGTTCGTTGTCATTTTCAGCCTGGGCCGTTTCGCTTGATGGCGTTGCCGCGAGCACGGAGATAAGGGCGATTTCCGATGAAATATCGACCGGGCCTTGCCCGTCAGTGCCTTGCGCTTTTTCTTCGGCGGCAGCGTCTATGTGTTCCTTCACGACGTCCTGAAGTTTTTGCACATCCTCCAGCTTGCCCTGTGCGTCTCGGGTCTGGATATCCTCTTCCCGCTCCGCCGCAACTTCGGCATCGTTGATTTCGCCCATGCGGTTTTTGCCGCGTTCGGCCTGCAATTCTTCCTTGGTTTTCGGATCGGCAACGTCTTCCAGGCGCTGGATGACCTTCATGGTTTCCCGTGTCATGAATTGGGTGCCCTGCGCCTGATCGTTCAGCGCATTCTTCACGGCGCGTGCCGCATCGCCAAATGGGTTTGCGATTGCGGCGATCATCTGCTGCGCGGAAATACCAAGTTCCTTGAGGCCAGTCGATTCTTCGAGATCATTGACATTTTTGGGTGCGGTGGCGCGCACTGCCATGATTGCTTTCGACATCTGCACGCCGAAATCTTCTTCCTTGCCGCTCAGGCCGGCATTTTGGGCAATGCGTGCGGCAAGTGCTGCCATGGGCGCGGTCTTGGCAGTTACGCCGTTATTCAGGACTTCCACGACCTGCGCTTCCGAAACGCCGAAGGATTTCAGCGAAATCGTCGTGGCTTTTCCTGCCGCATCGGTTTTTTCAAAGCCGTCGGTCAGGGTCAGCGCGTCCTGAAGCCTTTGTGCGAAAGCGGCGTTCGATTCATTGTTTTCCTGGGTGATGCCAAGCGCAGACGAGAAACGGGAGACAAGCGAGGCGAAGGCATCGCCATCAGGCTTCATGGCGCCGAACAGATAGGCGCTTATCTTTTCATTGGCAACGCGATGGCTTTGGTCCGGCTGCGGCTGGGTCTTTATCGTCTCGTCTTTTTTGGTACCGTTCGCTTTTTCCTGCTCTTCGCGATGGCGTTCCTCAATGGTTTCCACCATCGACCGCATGAGGTCGCTGACTGCAATGCTTGCCGTCTGCTGCAACGGTGTAATCATCTGGAAGTCCCCGGCCACCCAAAGTTGCGGCCGAGAATAGGCAGTTTCGGTAAATCAGTCCTTAAACGAAGCGTGAAACCGCTCAGCTATGGGCGAAGATATCCGTTTCGTCCCAGCCCAGAAGATCGAGCTTGGCACGGGTCGGCAGAAACGCGAAACAGGCATCGGCATGATCGAGGCGACCATCACGCACGAGGCGGTGTGTCAGCTTGTCGCGCAGCGCATGCAAATGCAGCACATCGGATGCAGCATATTCGAGCTGTGCGGGTGACAGTTTTTCTGCTGCCCAGTCGGACGATTGCTGCGCCTTGGAGATGTCGACCTCAAGCATTTCCTTCAGATTGTCCTTCAGCCCGTGCCGGTCGGTATAGGTGCGGGTCAGGCGGGAGGCGATCTTGGTGCAGAAAACCGGCGTCGTCGTCACACCGAACGTGTGGAACAGAACGGCGATATCGAAACGGCCATAGTGAAAAATCTTCTGCCGGGCAGGGTCTGCAAGCATATGGGTGAGGTTTGGAGCCTCCTTCTGGCCGGCGGCGATGCGGATGACATCCGCCGTACCGTCTCCAGGAGAAAGCTGAACGACACAGAGACGGTCGCGGCGTGGCACCAGCCCCAGTGTTTCCGTATCGATTGCGATGGCGCCAAGGTAGCGTGCGGCATCTGCGGCGGAAATATCGCCTTCGTGATAACGGATGGTTGCTGCCATTGTCTTGCTCCGGGAATGTCCAGTTCGTTGCTCCGGCTATAACGGAAAGACAGGTTTGACGATACCGTTTTGTAGGTCGCTCCGACGCGCCTTGGCGCATGTCCCCTTGGTACTTGCGTTTGCGAAAGTCTCCGGGTTAGGTTTGCGGAAATCCTGTTTCTCCAAATTGTATGAAATTTCCTATGACAAAGAAAATCTATCTCGCCGGGCCGGAGGTCTTCCTCCCGAATGCCCGTGAAATGCTCGACCTCAAGGCCTCGCTTGCACGCGAGGCCGGGTTTACGCCGCTTTCGCCGGGCGATTTGGAAATTCCGCCCGCGGACACGAAAATCGGCCACGGCTGCAACATCAATGCCATAGACGAGCGGATGATGCTGGAAGCGGATGCGGTCATCGCCAATCTCACGCCGTTTCGCGGCATCGCCGCCGATACGGGAACGAGCTACGAACTGGGGTTCATGTGCGCGCTGGGCAAGCCGGTTTTCGCCTACACCAATGTCGCGGCCAATCACTTCACCCGCATCAAGGCGCAATATAACGGTGTTGCCGCAATCGATGAAACAGGGCGCTATCGCGGCCCGGACGGTTTGTCGATCGAGAATTTCGACATGGTCGACAATCTCATGCTGCACGGCGGAATTTTGCGGCGTGGCGGCGTCGTCATCGTTGGCAACGCGACGGCAGAGGCCCTTTATACGGATCTCGAGGCGTATAAGCGCTGTCTGGCGGCCGCCGCTGAAAAATTACTGACACAGACTGATCCCGACAGAACGAATTTACTGGAGACATCATCATGAGCGGTACCATCCTCATCACCGGCGCCACGTCCGGCTTCGGACAGGCCACGGCGCGGCGCTTCGTCAAGGAAGGCTGGAAGGTCATTGGCACAGGTCGGCGGGCGGAACGGCTGGAGGCCCTGGCGCAAGAACTCGGCTCCGCCTTTCACGGCGCTGCCTTCGATGTTACCGACGAAGATGCCACTAAAAAGGCACTTGCGGCTTTGCCGGAAGGTTTCCGGGACATCGATATTCTCGTCAACAATGCGGGGCTTGCGCTCGGCACCGCACCTGCACCGCAGGTGCCGCTGAAAGACTGGCAGACCATGGTGAACACCAACATCACCGGTCTTTTGAACATCACCCACCATCTTTTGCCCACGTTGATCGACCGCAAGGGCATTGTCATCAACCTTTCCTCGGTAGCTGCGCACTGGCCCTATGCGGGCGGCAATGTCTATGCCGGAACGAAAGCCTTCCTGCGGCAATTCTCGCTAGGTCTGCGCTCCGACCTGCATGGCAAGGGCGTGCGCGTCACCTCGATCGAACCGGGCATGTGCGAAACGGAATTCACGCTTGTTCGCACCGGCGGCAATCAGGATGCCTCGGACAATCTTTACAAGGGCGTCAATCCGATCACGGCCGAGGATATCGCCAATACGATCCATTGGGTCGCCTCGCAGCCCAAACATATCAACATCAACAGCCTCGAACTCATGCCGGTCAACCAGTCCTTTGCCGGTTTTCAAGTGCATCGGGAAAGTTGATTTCCAACGTCTTCTGCGGGAGTGCTAAAAAACAAAGCAGGAATTTTCGAGCTATGCAAAAATGCAATGCTGCATTGCGAGACTTGCTCTGTTAAAAATCGCGGATACCGCTATATTCAAAACATCGAAGCGACGCACTCCTCCTCCCAGTGTCGCTCGATGCGGATCGGTGGTACTCCTCCTCCCAATCACCGATCAAGTTTGAAGCCTGCCGCACCTCCTCCCGCGGCAGGCTTTTTCCTTTTCTGGGCTTCTTTTTCCAATGCATCTTGCGGTGAGGTTTCTGCGCGCCGTCTGCGCCCGGATGACCGATACCCCGCTTTTCCCCTTAAGTTTTCGGGGGATTTCTGATTTTCCCGTCAAGGCGATGATTGTCGAAATCGGGCGCGTGTCGATCACGATTTCGTTATGTCTAGATGAATATGCACAGTTTTGTGGCGGTGCATCGTCCTGGCCCATTGCTTAGGCCCCGGCCTGTGTTTAAGCATTGGCAAAAGAACGCTTGGGAGTTGCCGACACGCTTGTGTCTGTGCGCCTGAAAGCGGCGGGGAGAGAATGGCAGACTTTCAAGAGGCGCTGAAGCGGTTTCAGCCGATCGCGGTTTCATCGATCGCTGAAGACGAGCTCGGGTTGCGGTTGCGCGGCCTGCAAGCGCAGCTAATCCAGCAAAATATCAAGGCGGTCTGGCTCGATGCATCATCGTCGCTGACCTATTATACTGGCCTGTCGCTTGGTCTTTCGGAGCGCATTCACGGCGCCCTGGTGCCGGCAGAAGGCAAGCCGGTCTATGTCAGTCCGGCATTTGAGGAGCCGAAACTACGGACGATGATCCGTATCGAGGGCGAAGTTGCCGTCTGGGAAGAGGATGAAAGTCCTTTTGACCTGATGGCAAAGCGCATCGAAGCGCTCGGCTGTCCCGGCCACCTTGTCGCGATCGATCCTGCCACTCCTTTCGTTTTCGCATCGGCCCTGATGCAGCGTCTGGAAGGCCGCATCATTTCCGCCCAGCCGATGATTGTCGCACAGCGGCAGGTCAAATCCGCAGCCGAGATTGCCATCATCCAGGCGGCGATGGATGCGAGCTACGGCGTGCAGAAGGCCGTGTTCGAGGGGCTGCGTCCCGGCATATCCACCACGGAAGTGGCTGACTTCGTTAACGCCGCACATGTTGCGCTTGGCATGAAGCCGCTTTTCGTGGCGGTTCAGTTCGGCGAGGCGACGGCTTATCCGCATGGCGTGCCCTATGCGCAGACGCTTGTTGACGGCGACATGGTGCTGGTCGATCTCGGCGGCATCCTTCATGGCTATCGTTCGGATATCACCCGCACCTATGTGTTCGGCCAGCCGACGGAACGGCAGCGTTTTCTCTGGAACGCCGAGCGGGACGCGCAGGCTGCTGCCTTTGACGCGGCCCGGGTCGGTGCTGCCTGCTCGGACGTGGACAAGGCCGCGCGCGACAGCCTGAAGGCGGCCGGTTTTGGGCCGGATTATCAGGTTCCGGGTCTACCGCATCGCACCGGCCATGGGCTTGGGCTGGATATTCACGAAGAACCCTATATCGTTGCAGGAAATGCCACGGCACTTCAGCCGGGAATGTGCTTTTCCATCGAGCCGATGCTGTGCGTTTATGGGGAATGCGGCGTCCGTCTCGAGGATATAGCTTATATGACGGAGGCGGGACCACGCTGGTTCTGCCCGCCGGAAAAGAACCTCGACCGGCTGTTCCAGCCGGTCGCCGGGTAATTGGTCGGGAGGCACAGGACCGAACGGCGACACGGGGCTCCGCGTCGTCGCTGACCAGGACAGGTAGGCCCCTTAAAACGGGGTCGCATAAACTCAGAAAAAGAGGGAAAGGACCACCAGATGAAAACGCTGACCCGCAGTTTGCTTATAGCCTCTGCGCTTGCGATGGCTTCCGCCGTGCCCGCCATGGCGAAGACCTTCGTTTATTGCTCCGAGGCATCTCCGGAAGGCTTCGATCCTTCGCCTTACACCGCCGGCGGCACCTTCGATGCCTCCGCGCATCCGGTCTACAACCGTCTGACCGAGTTCAAGAAGGGCACGACCGAAGTTGAGCCAGGCCTTGCCGAAAAGTGGGAAGTTTCGAGCGATGGCCTCGAATACACGTTCCACCTGCGCAAGGGCGTAAAGTGGCACTCCAACGAGAAGTTCACGCCAAGCCGCGATTTCAACGCCGATGATGTGATCTTCAGCTACAACCGCCAGGGTGACACAAAGAACCCGTGGAACCAGTATATCGCAGGCATCACCTACGAATATTACAACTCCATGGAAATGCCGTCGCTGATCAAGGAAATCGTCAAGGTTGACGATTACACCGTGAAGTTCGTGCTGACCCGTCCTGAAGCTCCGTTCCTTGCCAATATCGCGATGCCTTTCGCTTCGATCGTTTCGAAGGAATATGCTGATACGCTTGATAAGGCCGGCACCAAGGAAGACTTCAACAACCTGCCGATCGGCACCGGCCCGTTCAAGTTCGTCGCCTATCAGAAGGACGCGGTCATCCGCTACCAGAAGAACGCCGACTACTGGGGCGAAGCTCCGAAGATCGACGATCTGATCTTCGCGATCACGCCGGACGCTGCCGTTCGTCTGCAGAAGCTGAAGGCTGGCGAATGCCACCTTATGCCTTATCCGGCCCCGGCCGACCTCGCCACCATTCGTGCCGATTCCAACCTCAAGCTCGATGAACAGCCGGGCCTGAACGTTGCCTACTTCGCCTACAACACCACTGTTGCACCTTTCGACAAGCCGGAAGTCCGCAAGGCGCTGAACATGGCGATGAACAAGCAGGCCATCATCGACGCCGTATTCCAGGGTGCCGGCACGGTTGCCAAGAACCCGATCCCGCCGACGATGTGGTCCTACAACGACAGCATCAAGGACGATCCTTACGATCCGGAAGCTGCCAAGAAGGCTCTCGAAGCCGCTGGCGTCAAGGATCTGACGATGAAGATCTGGGCGATGCCGGTTCAGCGTCCATACATGCCGAATGCCCGCCGCACCGCCGAGCTGATCCAGTCGGATTTCGCGAAGGTTGGCGTCAAGGCCGAGATCGTCTCCTTCGAATGGGGTGAATACCTCAAGAAGTCGACTGAAGTGAACCGCGACGGTGCCGTCATCCTCGGCTGGACCGGCGACAACGGTGACCCTGATAACTTCATGGGCGTTCTGCTTTCCTGCGCTGCAACCGGCGAAGGCGGTGCAAACCGTGCTCAGTGGTGCAATAAGGAGTTCTCCGAACTGCTTTCCAAGGCAAAGCAGACCACTGACGTTGCCGAGCGCACAAAGCTTTATGAGCAGGCGCAGGTGATCTTCAAGGAACAGGCTCCGTGGGCGACGCTTGCGCACTCCACGCAGTTCGTTCCGATGTCCGCCAAGGTTTCCGGCTTCACCATGAGCCCGCTTGGCGACTTCACCTTCGAATCCGTCGATATCGCTGAGTAATCCCAAACAACAGGACGCGCGGAAGAACTCAGGTTCTTTCGCGCGTCTTTTCAGGAAAAAACCATGATCCGGTTCATTTTCGGCAAACTTCTCTATCTCGTTCCGACATTTCTCGGGATTACCATCGTTGCCTTTGCCTTCGTTCGCGTCCTGCCGGGCGATCCCGTGCTGTTGATGGCGGGTGAGCGCGGCATTTCGCCCGAGCGGCATGCACAACTTGCCGAACAGCTCGGCTTCAGCCAGCCTATCTGGCAGCAATATCTCCATTTTCTGGGGCGGCTGCTTCAGGGTGATCTCGGCAATTCGCTGGTCACCAAGAAACCCGTTCTGACCGAGTTCCTGGCGCTCTTTCCCGCGACAGTCGAGCTTGGCCTCGTCGCCATCATCCTCGCCACACTGATCGGTGTGCCGGTCGGCGTCATCGCCGCCATCCGCCGTGGCTCGTGGTTCGACCAGATCTCCATGACGACGGCGCTGGTTGGCTTCTCCATGCCTATCTTCTGGTGGGGCCTGCTGCTCATCATCATGTTCTCCGGCATCCTGCAATGGACACCGGTGTCGGGCCGTATCTCGTTGATGTATTTCTTCCCTTCCGTCACCGGTTTCATGCTGATCGACAGCCTGATTTCAGGGCAGAAGGGTGCTTTCGCTTCGGCTCTGTCACATCTCATCCTGCCTTCGGTGGTGCTTGCCACCATCCCGCTTGCAGTTATTGCCCGCCAGACACGGTCGGCAATGCTCGAAGTCCTCGGTGAGGATTATGTGCGGACAGCGCGTGCAAAGGGCATGTCGCCGTCCCGTGTCGTCGGCGTTCACGCATTGCGCAACGCCATGATCCCGGTCATCACCACCATCGGCCTGCAGATCGGTGTGCTGATGGCGGGTGCAATCCTGACCGAAACCATCTTCTCCTGGCCGGGCATCGGCAAGTGGATGATCGATTCCATCTCGCGCCGCGACTATCCGGTCGTGCAGAGCGGCCTGCTTCTGATCGCGGGTCTGGTGATGATCGTCAACCTGCTTGTCGATCTCACCTATGGCCTCATCAATCCAAGGATCCGTCACAAATGAGCGATGTGACCACAGCTCCCGGCGTCAGGCTTTCCGACGCCGCCATCCGCCGCCGGATGATCGCCGATTTCTGGTTCTACTTCCGCCAGAACCGTGGCGCCGTCGTCGGCCTTGCCGTCTTCCTTCTTCTGGTTCTGATCGCGGTTTTCGCAGCCGTGATTGCCCCGCATGACCCGACCCAGCAATATAGAGACGCGTTGCTCGTCCCGCCGGTCTGGCAGGATGGAGGCCGTACCGCATTCCTGCTCGGCACCGACGCTGTCGGCCGCGACATGCTGTCCCGACTGATCTATGGCGCGCAATATTCGCTGTTCATCGGCGTCGTCGTTGTTTCCATCGCCCTTGTCGGCGGCATTGTCATCGGTCTCGTCGCCGGCTTCTTCGGCGGCTGGGTGGACACTGTCATCATGCGCGTGATGGACGTCATCCTGGCGTTTCCATCGCTGCTTCTGGCACTGGTGCTGGTTGCGATCCTGGGTCCGGGGTTGACCAACGCCATGATCGCGATTGCCATCGTCTATCAGCCGCATTTCGCGCGTCTGACGCGTGCAGCTGTCATGAGCGAGCTTCGGCGTGAATATGTCACCGCCGCCCGTGTGGCGGGTGCCGGCAATTTCCGGCTGATGTTCAAGACGATTTTGCCGAACTGCCTTGCACCTTTGATCGTGCAGGCGACGCTCTCCTTCTCATCTGCCGTTCTCGATGCGGCGGCTCTCGGCTTCCTCGGCATGGGCGCGCAGCCGCCCGCATCCGAATGGGGCACGATGCTGGCCGAAGCCCGCGAGTTCATCCTGCGCGCCTGGTGGGTCGTTACCCTTCCCGGCCTGACGATTCTCGTATCGGTGCTCGCCATCAACCTGATGGGTGACGGGCTGCGCGATGCGCTCGATCCCAAACTGAAGCGGAGCTAAGCGATGAGCCTGCTGAAAATCAAGAACCTCACCGTCAAGTTCGCCACCGCCACCGGCGCGTTCACGGCCGTCAACGGCATCGACGTCTCCGTGGACAAGCATGAGGTGCTGGCCATCGTCGGCGAGTCCGGTTCCGGCAAGTCGGTATCCATGCTCGCCGTCATGGGGCTTTTGCCCGATACGGCGACGATCACCGCCGACGAGATGATCTTCGATGGTATAAACCTGCTGGCCATGTCGCCGCAGGAGCGCCGCAAGCTGATCGGCCGTGAGATCACCATGATCTTCCAGGAGCCAGTTGCGTCGCTCAACCCGTCCTTTACGGTCGGTTTCCAGATCGAGGAGGTGCTGCGCCTCAATCTCGGCATGGGCCGGTCTGCGGCGCGTGCACGCGCACTGGAGCTGTTCCGGTCCGTCGGTATTCCCGATCCGGAAACCAAGCTCAATGCCTATCCGCACCAGATGTCCGGCGGTCAATGCCAGCGTGTGATGATCGCCATCGCCATCGCTTCCAAACCGCGTCTCTTGATCGCCGACGAGCCGACCACCGCGCTCGACGTGACGATCCAGAAACAGATCCTCGATCTGTTGATGGATCTGCAGGAAGAATACGGCATGGCGCTGATCCTCATCACCCATGACATGGGTGTCGTGGCCGAAACAGCAGACCGCGTGGTCGTGCAATATAAGGGCCGCAAGATGGAGGAAGCGGATGTGCTGAGCCTGTTTGAGGCCCCGCAACATCCCTATACCAAGGCATTGCTTTCCGCGCTGCCGGAACATGCGACCGGCGACCGCCTGCCCACGGTTTCCGACTTCTTCGGCAAGGAGGGCGTTCAATGAGCATCGTTGTCGAAGGCAAGGGCATTACCCGCCATTATCACGTTCCGGGCGGCCTGTTCGGCGGAGCAAAGACCGTGCAGGCGCTGAAAGGCATCGATTTTGCCGTCGAGCGCGGCAAGACGCTCGCCATCGTCGGCGAGTCCGGTTCCGGCAAATCGACGCTTGCGCGCATCATCGCGCTGATCGACCCGGCATCCGGTGGCGAGCTGAATATCGACGGCCAGCCGGTCGATATCGCAAAGCGCCGTCCCGGCACGGACATGCGCTCCAAGGTGCAGATGGTGTTCCAGAACCCCTATGGTAGCCTCAATCCGCGCCAGAAGGTTGGCGACGTGTTGATGGAGCCGCTTGTCATCAACACCAAAATGCCGGCGTCCGAGCGTCGTGAGCGGGCTGAAGCCATGCTCGTGAAGGTTGGACTGGGTCCCGAACACTTCAACCGATATCCGCACATGTTTTCTGGCGGCCAACGGCAGCGCATCGCGATTGCGCGGGCGCTGATGCTCAACCCCGCACTTCTGGTGCTGGACGAGCCTGTCTCGGCACTCGATCTTTCAGTGCAGGCGCAGGTGCTAAACCTGCTGAGAGATCTCCAGGAAGAGTTCGAGCTGACCTACGTCTTCGTCAGCCACGACCTTTCCGTCGTTCGCTATATCGCCGATGACGTCATGGTTATCTCGAAGGGTGTAGCCGTGGAGCAGGGCACGCGCGAGGAACTATTTGCCGATCCGAAGCACGCCTATACACGCCAGCTTTTTGCCGCCACTCCGGTAACGGATGTAGACGCCATCCGCGCCCGCGTGGAGCGCCGCAAGGCGGCACGGCAGGCTGCGACTGCTTGAGATCGACGATTGACCGATGAATAAGTGGAACAGGCCGGATTTCCGGCCTGTTGTTTTTTCAGGACTTCAAAAGATTGCGGGGGTACGCTCAGGCGCCGGCCTCTCTCAGCAGACGCACCTGCCGCAGCGTATTCTGCCGGCTACGCTCCAGATGGCGCCATAGGGCGTCGATAATCTGGGCCTTGCTGCGGGCGGCTATGGCGTCGGCAATGTTCTGGTGTTCCTCGACAGAGCGGGCGTAGTCGCCAAGGATCGATACGAAAACCGTGTGGGTCTGGTCGAGAATGCGCCCATGCGTGCCGGAAATGACCGGAATGCGCGCGGCCGAAACAAGGGCCGTGTGGAAGCTGCGATCGTGAAACAGCGCTTTGGAGAGATCGTCCAGCGTCGCGCTCGTGGCAAATTCACGGTGTTTCGCAAGGCTTTCCAGAAGCTGCGCATGCAAGGCTTCGTCCAGCTGCCCGGCATCGAAGGCCACTTCCACAGCGCCTTTTTCCAGCAGCATTCTGGCGGCGTAGAGTTCTTCCACATCCTCCACGGTAAAATCGCGCACCACCATGCCGCGCCTTGAGGAATTGACCACCAGCCCGTCTGCCTCGAGTTTCAGGCATGCTTCCTTGACCGGCGTGGGGCTGATGCCGAGATCGGCGGCAAGTTCGTTGGGCAACAGCCGTTCGCCGCCGCGCAATCTGCCGCTGACGATGCGCGCCCGCAGTTCCTGATGCGCTTGGTCGGCGAGCGTGACTTTGATCAGTGTGTTCATGGCAACACCATCACCTAACCGCGAGTGACAGGCAATGACAGAATATAAAAAATAAAAAATTTTTTATTTTACAATGGTCGATTTTGCTTTAGCTGTATCCGTCATCGGAAGCTGGCTGCTGGAGGAGGGTGGCCGGGCAATCCCCTGAGGCTTCATCTCCTGCGGTCATTGATCGCGGGGCCGTGGCGACATTCCACTGGTTGATCGGTAGAGCTTCGATCAGAACGGAACTTCCGTTTATTCCTCCCCAAAGGCTGCTCAAGCGTCGAGGAATTGACCGATCATGAAAATAACCGCTGTCGAACCTTTCATCCTGCATCTGCCGCTGACATCGGAATCCATTTCCGATTCCACCCACAGCATCACCCATTGGGGCGTCGTCGGCGCAAAAATTACGACGAGTGACGGCCTTGAGGGATACGGCTTCACCGGCACCCATGCGCATCTGCCGTCCGACCGGTTGATCACATCCTGCATCAGCGATTGCTATGCGCCTCTGCTGATCGGCGAGGATGCATCCGAACATTCGCGGCTGTGGACAAAACTTGCCCGTTATCCGTCCCTGCAATGGGTCGGCCGCGCGGGCATCACCCATCTGGCGCTGGCTGCGGTCGATGTGGCGCTCTGGGATCTGAAGGCGAAGAAGGCGGGCGTTCCACTCTGGCAATACCTCGGCGGCGCGCACACCACAGGGGTCGAAGCTTACAATACCGATATAGGCTGGCTTTCCTTCAATCTCGAAAATCTGCTGGCGGGCAGCGCCAGGGCAGTTGAAGAGGAAGGTTTTACCCGCCTGAAAATCAAGGTCGGGCACGATGATCCGAATATTGATATCGGACGCCTCGCGGCGGTGCGCAAGCGTCTCGGCTCCGCGATACGCATCGCTATCGATGGCAACGGCAAGTGGGATCTGCCGACATGCCAGCGCTTCTGCGCGGCGGCAAAGGATCTGGATATCTATTGGTTCGAAGAACCGCTCTGGTACGACGATGTGACCAGCCACGCGCGGCTGGCACGCAACACATCCATTCCCATCGCTCTCGGAGAGCAGCTTTATACGGTGGATGCGTTCCGGTCATTCATCGACGCGGGCGCTGTTGCCTATGTCCAGCCGGATGTAACCCGGCTTGGCGGCATCACCGAATATATCCAGGTCGCTGACCTCGCGCTCGCCAATCGCCTGCCTGTCGTTCCGCATGCCGGTGAGATGAGTCAGGTGCATGTGCATCTGAGTTACTGGCATCCGGCATCGACCATCCTCGAATATATTCCGTGGATCAAGGACCATTTCGAAGAGCCGATCCATGTTCGCGATGGTGTTTACAAGCGCCCGGAGCATCCCGGCGCCAGCACCACGCCTTTGGCCGAAAGCATCGCCCGCTACGGCAAAGCGGTGAAATGAAACAGAGGCGTTCAGCCCGGATTGCATCCGGCCACGGGGCTTCGGCGTCGTCAAAGGAATCGTGCGCTATCGAAGACTTGATCGCACCGTCACCCAGAATCTAATCCGGGGTGACGGTGTGGGCTTGATGCAGGTTTTGCCAGACTTAGCGCCAGCCGAGTGCAGGAGCCACCTGTTTGAGGATCGTCTCGATAACATGGGCGTTGTAGTCGACGCCCAGCTGGTTCGGCACGGTCAGCAACAGTGTGTCGGCCTCGGCGATAGCTTCGTCGGCTTTTAGCTGCTCGATCAATGCTTCCGGTTCGGCGGCGTAGCTGCGCCCGAAGATCGCGCGCGTCTTGTCGTCGATGTAACCGATCTTGTCGTCACCCTCGCTGCCGTAACCGAAATAGGATCGGTCGCGATCGCTGACGAGAGCGAAGATGCTGCGGCTGACAGACACGCGAGGCTCGCGGGCGTGTCCAGCCTCTTTCCATGCGGCGCGGTAAGCACGGATCTGTTCGGCCTGCTGCACATGGAAGGGTTCGCCGGTCTCATCCGTTTTCAGGGTGGAGCTTTGAAGGTTCATGCCAAGCTTTGCCGCCCAAACCGCCGTCGCATTGGAGCTGGAACCCCACCAGATGCGCTCGCGCAACCCTTCGGAGTGCGGCTCCAGCCGCAGCAGGCCGGGCGGGTTGGGAAACATCGGCCGAGGGTTCGGCTCGGCGAAACCTTCGCCCTTCAGAAGCTCGAGGAAGACTTCGGTGTGCTGGCGCGCCATGTCCTCCTCGGTCTGGCCCTCGGCAGGGCGGTAGCCGAAATAGCGCCAGCCGTCGATCACCTGTTCGGGAGAACCGCGACTGATGCCGAGTTGCAGGCGTCCGCCGGCGATGAGATCGGCTGAACTCGCATCCTCCACCATGTAAAAGGGGTTCTCATAACGCATGTCGATGACGCCGGTGCCGATCTCGATACTTTTCGTTCTTGCGCCAACGGCGGCAAGCAGCGGAAAAGGTGATCCCAACTGGCGGGCGAAGTGGTGGACACGGAAATAAGCGCCGTCGGCGCCGAGTTCTTCCGCAGCAACGGCCAGGTCTATCGATTGCAGCAGGGTGTCTGCAGCAGAGCGGGTCTGCGACTGGGGCGAGGGCGTCCAGTGTCCGAAGGATAGAAATCCGATCTTTTTCATGATGACCTTCCAAATGTTTAGGATGCAGCTGACTTGAGCCGGCATCGTTGTTGTCAGTCATATAGGCTGCAGTGCGGATTCTCCAATCCGCCACGCGTAGACACGGTGTCGCCGAAATGTGAACGACGGTTGTTTCAGGCGATCGTCTTGCGGTCGAGGATGAAGAGATTTTGGTGGGCGCGCGCCGTCGTGAGAATGAAATCCATCAGCGAGCGCACGCGCGGCACATTGGCAAGGTCCTGATGGCTTGTCAGCCAGTAACCCCGCCGCAGTTCCACTTCACCTGCCAGCACCATCTGCAGGTCCGGAAAGCGTGCGGCGATGAAGTTGGGCAATATGCAAAGGCCACGTCCGCTCAGCGTTGCAGTCAACTGCGCAAAAATGCTTGATGACTGGAAGTTGGGTCGGAGGCCGGGCATCACGTCGCGCATGTAATCGAGGCCCGGCGAGAAGATCAGATCCTGCACGTAACCGATAAAGAAATGATCGGGCAAATCTTCGCGCCGCGTGATTTTCGGGTGGCTGGCAAGATAGGAACGCGATGCGTAGATATGCAGCGTGTAATCGACGATCTGTTCGTTGATGTAGGGGCCTGCTTTCGGCGGATCGAGTGTGACCGCCACATCCGCTTCTTTCTTCGACAATGCCATGATCTGCTGGATCGTAACCATCTCCACCATGATGTGCGGATGGGTGACGGCGAAGTCTTTCAGCCTTTCCACGAAGAAAAAGTTGGAAAAACCTTCAGGCGCACTGAGCCTGACCACGCCGCGCAGCAGGCTGCCGCTTTCGGAAATATCCGATTGCAATCTTTCCGCTTCCGCCTCGATGCGCTCGACGGTATCGACCAGGCGCCGCCCGACCGTCGTCAGTTCGTAACCACGTGGATTTCGCTCGAACAGCTTGGTTTTAAGCGAGAATTCCAGCCGGTCGATGTGGCGGGAGACGGTGGCGTGGCTGGTGCGCAGGCTACGCGCTGCCGATGAAAGTTGTCCGGTGCGGGCCACCGCCAGAAAATATTGCAGGTCGTCCCAGGTAAAAGGCGTGGCCAATTCGGTCTCCATTGCGAGGTCTGTTCAAAAATGAACAGTTCCTGTTCGCAATTTGATGATGCCCCGCTCTTGTGTCAACGGCCGAATTCGAGAAGTCTACATAGGGAGGCGCTGCTTTGAGGAGGGTGGCGCGACCGTTGTGATGCAACACCGTGGGACGATCGCCATGCGCCTTCGTTCACCGTTGCACAGACCTATCTGAGGCTCGCAATCATCTCTGGGAGGAGAAGTCATGCGCAAGAGTATCGTTTTATCCACGGCCATGGCACTGGCGGCAGGCACCGCCGCTTACGCTGCCGAGATTTCGGACGCCAAGGTCAAGATCGGCATCTTGAACGACCAGTCGGGCGTCTACGCCAATTTTGGCGGCAAATACTCTTATGAGGCCGCGAAGATGGCGGTCGAGGATTTTGGCGGCAAGGTGCTGGGCGCGCCGGTGGAAGTGGTAACGGCTGACCACCAGAACAAGGCGGATGTCGCCTCCAACATCGCCCGGCAGTGGTACGACACCGAACAGGTCGATTCGATCATGGAACTGACCTCTTCCTCGGTCGGCCTTGCCGTGCAGGCTCTCTCGAAGGACAAAAAGAAGATCACCATCAACACGGGCGCTGCGACCACGGAACTGACGGGCAAGCAGTGCAGCCCCTATGGTTTCCACTGGGCCTACGACACCTATTCGCTGGCAGTCGGCACCGGCGGTGCGCTGGTGAAACAGGGCGGCGACAGCTGGTTCTTTCTGACTGCGGATTACGCCTTCGGTTATTCGCTGGAAGAAAACACGTCCAACTTCGTCAAGGCCAATGGCGGCAAGGTGCTGGGTTCCGTGCGCCATCCGCTGGCCTCTACGGATTATTCCTCCTTCCTGTTGCAGGCGCAGTCATCAGGCGCGAAGGTCATCGGCCTTGCCAATGCCGGTCTCGACACCTCCAACGCCATCAAGCAGGCCGCTGAATTCGGTATCGTTGCGGGCGGGCAGCGGCTGGCGGCCCTTCTCTTTACGCTTGCCGAAGTGCACGGCCTCGGTCTCGAAGCGGCTCAGGGCCTGACGCTGACGGAAGGGTTCTATTGGGACCGCGACGATGAATCGCGCAAATTCGGCGAACGGTTCAAGGAACGCACCGGCGCCATGCCGAACATGGTCCACGCTGGTACCTATTCCGCCGTGCTGCATTACCTGAAGGCCATCGATAAGGCCGGCACCGACGATGCTGACGCCGTGGCAAAGGCCATGAAGGAAATGCCTGTCAACGACGTCTTCTCGAAGGATGGCCATGTGGCCGCCAATGGCCGCATGATCCACGACATGTATCTGATGGAAGTGAAGAAGCCGGATGAGAGCAAGCAGCCGTGGGACTACTACAAGGTGCTTGCCACGATCCCCGGCAAGGAAGCCTTCATGGACCCCGCAAAAAGCGGTTGCCCGCTGGTAACGCAGTAAAAAGGGGGAACTTCATGATGATCGCTCCCGCCCCTGCCGGTCAGGCGGAACCCCGCGTCGTGCTTTCGGCGCGCGGTCTCTCCAAGACCTTCGGCGCATTCGCGGCCGTGAAAAACGTCGATCTCGACGTCCATCATGCCCGCGTGCATGCACTTATTGGTCCGAACGGCGCCGGCAAAACCACGGTCTTCAACCTGTTGACCAAGTTTCTCCAGCCGACAGGCGGGGCGATCACCTTCATGGGAACGGATATAACAAAGACGCCGCCGGACAAGGTGGCGCGGCTCGGTCTCGTCAGGTCTTTCCAGATATCGGCGGTGTTTCCGCATCTGACGGTTCTTGAGAACGTTCGGGTGGCGTTGCAGCGGCCGAATAACCTTTCAACGCAATTCTGGCTGCCGCTCTCTTCACTCGACAGGCTCAATGCACGTGCCGAGGAGTTGATCGCAACGGTTGGCCTGACACGGGAAAAAAATGCACTTGCGGCCGATCTTTCCTACGGTCGCAAGCGCGTTCTTGAAATCGCCACGACGCTTGCGCTCGACCCGAAGGTATTGCTTCTCGATGAGCCGATGGCGGGCATGGGGGGCGAGGATGTCGCGCATGTCGCCGATCTCATCCGCGAAGTGGCCAAAACGCGCGCGGTGCTGATGGTCGAACACAATCTGAAGGTCGTGGCGGATATCTGCCATCAGGTCACGGTGCTGCAGCGGGGCGAAATTCTGGCGGAAGGCGATTACGCCACCGTATCCGCCGATCCGCGCGTGCGTACGGCCTATATGGGCACGGAGGAGGCGTGATATGGCGGCAATGCTCGAAGTCTCCAACCTGAAATCCTGGTACGGCGAAAGCCAGGCGCTGCACGGTGTCGATCTGACCGTCGGCGAAGGCGAAACCATCACCATTCTCGGGCGCAATGGGGTTGGCAAGACCACGACGCTGCGCACCATCATGGGCATCATCCGCAACCGCAAGGGCGTGATCAAGCTCGGCGGCAAGGATCTGATGCCGGTGCCGTTGCATCGCACGGCGAAATACGGCCTCGGTTTCGTGCCGGAAGAGCGCGGCATCTTCGCGACACTGAGCGTCGAGGAAAATCTGAAACTGCCGCCCGTCGTCGCATCCGGCGGCATGACGCTCGATGAAATCTACGAGCTGTTTCCCAATCTTTACGAACGCCGGGCGAGCCCCGGCACCAAGCTTTCCGGCGGCGAACAGCAGATGCTGGCCATGGCGCGCATCCTGCGCACAGGGGTCAAGGTTCTCCTGCTCGATGAGCCGACCGAAGGGCTTGCGCCTGTAATCGTGCAGCGCATCGGTGAGGTGCTGAAGACCTTGAAAAGTCGTGGCATGACAGTGGTTCTGGTCGAGCAGAATTTCCGCTTCGCCAGCCGCATCGCAGATCGTTTCTACCTGATGGATCATGGCCAGATGGTCAGCAATTTTCCGGTGGGCGAGCTTTCCGGCCGCATGGGCGAACTCAATAAAGTGCTGGGGGTTTAACGATGACCATGCTCTTCGGCGTTCCGCTTCAGGCCCTGCTCGGGCAATTGCTGATCGGCCTCATCAACGGGTCGTTTTATGCGCTCCTGTCGCTCGGCCTTGCCGTCATTTTCGGCCTCCTGCGCGTCATCAATTTCGCCCATGGCGCCCAATATATGCTTGGCGCTTTCGTCGCCTTTCTCGGCCTGCAATATTTCGGCATCAGCTTCTGGTGGGCACTGGTGGTGACGCCGCTTGTCGTTGCACTTTTCGGCGCGATCATCGAGCGCCTGCTACTGTCGCGGCTTTACGATCTCGATCCGCTGTATGGGCTGCTCTTCACCTTCGGCCTGGCGCTGGTGGTGGAAGGCACGTTCCGCTGGCTGTATGGTGCGGCGGGTCAACCTTATTCGGTTCCGCGCGAGCTTGCCGGCGGCACCAATCTCGGCTTCATGTTCCTGCCGAACTACCGCGCTTTCGTTGTCGTCATCTCGCTTGTCGCCTGCATCGCCACCTGGGCGTTGATCGAAAAAACGCGGCTCGGCTCCTATCTGCGGGCGGCGACGGAAAATCCGACACTGGTGCAGGCCTTCGGTATCAACGTGCCTGTGCTCCTGACGCTGACCTACGCGCTGGGTGCGGGCCTTGCCGGCTTCACCGGCGTGCTGGCCGCGCCGATCTATCAGGTCTCACCGCTGATGGGCACCAACCTCATCATCGTCGTCTTCGCCGTCGTCGTGGTCGGCGGCATGGGGTCGATCATGGGCGCCATCGTCACCGGCTACATGCTGGGTATCGCTGAAGGCCTGACCAAGGTGTTCTACCCGGAAGCGTCCAACATCGTCATCTTCGTCATCATGGCCTTTGTGCTGCTCATCCGCCCCGCCGGACTTTTCGGAAAGGACGCCTGATATGTCCAAAGCCACTCACAACCCGACAGCCGGCGCGATGCCGCAGGCCGAGGTTTCCGCAACCGCTGGAACCATCAAGACCGTGATGATACTGGCAGGATTGGCCGTGCTGATCGCTGCACCGATGTTCGTTTATCCGATCTTTCTGATGAAGCTGCTTTGCTTCGCGCTGTTTGCCTGCGCCTTCAATCTGCTGATCGGTTACACCGGGCTGCTTTCCTTCGGCCATGCGGCATTTTTCGGCGGCGCTGCCTATTTCACCGCCTATTCGGTGAAGGAATGGGGCGTCACGCCCGAGATCGGCCTCCTCATCGGCATGGCGGGTGCCGCCCTTCTTGGCCTCGTCATCGGCTTTTTCGCCATTCGCCGGCAGGGCATCTATTTCGCCATGATCACGCTTGCCTTGTCGCAGATGTTTTATTTTTTCTGCCTTCAAGCACCCTTCACCCATGGTGAGGACGGATTGCAGGGCGTACCGCGTGGACACCTCTTCGGCCTTCTCGATCTCAACGCGCCGCTGAACATTTACTACACGGTGCTGGCCGCCTTCGTGCTGGCACTTCTCGTCATCTGGCGTTTCGTCAACTCGCCCTTCGGCATGATCCTGAAATCCATCCGCGAAAACGAGCAGCGCGCCATTTCTCTTGGATACAGCGTGCAGCGTTACAAGCTTGGTGCTTTCGTCATGTCGGCGGCGCTTGCCGGTCTTGCGGGCGGCCTGAAGGCGCTGGTGTTCCAGTTCGCAACCTTGACCGATGTGGCCTGGCAGATGTCGGGCGAGGTTATCCTGATGACCCTGCTCGGCGGCATTGGCACCATGATCGGCCCGATCTTCGGTGCGGGGCTTGTCGTCGCGCTGCAGAACTATCTCGCGACATCCGATTTCCCGGTCACCATCATCACCGGCCTCGTTTTCATGGCCTGCGTTCTGGTGTTCCGGCGCGGTCTGATCGGTGAATTTTACGCTTCGCGGCTCGGGCGAAAACTGGGTTTTCAGCACCGGGGATAAGAATTTTTTGAAACAGGGGGAAGGCTCCTCCGCGTCCGGGGCGACGCGGCAAGGGCGCCCCATGGAGAATAGCATGGCGGAATTTGACTATATCGTCATCGGAGCGGGAAGTGCGGGATGCGTTCTCGCCAACCGCCTCTCGAAAGACCCGAACAATCGCGTCCTGCTGCTGGAAGCGGGTGGCAACGATAATTATCATTGGATCCATATTCCGGTCGGTTATCTCTATTGCATCAACAATCCGCGCACCGACTGGTGTTTCAAGACGGCGGAAGAACCTGGGCTTAACGGAAGGTCGTTGATCTATCCTCGCGGCAAGGTTCTCGGCGGCTGCTCCTCCATCAACGGCATGATCTATATGCGCGGTCAGGCCCGCGACTACGATGTCTGGCGTCAACTCGGCTGCGAGGGTTGGGGATGGGATGATATCCTGCCCTATTTCCTGAAGTCGGAGGATTTTTATCGCGGCAAGGGCGACATGCATTCCACCGGCGGCGAATGGCGGGTGGAGAAGGCGCGCGTGCGCTGGGATGTGCTTGATGCCTTTCAGCAGGCGGCGGGTGAGGCCGGCATTCCTGCGACCGAAGATTTCAACCGGGGCGACAATGAAGGCGCCGGTTATTTCGATGTGAACCAGCGGTCGGGCTGGCGCTGGAACACGGCCAAGGCCTTTTTGAAACCGGCGCTTGGCCGCCGGAATTTGACAGTCATGACCAAGGCCCATGTCAAGCGTCTCATCGTCGAAGAGGGCCTGGTCACAGGCGTCGAGTTTCACCACGACGGCGTCTTGAAAAAGATGCGTGCACGGCGCGAAACGGTGCTTTCGGCAGGTGCAGTCGGTTCACCACACATTCTGGAGCTTTCCGGCGTTGGCCGCGGCGACGTGTTGCAGGCCGCCGGTATCGACACAGTGACGGAAGTTCAAGGTGTGGGCGAGAACCTGCAGGATCATCTGCAATTGCGCATGGTCTATAAGGTTTCAGGCGTCCTGACGCTGAATGAGAGGGCCTCCACGCTGTTCGGAAAGGCAAGGATCGGCCTCGAATATGCTTTGACCCGCTCCGGGCCGATGTCGATGGCGCCGAGCCAGCTTGGTGTCTTCACCCGTTCCTCTCCGGAAAAGGAGACGGCGGATCTGGAATATCATGTCCAGCCGGTGTCACTCGACAAGTTTGGTGATCCGGTTCACACTTTTCCGGCCATTACGGCAAGTGTCTGCAATCTGCGGCCCGAAAGCCGAGGCTCAGTGCATGTGAAAGGACCGGATTTCGCCATGCAGCCGGAAATCCGACCGAATTATCTGTCGACGGAAGGCGACCGCCGGGTAGCCATCGATTCCATGCGGCTGACGCGCCGCATCGTCAACCAGCCCGCCTTTTCGCGGTTCAAACCGCAGGAATACCGGCCCGGCCCCACTTTTGAGAATGACGACGATCTGGCCCGCGCTGCGGGCGATATCGGCACGACCATATTCCACCCCGTCGGCACCCTGCGCATGGGCTCCGATGCCGAAAGTGTTGTCGATACGCGGCTGAAATTCCGCAAGCTTGCAGGGCTGCGTGTGGCGGACGCCTCCATCATGCCGAGGATCACGTCCGGAAATACCAATTCGCCAACGATCATGATTGCCGAAAAGGCTGCCGACATGATCCTTGCGGATAATCGCTAAGAGGAGCGTTCCCATGAAGACCGTCGCTTTTATCGGACTTGGCCATATGGGCCTGCCGATGGCCGCCAATCTCGTCAAGGCCGGTTATGCCGTCAGGGGTTTCGACCTTTCCGAGGCATGCCGCGCGGCGGCGAGGGAGGCCGGAATTCCCGTCGCTTTTGATTCTGCAGAAGCCATTGATGCGGCAGAAGTGATCGTAACCATGCTGCCGAAGGGGGAACATGTTGTTTCGGTATATGGCGATCTGGTGCAGAAAATAGCTGCCGGAACGCTTCTCATCGATTGCTCGACGGTGGATATGGACAGCGCCCTGAAGGCACACGAGCTTGCCGCTTCCGCCGGTTGCCCCTCCGTCGACGCGCCTGTATCTGGCGGTACGGGCGGTGCCAGTGCCGGCACCTTGACCTTCATGTGTGGCGGAGAGGCTGAGGCTTTCTCGGCGGCCAAGCCGGTGCTGGAAGCCATGGGCAAGAAGATCGTCCATTGCGGCAAGGGCGGCAACGGCCAGGCGGCCAAGATCTGTAACAACATGATCCTCGGCATTTCCATGATTGCGGTTTCCGAGGCCTTCGTGCTGGGCGAAAAACTCGGCCTTTCGCATCAGGCGCTGTTCGATGTCGCCTCCACCTCATCGGGTCAATGCTGGTCGCTCACCACCTATTGCCCGGTGCCGGGACCAGTGCGGACATCACCGGCGAACAATGATTATCAACCGGGTTTCGCTGCGGCGCTGATGCTGAAGGATTTGCTACTCTCGCAGGCGGCCGCGAGTGGAGCCGGCGTTGCCACTCCACTCGGCGCCGCAGCATCGACGCTTTATGAGAACTTCGTGGGTGAGGGCGGTGGCGCGCGTGATTTTTCCGCAATCGTCGAAATGCTACGCGGAGGCGAGGCATGATGGACGCCACGCCGTCGGATATTCTGTGGGTACCGCCAATGGAAAGGCTGGAGCACTCGGCGCTTTTTGCCTTTGCCACAAGGACCTCATCGCTGCATGGGCTTTCGGCTGATGATTATTCCGGCCTGCTGCGCTGGTCCATTGAGGCACCGGATGCCTTTTACAATGCCCTGTGGGACGAGCTGGGGATCATCGGCACGCGCGGCGAAAGGGCCTTCAAGCCTGGCGCGACCATGCGGGAAGCCGAGTTTTATCCCGGCGCGAGGCTCAATTATGCCGAAAACCTGCTGCGCGATGCCGATAAACGGTTGGCGATCATCGCCCATCGAGATGATGGCACGCGGCGTGAAATCAGCCGCAGGCAGCTTTATGCGGATGTCTCCCTCATGGTGCAGGCGCTTGTCCACGCAGGCGTGAAGGAAGGCGATCGTATCGGCGCTATCGTCACCCACGATATCGAGGCGATCGTCGGTTATCTGGCAACGAGCGCCATCGGAGCCATCTGGTCGTCCTGTTCACCGGATTTCGGCCCGGCGGGAGCGTCCGACCGGCTCTCGCAGATCGATCCGAAAATCCTCATCGCCGTGCCGGAATACGGTTATGCCGGCAAGCGGATCGATGTCGGACCGACCATCCGCGCGGTGGTGGAAAGCGCTGCACCTCAAAAGATAGTGCTGATTGGTGACGTTGTTCCCGCCAGCCTTTCCGATCTCGGCTGCGTGACGTTGAATGATTTCGTTTCGCCCTTTGAGCCGGGTGAAATCGCGTTCAACCGGCTGCCGGTCAAGGCGCCGCTGGCGATCCTTTATTCCTCCGGCACCACCGGCAAGCCGAAATGCATCACCCATTCCGGCGGTGGCCTGCTTCTTCAGCATATGAAGGAGCAGAAGCTGCAATGCGATATCAGGCAAGGCGAACGTTTCTTCTATTTCACCACCTGCGGCTGGATGATGTGGAACTGGCAGGTGTCCGGCCTGGCGCTTGGCGCCACCCTCGTCACCTATGATGGCAATCCGGGTTATCCGTCGCCCGCGCGGCTGATCGATCTCATTGACGCCGAACGGATCGCGACCTTCGGAACATCGGCCAAATTTATCGACGCATGCCTGAAGGCAGGGTTGAAACCGCGCGAAACCCATGACCTTTCATCCCTTCGGACAATCCTTTCCACCGGCTCGCCGCTCATCCCGCAATCCTTCGATTATATCTATCGCGACTGGAAGGCCGATCTGCATCTCGCCTCCATTTCCGGCGGCACGGATATATGCGCCTGTTTCCTTGGCGGCAATCCGCTGCAACCTGTTCACCGTGGGGAGCTGCAGGGCGCGATGCTCGGTATGGATGTCGATACCCTGGACGACGAAGGCCATCCCGTTCGCGGCGTGGCTGGTGAGCTCGTCTGCCGCAATGCCCATCTTTCCATGCCGGTCAAATTCTGGGGCGATGAGGACGGTTCTCGTTATCAGGCTGCCTATTTCGATCGCTTCCCGGGCATCTGGGCGCATGGCGATTTTGCCGAAATGCGTGCCACCGGCGGATATGTCATCCACGGGCGCTCGGATACGACGCTCAATCCCGGTGGGGTTCGCATCGGTACGGCGGAAATCTACCGTCAGGTGGAAGCAGTGCCGGAGGTCGAGGAAGCGATTGCCGTGGGTCAGGACATTGACGGTGACCAGCGGGTTATCCTCTTCGTGCGCCTTAAAGAGGGTGCAGCGCTGACGGAGGACCTCGAAAAGACCATCCGTACCCGCATCCGCTCGGGTGCTACGCCACGGCATGTTCCGGCAAGGATCATTGCCGTCACGGCCATTCCCCGTACGCGCTCGGGCAAGATTTCCGAAATCGCAGTTCGCGACACCATTCATGGCAGGCCGGTGAAAAACACCGACGCGCTCGCCAATCCCGAAGCGCTCGAGCTTTTCCGCAACCTGCCGCAACTGAAGGATTAGGATGATGGAGGATCAACCGAAAACCGTTCTGGTCACCGGCTCCACCAGCGGCATTGGCCTTGCCATCGCCAAACGTTTTGCCGAGGCGGGATTTCTCGTCGCCGTCCACGGCATAGAAACCGTGGAGGCGGCGACGCAGGCACTGGAGGCGGTTGCGAAGGTGGCGCGGCACCGGCCGGTCTATTTTTCTGCCAACCTCGCCAATTATGACGAGAGTGCACATCTGCCGGAAACCGTCATTGCCGAATTCGGTCACATTGACGTGCTCGTCAACAATGCCGGTATTCAGAAGGTCGCGCCGATCGACGAATTCGATTTCGCCGATTTCTCCCATATTGTCGCGATCTCCCTCGACAGCGCTTTTCATACGATCCGTGCAGCCCTGCCGGGCATGAAGGAAAGGGGTTGGGGGCGCATCGTCAATATTGCTTCCGCGCACGGGTTGCGCGCCTCACCCTTCAAGGGTCCCTATGTGGCGACGAAACATGCCGTGGTGGGCCTGACGAAAAGCGTGGCGCTGGAAGTGGCCGAACTTGGCATTACCTGCAACGCCATCTGCCCCGGTTACGTCTGGACGCCACTCGTCGCGGCGCAGGTTGCCGATCAGGCGCGCCTGCATGGCATGGGCGAGGATGAGGTGGTGAAGAAGGTGATGCTTGCGCCGCAGCCGACGCGACGTTTCGTGCAGCCGGAGGAAGTGGCGGAGATGGCGCTTTACCTCACCGGCGATATGGCGCGCTCCATCACCGGCACCACCATTTCCATCGATGGCGGCTGGACCGCTAAATAATTTTCGCGCATCCGGCTCAAGCGAACCATCTGCCGTCCTTCCGGTATTGTGAGGCGATTTCAATACTGTATAGTTTTGCGTGCGGCGGGGTCAGCGCCGTTTTCACGGAACAGCGGTATTATGAACACAGGGTTTTCGGAAGCTCCGTTAGCGCGCTCGCGTTTCGATACACGCCATGTGCCGAAGCGCGACGCCATGGCGCTGTGGCGGGATTCGATCAACGTGCTTTTTGATGCCCGCCTGCGCAGATCGCAGGATGACGGTTTTTTTGCTAGTGTCGATGCCGCCTTCATCGGCAATGTCGCGCTTGGCCGCACCCAGTCCTCGGCGCAGGATTTCGACCGCTCGCGCCACAAGATTGCCCGGGACGGGATGGACGGCTTTCTCCTGCAATTTTACGCCAGCGGCCAAAGCATGTCGCGGCGCGGAGCGGGCGAGACTGCCGGCCCGGGCGATCTCTACATCATTGACATGGCGCAGCCGCTGGCCACAGCCACAACCGATCACGATCATCTGAGCCTTGTCGTGCCGCGCCGGCTGCTGGAAGGCAGGCTCATCGGTTCCGGCAATAATCACGAGCGCGTGCTGCCGGCCGGTTTGCCGCTGGTATCTCTGCTGCGGGAAACGATGACCAGCGTTTACCGCCACTTTGACGTCATGAACGCCAATGACGGCGCGGCCACGGTCTCGCCATTGCTGGAGCTTGCCGCGGCTGCCATCAATAATCATGTCCGGGAAGACAATGCGCAGGGTGTTCAGCGGGCGCTGCGAGCATCCATCAGGCGCTATATCGACAATCATCTGCTCGATCCGGCCTTGTCGGTGGAAAAGGTCATGGGCGAGTTCGGCGTATCGCGACGCACCGTCTACCGGCTTTTCGAACCGCTGGGCGGGTTTTCGGCCTGTATCACCCATAGGCGCCTCGAACGGGCAATGGATTTCCTGCGGGCGCCGCAGTCGGCCCATATGACGATAGCTGAGGTGGCGGCGTCCTATGGCTTCACCAACCCGGAAAATTTCAGCCGCGTTTTCAAGAAGACCTTCGGCCTGTCGCCGCGTCAGATGCGGCATTTCGCATCCGAAAACCGCGATACCATACCGGATATTATCAAACCGGATAGCGCAGAGTGGACACGCTGGATCGTGCAGCTCGGTCGCTGACGCGATTGTTTCGAAGCCGATCTGACACTGTATGACGGAATGTTGGCACAATCCGACCATTCGTTCCGCTTGTACCTCCGCAGGGATGCGCTTGCGCGGCGGGCGTGCCACAGTACGGACGTTGTTTTTAATAGATATTTCGCCTGACAATCATGATGATACGAATTCTCAATTTTCTGGAGATGCTGCCCGTATGGCGGGTGCGTCGCCGCGACACGACGAGATACCTCGAAGCCGCCGGCGACCAATGCGACTTTGAAACGGCGGGACCACCGCTGTGGCTGTCGATTTCTGAAAACCCGCCGGAAATCCAGTGCGAAACCGAAGACGTCAATCGCCGGCCACCATTCTCGTGGCTGGGGATTGGGCAAAGTTTCAGTGCGGTCGATGAGTTCGACGGTGCCGGTTGCGATAGACTTGCGGTCGCAGAGTACGGCTAAGCTGATTTTGCTGTCTGGAACAAACTGTGTCCCTGTGAATTAAATCACCAGGGTTACAGGGAGTGAGAGACATGGCCAGAGAAAATACCAGCTATCTTGGCGGTCGGCATGATCCGAAAAATGAAACCGCAACGCGGGCGCGGCAAGGGGTAAAAGGACGTCCGGTTCTTGTCATCCTGGTTGTCAGTCTGCTTCTCGCGCTGGTGGTCTGGACGGTCGTCGAATATGCGGTTTTCGAACCCGACGAGAACCGGCCGCAAAACGCTCAGACGGAGACTGCGCCGGCGCCACAAAACCCATAACCATCATGCCGTGAAATTTTTCACGGTGAATGTTGAGTTTGTATGGAACCAGATTGCCCCCAATTCCATTTCACGCAAAGTGACAGGAATCGGGGGTTTCATTCATGGCAGTCACCGTTACTGCGGTTATTCTATCGCTGATCGGCCTTGCGCTGTTCGGTTTTGGCTCTCAGCTCGTCATGTTGGGCGGGAGCTTCTATTACGTCCTTTCCGGTATGGCCTTCCTGTTGACAGCCATTCTGCTGTTCAAGCGTAACCGGGCAGCTCTCCACGTCTATGCCGTCTTCATTGTCGCGACACTCGCCTGGGCCCTCTGGGAAGTGGGTTTCGACTGGTGGCAACTTGGGCCGCGGGGTGGCTTCGTCATTCTTATCGGCCTGTGGTTGTTGGTGCCCTGGGTCAGGAAGCCTCTCGGTTTTTCAAGCCCGACAGGGCTGAATTACGGCCCGAACGCCTGGCCACTCGCGCTCTCCGTTCTCGCCTCCATTGTGGTGGCGGGATATTCGATGGCGCAGGATCCGCATGACCAGGCAGGGTCCTTGTCTGAGGAGAAGGTGGCGTCAGCTCCGATCTATGGCGGCGACGTGCCGGATGGCGATTGGCATCAATACGGCCGCACGCCTTATGGCCAGCGCTATTCGCCGCTGACGCAGGTCAATGTCGATAATGTTTCGCAGCTGAAGGAAGCGTGGCGGTACCAGACCGGCGACGTGAAGCTACCGGATGATGTGGGTGAAACCACCTATCAGGTAACGCCGCTCAAGATCGGCAATACGCTTTATATCTGCACGCCGCACAATTGGGCGATCGCCATTGATGCCGCCACCGGCAAGGAAAAATGGAAATACGACCCCAATGTCGGTCTTAACCCGGACCGCCAGCACCAGACGTGCCGCGGTGTTTCCTATTATGCCGAACCCAATGCCGCACAGGGCACCGCCTGCGCCCAGCGCGTTTACCTGCCGACCTCGGATGCGCGGCTGATTGCGCTTGATGCAGCGACCGGTCAGATTTGCACATCCTTTGCGGATCAGGGCGTGCTGCATCTGGAACAGGGCATGAAATACAATCCTGCCGGTTATTATTATTCGACCTCGCCGCCCGTGATCGCGGCGGGCAAGATCATCATCGGCGGTGCGGTGAACGATAACTACTCCACGCAGGAACAGTCCGGCGTCATCCGTGCGTTCGATGTGAACAGCGGCGCACTCATCTGGAACTGGGATTCCGGCAATCCGGAAAAGACCGAGCCGATTGCCGCAGGCGAAACCTACACTACCAACTCGCCGAACAGCTGGTCCGTGTTGAGCTACGACGAGGGGCTTGGCCTCGTTTACGTACCCCTCGGCAATCAGGTGCCGGACCAGCTTGGTATGGGTCGCAGCGAGAATGTGGAGAAATATTCCTCCTCCATCGTGGCGCTCGATATCAATACCGGCAAGGATCGCTGGGTGCGCCAGACGGTTCATCACGACCTCTGGGATATGGATGTGCCGGCCCAGCCGGTGCTGCTCGACATCACCAAGAACGGTCAAAGCGTTCCTGCACTCGTCGGCCCTACAAAGCAGGGCGATATCTACGTTCTGGACCGGCGCACGGGTGAGCCGCTTCTGCCGATTACGGAAGAACCGGCACCGGGCGGTACAATCCCTGAGGACTTCAGCTCCCCGACTCAGCCAACGACGGCGCTGTCGTTCAAGCCGGAGCCGCTGAAGGAAAAGGACATGTGGGGCGTCTCCATGTTCGATCAGCTCGCCTGCCGCATCCGCTTCCATCAGCTGAACTATCAGGGCCGCTATACGCCGCCCTCGCTGAACGGCTCCATCATCTATCCCGGCAATTTTGGCACGTTCAACTGGGGCAGCGTCGCGGTCGATCCCGAACGTCAGGTCATGTTCGGCATGCCGACATACCTTGCCTTTACCTCGCAGCTCGTGCCGCGCGCCGACATCCCGCCGAAGGGCCAGGACGAGAAGGGCAGTGAGCAGGGGCTGAACCGCAATGACGGTGCGCCCTATGGCGTCTTCATGGGACCGTTCCTCGGTCCGCTGAAAATCCCCTGCCAGGCACCGCCGTGGGGTTATGTCGCTGGTGCCGACCTGCGCACCGGCGATATCGCCTACAAGCACAAGAACGGCACGGTCCATGACATGACGCCGCTGCCGTTGCCCTTCAAGGTGGGCGTACCGGGCATTGGCGGGCCGATGATTACCAAGGGTGGCGTGGCCTTCCTCGGTGCTGCCGTCGACAACTATCTGCGCGCCTACAACCTCACCACCGGCAAACAGCTCTGGGAAGCACGTCTGCCGGCTGGCGGGCAGGCAACGCCCATGACCTATGCGCTGGATGGCGGCAAGCAATATGTTGTGATGGTTGCGGGTGGTCACGGCTCGGTTGGAACCAAGCCGGGCGACTATGTGATCGCCTATACCCTGCCGTAAAACGAGGCGGATTCAATCAAACAAAAAAAACCGGAATGGGTGACCATTCCGGTTTTTGCTTGTGCAGTTGGAAAAGGCGATCAGGCCGCCTTTTTCTGTGCTGCGGCATTGATCGATGTCTTGGCAAGCGCGCTCAGCGCATCGTCCGTCTTGGACTCTTCCTTCAGCGTCGCATCCAGCAGGGTAACGGCATTGGCATGACCAAGCTTTTCGGCCCATGCCTTCAGGGTGCCATAACGGGCGATTTCGTAATGTTCGACCGCCTGGGCTGAGGAAATGAGACCGGCATCGAGAGCTGCGGTGCCCTTGAAATCGTCCATAATCTCTTCGCCCTCGGCAATGATGCCCTGGATGGCCTCGCAGGTCTTACCCTGCGCCCGCTTGCCGATGATCTCGAACACTTCCTGCAGGCGTTCGATCTGGCCCTGCGTTTCTTCTTTGTGCTTTTCGAAGGCCTGTTTCAGCTTCGGGTCTGTCGCTGCCCGCGCCATTTTCGGCAGAGCTTTCAGGATCTGCCTTTCGGCGTAATAGATATCCTTCAGCGTATCGTAAAACAGGTCGTCGAGTTTTTTCTCGGCCATTGGTTCTTCTCCCATGGTGTGAAAGTGCGTGATGTACGCCATTGCGCACGGGAGACAAACCTTTCGGAGCCCCTATGGTTCCGGCTCTGTTGCGCGCAACGTTTTATATTCCAGCAGACGCTCCGCCGCATATAGGATGACAAGCGGCATCAGTCGAAACGGAAGAGATCGGCGTCGGGGTCCTTGCCACCATTAACGGCAGCGGCGACTATCTCGGCGGCGATCTGGCTGAAGGTGATGCCGTTGCCGCCAAAGCCCATGACGGCATAAACGTTCTTCATGCCGGGAACCGCGCCGATCAGCGGCAGGCCCGTGGTGGTCGTGCCGAAGCCGGCCGCCCAGCGATATTCGGGTTCGCCGATGTCGACGCCAAGAAGCTTTTCGATCTTGCGTTTGATTGCATCCGCCTTGGAGGCAAGCTTGCTCTCAGACAGGTAGGATGTGGAGTTCTCTTCATCCTCACCACCGGCAATAAGGCGCCCGTCCCGGTCGGTGCGCAGGTAGAGATAGGGATCTGAAGCCTCCCAGAGGATGTGGCTATTCAGCCAGTCCGGCAGATCGATACCCTTCGCACTCGCCAGCGCCCAGGTGGAGATGATCTGGTGTTTCGGGCTTTCGAGCGATTTCAGGAATTCGTATCCGGTGCAGAAAACGATATTGCGCGCGGAAATGATTTCGCCCTGTGCTGTGGCGACGACCACCTCGTCACCGAGATTTCGAAGATCGGTGATTTCAAGTTGTGAAACGATCTCAGCGCCGGCGCCCGCTGTGTGGCGCAACAGGCCTGCCGTCAGCTGCGCCGGATTGGCGGAAGCGGAGATATCGCTGAGGATCGCCCCTGTCCGCTCAATCGCATAGTCGTTTTTAAGTTCTGCGGTGTCGAGAAAGCGGGCCTCGATCCCGGCCTCTTCGCGCGCTGCCGCTTCGGCCTTCAATGCACGCAAACCCATCTCGTCTCCGGCAAGATAAAGCGCCTGTTTGCGCGCCATGCTGCAGGAAATGCCAAGCGAAGAAACGATTTCCTCCAGCCGCAGCACGGCGCGCGCGGAGCGCTGCCACGCCCGATCAGCAGCATCCTTGCCGATCATCTTTCTGAGCTCGATCAGGGGTGTGTCGATCTCGTGCTGTATCATCGCAGTGCTGGCGACACTGCTGCCCATCACCGGATCACGCCGGTCGACGATCAGCATGGATTGCCCCGGTCTCTGCAACGCATGGGCGGCAAGCGCGCCGCTGATGCCGGCGCCGACGACGATCGTATCGTAATGGTCGGAACTCGGGGTGTTTCTGGTGCGGAGGCCTATGCGTGGCGTGTCGGCCCAAAGGGGTTTCGATTCCCTGAGGTCGCGTTCCTTCGTCAGTTCCGATGTGGGCATGGAGTTTTCCTGAAAGGTGCAGGGCATTTACGGTGGAAACGCCTGGCGGGTTACGTCTGGAAAATGCGAACAAACAAAGACAGAGAGCGCATCCGGCCATTTTGGATAGGCCGGATGCGCTCTGGTTTTTTTCCGCTTTACGGCCCTTAGGCAGCGCGGCGCTCGTGGTTGCCTTCTTCGACCTCCTCGATGATTTTGGCGACGAAGGCGTCCAGATCATCGGGGCTGCGAGACGTGATGATGCCCTTATCGGTCACAACCTTTTCGTCCTTCCAGTTGGCGCCGGCATTTTTCAGGTCGGTTTTGATCGACCAATAGGAGGTCGCGTCACGACCGCGCAGGGCATCTGCTTCAACCAGAAGCCAAGGGGCATGGCAGATGGCAGCCACGACCTTGCCGGATTTGACGAAATCTCGCACCACGCGCATTGCATCCTCGTCATGACGCAATACGTCCGGATTGATCTGGCCGCCGGGCAGGACGAGTGCATTGAAATCATTGGCGCTGACGTTCTTCGCGGACATATCGACGGCGATGCTGTCGCCCCAGTTCTTTTCGTCCCAGCTCTTGATCTCACCATCCTTGATCGAGGCGATCTTGACGTCCGCGCCCTTGGCCTTCAGCTGATCATATGGCACGCGCAGTTCCGAACGCTCATAGCCGTCCGTTGCGAGAATGACGATTTTTGCAGTGTTGATGGCAGTCATGTCTGTTTCCTTCCTGTTTATCTGTTTTCGTCTTTGTCCGAATTCACGGAGGGCAGAAAAAACTCCACATCCTCACGGCGCTCCGGATCGAGCTTTTCGATATTCGTTTGCCAGAAGGTCTCGGCTTCTGCCGGTTCGTCTTCCCATTGGCGCACGAAGGTCTTGTTGTCGTCGATCATGACCTGACGGGTGCCGCCGAGCCGCAGATATTCTTCTGCAAGTTTACGCGTTTCGGTCTTTTCCATGTCGCGGTTCCTTGTGCGTGGAAAGCGGGGACGGAGGGCGCCGGATGGGTAAGAAGCTCGGCTGCCATTTCGTTGGCCACCGGGAGAAAACGGAAAAATCCCGATGTTCTTCAGCGCCATCGTGTCCGTTTGACACGGCGGCCCTCCTGCCAGAACAACGTGAGCTTTCCGGTATGGTTCCGCATTTTTTCAGGCGGATTCTTGCCAAGGACAAATGTATCGCGCGCAATTTTTATCGGAACAAACCGGCAAGTCGTGCTGTTTTAGCCCAGATGCAGGGGAGGCAGCATGACAGCCAGACACAGTGACGGCGAGTGCCGCGGCAACGACGAAAACAAGGGTTTCTGGTCGATCGACTTCGGCAATTCACCGATCATCGGCACGGCCATTCATGATGGTCATCTCATTCGCCCGGACATAGCCTCGCTGATGGCTCTTTCCGCCGACCAGCGGCTGAGAGAGGAAGACCCTTTTACCGGCGAGATGATCGCGGGAATGACAAACCGCATTGTCGTTCACCATTCGCGTTTCGAAATCGATCTCAACCGGTTCGCCGATCAGGCAGTTTATCTGAAGCCGGAACAATCCTGGGGGCTGGAGGTCTGGAAACAGGAGCCGCCGGAAGAGGCCACCCGGCAATCGCTCGATTTTCATGCCGACTATTACGCAATGCTCGAAGCAGTTCTTTCAACCGTCGAGCGGCGGCATGGTGCTTTTGTCGTGCTGGACATACACAGCTACAATCATCGCCGGCAGGGCGCTACAGCGCCGCAAACGCCCCAGGCGGAAGCGCCTGATATCAATATCGGCACATTTTCCATGGATCGCAGCCGCTGGAGTGACGTCGTCAGTGCGGTGGGCCATCATTTTGCGACAGCCACCATCGGCGGACGCCGCCTTGATGTACGCGAGAACGTCGCCTTTCAGGGCAAGGGTGAGCAGACCCGGTTTATTCACGAGCGTTTTGCGCAGAACGGCTGCGCCATCGCAGTGGAGTTCAAGAAATTCTTCATGGACGAGTGGACCGGTAAGCCGGATAAGCGCGTCGTTTCCGATATTCGCGACGCTATCACCGCACTTCAGCCGGTTCTCGAAGAATGCCTGAGGGCGCGGCGATGAACGTCTCCTCGGCGCGTGGTGAACCGTTACAGGTTATCGAGCTGGTAGACGATGTCGTCGCCTGCCTTGAGGCCGGCAAAGCCGTCCGTCGTGATGTCGGAAAGAACGGCCGGCTGCATATCGACCGGCCGCTGCCGTTTCTTTGCCTGCATCTGACTGGTGGCACGAAGGACCTTGCGGCCCGCGATATCGCCTCTGCGCATGCATCTTATCTGATCGCATCGAGCATTCAGGAGGCTGCACCCCTGATTGCAGCCGTCGGCACGGCCATGCGCGAACGTTTCGGCGCCTTCATGGTTCTCGATATCGGCGAACTGGAACACGACATTCTGCTCGCTGACGATTCACCTTTCCTGCCGCATTATGAGGTTTCCGTCTCGGCAACATCTGAGCCGGAAACGCAAAGTGCACGCCGTATTTTCATTAAGGCGGTTTGTGATGCCGAAGTGCGTTTCCGCACGCCCCGCATAACCCGGCCCGAACCGGATGCCGATCCGATCCTCAGATTTCAAAATGCCGGGCTTGATTTTCCCTGCATCAGCGTGCGTTTCGCGCCGATCTACCGACAGCCTGAATCCGGCGCCGATTATCCCGGCCTGCGCGAGACGATGATTGCGGATATTTTCGATGCCGGCCTTCAGGCCTTCTCGTCATTCGCTGCCGGTAAAGATGCACTCAAGGTTACCAGCCATCGCGCGCTCGGCCGCAAGGCCTTCGTTGATGCCGTCAGACGTGCCGATCGTTCAATAGACGACATCGTCTCGTCCTTTGATTTTCTTCTGTCCGTGACGCCGATCAATGCCCGCCGGGCCTTCGAGGAATTTCGCGATGGCAGCTTCCAATATGCGCCGCGCCTGCTTTACCGGCCGCTCGGCGTTGACGTCGAGGAGCAGAAACGCAAGCTCTATTCCGTCGTTTTCGATCATCTGGAAGACCCGGTGCTTTATCATCTCTACCGGGAGAAACAGCAGGAGATCGATCTGCAACTGACCATGCTCGCCAATCTGCATCGCCGTACTTTCACCGATTTCTCCCGCGCCCTTTACGGTGCCGTCGAACCCGCGCTTCTGACGCTGGCGCTCAAGGTGCTTGCCGATTGCCCACGCAAGGATGAGAGCGGCGAAATCGCCATGGTCGATTGTTATGCGGTCGCCAAAAAATCGCGCGAGATGATCGAGACCTATCTGGCGGAGGAGCCGGAATTCAAGGCGCGTGTCGAGATCAGGGATGACCTGCCGCCTGGCCTGATGGTGACGGGCGAGAAGCTCCTGATTTCTCGCCACACCGTCATGGAACAGCGCCGGGTCGAGGCGCTGCTGTCGCATGAGATCGGCGTGCATCTCCTCACCTATTTCAACGGTTCGTTTCAGGGCCTCCGGCTCTTCCGCACCGGCCTTTCCGGTTACGAGGGCGTGCAGGAAGGGCTGGCAGTGCTGGCGGAACATCTGGCCGGCGGCATGACGCGCGAGCGCCTGCGGCTGATCGCCGGCCGTGTCGTCGGCTGCGCCGCCATGCTGGACGGCGCGACTTTTGTTGAGACGTTCCGGACTATGACCCGCGATCATGGTTTCGACGAGGCTGGCGCCTTCAACATGGTTTTGCGCATCTATCGTGGCGGCGGTCTTTCCAAGGACGCGATCTATCTGCGTGGGCTTGCGGAGGTGCTGGAGCATCTGCGCAAGGGTGGCGCGCTCGATCCGTTCTGGATGGGCAAGATTGCCGCTGCCCATTTCCCGGTGATGCAGGAGCTTGCCTTGCGCGGCCTCTTGCGTCCGCCGGGCGTACGTCCCGCTTTTCTGCTGCCGGCCAAGGCCAATGAGCGGCTGGAAAAGATACGGGCCGGATTATCCATCGCCGAACTGGCGACATTGTAATATTACAGGAGGGGCTTATGCGTATCGCATTTTTCGTCAATTCCATCGAAACTGAGGGGCCTACTTTCGCAACCGGCCTGCTGGCCATGGCGGCGCTCAATCGCGGTCACGAGGTGGTGTATCTGACGCCTGGCGATTTTACCTTGCGCTCGGATGATAGCCTGACCGTACACGCCACCGTTCTACCGAAGGCCAAATACAAGAAAGCCGATGCTTTTCACGCGGCACTTCAGGACAAAGCACTGGAACGGCGTACCATGGATGTAGAGGAAATCGACGCGCTGATGCTGCGCAACGATCCCTCGCTGGATCAGACGACGCGGCCATGGGCGGTGCATGCCGGCATTCTGTTCGGGCGGCTGGCAGAACAGCGCGGCGTTGTGGTTTTGAACGACCCGGAAGGATTGGCGCTGGCGCAGAACAAGCTCTATTTCCAGAGCTTTCCGGAAATCGTACGCCCGACCACGATCATCTCGCGCAATGTCGATGAAATACGCGCATTTGCGGATACCCACCCTAAGGGTGTCATCGTCAAGCCGCTGCAGGGTTCAGGCGGCAAGAACGTCTTCAAGATCGGCTCCAGCAAGGAGGCCAATCTCAACCAGATTTTCGAGGCGGTCAGTCTCGAAGGTTACTTGATTGCACAGGCCTATCTGCCGGCCGCCAAGGATGGCGATATTCGGTTCTTCATGATGAATGGCAAGCCTCTGATGCGCGACGGACAATATGCGGCTTTGCGCCGCGTTCCGGCAAAAGGCGATCTGCGCTCCAACATTCACGCCAAGGGCACTGCCGAGGCCGTGAAGGTGACGGACGAGATTGTGGCGCTTGCCGAAATGATGCGGCCCAAGCTGGTGGAAGACGGTATGTTCCTGGTCGGGCTTGATATTGTCGGCGACAAGATACTGGAGGTGAACGTGTTTTCGCCCGGCGGTCTTTCCAACATTCGCGACCTCACCGATGTCGATTTCAGCGATACGATCATCGAAGCCGTGGAAACCAAGATCGCCATGCAGAGCGCCTCCGGCGGTATGCTTTCCAATCGTCTTCTAGCGACGCTTTGATTTATTCGCGCAGCTCTGTCGACTGCATGTCACGATACCAGGCGACGAGGGCCTTGATGCCCTCCTCGACCGGGGTTTGCGGCACATAGCCCGTCAAGGCTCTCAGAAGATCGGGTGAAGCGAAGGTGCGGGGGACGTCTCCCTGCTGCATCGGCAACATGTTGCGGATTGCCGGCCTGCCGACCGTCTTTTCGACCGTTTCGACAAAGTGCATCAGCTCTACCGGCTGGCCGCCGCCAATATTGACGATGCGGAAGGGTGCGTGGTGCGACAGCGTGTCGGTGACGCCTTCCTCAGTTACCCGGTTTTCCTCGGACGGAATGACCTGGCTCAGCCGGACGATACCTTCAACGAGGTCATCGATATAGGTGAAGTCGCGGCTCATATTGCCTTGGCCGTAAATATCGATCGGCTCGCCGTTCGAGATGGCGTCGACGAATTTGATTGGCGCCATGTCCGGCCGTCCCCACGGTCCGTAAACCGTGAAGAAACGGAAGGCTGTGGTGGGCAATTTGTGAAGATGGGCGTAGCTGTGCGCCATCAATTCCATCGATTTTTTGGTGGCCGCATAAAGCGTCATCGGCTCGTCGGCCTTGTCGCTTTCCGCAAAGGGAATTTTTTCATTGGCGCCGTAGATGGAGGAAGTTGAAGCCAGCATCAGGTGTTTGACACGCAGGTTCTTGGCAAGCTCCAGCATGTTCCACGATCCGATGAGATTGGAATCGATATAGGCGCGTGGATTTTCGAGGCTGTAGCGAACACCCGCCTGCGCGGCGAGGTGAATTATGATTTCCGGTTCGGCAGCCTCTGCCGCGCGCTTCAGCGCATCCGTGTCTTCCAGCATGCCGATTTCCGCCCTGAAACCGTTGGAGCGGGAAAGGATCGCATGGCGTTTTTCTTTCAGGCTGACATCGTAATATTTCGTCATGCCGTCGAAACCGGTTACGAAATGGCCGGCATCGAGCAGCCGTTTGGCAACGTAAAAACCGATGAAGCCCGCGGTGCCGGTAACCAGATAACGCATGATGACTATATCCCAAATCCGTTGGTGCGTTTGCGGCCGAACCGAAGCGCAAAAACCGTTTTAATGAAACTTCGAAGGCGAAACCGCTATTGGCCCTTGTCGGAACTGCTGTCGTGTGGGCGGCCAATGCCGGCATAAACGAAGCCGTGCCCGGTGACCTCGTCCGTGCGGTAGATATTGCGTAGATCCACCAGAACGGGGTTTTTCATGATGGCCTTCAGGCGCGGCAGATCGAGTGCGCGGAACTGGTTCCATTCCGTCACGATCACGACGGCATCGGCGCCTTCGGCAGCCTCGTAGGGGCCGCTTGCATAGTCGATATCCTCGATGACATGGCGGGCATTCACCATTCCCTCCGGATCGTAGCCGACCACCTTGGCGCCGCCGTCCTGGAGGGTCTGGATGATGGCAATCGCCGGGCTGTCGCGCATATCGTCGGTATTGGGCTTGAAGGTCAGGCCAAGGACCGCGATCTTCTTGCCGCGCACGTCGCCGCCCACCGCGTTGATGACCTTGCGGCCCATGGCGCGCTTGCGGTTGTCGTTGATGGCAATGGTGGTCTCGATCAGCCGCACAGGGGCGTCATAGTCCTGTGCGGTCTTGGCAAGCGCCAGCGTATCCTTGGGGAAACAGGAGCCGCCATAACCCGGACCGGCATGCAGGAACTTCGCGCCGATGCGGCCATCGAGGCCGATGCCGCGCGAAATATCCTGAACATTGGCGCCGACCTTTTCGCACAGATCCGCCATTTCGTTGATGAAGGTGATCTTCATCGCCAGAAAGGCGTTGGCGGCATATTTGATCAGTTCCGAAGTGCGCCTGGTGGTGAAGAGCAAAGGCGACTGGTTGAGATAGAGCGGACGGTAAACCTCCGTCATCACCGGGCGGGCGCGCTCGTCGGAAAGACCGACGACGATGCGGTCCGGTCGCTTGAAATCCTCGATGGCCGCGCCTTCCCGCAGAAATTCCGGGTTGGAAACCACGGCAAAATCGGCCGAAGGGTTTTCTTCGCGGATGATGCGTTCCACCTCGTCCCCCGTGCCGACGGGAACGGTGGACTTGGTGACGATGACGGTGAAGCCGTCAAGCGAATGGGCGATTTCTTTCGCCGCCGCATAGACATAACCGAGATCGGCGTGGCCGTCGCCGCGCCGCGAGGGCGTGCCGACCGCGATGAAGACGACGTCGGCATTGGCAACCGCGGAGGAGAGGTCGGTGGTGAAGCTCAATCGGCCCGCCTTGGCGTTGTTGGCAACGATGACCTCCAGACCCGGTTCGAAGATCGGGATATGGCCGCTTTTCAGCGCTTCGATCTTCTCCGGCATCTTGTCCACGCAGATCACGTCATGGCCGAAATCGGCAAAACACGCACCGGAAACAAGGCCGACATAACCGGCACCGATCATCACTATCCGCATTCTTCTTCCTTTCGGTTCGTGAGGCGATGTTCGCGCAGCAAGCTTCAGGCGAAATCAGCGGGTGCAATCACACCACATTGTTTAGCCGCCTTCACGCTTGCCGCCAAGCGCCACGATCAACACGGGCTAACCTCTTTCCGTGACGGTGATATGATGGCGTCGACGGGACAAATTTGCCGCACCTTGCGGCCATCTGCATCGATGCGGTCGGATCGGGTGTTTTTGCGGCTTTTGCGGCTTGCACTCATAGGTAGCCGGGTCTAGCCATAGGGTGAGGATCAAATCTGCCAGACTGTCTGTCCCTTAAGGGGCGTCCGGGTTGCTTTAAGCGGCCGGGGTGCGCTTTGCGTTGCGGTCGCTGTTCGGGGAAGTTCAAATGCAAAAGGGTTTTCTGCTCGGTCTGTTCGCTTATGCGACCTTTTCCCTGGGCGATGCCACGATCAAGTCGCTTGGATCACAGATCAGCGTTTTCGAGATCGGCTTTTTCAGCATCCTGTTTTCCGGCATCTTCATCTTCTTCAGCAAGCCGCGTGAGGAAAGGTGGCGTGAATTCTGGCGCATGAGCCGTCCGTTTGCGGTGCACGGGCGGGCGATTTCCGGCCTGTTCGCCGGTATTCTCGGTATCTATGCCTTCACCACCATTCCGCTGGCCGAAGCCTATGCGCTGATCTTTCTCTCACCGTTGTTTGTGACAGTGCTGTCGGCTGTCGTATTGAAGGAAGATATAGGGCCATGGCGCTGGGCGGCCGTTCTGGCCGGCATCGTCGGTGTTCTGCTCGTCGTGCGGCCCGGCTTCAAGGCGCTGGAACTCGGGCACGTCGCAGCCATCGGTGTCGCATTCCTGGCGGCGATGACCATCGTGCTGCTCCGCTCGCTTGCGGGCAAGGAGAAGCGCACCTCGATAATGGGCGTGCTTTTGGTCTACGGCCTCACCTTCAACGGCATTGCCTCGATTCCCGAGTTCGTCATGCCCAATCTGCACCAGTTCGCCGCCTTTGCCTTCATCGGCCTCTGCACGGCGACGGGACAGATAACGCTGCTCGTCGCAACACGTATCGCGCCGGCCAGCCAGATTGCACCCTCGCATTATTCTCAGATCCTCTGGGCCGTGGCGATCGGCATGACTTTCTTCCACGAATATCCGGATGCGATCGCGGTGCTTGGGCTGGGTGTCATCGCCGCATCGGGACTTCTGACGATGATCCGCGAAAGGGTCAGGCTCGGCACAGTTCGCTGGAATCCGTTTTTCCGCAATCGGCTTTGAAGTCATCCATCGATCGGAAACAGTGCGTCAACCGAAGCGCGGCTTGTGGGGTGGGTGCAGACGGCCCCATAAGCTTTTCATCGATAGATGAATGGAGAGCCCAAAATGCTCGTGGATGGAAAGTGGACCGCCGAATGGCACCCGGTGCAGGCGACCGACAAGAAGGGTGGTTTCGTTCGCCAGACATCCGGCTTTCGCAACTGGGTAACGTCTGATGGTTCAGCAGGCCCGACGGGAGAGGGCGGTTTCAAGGCCGAGGCTGGGCGCTATCATCTCTATGTCGCGCTGATTTGTCCATGGGCCTCACGCACGCTGATCGGCCGCAAGCTCAAGAAGCTCGAGGATGTCATTTCGGTCTCAATTGTGGAGCCGGCGCTCTCCGACGAGGGTTGGAAATTCGGCGATTATCCAGGTTCGGATCGCGACGGGCTGAACGGCTTCGCTTATATGCACGAAGCCTATACCAGCGCCGATCCGCATTATACCGGCCGTGCCACCGTTCCGGTTCTTTGGGACAAGAAGACGAAAACCATCGTCAACAACGAATCCGCCGACATTCTCCGCATGCTGAATTCCGGTTTCGGCGATCTGGCCGATAACGGCATCGATCTTTATCCGGAAGATCTGCGGGACGCGATTGATGCGCTCAACGACCATATCTATCCCCGCCTCAACAACGGTGTCTACAGAACCGGTTTTGCCACCACCCAGCTTGCCTATGAGGAAGCCTTTGCCGACGTCTTCGCGACACTTCAGGAACTTGAAACTCGCCTGGCATCAGGCGGTCCCTTCCTCTTCGGCGATCGCCTGACGGAAACGGATGTCAGGCTTTTCGTGACGCTGGTGCGTTTCGATGCCGCCTATTACGGCCTCTTCAAGTGCAACCTTCGCCGCATTGCCGACTATCGGGCCCTGCAGGCCTATATGATGCGGGTGCTAAACATTCCGGGCGTGCGTGACACGGTCAATATCGACCACATCAAGCGCGGTTATTATTCGATCAAGGCGCTCAATCCGACCCGGATCGTGCCGGTCGGCCCCGATCTGCCGGGGCTTGACGAGGTTTCCATCGGCGGCACTGTGTGAATATCTAGGCCGGCTTGCCGACCTGATCGAGAAGCCATGCCTGGAAGGCGCGGGCAAGGACATTGTCCTGCCGCCCTTCCGGCAGGGCAACATAATAGCTCTTGTCGGTTTGCAGTGGAATGTCGAAGACGATTTCGAGACGGCCGGAGACGAGTTCCGCCTCGATCAGATATTTCGGCAGAAGGGCAAAGCCAATGCCGCTTATGGCTGCTTCAATGATCATCGAAAACTGGTCGAAACGGCTGCCTCTATAGGCATTCTCCGCCGTCACCCCATTCATCTCCAGCCACTCAGTCCATAGTTTCGGCCGTGTGGTCACGTGCAGCAACGGTTGTCGGTTAAAATCCTCCGGCTCTCTCATTCCCGCGCGCTGAAGCAGAGCGGGGCTGGCGACCGGCACGATCACTTCGTTGCATAAAAAGGTGCAGGTGCCGTGCGCCCAGACCGGCTGGCCGTAATGGATGGCGAGGTCGAAACCTTCCTCATCGAAATCGAAAGGGTGCGAGCGCGAGCCGATGGTGATGGTCATTTCCGGGTTGGCGTCGATGAAGCGGTGCAGACGCGGCATCAGCCAGCGGCTGCCGAAGGTTGGCAGGGTGGCGACGGAAAGTGATGCATGAGATGTTCCGGCCGAGACCGCGCGCACCATCAGCTGTTCGGATTGCTGCAACAGGCGCCGCACGTCTGGCAGGAATTTGCGACCCGCTTCCGACAGGACGACGCGCCGGCGGATGCGTTCGAAAAGCTGCATTCCGGTCTGCGCCTCGAGTTCGCCGATCTGCCGGCTGACCGCACTTTGCGTGAGGTTGAGTTCTTCCGCCGCACGGGTAAAATTCCCATGCCTTGCGGCACACTCGAATGCTTGCAGGGTTACGATATCAGGGACCAGTCTTCTGCGCGGATCCATACCATTCTCGCATCAACTTACCCGCTTTCCTCATTGGAAAAGGGTCATTATGGCCATATATGATTACGGGAAAGAATGGAATGGTGTTTTGCCGGCTTCGACGGAGGCGCCGTTTCACAAAATGATAAATTCGGGGAAAGAACAGCGACGGGAGTTGAAAGCGCCGTATCAAAAACGGCCTTTCCTCCCCTTTGAGCCAAAAAGGATAATTTGACATGGATGCGACCACGAAGCTTGACGTGAAACAGGAAGCCGCGGCCCTGCTCGACAGAATGGGCGTCGCCCGCGATCTTTATACCGGCGGCGATATGGCGTCGTTCAGCCCGGTAACGGGTGAACAGATCGCAAGCCTCAAGACCATTTCGGTCGAGGGTGTCGCAGCCGTGGTCGACAAGGCCGATGCCGCCTTCAAGATTTGGCGCAACGTGCCTGCTCCGCGCCGTGGCGAACTGATCCGGCTTCTGGGCGAAGAACTGCGCTCCTTCAAGGCAGATCTCGGTCGGCTCGTCTCGCTGGAAGCGGGCAAGGTCCCGTCCGAAGGTCTCGGCGAAGTGCAGGAGATGATCGATATCTGCGATTTCGCGGTCGGCTTGTCCCGCCAGCTTTACGGCCTCACCATCGCCACCGAACGCCCCGGCCACCGTATGATGGAAACCTGGCATCCGCTCGGCGTTGTCGGCGTTATCTCCGCTTTCAATTTTCCGGTCGCGGTCTGGTCGTGGAACGCGGCACTCGCGCTAGTCTGCGGCAATTCGGTGGTCTGGAAGCCATCTGAAAAGACCCCGCTGACGGCACTTGCGGTTCAGGGCATCTTCGAACGTGCCGTAGCCCGTTTTGGCGATGCGCCGGAAGGGCTGTCGCAGCTTCTGATCGGCGACCGCGCCGTTGGTGAAGCATTGGTGGACAACCCCAAGGTTCCCCTGGTTTCTGCAACCGGTTCCACCCGCATGGGCCGCGATGTCGGCCCGCGTCTGGCGAAGCGCTTCGCCCGCGCCATTCTGGAACTGGGCGGCAACAATGCCGGCATCGTCTGCCCGTCTGCCGATCTCGACATGGCGCTGCGCGCCATTGCCTTCGGCGCCATGGGCACGGCCGGCCAGCGCTGCACCACGCTTCGCCGTCTCTTCGTGCATGACAGTGTTTACGACCAGCTCGTGCCGCGTCTGAAAAAGGCCTACGCCTCCGTATCCGTCGGCAATCCGCTCGAAACATCGGCGCTTGTCGGACCGCTGGTGGACAAGGCGGCTTTCGACGGCATGCAGAAGGCGCTCGAAGCGGCCAAGGCGCATGACGGCGTGGTGAATGGCGGCGGGCGAGTGGATACGGGTGCGCCGGATGCCTATTATGTAAAGCCGGCACTTGTCGAAATGCCTGAACAGGCGGGGCCGGTGTTGGAAGAGACCTTCGCGCCGATCCTTTATGTGATGAAGTACAGCGATCTCGATCAGGCGATTGACGCGCATAACGCCGTTGCCGCTGGTCTGTCGTCGTCGATCTTCACCCGCGACATTCAGGAATCGGAACGTTTCCTGTCTTCGGAAGGCTCGGATTGCGGCATCGCCAACGTCAATATCGGAACCTCGGGCGCGGAAATCGGCGGCGCATTCGGTGGTGAAAAGGAAACCGGCGGTGGCCGCGAATCCGGTTCGGATGCATGGAAGGCCTATATGCGCCGCGCCACCAACACCATCAACTACTCCAAGGCGCTGCCTTTGGCGCAGGGCGTTTCCTTCGATATCGAGTAAATCGCTTCGCAAGTTTGCGCGTTCGATAGCGATATTGATCCATCATGCCGGTGCGGCCAGTCCGCACCGGCATTCGTCTGTTAAGCAGGCTTGGTAATGCTTCCTGCGACGATTTGCGGGAAAGAGGCGTCTCTGCGGAATTTTATTCCCGCAATATCGCTCATATTGAATTATCCTCTCTCTATCGTTTTCATCGAAAACCCTAGCATTGCTCCATATCGCAAACCGGCCCCAGGGGGTCGGCGACAAGGAGCTAAGATGCCAGCCATTACCCGTCGTGCCCTCTCCGCCAGTTTTCTTGTTGCCGCTGCATTATCCGTGCTGCCCTTGCAGGCGCAGGCGGCGGAAGAGCTGAAGATCGGTTATCAGAAAACCGGCCTGCCGGTGATCGCGAGGCAACAGGGCGTTATCGAAAAGGCGCTTGAGGCCAAGGGCGTCAAGGTTTCGTGGGTCGAATTCACCGCAGGCCCGCCGCTGGTGGAGGCCTTGAATGTTGGCTCCATCAATGTCGGCTGGACGGGCGATGCGCCGCCAATCTTCGGTCAGGCGGCCGGTTCGGCCATCGTTTACGTTGCGGCTCTTCCCTCAAACGGTAAGGGTGAGGCGATCTTCACCAAGCCCGAGAGCGGTATAAAGTCGGTTGCCGATCTGAAGGGCAAGAAGGTCGGCGTCGGCAAGGGCACAAGCGCCCACAATCTGCTGGTGGCGGCAATTGAGAAGAACGGCCTGAAATTTAGCGATATCGACGTGGTCTATCTCAGCCCGGCTGACGCGGCGGCAGCCTTTGCCAGCGACAAGATCGACGCCTGGGCCGTCTGGGATCCGTTCTATGCAATTGCCGAGACGCGCTATAAGCCCGTCACTCTGGCCCGCACCAGCGAGGTTCTCAATGTGAGTACCTATTTCCTCGCCAACCGCGACTATGCCAAATCCCATGCCGACACCATCAATATAACGCTTGATGCCCTGGGCGAGGCGGCCAAATGGTCCGCCGCCAACCGCGACAAGGTTGCGGCAGCCCTGCATGAGGTGACAGGTGTACCGCTGGAAGCGCAGACGCTGGCTGCGAACCGTTCGGAATTCGGTATTTCGAAAATCGATGACAAGATCATTGCCAGCCAGCAGGAAACTGCCGACCGCTTTTATCGCCTGGGCCTGATCCCTAAGCAGATCAGCATCAAGGATGCCGTCTGGTCAGGCGCCACCAACTGATCCCGGATACGGAGGGCTTCGCGATGAGCATCAGAAGGCGTATCGAGGCTGGAAGCATCACGGGCTGGTTGCTTCCTGCCATCATTCTTGCCGGCTGGGAGCTTGCTGCCCGCGTCGGTCTCATTTCGGCAAACGTCCTGCCGGCTCCCTCTGCCGTCGCGGAAGCCTTCTGGCGGCTTTTGCTTTCAGGGGAACTCATCGCCAATATCGGTGTCAGCTCCGCTCGCGCTCTGGCCGGTTTCGCCGTTGGCGGCGCGATTGGTTTCATCTTCGGGCTGGCCAACGGACTGTCGCGGTTTTCCCGCAGCTTTACCGACACGACGCTGCAGATGATCCGCAACATCCCGCATCTGGCGCTCATTCCGCTCGTCATCCTCTGGTTCGGCATCGACGAGGAGGCAAAGCTTTTCCTCGTGGCACTCGGAGTGTTTTTCCCCACCTACATCAACACGCTGCTCGGCATTCAGGGGGTCGATCCGCAACTGGTGGAGATGGGGCGTACCTATGGCATGTCGCCCTTCACCCTGTTCCGGCGAGTGATCCTGCCCGGCGCGCTGCCGTCCATTTTCACCGGCCTGCGTTATGCGCTCGGCATCATGTGGCTGACGCTTATCGTGGCGGAAACAATTTCCTCCTCTTCCGGCCTCGGCTACATGGCCATGCAGGCGCGCGAGTTCCTGCTGATCGATGTCGTCGTGCTGTCGATCCTTATTTACGCGCTTCTTGGCAAGCTGGCGGACAGTTTCGCCCGCTTCCTCGAAAGCATCTTCCTGCAGTGGCATCCAGCCTTCAAGAAAGTCTGAGGTAACCCATGTCGACCAGCAATGTTACGACGTTGAGACGCCCCGATGCCCCATCATCCTCCCCTTCCGGGGCAGAGACCAAGGTTGAACAGCGCGGCAAGCAGAACGACAGCAAGGTCGCTTTCAGCTTCCGCAATGTGACAAAGACCTTTGGCGATAAACCGGTTCTGCGCGGCATCGATCTCGATGTGCGGGAAGGCGAGTTTCTGGCTATTATCGGCAAGAGTGGATGCGGCAAGAGCACGCTTCTGCGTATCTTGGCCGGTCTTGATGCGCCCACAAGCGGCACCGTTTCGAAAGACGCATCGAGCCGCACTCGCATGATGTTTCAGGAGCCGCGCCTTCTGCCATGGGAGCGCATCGCAAACAATGTATCCGTGGGCCTGACCGGCATCGCCAAAGGTGAGGCGGCGAACGAGCAGGCGCTTGCCATTCTCGAAGAGGTTGGGCTAAAGGACCGGGCGGGCGAGTGGCCCTATGTCCTGTCTGGAGGCCAGAAGCAGCGCGTGGCGCTGGCACGCGCGCTGGTGGCGCATCCGCAAATTCTGGCGCTGGATGAACCCCTCGGGGCGCTAGATGCGCTCACCCGCATCGAAATGCAGCTTCTGCTGGAGCGCATCTGGCGCAAGCAGAAATTCACCGCCGTTCTCGTTACGCACGATGTTTCGGAAGCCGTCGCACTTGCAGACCGCATCGTCGTGATTGATGAGGGGCGCATCGCCCTTGATCTCGATGTGAAACTGCCGCGTCCGCGCCGACACGGCACCCCGGAATTCGCGCGGCTTGAAGAGCAGGTTCTGAACCAGCTTTTCGGTCGTGGTGAAATCGGTGGGTGATGTGATGGACCGGCAGGGTCGAGACCCTGCCGGAACCAGATAATCAGCCGATGCTCATCAGGCTGGCATTGCCGCCGGCAGCCGTTGTGTTGACGCTGACGGAGACTTCTTCCACCAGCCAGTCGAGATTGTAGGGCTGGGTTTCACGGTCAAGCGCTTCCGTCGTGGCGGCCTGAACCAGAACCAGAGGACCGGGCAGGGCGGCGATTTTCTTGTTGATCGCAACGACACGTTCCGCATCGCCCTCGATCAGCGCGCCGGCGAACGGTGCGGATTTTTCCCAGCTGTCAGCCCATGTGATGCGCGAGGTGACGGTTGCCGGCAATCCGTAGATCGACTTTTCCAGCCCCGACGCATTATCGATAACGACCGAGTTGCCGGTGGCAAGCGCTGCCGCAAGCTGGCGATAGAGCCCTTGCTCCGTGGCCGGAATAAGCAGCACCTTGCCGCGCGGATGCAGCGCATAGACGTTGCGTTCGCCGACTGGGCCTGCCAGTTCGGTTTCGAAACCGAGGCCGGATAGGGCTGCGGCCTGTCTTGCGGCTTCGGCTGCAACGCTCTGGCCGTTTTCATCCAGCCAGCGGGCGAGATCGACAGCCGCCTGGTCCTGCTGGCTGGCAACGCGGTCGATCTTCGGCGCGGTTTGTGTGACGCGGCCGAGATAGAGCGGACCGCCCGCCTTGGGGCCGGTGCCGGAGAGGCCTCGCCCGCCAAAGGGCTGGACGCCGACCACGGCGCCGATGATGTTGCGGTTCACATAGAGATTACCGGCCGCGACGCGCGACAGGACATGCTGGATGGTATCGTCAAGACGCGTATGCAGGCCGAAGGTCAGGCCATAGCCGGTGGCGTTGATCTCGTCGATCAGCCGGTCGAGATTGTCGCGCTTGAACCGGATGACGTGCAGCACCGGCCCGAAGACCTCTTTCTTAAGATCGGCGAGCGATTTCATCTCGATGATTGTCGGTGGCACGAAGGTGCCCTTGCCGGTTTCGCCGGCAAGCGAAATCTGCTCGATCCGGTGACCGAGTGCGCGCATGCTGTTAACGTGTTTTTCGATGATGCCTTTAGCTTCAGCGGTGATCACGGGGCCGACATCGACGGAAAGGCTATCGGTGCGCCCGATGCGCAATTCGTGCAGCGCGCCCTTCAGCATCGTCAGGGTGCGGTCGGCCACATCTTCCTGCAGGCAGAGAATGCGAAGCGCCGAGCAACGCTGGCCGGCACTGTCGAAGGCAGAGGCGATGACGTCGGCGACGACCTGCTCGGCAAGCGCTGAGGAATCGACGATCATGGCGTTCTGGCCGCCGGTCTCGGCAATCAGGGGAACGGGCTGGCCGTTTGCGAGAACCCGGCCTGCGAGTTGACCCTGGATGAGCCGCGCCACTTCAGTGGATCCGGTGAACATCACACCCGCCGTGAGCGCTGAGCCGACTAGTGCCGCACCGGTCTTGCCGTCACCTGGCAGAAGCTGCACGGCGTCCTGCGGAACGCCTGCCTCATGCAGCAGGCGTACCCCCTGCGCGGCGATCAACGGGGTTTCTTCGGCGGGCTTTGCCAGTACCGGATTACCGGCAACCAGTGCTGCCGTTACCTGGCCGATGAAGATGGCAAGCGGGAAGTTCCACGGGCTGATGCAGACGACCGGGCCGAGCGGTGTCTCGTTGGCCTTGAAGGTCTTCCGGGCTTCCGCTGCGTAATAACGCAGGAAGTCAATCGCTTCGCGCACCTCGGCAATGGCGTTCGGCATGGATTTTCCGGCCTCGCGCATGATGAGGCCAAGCAGGGCCGGCATTTCGGCCTGCATCCGGTCGGCAGCGCGCTCCAGGCAGGCGGCGCGCTCCTCGACCGGCGTGGAAGACCAGTTGGAGGCTGCGGCCCGTTGCATTGCCGCTTCGACATCGGCCTCTGTCGGTTCGGTTACATAACCGACGACATCATTGTGGTCGCCGGGATTGAGGACCGGGCGTGTCTTTCCGCCTGCATGCGGTGCTGCGGCTTTCCATTCCGTCGTCGCACCTGCCTTAAGGACGTTGTCCAGCGCGGCAAGTGCCGTTTCATTCGAAAGATCGAGGCCGGCGGAATTTGCCCGTTCGGGGCCGAAGAGACCAGCGGGTGCAGCAATGCGGTCGTGCCGTGCGCCGGGAACGGGGTAAGCCTTGACCACGGTGACCGGATCTTCCAGCAGGGAAGCCACCGGCACGGCGGGATCTGCTATGCGGTTGACGAAGGAGGAGTTCGCGCCGTTTTCCAGCAGACGGCGGACGAGATAGGCAAGCAGCGTCTCGTGGGTGCCAACAGGCGCATAAAAGCGGCAGGGACGATCGAGCTTTTTCTTGCCGACGACTTCGCTGTAAAGCGGTTCGCCCATGCCGTGCAGGCACTGGAACTCGTAATCACCGAGTTTGAAGTCCGGACCAGCGAGATGGTAGATGGTAGCCATGGACTGGGCGTTGTGGGTCGCAAATTGCGGGAACACGACGTCACGCGCGGCAAGCAGCTTGCGGGCGCAGGCGATATAGGAGACATCCGTGTGCACTTTGCGGGTGAAGACCGGGAAGTCTTCCAGCCCGTCCACCTGTGCGCGCTTGATCTCCGCATCCCAGTAGGCGCCCTTGACAAGACGCACCATGATGCGGCGACCGGCACGTTGGGCGAGATCGATGATGTAGTCGAGAACAAAGGGGCAGCGGCGGCCATAGGCCTGCACAACGAAGCCTAGGCCGTTCCAACCGGCAAGATCCTTGTCGAGCGCCAGTTCCTCCAGAAGATCGAGCGACAGTTCCAGCCGGTCGGCTTCCTCGGCGTCAATGTTGAGGCCGATATCGTATTTCTTGCTGAGCAGCATCAGGGATTTCACACGCGGCAGAAGCTCCGCCATTACCCGCTCTGCCTGCACACGGGCATAACGCGGATGCAGGGCCGAAAGCTTGATGGAAATTCCGGGGCCACCATAGATGCCACGCCCGGCGGAGGCCTTGCCAATGGCGTGGATCGCGTTTTCGTAGTCCTTGTAATAACGCTCCGCATCCTTGGCGGTGGTCGCCGCTTCGCCGAGCATGTCGTAGGAATATTGGAAACCCTGTTCCTCCAGCGGTTTCGAGCGCTTGATCGCTTCCCCAATCGTTTCGCCGGTCACGAATTGCTCGCCCATCATGCGCATCGCCATATCGACGCCGCGGCGAATGACGGGTTCGCCAGCCCTGGCGATCAGCTTGGTCAGCGCCGCCGAAAGGCCGCTGTCATTGACCGTCGAGGTCAGCTTGCCGGTGATGACAAGACCCCAGGTTGCGGCGTTGACGAACAGCGAGCGCCCGCCGCCGATGTGGGACTTCCAGTCGCCGCGGGCGATCTTGTCGCGGATCAGCGCGTCGCGGGTGGCGGTGTCGGGAATGCGCAGCAGTGCTTCGGCAAGGCACATCAGGGCCACGCCCTCATGGCTGGAGAGCGAATATTCCTGCACCAGCCCCTCGACGCCGGTGCCTTTCGTCTTGGCGCGCAACGCCTCGATCAGCTTGGTTGCCGTGGTGCGAATGGCTGCGGCCTGCTCGGGCGTGACGGTCGCAGCATCGATCAGAGGCGCCAGGCACTCTTCCTCTGGGCGGCGGTAAGCGGCGGTAATTGCTTTGCGCAACGGGCTCTGCTCGCGCACGGGCGGTGCAAAATTCTGGAAAATACCGTTCACCGTCTGCTGCGGGTTTACATCGGCTTTGCTTGCACCATCGGCCATTCTGAAAATCCTGAAAAAGCTGTTGAAGACAGACTGTCAGCGGCAGCGTGTCCTCCGCTCGCCGCTTGTCATTCTGCTGTGTACAATATCATTGCCGTAAAAATTGCTATGGTCCTATTTTGAGGATAGAACAGGCCATATGAACTTTTATTATTCAAAATTGGCGTGAAATCACATGGCTAATAGTCATAAAACAGACGATCTGGACCACTTCGATCTCAAGATTCTCGAGGCCCTCAGCGAAGACGGGCGCATGTCGGTGCTGCAACTGTCGAAAAGGGTCGGCCTCTCCAAGACGCCGTGCCAGACGCGGCTCAAGCGGTTGGTGGATGAAGGTTATATTCTGGGCTTCCGTGCGGTGCTCAATCCGCAGAAACTGGGCGTCGACCATATCGCCTTCGCCGAGGTCAAGCTTTCCGACACACGCGAAAAGGCGCTTGAGGAATTCAACACGGCGGTGCGCAAGATCAAGGAGGTGGAGGAATGCCACATGATCGCCGGCGCCTTCGATTATCTACTGAAGGTGCGCACCAGCGATATCCGCAAATACCGAAGGGTGCTCGGCGAAAAAATCTCCAGCCTTCCATCGGTTTCCAACACTTCGACATTCGTCGTGATGCAGTCGGTCAAGGAGACCGGTATCTGACGACGCGGCGAAGAAAAACGGGCAGGCATGAGCCTACCCGTCTAATGCTTTGCGAATTCTGCCAGCTCAGCGCGCGGTGGCTGCGGCGGTAACGGCGCTCATCTGCGCGTCAGGACCAAACTCGTTTTCGTTTTCGATGCCGAGAAGTTCCTGCAGGCGCAATCGCGCGCGGCTGACACGGCTCTTGATCGTGCCAACCGGGCACCCGCAAATCTCGGCTGCTTCTTCGTAAGCAAAGCCCGAGGCGCCGATCAACAAGATCGCTTCGCGCTGATCGTCGGGCAACTTTGCAAGTGCCGTACGAAAATCCTGAAGATCGACCGAACCATGCTGTTCTGGCGGCACCGACAGGCGCGAGGTGTAAACCCCGTCGGTATCCTGTACTTCGCGGCCGGACTTGCGAATCTGGCTGTAGAATTCGTTACGCAGGATCGTCACCAGCCATGCGCGCATGTTGGTGCCAGGCTGGAAACTCTCCTGTTTCGCCCAGGCCTTCATGATCGTATCCTGCACGAGGTCGTCAGCGCGATCCCTCGAACGGATGAGTGAGATCGCGAATGCGCGCAGGTTTGGCAGTGCCGCCAGCATTTCCCGTTTGAAATTGTATTCTGTCTGCTCCGGCTCTTTCGCCATCATTCCCCCGAAGCCTTGTCTTTGGCTCTGTTTTCGGCTTCATCGAGTTTCTCGAGAAGATCGAGGAATTTGTCAGGGATGCCTTCTTCCTGAACAGCATCGTAGAGTTCCCTGAGCTTGCGGGAAATCACCGCACGTCCAGAGTGCGGGACCTGAGGGTTGGCCGGATTGTCCGGAGAATCTTGGTCCGATTGAAATATGTTCATAACGTCCGGTATTCCTTTTGTGTCGTGGCAAGAATGCGCGATGAAAAAAATAGTTCCGGCGATCCGGAACTTTTTTTATGATGCGCACGTTGCTATCGTGGGTTTGCGTTGCAGACCGCATGAAAGGGGAGAATTCCATGTCAGTTTCTACACGCATCGCACCGCACCTGCCATATCTGCGCAGGTTCGCGCGTGCCGTTTGCGGCTCTCAATCCACTGGCGATGCCTATGTTGCAGCAACACTTGAAGCTCTGATCGCCGATATCAGCATCTTCCCGCCGACAAGCAACGATCGGGTTTCGCTTTATCAATTGTTCGTATCGATTTTTAGTTCCGTCACGATCAATATAAAGGCCGATGAAAACCTGTCAGGTTGGGAAAAGCGCGCTTCCGCCAACCTCTCTGCGGTACCAGCGCTCGCCCGCCAGGCTTTCCTTCTGACCACGGTCGAAGAGTTCACAGCTTCGGAAGCAGCAGAGGTTCTGAGGGTAACTGAAGCCCAGATCGGCCAGCTGATCGATGAGGCGGCCTCTGAAATCGCCCGCCAGGTTGCCACCGATATCATGATTATCGAGGACGAACCTCTGATCGCCATGGATATCGAGCAGATGGTCACCGATCTCGGCCATCGCGTTACGGGTATTGCCCGCACGCATGCGGAGGCGATCGATCTCTTCAACCGCACGCAGCCGAAGATGATCCTTGCCGACATCCAGCTTGCAGACGGCAGCTCCGGGCTCGATGCCATGAAGGAGATCCTTCAGATGACGTCTCTGCCGGTGATCTTCATTACAGCCTTCCCTGAGCGTCTTTTGACAGGTGAGCGGCCCGAGCCGACATTCCTCGTTACGAAGCCGTTCAACCCGGACATGGTGAAAGCGCTTATCAGCCAGGCCCTGTTTTTCAACGAAAGCTCTCGCGTCGCGGCGTGAAATTTGCCGAAACCGTAGACTGTCCGGGAACAACTACGGTACCCGGACGTTCGCGGTTACGGTCGTGAGGTGATCTCACGGCTTTTTGCAGGGAGATGAATTTGCATCGGCTGGCATGGCATAACGCGGAGAGGAACGAGAGCGAGCTACACGATTCGCTCGTCCTCGCTTTGCTCGATTCGGGCGAGACAGTCATGTTACAAGACTGGAACCGGGAGTATATATTCGTGGCCAATCTGCCGGATGTGTGGCGTCTGCCGACCGATAGCCATCCCACGGATGAAAATGTGTTTGGCACCGATCTTTCAGAGCGGCTTGCCGAACTCAAAAAAGATATGAATGTGGTGGGCAGTCGGGGCATGCTGGAAGTTAATGCCGGCAATGACCGGGTTTTCCAGTTCCAGATCCATTCCACCTTCAACCAGGCGAAGCAGGCGGTGATGAAAACCACTATTCGCGAGGTGACGGCGGAACGGCGGCGCGAGCAGCTTTTGCGCTCGCTGCTGCGCGAGGTCAGCCACCGTTCCAAGAACCTCCTGGCGATCATCCAGAGCCTTGCGGGCCAGACGGCCCGTTTCAGCCTCACCAAGGATGATTTTCTGCGCAAGTTTCGGGGCCGGTTACACGCTCTTGCCCAAAGTCAGGATCTCATCACGGATTCCGACTGGAGAGGTGCTCGCATATTCGAGCTTCTTCGCCAGCAATTCGATCTCTATGTGCCGGAATATCCTAATCTCATTCACATGGAAGGTGAAAACCTGCTGCTCAATCCGAATGGCGCGCTTTATATCGGTCTGGCTTTCCATGAGCTGGTCGTCAATACGGTCAGCCATAGCGGCAATCTCGCCTATCATCCGCCAATCTCGCTGCAATGCCGACAGGAAGGCGATTTTTGTATCGTTGAGTGGATCGAGCCGATCATGCCATCGAAAGAGCCGGCGCAGGCGAGGCGCGGCAGTTTCGGCAGCGTCGTGCTGGAAAAGGTCGTTCCATCCGCATTGGGCGGGAGTGCCGAATATCACCTCACGCCGGAGCGGATCGTCTACCGGCTTAAATTTCCTTCCGGGGACGTCACCGACATTTGAAATTTCGAAATAATGGCCCTCGGTTGGAGACCTGCCTCATAGGCAGCACTTCGGCCGTTTTTGCGAGAACGCAAAAAAAAGCACGGCCCATGAAAGAGCCGTGCTTTTTTATTATGACAGGTTTTCAGGGGTGAAACCTGTTTATTGTCAGCCAAGCGTCAGGCGGGGACGGGGGAATTGCTTGGCCTGCAGTAAAAATGCATCCGCCCTAATTCGGTTCCACTAAAACGTATTTTTTTTGTGGAGGGCGAAATTAGCTGCTTTTCGTCTGCTGGTACGGGGATCCAGCACGCCATTTTTCAAAGCGGGCCTGCCTGATCGGGTCGCTTGGGTATAAAATAGCGCATCGGCGCTTCAAGCGACCATTCGAACCCGGTTTCGCGATACTCCGTCACCACCTGTCCGCCGAATGCGCCTTCCGCATGCCTTTTGATGACCGTGGTACCAAAGCCCTTGCGGCTTGGTTCCGTCGCCGGTGGCCCGCCCGTTTCGGTCCAGACGATATAAATCATCTGACGTCCATCTTTTTCGAGCGGCTTCCAGCTCACCGTGATTTTTCCGAGCGCAACCGACAGGGCGCCGTATTTGATGGAGTTCGTCGTCAGCTCATGCACCACGAGCCCGAAATTTTGCGCCGCTTCCGGAGAAAGCATGAAATCGTCCCCAGACAGCTCGAAGCGTTCCGAAACGGTGCCGAAAACGTCGAGGTGGGTCTCGATCAGCTTACGGATCGGCAAGCCTTGCCATTGAACCTCCGCCAATGCCCGGATCGACATTCCGAGACCGCGCAGGCGGTGGTCCACCTCTTTCTGGAATTCCGGGATGCTTTTGTTTTCCCGCCCCAATTGCCGGATCATCGCCTGAACCAGCGTAAGAATATTCTTGGAGCGGTGAACCAGTTCGTGCAGCAGAAGTTGCAGCCGTTCTTCCGACTGGCTTCTGTCGAAGGAAGCATTGGAGAGCGCGACGGCGACCTGGTTGGCTTCCTTGATCTTGGTATCGACGGGCGCCACGATCTCGCCTTCACCGATGCGTTCAGCCATGAGCGTGAGATCGCGAATGGAACTGCGCAACTGCCGGCCGACCAGATAGGCGCCGCCGATGGCGATGAGCACGAGCATCGTGCTGCCGATCATCATTTGCCGCCACGTGTCGACCAATGCTGCCTGACTTGCGGCAAGTGGCCCCCACATCACAGTTCGCCATTGCCAGCCCGGCAATTGGGCATAGGCATAGAGGTTGCCCTTGTCGTCGAAGAAATTGCCGCTGAAGGCCTGCATTTCTGAAAGAATGGCGGGGCTGGCAAATGGCTTGCCCACTTCCACCCCATTCTGCGCACTGGAAACGACAACACGATTGTTACCGTCGATAATGGCGACCGCCCAGTTGCGCGGCAGGTTTTCCGTGGGAATGAGCCGGCTCAGGTCACTTGTATTCTGCGTCAGGATCAGGGCATCTCCGGCGGAACCCAGATTGGGGTCGAGCGGCAAGGTAACGTTGAACACCCATTCCTTGCTCGTCGCGCCGAAAAACATGTCCGAAACGGTGATCCGACGGGATTCGATTGCCTTGGCCAGATTGGCCTCGGCCGGCACCTTGCTGAGAGGCTGGCCAAATGACACCCGGGTATTGAGATACTGTTCGCCTTCCATGGTAGCCAGAATGGCGTACAGGCCCTCCCGTTTCAGGCTTTCGGCAACACGTCCCTGAAAAGCGGCAAGATTGCCATTCTCGAGTTCCGGGAATTGCGACAGCAGATTGAGGGAGGTGGCGATTTCCTGCAGGCGCCGATCGATGTTGCGGCTGACGACCCTGACATCCTCGATCGTCTCCCGTTGCAGGTCGTCGCGCTTTTCGCTTTCAAGGCGCAGCATCAAGTAGCCGCCGAAAAGGATAAGCGGCAGGGTGATGACGGTTGCCATCACCACCAGATAGGTGCCGATGGAGGCCGTCGGAAAAAAATTCGCACTGCGTCGACGTAAAGCCGAGAACGTGTTTTTCAGTTTTTTGCCGGGTTGAGGCATGCAAAAACTCCGGCAGTTACGGCATTGTTACGTCACGGATAATACCGCGCCATCTTCTTTTAGCAATGCCTGATTTTTTCGTTCGGGAGCCGCAAAATGTCGCAATCGCGTCTATGCGACTGAAAAAATCGGAACCATTTCAATGGTCAGCCCGTTTGCAAAGCGAACCGGTCATGGAGTGGAAAGCGAAACTCGTCACCGCCCGGCCAGTCGAAAACGATGAAAGGAAGGTACGAAAATGGCAAAGAAACTTACGATACTCGTCACCGCCGCCCTGATGGGCACGACGGCTTTCGCGCCGCTTGCCATCGCTCAGGGTACAACCCAGCCAGCACCGGCAAATCCGAGTGCTCAGACCGAACCGGCAACGCCTCCCGCCACCCCGATGGCGCCGGCGGCTCCTCTGGCCAATGATAGCGCGGCCGCGACGACGGGCGGTGCTTACATCACCCAGCAGGGCGAAACGCAGATCAGTGCCAATGATTACATCGGCAAGTCGGTTTATACCGCAGCCGACGAGAGCATCGGTAACGTCACCAACCTCATCATGGAAAAAGACGGCGGTCTCGTCGCAGCCGTGATTGGTGTCGGCGGTTTCCTCGGTATAGGTGCCAAGGATGTCGCGGTGCCTATGGACAAGGTAACGATGACCCGCAACACGCAGGACGGCACCATTCGCCTGACGACGACCGAAACGGCGGAAACGCTGAAGGCTGCTCCGGAATTCAAGACGCTGGAACAGCAGGCCAGCGAAAAGAGCGCGGCAACGCCTGCAGCTCCGGACAGCACCACCACGTCCGCCACCAAGCCCTGATCCCCTTACCTGGGAGGCAGGAGCGGGATCGACCTCAACAGGCGTCCCGCGAGAGACACCGGCCATTGGCCGGTGTCTTTTTGTTTTAAATTGCGTTCGCTCAGTCCCCGGCGTTGCGCGAGGAATGCCAAGCCCAGGCGGATTTGATGATATCAGACAGGGAATAACGCGGCTCCCAGCCCAACACCGCCTTTGCCTTGTCGTTATTGGCGACAAGGGTGGTGGAATCGCCATCGCGGCGGTCGGTATATTCCACCGGGAAGGGGCGGCCGGATACGTCCGAAATCGCAGCCAGCAACTCCTTCACAGTCGTGCCGGTGCCGGTGCCAAGGTTGAGTTCAACCGTTTCACCGCCCGCCAGCAGATAGTCCACTGCCCGCACATGGGCGTCGGCAAGATCGAGAATATGGATGTAGTCACGCACGCAGGTGCCGTCGCGGGTGTCATAATCCGTGCCGAACACCTTGAAGCCTTGACGCCGACCGAGTGCCGCCTCGATGGCGAGCGGGATTGCGTGGGTTTCCGGCTTGTGCCATTCGCCGATGCGGCCTTCGAAATCTGCACCTGCGGCGTTGAAATAGCGCAGCATCACCGAGCGCAGCCCCTTATAGGTGCTGTAATCCTTCAGCGCCTGCTCGACTACCCATTTGGTGCGGCCGTAGGGGTTGATCGGCGCCTGACGGTGCGTCTCGTCAATCGGCACCTGTTCCGGCAAACCGTAGGTGGCGCAGGTGGAGGAGAAAACAAATGCCGTGACCCCGGCATCGATGGCGGCAGACAGCAGGTTGAGCGAACCGATGACGTTGTTGTCGTAGAAGGCCACGGGTTGCTTTACCGATTCGCCGACTTCAATCAGCGCCGCAAAGTGGAGTACGGCCTCCGGCTGGTGCTTGGCGAAAACCTCGTCCAGCCGCGCGCGGTCGCGAATATCGCCCTGCTCGAAGGGTCCCCAGCGGACGAATTCCTCATGTCCATTGGACAGATTGTCGAAAACGACCGGTTCATATCCCCGCTCAGACAGGAGAAGGCAGGTATGCGAACCGATATAGCCGGCACCGCCGACGACAAGGACTTTCTTCTTCATCAATCGCCTTTCAGAAAAAAAACGGGACGTGCGGGAGACTGTATTTCACTTTGTTCAAATAAGGGCGGCGTGGCACTGAGCACCATCAACCAGTCTATCCATCGCGGGTAACATAAAAAAAACTGCGCATCCATGGTCTGGATGCGCAGCAGCAAATGAGAGTTTGACGAAGAGCCTTAAACGCGCCCGAAGGCGTGCCTATTTCTTTTTTCTGGTGTTGGCTCTGGTTGCCAGAAAGCCGGCAGCCATGGCAACGGCGAGCGTCGCGTAGGGGCGCGCCTGGATCGCCAGCGTCAGCAGCGATTGCAGCGCCAGAGGTGCTGCGGTCAAGGGAGCCGCCGTCAAGGATGCGACGGGTCGTCTTGCGGCATAGGCTCTCGGACGTTTGACGATCGCAAGCGCCACCAGCATGATGACACCAAGCAGAAACGCCGTACCGGCTACGACAAGCGCGGCCGGCCCCGCGCCGACATGCCTGGCCAGATAGATGGACCCCGCCACGACAGCCGCTACGAAGGCGATCAGGAAGAATATCCCGGTCAGCACCCAAAGGATTATCGTGGCGCGCAGGCGCCGCGTCACGACGCGTCCCTCACGCTGGGTGTCTCCCAAATAGACCAGCAATGCCTCAAGCATGATGCGGCCTTATCGACGTGTGAGGAGAGCGAGCACGAAACCGACACCAACGGCGATGCCGAGGGACTGCAGCGGGTTCTTCTGGACCTGATCCGTCAGATTGTCGTTCAGCGAGGAAATTTCGTTGCGAACGCTGTCGGCCATCTCGCCGGAAGCGGTCAGCGCGTCGTCGGCCACGCGGGCGGCCTGCGCCTTCAATTCATGCGAGGCTCCAACGCCCAGCGCCTTAACGCTCTTGGCAAGATTTGCCAGATCTTCGCGAAGTTGGGCAAGCTGTGCTGCCACATCGGCTGCATCGCCGTTTTCGAGGGATTGCTGGATCTTGTCGTTGACGCTGCTACGCACGCTTGCCATGGGTGAAGTCCTTCCTGGAACATCGTTGATGGAAATGGCGTCAGGTCAAAAAGACTGCCGCCGCGGATCAATGCCGACGCTTACGAACTTTCGTTGCGGCAGCCGTAAACCCGATTGTCCGCCATTCAAACGCGCCGATGCCCGCTTGGTTCCGCGGCTTGGCGAGTTTTCTCCCGCGGATTTTGCGGCGGGGGCAATTTTCCGGGAATTCGGTGCCGGACATTTGTTTTCCTGTAACAAGCATCATATAAGGCCCATCATCCAGACGGACCTTGACTTCAATCAATATGTGAAACGCCATGCTTCAGACGCCCTATTACCTCATCGACAAGACAAAACTTCTTCGCAACATGGAGAAGATTGCCTATGTGCGGGAAAAATCCGGCGCCAAGGCGCTTCTGGCGCTGAAGTGCTTTGCAACATGGTCCGTTTTCGATTTCATGTCGCAATATATGGACGGCACCACCTCGTCGTCGCTTTATGAAGTGCGTCTGGGCCGCGAGAAATTCAGTGGCGAAACCCACGCCTATTCCGTCGCTTATGCCGACTACGAAATCGACGAGGTGATTTCGAACGCGGACAAGATCATCTTCAATTCCATCAGCCAGCTTGAGCGCTTTGCAGAAAAGGCATCCGGTATCACCCGGGGTCTGCGCCTCAATCCGCAGGTCAGCTCTTCGAGCTTCGATCTTGCCGATCCCGCACGTCCCTTCAGCCGTCTCGGCGAATGGGATGTCGCCAAGGTCGACAAGGTCATGGACCGGATTTCTGGATTCATGATCCACAACAATTGCGAAAACGGCGATTTTTCGTTGTTCGACCGCATGTTGACGCAGATCGAAGAGAAATTCGGATCGCTCCTGTCGCGTGCGGAATGGGTCAGCCTCGGCGGCGGCATCCATTTTACCGGCGACAACTATCCGCTCGACCAGTTCTGCGATCGCCTGGCGGCCTTTTCGGAAAAATACGGCGTTCAGGTCTATCTTGAGCCCGGCGAAGCGTCGATCACCAAGAGCACGACGCTTGAAGTGACGGTTCTCGACACGCTGTTCAATGGCAAGAACCTCGCCATCGTCGACAGCTCCATCGAAGCGCATATGCTCGACCTCCTGATCTATCGCGAAACCGCCAAGGTTTTGCCGAACGAGGGCGAACATCCCTACATGGTCTGCGGTAAATCCTGCCTTGCGGGCGATATTTTCGGCGACTTCCGGTTCGACAAGGAGCTGAAGGTCGGTGATCGTATCTCCTTTGAGGATGCGGCCGGCTACACCATGGTCAAGAAGAACTGGTTCAATGGCGTGAAGATGCCGGCGATTGCCATCAAGGAACTCGACGGCAGCGTGCGTGCCGTTCGCGAATTCGACTTTGCCGATTTCGAGCAAAGCCTGTCTTAAACCCTGTTTTAACATGAAACGAAGCTGATCCCTGCGGGGAAAAGGAGGCATCACCTGAAATGAAGAAGAACGTTCTGATCATCGGCGCCGGTGGCGTAGCACAGGTCGTGGCGCATAAATGCGCCCAGAACAGCGATGTATTGGGAGACATTCATATTGCGTCACGGACTTTGGAAAAGTGCCGCAAGATTGTCGAGTCCGTACGCGAAAAGAAGAGCCTCAAGACAGATGTGAAACTTGAGGCCCATGCGCTTGACGCGATGGATATCGAGGCGACGAAAGCCTTGATTACGAAAACCGGCGTAGAGATCGTCATCAACGTCGGTTCGGCTTTCGTCAACATGTCCGTTCTTCGTGCCTGCATGGACACGGGTGTTGCTTATATGGATACGGCGATCCACGAGGATCCCACCAAGATTTGCGAGGCGCCGCCGTGGTACGGAAACTACGAGTGGAAGCGCGCTGCCGAATGCAAGGAAAAGGGCGTGACTGCACTGCTCGGCGTCGGTTTCGATCCCGGCGTGGTCAATGCCTATGCCCGCCTTGCCAAGGATGAATATTTCGACAAGGTCACCTCGGTCGATATCGTCGATATCAATGCCGGCAGCCATGGCCGCTGGTTCTCCACCAACTTCGATCCGGAAATCAACTTCCGCGAATTCACCGGAGTCGTCTATTCCTGGCAGAATGGCCAGTGGCAGACGAACCAGATGTTCGAGGTCGGCCAGGAATTCGATCTGCCGGTTGTCGGCAAGCAGAAGGCCTATATGACCGGCCATGACGAAGTGCATTCGCTATCCAAAAACATGGATGGCGCCGATGTGCGCTTCTGGATGGGCTTCGGCGATCACTACATCAACGTCTTTACCGTGCTGAAGAACCTCGGTCTTCTCTCCGAAAAGCCGGTCAAGACTGCCGAAGGTCTGGAAGTCGTGCCGTTGAAGGTGGTCAAGGCCGTATTGCCGGATCCGTCTTCGCTTGCACCCGATTATGTCGGCAAGACCTGCATCGGCGATGTCGTCAAGGGCATCAAGGATGGCAAGGAACGCGAAGTCTTCATCTACAACGTGGCCGACCACAAGGAAGCCTACGAAGAAGTTGGATCGCAGGGCATTTCCTACACCGCCGGCGTTCCTCCGGTCGCTGCCGCCATGCTGATTGCCACCGGCGAGTGGGATGTGAAGCAGATGGCCAATGTGGAAGAACTGCCACCGCAGCCTTTCCTGAACCTTCTGAACAAGATCGGTCTTCCAAGCCGTATCAAGGACGAAAACGGCGACCGCGCCCTGACGTTCTGATCCATCAAGACAATAAAAAGCCCCGCAAAAGCGGGGCTTTTTTTGTGATGAAGTTTGCCGGTTACTTGGCATCATCCTCGGCCTTAAGCCGAGGATTTACCGCACGGTACTGACCCGCGCCTCAGCCCTTTGCCGGCTTCGGTCCGCGCTTTTCGAAAGGCCGGTCCTTCTTGCCTTCGAATTTGGGCTTGTCGCCGAAGGTCTTTTTCTTTTTCCAGGGCTTGTCGTCGCCCTTGCGGTCGTCGGCTGCGCCGCCAGCATTATTGGGTTTGTTGAACTTCCGCTGGGCCGTGGCCGGGCGGGTGTCCTCACGAACACTGCCAGTCATTTCCGGCTTGCCTTCCAGCGCCTTCAGACGAATGCCCTTTTCAAGCATCATGTCCTTGCCGATGGCGGAGGTGAAACGATCGACGGCATCGGCCGCCAGTTCCACGAAGGTCTCCGTCTGCTGCATGCGGATGGCGCCGATATCCTGACGGGTGATCTTGCCGAAGCGGCAGAGCATGGGGATGAGCCAGCGGGGTTCGGCGCTCTGCTTGCGGCCCACCGAAAGCGAAAACCAAGCGCTGTCGGAAAAGTCGGAACGTTCGCGGCGCGGCGCGTCGTTTTCAGGGGTTTCGAAGCTGTCGCGGCGCGGTTTGCGGGTATTGTCCAGCGCGACTTCGGTGATGTCTTCCGGGGCGGAACGTCCGGCGTGATAAAGGCGCACGAAGGCGGCCGCTACTTTTTCCGCGCCATGCTGCTCGAGCAGCTGCTTGACGAAATCACGCTCGTCATCGGCCACGGCCTCGGTGAGAGCCGGATCGGCCAGGAGACGGGCACCGTCGCGTTCAACGATCTCTTCGACCGAAGGCGGGCGAACCCATGCTGCGCTGACCTTGGCACCTTCCAGAAGGCGTTCGGCCTTGCGGCGCTGGTTGACAGGCACCACGATGGCGCTGACGCCCTTTTGCCCGGCGCGGCCGGTACGGCCGGAACGGTGGAGAAGCGTTTCCGAATTGGTCGGCAGGTCGGCGTGGATAACGAGTTCGAGGCCAGGCAGGTCGATGCCGCGTGCAGCAACGTCAGTCGCCACGCAAACCCGGGCGCGACCGTCACGCATTGCCTGAAGCGCATGCGTGCGTTCGTTCTGGGTCAGTTCGCCTGACAGAGCCACGACGGAAAAGCCGCGATTGTTCAGACGGGCCGTCAGATGGTTCACGGCCGCACGGGTGGAGCAGAAAACGATGGCGTTGCGGGCTTCGTAAAAGCGCAGCGCATTGATGATGGCGTTTTCGCGGTCGGAGCCGGTCACCAGCAAGGCGCGGTATTCGATGTCCACATGCTGCTTCTGTTCTGAGGCGGTGGCGATGCGAACGGCGTTCTTCTGGTAGCTTTCGGCAAGCTTGGCGATGCTGCGCGGAACGGTGGCCGAGAACATCAGCGTGCGGCGGTTATCCGGCGATTCTTCCAGAATGAATTCCAGATCTTCGCGGAAGCCGAGATCGAGCATCTCGTCGGCCTCGTCCAGTACCACGGCGCGTAGCGACGACAGATCGAGCGCGCCGCGCTTGATGTGGTCGCAGAGGCGGCCGGGGGTGCCGACGATAATATGCGAGCCGCGCTCCAGTGCGCGTCGTTCGCTGCGGATATCCATGCCGCCAACACAGGACGCAATCGATACGCCGGCGAATTCATAAAGCCATTCCAGCTCGCGCTTGACCTGCATTGCCAGTTCGCGGGTTGGCGCAATGGCGAGTGCCAGCGGCGCGGAAGCCTGGCCGAAACGGGTGTTTTCCGACAGTAGCGTGGTCGCGAGCGCAATGCCGAAGGCAACTGTCTTGCCGGAGCCGGTCTGCGCGGAAACCAGCGCGTCCTTGTCGGCGAGTTCCGGCGAAAGCATGGCCTTCTGCACGGGGGTCAAATCTTTGTAGCCGCGTTTTTCCAACGCCTGCGCGATCGCCGGGGCGATACCCTGGGTGTCTGTCATCTACCGTCTTTCGGATATGAAGCTGCCTGCATCCGCCCGAAACCAATAGGTCCTAAAGTCTCCGGGGCAGCCGATGCAGGCCATTACGGCCATTTGGCCGGTTGCATTGCCGCGCTCCATACTGCGAATAGGCCCGTTTGTACAGTGCACTGCGGTACGCTCTTTCACAGCGCCGCATGCGGTTGCCTATTCTATCCCGACATCTTCTTTCGTCGGGGCTATAAAAAAAGGCGTACCGCATGGTTCATAAACGGCATTGCGTGCCCCCCGCCTTTTCGCTAAGAGACCCGCAACTTGAGGCTCTTTATCAAAAAAAGAGCCGACTGGGTTTGTTCTTGTCCGCACCTGAAAAACGGCTGGCGGAAAAAAGGGATGGTACTGGTCAAGGCTATGGCTCGCATTGTCATGAAATTCGGCGGCACGTCCGTCGCGAACCTCGAACGCATTCACAATGTCGCACGGCATGTGAAACGCGAAGTGGATGCCGGCCATGAAGTGGCCGTGGTCGTTTCCGCCATGTCCGGTAAAACCAACGAGTTGGTGGACTGGGTGCAGAATGCTGCGAAGGTGGCCGGCGCCAACGCCGCCTCCTTTTACGATGCACGCGAATATGACGCGGTCGTTGCATCCGGCGAGCAGGTGACATCGGGTCTTCTGGCGATCACGCTGCAATCCATGGGCATCAATGCGCGCTCATGGCAGGGCTGGCAGATTCCGATCCGCACAGACAATGCACATGGCGCCGCCCGCATTCTCGAGATTGACGGTTCGGATATCGTCCACCGCATGGGCGAGGGCCAGGTTGCCGTTGTTGCCGGTTTCCAGGGCATCGGCCCGGATAACCGCATTGCGACGCTCGGTCGCGGCGGTTCGGACACATCAGCCGTTGCCATCGCCGCCGCCGTCAAGGCGGACCGTTGCGATATCTATACCGATGTCGATGGCGTCTATACCACCGATCCGCGCATCGAGCCCAAGGCTCGCCGCATGAAGAAGATCGCTTTCGAGGAAATGCTCGAAATGGCGTCTCTCGGTGCGAAGGTTCTGCAGGTTCGCTCCGTCGAGCTTGCCATGGTACACAAGGTGCGCACCTTCGTTCGCTCCAGTTTCGAGGATCCCGATGCACCGGGCATGGGCGACCTCATCAACCCGCCCGGTACTTTGATTTGTGACGAGGAAGAAATCGTGGAACAGGAAGTCGTAACCGGCATCGCCTATGCCAAGGATGAAGCACAGATCTCGCTGCGCCGCGTGGCCGACCGTCCGGGCGTCTCCGCCGCGATCTTCGGGCCACTGGCCGAAGCGCATATCAATGTCGACATGATCGTGCAGAACATCTCCGAAGATGGGTCGCGCACCGACATGACCTTCACCGTTCCTTCGGGCGACGTTGCCAAGGCTCTGCGCGTTCTGGACGAGAACAAGGCCCAGATCGGCTTCGACGTTGCGCAGAACGAGACCGGCCTTGCCAAGGTTTCGGTCATCGGTATCGGCATGCGCAGCCATGCCGGCGTTGCTGCCAGCGCCTTCAAGGCGCTTGCCGAGAAGAACATCAACATCAAGGCCATCACCACCTCCGAGATCAAGATTTCGATCCTGATCGACGGTGCCTATGCCGAACTGGCCGTTCGCACTTTGCATTCTGCTTACGGTCTCGATAAGAACTAAGTTCGAGACATCGGTTCCCGATGCTCCGATTCTTCGGGGTTGCGTTCTTCCGATGTGGCGTTTCATGAAAGCGTGTCCCTTGCGGGACGCGCTTCTCGCGCTATAAATTTTTTAAATGACGTTTTGATTCTCGAATATTATGACATTCGGATCGGAAGCGTCGGGGAGCAAACGCGATGAGAGACCTTTCTGCAGGTCCGCGCGTCCTGCTAAAGCGGCTGCGCGAAATGATGGCGGAGCACCTTGAGCCGCAGGACCGTCTGGACCAGATCGTCCGTCAGATAGCCAGCAACATGGTGGCGGAGGTTTGCTCGGTCTACGTGCTGCGTTCCGACAGCGTGCTGGAGCTTTACGCCACCGAAGGTCTCAACAAGGATGCCGTGCATCTTGCCCAGCTGAAAATGGGGCAGGGTCTTGTCGGTACCATTGCCGCTTCCGCCCAACCTCTCAATCTTTCCGATGCGCAGGCGCATCCGGCTTTCCGCTATCTTCCTGAAACGGGTGAGGAAATTTATCATTCCTTCCTCGGCGTGCCGATTTTGCGCTCCGGTCGCACTCTTGGCGTTCTTGTGGTCCAGAACAAGGTCAGCCGAACATACCGGGAGGATGAAGTTGAAGCGCTCGAGACAACCGCGATGCTCATCGCTGAAATAGTGGCGAGCGGTGAATTGAAAAAAATCACCCGCCCCGGTGTGGAGCTGGACCTGACGCGTGCCGTTTCCATTGATGGCGATGCTTATGGCGAAGGCATCGGTCTTGGTCATGTCGTGCTGCACGACCCCCGAATCGTTGTCACCAATCTGCTGAATGAGGATGCCGATACCGAAATCCTGCGTCTTGCCGACGCCATCGGTTCGCTGCGCCTGTCGATCGACGACATGTTGCAGCGCCGCGACGTCCCGACCGAAGGCGAGCATCGCGAGGTTCTTGAGACCTACCGCATGTTCGCCCACGATCAGGGCTGGGTGCGGCGCATGGAAGAAGCTATCCGCAACGGCCTGACGGCGGAAGCTGCGGTCGAGAAAGTGCAGAGCGACACAAAGGCGCGCATGATGCGTCTGACCGATCCCTATCTTCGCGAGCGCATGCATGATTTCGACGATCTCGCCAACCGGCTGCTGCGCCAGCTGATCGGTTTCGGCGGTCGAAGCCCCGAGCATGATTTTCCGCTGGACGCCATCGTTCTGGCGCGTGCCATGGGTGCCGCCGAATTGCTGGATTACCCGCGTGAGAAATTGCGCGGCCTGGTGCTCGAAGACGGTGCGGTGACGAGCCACGTCGTGATCGTGGCGCGCGCCATGGGCATTCCGATCATCGGGCAGGCGACAGGCATCGTCGCCCTCGCTGAAAATAACGATCCCATCATTATCGACGGCGATGACGGCCAGGTGCATTTGCGCCCGATGTCGGATTTGCAGCGCGCCTATGAGGAAAAGGTGCGCCTGCGTGCCAAGCGCCAGGAGCAGTTCCGCGCGCTTCGTAATGTCGAGCCGATCACCAAGGATGGCCAGAAGGTCAACCTCAAGATGAATGCGGGCCTTCTCGTAGATCTGCCGCAGCTCGAGGAATCCGGCGCCGATGGCATCGGCCTGTTCCGCACCGAGCTGCAGTTCATGATCGCCTCCAACATGCCCAAGGGCGAGGAGCAGGAAGCGTTCTATCGGTCCGTCTTGCGGCAGGCCAAGGGCAAGAGCGTTACCTTCCGCACGCTGGATATTGGCGGCGACAAGGTCGTTTCCTATATGCGCGGCCAGGAAGAGGAAAACCCGGCGCTCGGCTGGCGGGCGATCCGCCTGTCGCTCGACCGCCCGGGTCTGATGCGCACGCAGATGCGCGCGCTTCTGCGTGCTGCCTCAGGTGCTGAACTACGCATGATGTTGCCGATGGTGACGGAGGTTTCCGAAATCCGCGCGGCGCGCGATCTGCTTCAGAAGGAAGTGCAGCATCTTTCGAAATTCAGCCATGCGCTTCCGAAAAAGCTGCAATTTGGTGCGATGCTGGAAGTACCTTCGCTGATGTGGCAGCTCGATGAGCTGATGCAGGAAGTGGATTTCGTCTCCGTCGGTTCGAACGACCTGTTCCAGTTTTCTATGGCGGTGGATCGCGGCAATGCAAGGGTTTCGGATCGTTTCGACAATCTTGGCAAGCCGTTCTTGCGCATTCTGCGTGATATCGTGCGCGCTGGCGAAAAGCACCACACCTCGGTCACGCTTTGCGGCGAAATGGCAAGCAAGCCACTTTCGGCCATGGCTTTGATCGGCCTTGGTTTCCGTTCGGTTTCCATGTCGCCGACGGCGATTGGCCCCGTCAAGGCCATGCTTCTCGGGCTTGATGCCGCGAGCCTTGCCGATGAGCTGAACGCTGCGCTCGACGATCATAATTCGCTGGAAAGCGCGCGCGAGGTGTTGTTACGCTTTGCCGCGACGCATTCCATTCCCATTTAAAAGACCTGTTTCATAATCGGAGTGACTGGTGGCGAAGCTTCCCGTCGAAAAAATGCGCGAGTTGGAAAGGCGTTTCGGAGAGATCGAAGCGCGGATGTCGGCTGGTCCGGCAGCGGATGTCTATGTGAAGCTGGCTTCGGAATATTCCGAACTTGAGCCGGTGGTGAAAAAAGTCCGCGAATACGAAAAGGCGGTCTCCGAGGCCGCCGATCTCCAGGCGCTGCTTGCCGACAAGACGACCGACAAGGACATGCGCGATCTGGCGGAAATGGAGCTGCCGGAGGTCGAGGCCCGAATCGGCGAGCTTGAGAAGGAAATGCAGGTCCTGCTGCTTCCCAAGGATGCGGCGGACGAAAAAAGCGCCATCCTCGAAATCCGCGCCGGCACGGGCGGATCCGAAGCGGCACTTTTCGCCGGCGATCTGTTTCGCATGTATGAGCGCTTCGCTTCAGCCAAGGGCTGGAAAGTTGAAGTTCTTTCCGCAAGCGAAGGCGAGGCGGGCGGTTACAAGGAAATCATCGCCACGATCAGCGGGCGAGGGGTGTTTTCCAAGCTGAAATTCGAATCCGGCGTGCACCGGGTGCAGCGCGTGCCGGAAACAGAAGCGAGCGGCCGCATCCACACCTCGGCAGCCACTGTTGCCGTGCTGCCGGAGGCGGAGGATATCGATGTGGAAATTCGCCCGGAAGACATTCGTATCGACACGATGCGCGCTTCGGGCGCAGGCGGCCAGCACGTCAATACCACTGACTCCGCCGTTCGCATCACCCATCTTCCGACGGGTTTGATCGTTACCAGTTCTGAAAAGTCGCAGCACCAGAACCGCGCCAAGGCCATGCAGGTTCTGCGTTCGCGTCTTTACGACATCGAGCGCCAGAAGGTGGAACGCGAGCGTTCAGCCGACCGCAAGAGCCAGGTCGGTTCCGGCGACCGTTCCGAGCGCATCCGCACTTACAATTTTCCGCAGGGGCGGGTCACTGATCACCGCATCAACCTGACCCTCTACAAGCTCGACCGGATGATCGAAGGCGAGATCGACGAGCTTGTCGACGCGCTGATTGCTGATTATCAGGCCGGTCAGCTTGCCCAGCTTGGCGAACAACAGCTTTGAGTGGCGGAGCTGACGGGACCATTTCGACCGAGCTTGCCGCAGCCCGCAAACGGCTGCAGGCGGCGGGCATCGCCGATCCGCTGATTGATGCGCGCCTGCTGGTTGCTGAAGTTACCGGTTTTTCACTGACCGATTTCGTGATGAAACCGGACCATCCCGTCACCCGGGAAGAAAGCGCCCGTATCGCCGCCATGGTCGAAAGGCGCGCAGACGGACAGCCAGTCCATCGTATTCTCGGCCACCGCGAATTTCACGGGCTCGATCTTCTTTTATCGACGGAGACGCTCGAACCCCGCCCGGATACGGAAGTTCTCGTCGATACGCTGTTGCCTGCGTTGAAAAAAATTGTTGCCGACAAGGGCAGTGTGCGCATTCTGGATCTGGGTACGGGCACGGGTGCGATCTGTCTGGCGCTTCTCAAGGAATGTCCGGAAGCAACTGGCGTCGGCAGCGACATCTCCGCCGATGCGCTGGAAACCGCAGCGAAAAACGCTGCCCGAAATGGTCTCGCCTCGCGTTTTGAAACCATGCGTAGCGACTGGTTCAAAAAAATCTCTGGCAGGTTTGACATAATTGTGTCGAATCCGCCTTATATAAGAAGTGACATCGTCACAACGCTAGACCGAGAGGTTCGCCATCACGATCCGATGGCGGCGCTGGACGGAGGTCAGGACGGCCTTGCACCGTACCGCCTCATCGCTGCCGACGCAGGCCGCTTTCTTGTGGAAAACGGGATTGTCGGTGTGGAGATCGGTTTCGATCAAAGGCTTGATGTTTCCGCTATATTTGCTTCCCACGGATTCTCTCTTCTCGACGCCGTGAAGGATTATGGCGGCAACGACAGAGTTTTGACCTTCCGGAGATAGTTGTTCGCGATACGTCTGCGGATTATTTGCAAGGATATTTTGCACAGCAAAAGAAAAGGCTTGGATTTCCGCATGAAGCGGGATAGTTTGCCGCCACATGCCGGGTGGCTGAGGACGAATTTAGATTCGTCAGGGTATGGGTCAGTCCCGAAGCGGGTTCTTTTGAGAACCCTGAAGGCTGGGCGTTTCCGGCATGTGAATCAGTAAACTTTGTTCGCAGGTGGCTCGTTGCAGCATTTTGCGCGACCGGTCGTCATACGCGGGGTCTTGTCTGGGGTTATCTCCAGCAGGGCGCGTAATGGAGCAATTTCAGGAAAAGTTTCCAGCGGTTTTCCGCCCGGAATTGCATGAAAATAACCAGATTGTCAGCAAAACAGAATTCAGGTGAGCAATTGATGAGGCCAGGACAGCAAAACAAGCGCGGCCGGGGGCGTGGAAGCAACAACAACAATAACAATGGTGGCGGTAACAACAACAACTTCAACCGCAAGGGCGGTAACCCGCTTACCAGGACTTATGACAGCTCCGGTCCCGATGTTAAAATTCGTGGCACAGCCCAGCACATAGCGGAAAAATACGCCACCCTTGCGCGGGACGCGCAGAGTGCTGGCGACCGTGTGATCGCTGAAAACTATCTGCAGCACGCTGAACACTACAATCGTATCATCGCCACCGCTCAGGCCCAGATGCAGGAGCGTTTCCAGCGCGACGACCGTGGCGAATACAATGCTTCGGATGCCGACGATATGGATATGAACGACGGTGACGATGGTGCACCGCAGCAGCAGTTCGAACAGCCGGAACGGGTTCAGCAGCCGGAGCGCCAGGAACGGCAGGAGCGCACCGAGCGTTCCGAGCCGCGTCAGGAACGTCGTGAGCGCCCGGACCGCCGTGAACGGCAGGAGCGCCAGCCGCGCCAGCCGCAGGCTTCGGACGAACGGCAGCAGCCGGTATACGACGCCAGCCAGGCGCCTCAGCCCGTCATCGAAGGCACGCCTATGGAAGTGGCCGTCGAGGAACAGCAGCAACAGACGGAAGCGCCAGCGACTGAACGCGCACCAAAGGCCCGCCGCGCCACTGGCCCACGCCCGCGTCGCCCGCGCCGCGCCGCAACCGCGGAAGGTGCTGAGGGTGCCGAAGGCGGAGATACGCCAGCCGGTGATGAGGCAACACCTGCCACGCTCGAAAACGCTGCTGAATAAGCAGGGTTTTCAAAATACCACGCGATTGAAAAAACTCCGGCTTGCCGGAGTTTTTTTGTTTTTGGGGTCGGGTGTAAAAGCTTGGGCGCTTTTCGAAGGGGGCAATCGCGGCAAACAGTCGTGACGCTTATCAAGTCCGGCTAAAATTTCCCCGGCAGTCGTTTTCCTCCCCTTTAAACCGATGAAAATGCCTCCCATATTCGTGCGGTAAGGACGGATGCCGTATGCAGCGGTAACCGTCCATCAAGAGGCGGCAATCGTGAAATCTGTAAAACGCGACTGCCGTAGCGGGGCTTGCCTTTGAGGGAGCCTCAACCCAAACACCCGGATCCGTGCCGAAAGCGGGCGGGCCGGTATATGGAGGTTCGACTATGAATATTGAAAAATACTCCGAGCGCGTTCGCGGCTTTCTGCAATCGGCGCAGACGTTTGCGCTTGCGGAAAATCACCAGCAGTTTTCTGCCGAACATGTGCTGAAAGTTCTGCTTGATGACGAGCAGGGCATGGCAGCATCGCTGATCGAGCGGGCTGGCGGCGACGCCAAGGAAGTGCGCTTGGCCAACGATGCGGCACTGGCGAAATTGCCCAAGGTTTCCGGCGGCAATGGCGGCCTTTCCCTCACGGCTCCACTTGCGAAAGTGTTCTCGACTGCGGAAGAACTCGCCAAGAAGGCTGGTGACAGTTTCGTCACCGTCGAGCGTCTTTTGCAGGCGCTGGCGATCGAAAACTCTGCTTCCACCTCGGCGTCCCTGAAAAAGGGCGGCGTGACGGCGCAGGCGCTTAATCAGGTCATCAATGAAATCCGCAAGGGCCGCACGGCTGACAGCGCCAATGCCGAACAGGGCTTCGACGCGCTGAAGAAGTTCGCGCGCGACCTGACGGAGGAAGCCCGCGAAGGCAGGCTCGACCCGGTGATTGGCCGTGATGATGAAATCCGCCGGACCATTCAGGTGCTTTCACGCCGCACCAAGAACAATCCCGTGCTGATCGGTGAACCCGGCGTCGGTAAAACGGCGATTGCCGAAGGTCTTGCGCTGCGCATCGTCAATGGCGATGTGCCCGAAAGCCTTAAAGACAAGAAGCTTATGGCGCTGGATATGGGTGCGCTGATCGCTGGCGCGAAGTATCGTGGCGAGTTCGAGGAGCGTCTGAAGGCGGTACTGAACGAAGTGCAGGCGGAAAATGGCGGCATTATCCTGTTCATCGACGAGATGCACACGCTGGTCGGTGCCGGCAAGGCCGATGGCGCCATGGATGCGTCCAATCTGCTGAAGCCCGCTCTTGCCCGAGGTGAACTGCACTGCGTTGGCGCCACCACGCTGGATGAATATCGCAAGCACGTGGAAAAGGATCCGGCCCTTGCCCGTCGTTTCCAGCCGGTGCTCGTAGATGAGCCGACCGTTGAGGACACGATCTCGATCCTTCGCGGCCTGAAGGAAAAATACGAACAGCACCACAAGGTCCGCATTTCGGATTCGGCCCTGGTTGCAGCTGCAACGCTTTCCAACCGCTACATTACCGACCGGTTCCTGCCCGACAAGGCAATCGACCTGATGGACGAAGCCGCTTCGCGCCTTCGCATGCAGGTGGATTCCAAGCCGGAAGAACTGGACGAACTGGATCGCCGGATCATTCAGCTCAAGATCGAACGCGAAGCCTTGAAGCAGGAGACGGATCAGTCATCCGTCGACCGCCTGAAGAAGCTCGAGGACGAACTGGCCGACACCGAAGAAAAGGCTGATGCCCTGACGGCCCGCTGGCAGGCGGAAAAGCAGAAGCTGGGCCATGCCGCAGACCTCAAGAAGCGGCTGGACGATGCCCGCAACGAACTGGCAAGTGCGCAGCGTAACGGCCAGTTCCAGCGCGCCGGTGAATTGACCTATGGCATCATTCCGGGCCTCGAAAAGGAGCTGGCTGCAGCGGAAGCGCGTGACAGCAGCGGTGCTGGCTCGATGGTCCAGGAAGTGGTGACGGCGGACAATATCGCCCACATCGTTTCCCGCTGGACAGGTATTCCTGTCGACAAGATGCTGGAAGGCCAGCGCGAGAAGCTGCTGCGCATGGAAGACGATCTTGCCAAGTCCGTGGTCGGACAGGGCGAGGCCGTGCAGGCCGTTTCCAAGGCGGTTCGCCGTTCGCGCGCGGGTCTTCAGGATCCGAACCGGCCGATCGGCTCGTTCATTTTCCTCGGCCCGACGGGCGTGGGCAAGACCGAGCTGACCAAGTCGCTCGCCCGGTTCCTGTTCGACGACGAGACCGCGATGGTTCGCCTCGACATGTCGGAATTCATGGAGAAACACTCCGTTGCCCGGCTTATCGGTGCGCCTCCCGGCTATGTCGGTTACGAAGAGGGCGGTGCGTTGACGGAAGCGGTTCGCCGTCGGCCCTATCAGGTCGTGCTGTTTGACGAGATCGAGAAAGCGCATCCGGACGTGTTCAACGTCCTGTTGCAGGTGCTGGACGATGGCCGTCTGACCGATGGCCAGGGCCGCACCGTCGATTTCAAGAACACCATCATCATCATGACTTCGAACCTCGGTTCGGAATTCATGGCGCAGATGGGCGATAACGACGATGTGGATTCGGTTCGTGACCTGGTGATGGAGCGTGTCCGGTCGCATTTCCGGCCGGAATTCCTCAACCGTATCGACGATATCATCCTCTTCCATCGCCTGCGGCGCGACGAGATGGGTGCGATCGTGGAGATCCAGCTCAAGCGCCTCATCTCGCTTCTGGGGGATCGCAAGATCACGCTCGAACTGGATGAGGATGCCCGCAACTGGCTTGCCAATAAGGGTTACGATCCGGCCTACGGCGCACGTCCGCTGAAGCGTGTGATCCAGAAGACCGTTCAGGACAGGCTCGCCGAAATGATTCTCGGCGGCGAGATCCCGGACGGATCGCAGGTCAAGGTGACCTCTGGCACCGACCGGCTGCTTTTCAAGGTCAAGCCCCCAAAGGGTGAGGCCGAGACTGAAACCGCCGATGCGGCATAAAACGAAAGGGCTCCGGTAACGGAGCCCTTTTTCGTATAGCGGTCCCTCTGGTCACGAGGCCCGGCGGACTAGCGGCTCGCCACCTGATTGGGTTTTTCTTCGATGTTGAGTAGATTGTCGATCCGCTTTCTCTCGTCGGAGAACCGCGCGAGCGCGACGCCGGAAAGCGATTTGCCGCCTGGCAGACGTACTTTCATCGCGTCCACTTTCGTGCCGTTAACGATCAGCTCGTAATGCAGATGCGCGCCGGTCGAGAGGCCGGTCGAACCGACATAACCGATTACCTGGCCCTGCCGGACCTTTGAACCCTCGGTGACACCCTTGGCGATGGCGCTCTGGTGGTTATAGGAGGAGACGTAGCCATTGGCGTGGCGGATCAGGGTCTGGTTGCCGTAACCGGAGGCCCAGCCGGCCTTTTCGACAGTGCCGTTGCCTGTCGCGATGATCGGCGTGCCGCGGGCTGCCGCCCAGTCGGTGCCGGTATGCATGCGGCTGAATTTCAAAACCGGGTGGCGGCGCATGCCGAAACCTGATGTCATGCGGCCATTCGGAACCGGATTGCGCAACAGGAACTGCCGGATGCTCTTACCGTTCTCGTCGAAATAGTCGATGCTGTTATCGTCCGGGTTCTGGAACCGGTAAAACCGCGTCTCGTTATCGCCGAACTTGGCGTTGACGTAGAGCAGTTCAGACTTGTCCGTCGCCTTGCCATCTGCATCTTCCACGGAGAAGAAGGCCTCCAGCGTATCTGCCGGTTTCAACTGCGCCTGAAAATCGACGCTGCTGGCCAAAAGCTTTATGAGCTGGGAGACCATGCCCTGATTCATGCCATAGGCCAGAGCCGCCCGGTAAACGCCATCGTAGACGCTGGGCAGATCGCGGCCGGCGGCCGGTGCCGGAGTGCTGTCAAAGGCCGTCGCCACCGCGTCGAGCTTCGGCGGTTCGCTGGCCTTGATGAAATTCTTGCGGTCGTCCACGGCCATGGTGACCATGTGGCGACCCTTGCGGTAAAGGCTTACGCGTACGATGTCGCTTTTGTCGTCTTCCTGAATAATGCCGACGCGGAGCACATCGCCGCTTTCGACATTGTTCGACTGGAGTTGCGGTGACAACAGGCCAGCGATTTCGGAGGATTGCGCCTTCGAATAACCCGCGCCGAATAAAGCGGCTTCGATGGTTTCGGTCTGGCGGGCAGGGATAACGTCGTCGGCATATTCCTTGACCGGAACCGAGGGCGATTGAGGGGTCGAAACCGACATATTCTGTTCGACGACACGGGCGGCAAGACCGGCGGTGATATCGACATCACCCTCATCATTATCGAAACGACGGGGGTCAATGTAATAGAGCGCTGCAAGCTGCTCGTTACCATCTGTCAGGATCGAGCCGTTCGAGCGCACTGCCTCCTCCACCTCGTCGAAGCTCAGGGAGCCGGCGAAGGGATACTTGGAGTGCTGGATAGGAAAGGCGACCGTTTTCAGGCTGACTTCGGATTCGACCTCGGAGCCGTAGATTGTGCCCGTTCGGCTCGGCGCCGGCGCCGGGGCGTCCTTGTCGTCACCGCTTGCGAAAATGTTCAGGGGATCGAAGGCGGGATAATCGTCCTGTTTGGCGTAGTTGGACGCCAGCGGAATTTTGACGTGTGAGAAGGGAACCTTGCGGACCACTTCCTTGTCGCCCTCGTTGATAACGGTGGAGACTTCCATGATCGAGCGGTCCGAGGGCCGGGCCGCAATATTGGGCGCAACGAGGCGTGTGCCGCGGCGTGCCGCTTCCGCGGTATTGTTGCCCATATCCGCCTTGGCGAAGGCCTCGGCCGGAATGGCAAGCTGCTGGCGGCCATCGAGAGCTGCAAACAGCGCAACACCCATCAATATGGAAGAGGTAATGCCGGTAAGGAACGTGCCGGAAAGCCATCTGAGCGAAATCTCACGGCGATCGGGTGCACGGCGCCCTTCCGCCAGAATTGGCGGTTCCGTGCCTAGCGACCGGATCACGTTGCGATCCGCAGTCATACTAGCTGTGCCCCGTCGGTCATGCGCTCTCCAGAAACTTCAGGCGAAGGTGTGCAACTTTCAAAGCCGTGAGTCAAATTGATCGGCACCCTCTAGAGATATGCCGGCAACAGGCTCGCGCGCGTGCCCGCATTAACGTTTTTGTTGGCAAAGCAATTAGCGAGGAGTCGGGCCAAAACAAGGCGCAGCACCATTCATATGGGTTAAGGCGGCATTCCCTTGTTGAAAATCGGTCCGTTGGCGGAGGCCAATGGGAGGTGCAATCCCGAAAAATCAAAACTCTCCTTTAAAATCAATACTTTGAATGTTTTTTTTAGAATTTGTATTTTGGTGTGTTGACTTGTTTGAGGGTGATCTCTTATAAGTCCGCTCACTGAACGAGGGCGGCGGCGCTGCTGGCGACGAAGT
>NZ_LMFF01000003.1:0-269915 GCF_001427205.1 Rhizobium sp. Root491
CTCTGAACTCGCGGCCTTCGATGCGGTCGCCCGTCACCGCAACTTTCGCCGTGCCGGTGAAGAGCGCGGGGTGACGGCCTCGGCGATCAGCCATGCGGTCGGCAATCTGGAAGCGCGTGTCGGCATCCGATTGCTCAACCGGACGACCCGCAGCGTGTCGCTGACTGATGCCGGGGCAATGTTGCTTGCGCAACTGTCGCCGGCTTTCGGGGAAATCGGCTCGGCGCTGGATGCGCTCAATCAGTTTCGCGACACGCCATTTGGCAAGGTTCGCATCAATGCGCCCAATTCTGTGGCGCCATTTGTGTTCCGATCGGTGATTGGTCCGCTCATCGCAGAAAATCCAGGTCTAGAGCTGGAAATCGTCGCTACCGACCGCCTTGTCGACATTGTGGAGGAGGGGTTCGATGCCGGCATCCGTCTTGGAGAAAGTCTGCGCGATGGCATGACCGCCGTGAAGATCAAGCCGCGGCTGCGGTTTGCCGTCGTGGGCTCAACAAGCTATTTCGAACGTCATCCGCGCCCCAAAACCCCGGATGATTTGCGTCACCATGTCTGTATTCGCAATATCTATCCAAGCGGCAAGCCCTATGCCTGGGAGTTCAGCCGCGCAGGCAAGATCATCGAATTCGAGCCGACCGGCTCTCTGTCGCTCGATGACCATGAGCTGATGGTCGAGGCAGCACTTTCGGGCGTGGGGCTGGCTTACGTCTGGGAAGAGCGGGCGCGTGCCTATATCGAGAATGGCAGCCTGGTCGAATGCCTGGCATCCTGGAGTGCGCCCGAGGACTGGCTGTATCTCTATTACCCGACGCGGAAATACCTGTCGGCCGGCCTGCGCGCTGTCATCGATGTGCTGCGTGTGTGAAGGGACTGGCGCACCGACGGTTCGATTCCTGTCAAGAGCTTCACCGCTAAGTCGGTTTACTGAACCCAAACTCGTTTGATTGCGTCAAATGCAGCGACGATAGAAGGATCGCTCATACGCGCTTCCAGGCAGAGGAAACTTAAGGTCGTCGAGAGCTTCACATTATCAGCGATCACCAGTCCATGGGACTGCTGTTCATAAAGGGCAATCGATTCCCGGCAAAGGCTCAGCCCTATCCCTGTGCGTGTCATGGCAATCATTGACGCTTCCTGATCCACCTGGGCGACAATCTGTTGGCGAACGCCAAGATTGGTGAACAGCCGTGCCAGCATCCGGTTATGAACCGATGCGGGTGGCGTGCCGATCCAGGGGAGGGAGGCAAGCTGTAACCAGTTGGCCCCTCGAACAAAGCTGGCGAGCGATGGCGGAGCGACAACGCAATAGGTCAATTGCGCAAGTGCGCGAGAGTGGAAAAGCGACGCGGTACTCCCTCCAGTAACATCGGTCGGCGGGTCATAGTCCCTTGGATCACCAAGATAAAAACCGGCGTCGAGTTCGTTTCGCTTCAGCCTCTCCGGCACATCGCCGCTCATGCCATGACGCAGCGTTGTCTCGATACCTGGCCCGTTTTCGATAAGTGCTTTCAGAAACGCCCCTAATCGTGTGAACTCCGGATCGATGATCGTACCGATCCGCAATTTTCCCCGGACGCCGGTCGATAAACGTCCGGCTGTCTGGCCGAAGTCCGTCAGCGCCGCCAGCACTTGCTCGGCCTTTGCCGCCAACAGTGCACCTTCCTGTGTCAACTCCAAACCTGTCGAGGTCCGCCGGAACAGGGTTAGCCCGGTGTCAGCGGCCAAGCGTTTCAACTGAAGCGTCACCGCAGGCTGCGTAACGTGCAGGTGCTCGGCGGCGCGGGTGACGTTCCCTTCTCGCCCCACGGTAACAAACGCTCGCAATGTTCTTAGATCGATACCTTCCAGCATATTAATTTCACTTATAATGCTTGGTTGAATTTGTCATTGGATTTCACGAGCGAATGTTGGCTATGCCTGCATATAAAGCAGGGAGGAAGCATGGCATGCCACTGCAAAGTGTCCAGTCTTATAATTGTGTGGTGTTCCATCGCGATTGGAGGGTAACTCAATGAGGAATGGTGGTTCCGGCAATTTCCACGACGTTTTTGACTACATTATCGTCGGTGGTGGCTCCGCAGGCTGTTTGCTTGCCAATCGCCTCAGTCGTGACCCGTCAAAACGTGTCCTGTTGCTGGAAGCCGGCCGCAAGGACGACTACCCATGGATACATATCCCGGTCGGGTATCTTTATTGTATCGGCAACCCCCGCACAGACTGGCTTTACAAAACCGAACCGGACGCCGGACTGAACGGTCGTTCGCTACGCTATCCTCGCGGTAAGACGCTTGGTGGCTGCTCGTCGATCAACGGCATGATCTATATGCGTGGTCAGGCACGCGATTTTGACGGGTGGGCAACGACAACCGGCGACGATGCCTGGTCTTGGCAAAATTGCCTGCCCGATTTCAAGGCGCATGAGGACCACTACCGGCTGGACCATGGCGCAGACCCGAAGACTGGTGGCAACAGCAGGTTTTCCGACATGCATGGCCATGGCGGCGAATGGCGCATCGAGAAGCAGCGGCTGAAATGGGATATCCTCGAATCCTTTGCAGAAGCCGCGGTGGAAGCGGGCATTCCGCGTTCGGACGATTTCAACAGTGGCAACAATGAAGGCGTCGGCTATTTCGAGGTGAACCAGCGCTCGGGCTGGCGCTGGAACACGTCCAAGGCTTTCCTGCGCCCAGCGAAAAACCGCGCAAACCTGACGATCTGGACGCAATCTCATGTCGAGCGTTTGATCCTTGCGAACGAGGCATCTGGTCGCAAGCGCTGCATCGGTGTTATTGTTGCGCGTCAAGGGCAGCGCGCGGAGGTTGGGGCGCGGGGAGAGGTCATTCTGTCGGCCGGCGCCATCGGCTCACCACAAATCCTGCAATTATCTGGCATCGGTCCAGCGGGATTGCTGAAGCGTTTCGGTATTGAGGTCAAACACGACCTGCCAGGTGTCGGAGAAAATCTTCAGGACCATCTGCAGATCCGTGCCGTCTTCAAGGTCGGTAATACGAAAACGCTGAATACGCTCGCCAACAGCGTCTTTGGTAAAGCGATGATAGGGCTCGAATATGCGTTGAAACGCAGTGGTCCGATGAGCATGTCGCCCTCGCAGCTGGGCGCCTTCACCCGTTCGGACGAACGCCAGGCCCACGCCAATCTGGAGTATCACGTCCAGCCGCTCAGCCTCGACGCCTTCGGCGAACCGTTGCACACTGTCCCCGCTTTCACTGCCAGCGTTTGCAACCTCAATCCATCGAGCGTGGGCAGCGTTCGAATTCGCTCCAATAAGGCGTCGGACGCGCCGGCGATTGCGCCGAACTATCTCAGCACGGACGAAGACCGCAGGATTGCTGCCGAAAGTCTGCGGCAAGTGCGTAAAATCGTGTCGCAGCCAGCATTGGCGAAATATAGGCCGGAGGAGTGGAAACCGGGCCCGCAGTTCCAAAGCGATGAGGAGCTGGCGCGGCTTGCGGGCGATATTGCCAATACCATCTTCCATCCGGTTGGTACGACAAAGATGGGCGGGGATGACGATCCTATGGCGGTTGTCGATAGTCGCCTCAAGGTTCGCGGAATCGCGGGACTGCGGGTCGTCGATGCGGGCATCATGCCGAAGATCACCAGTGGTAACACCAATGCGCCGACGCTGATGATCGCCGAAAAGGCAGCCGGCTGGATTGTTGCTGACGCACACGCATAGAAAACTATTGGGGGAGGTTACAGGATGACATCAATAGCACGTTCAACGCTTCCGCTTTCCGGCGTTCGAGTCGTTGATTTTGGGCAGTATATTGCTGGCCCGGCCGTGGCCATGATCCTTGGCGATCTCGGCGCGACCGTCGTGCATATCGATCCCCCCAGCGGGCCGCTCTGGGACAATCCCGCCAACGCCATCCTCAACCGCAACAAGCTGATCGTCGCACTCGACCTCAAAACGGAGAAGGGTTTGCTTGAGGCGAAAGCGCTGGTGGCCGAGGCTGATATTGTGATCGAGAACTTCCGCCCCGGTGTGCTTGCCCGGCTCGGGATCGATTTTTCGACTTTGCGTAAATCGCGGCCTGAGCTGATCACCCTGTCTATCCCAGGTTTCGCCTCCGACGATGAACTCCGCCGGGACTGGCGAGCCTTCGAGACAGTGATCGCAGCCTCGTCGGGCGTCTTTACGGATATGGGCTTAAACCGCGTTCTTATGGGTATCAACCCGTCTTTCTCGCCGCTCCCACTCTCTTCCGCATATGGTACGATGCTTGCGGCCTCCGCGACGGTGTTGGCGCTTCAGGCGCGTGAGCGCACCGGCCACGGCGATCATATTGAGGTGCCGCTGGCAAGCGCCGTCATGGAGGGCCTGTCCTACAATTCCATTCTGATTGACGACTATCCGTTGCGTTATAAAACCCAGCGCGAGCGGGAAATCGAGCGTCGGCGCGGCGAGGACCTGCAAATGGACATGTCTTTTGACGACCTCCAGGAGTTTCTCGATCCCTTCTATCGCAGCTATAGGTGCGCCGCCGGGCGGATGTTCTCGTGGTCTGCCCCAGCCACAAGAACCATGCCAAACGCTGCCTGCAAGCGCTTGGCATTTTCGACGAGCTCGTTGCTGAAGGACTGCGCGAGGAGGAAGACACCTATCTTCCAGTTTCGCAGTGGTCTTCGGACGTTTCGCTCGGTGTCTATCCGCTCCCGAAATTCTGGGTTGACAAAATCGCGGCTCGTATGAAGGATGTTTTCCTGACCAAAACGGCTTCCGAATGGGAACGTGTCTTCGGAGAAGGGCTGTTTCCGGGCGCGCCGCAACGCTCGCTGAAGGAATGGATCGCCGACGATCATGCCAAGGCTGCCGGCCTCATGATCGAAGTGGACGATCCGATCCTCGGCCGCATGACCCAGCCGGGGCCTATGGCCTGGCTGCAGGAGAGCGCCGAATCTATGTTAACGCCAAGCCCGAGACGTTGGGGAACGGCGAAGGAGGCGCTAGCACTGCTCGCCGGCATGGAGCGCCTTTCCTTGCCGGTTGTAGCGAATGGGGCCCCCGGCGGCTGGCTGGACGGCGTCAAGGTTCTCGATCTGTGCAATGTGATCGCCGGTCCGCATTCGGTCGCCTATCTTGCCCGTTTCGGTGCGGAGGTCATCAAGATCGATCCGGCCAAGCCGCTCTATGACTGCTGGAACACCGTGATCTTCGGCATGTCCCACATGCGCGGCAAACAGTCCGTGCTGCTGAACATTGGTTCGCCCGATGGCCGCATCGTGTTCGAAGAACTGGTGCGCTCAGTCGATGTCGTTGTCTGGAACGCCACCGACCGTCAGGTCAAGGCGATGGGGCTCGATGCCGAAAGCCTGAAAGCGCTCAACCCCCAAGCGATCTTCTGCCAGCTCGATTGCTTCGGCGGCGTTCGCACCGGTCCGCGTACCGACTATCTCGGCTATGACGACCTCGTGCAGTCGGCAACCGGCATCATGTTACGTTTCGGCGGCTCCATGGACACGCCGGAGGAACACGCCCATGTCGGTACCATTGACGTAATGTGCGGTTTCGGCGCTGCGCTCGGCATTGCAGCGGCTTTGTATCAGAAATCCAGAACCGGGGTCATCGGCCGTCCGCGGACCTCGCTGTCAGCGCTTACCGGTCTCGCCCAGATACCCTTCTGCTATGACTATGCCAACCGAGGTCCCTTCGATGAGCCTTCCGGTCGCGAGACCAAGGGATATAACGCCCTGTCGCAGCTCTACGAAACGGCGTCGGGGGATCATATTCTCCTCTGTGCTTCGGAAGTTGATTTGCCACGCTTCGGCAGGGCGGAGGGGCTTGAGGCAATTGTCGAGACGGCCGCATCCGATCGCGAGGCCTATCTGGCGAAAGCCTTCATGACGGCACCTGCTGAAACCTGGCAACAGCGCCTGCAGAAAGCCGATATCGGCGTATCTCTCTGCGAGAACATCGAGGAGATCCGCAGCCGCAGCGCCCGCATTGCCGACGGCACGCCGGGGATCGACCGGGGCAGTTATTCATTCTCGGTTTTTCCAGACCATCCGAGCGGGCACACCGTCACTCAGCTCGACCCCTTCGCCATCCGTCCGGCAGTCGGCAAGGTGACGGCTATAACGCCAGCGGAGAAGTACGGCGCCTCCACACGCGCCGTTCTCCGCGACCTGAACTACACCGATAACGAGATCGATCGGTTGATTTCATCCGGCACGATCAGCGAGAGTTGGAGCGCAGAGTATCTGCCGAGTTAGCAGGACACGGCAGCTTCGTGTTCTGAGGAGGATACCGAAGCCGCTCACGGCCCGTCCAAGTGCGCGATGGCATTAACGGGTTAGATATTCAACATGGCACCTTGGGAGGAAGTGCCATGAAAGAACTTTTTGCCTCGACATGACTTATACAAGCACTTTCGAGGCTGCCGGGGTGAAAGTGATCAATCCCTAGTCCAGATAACCACAATCGTCATCAGGGTGCCGTATGATCATACCGCACTGTGATCTGCTTATCGTAGTGTGACCCGGAATAGCTTCGCTCATCCTTGTCCACGGGAATAGGGAGATCGAAATACCAACAGTCGCTTTATTTGACCGTCACAGTCACGAACTACCCTTCCAAACGGAAGTCCGCCGCAAATTAGGCAACAACGTCCGCCGCATCAGCTCCGTGAACAACGTCCGGTAGCTGATGTCAGTCTCTCTCGGCCTTTTAACCTGGCTGCAATCCAACAAGAGTTTAGCTGTCATTGGATCGCAAACATTGAGGCGGAAGGAACTGATATGGAAGGCCGGAAAATGAAGGGAAAGCCCCCAAACCTGGATGTGGATTCCTCAAATGCTCCAGTCTCCAGATGGAAACACCGGCGCAACGGGAACCCTCAGCCATTACGTCAACGTCACCCCGTTGCCTTCACCGAATGACCGGCCGCCCGCAATAGCGCCATCAGCACCGGCCCCAGCGAAAACTCACCTCGCTTGGCCCGATTGGTTAGGTCTCTGAGATACCCGCCGGCCGAATTGATGTGGCCGCCCCGCTCGAGAATGCAGGCGATCGTCACTGCCGCGTTCTCCGGACCCATCACCTCACAGGCCTCCTGATATGCGGACGGGCTCACCCCGAGCATCGATCTGACCACCACGGCGGCCGTCATGAGTTCTCGCCAGTTTCTGATCTGGCCTTCAGGACCGTAGTTTAAAATCTCGGGGCAGGCGCGCAAGACGAGACCAATCGGGAAAGCCTTAATCGGCACATGTTCGGCCTGCTTATTCTGGCTCGGCGTCGCCTCCTGCTCTTTTTCAGAGCGAGGTTCAAGTTCATTAAGGAGGTTGGTATTTGAATTCTGTATGTGACGCTCATTTTGAGCATCATTGGTGGTCATTTCTGAAGAAAAATCATCGGAATTCAACTGGTTGATGATGTTCCGCCGCAAATTATCCATCTCGATGCCCAAATCTCTCAATTCCTCGAGCGTCGGGTTTCGAGGAATTCGCCTGACAGCGGCCAGATATTGTTCTTCCAGCTCGTCCCAGTCGCCTGCAGCTCCCTCTTCGACGGCCGCCGTAATCAGCTTGCGGATATCCCGCCGGCAGATCGTTAGGTTCTCCTTTGCCCTGCGGAACGCAATCCGATCGGCAGCCACCTGCTGGGCAAGGCATGCCAGTTCCTCGGCGCGCATCAGAAGCGGCGATATGTCAAAACCGAAGGCGTGCTCGATCGAGCCTTCACCATCCTTTCGGGCGTAGCGTTTGCCGTTTGCACTATCCTTGCGGATGATCAGCCCTGCATCGACAAGCAGGGCAAGATGACGCCGCAGGGTAGCGCCCGCAATGCCATGCGCACGAATTGACAGCTGGATGTTCGACGGGAAAACGATAAGCTGTGCGTCCTGGCGCAGCTCATTTTCAGGATAGAAACTCAGAAGCGCATCGAGCACTGCAAGGCTGCGATCCTGCAGACCAAGCACCTCTCGCGCCTCCGATGCGTCGCGGAAGACTTTCCATTTGTCTGCCGACTTGCCTTCCTTGATCCTGGTCGTGGCAATCTGCTGCTTCACAAGCGCAAGCGTTACCGACCGCCGCCCAAACGGCGTCGTCACTTGTCCACCTTCCATGTCCCTCGCCTCTTCAAAAAGGCAAAAGATTCACGCTCACCAAAACGGTGCCAAAGACTCTTGACTAGGATTCATGGAAATGCGATTCTCTAGCTCTCACACGACGAGAAGGGCTTCCATGACGGCAACGTTTCGGGGGCCTTTTTCTTTTGCGCGTTTTCCTTACTTAAAATGGTTCCGGAGTCTGTTTCTCAGCCTCAGTTCAAATCTTTGATCTTTCACGCGTGAACCGCTCAGCCAGTGACGGCAGCTGCGCTTCGATGAAACGCAGGAATTCTGCTCCGGCCGGTGTATCCGCCGAAATACGGATATCCTTGTTCGTGCGAGAAAAGCTGCCAAGTGGTTCGCCTGCGGCGCCTTCAATCATCTTGCCGGCCTTCGACGGTGCGGCAGGTTTCAGGGCGTTAAAGGCGGCCAGAAACTTTTGATCGGATCCAAGCCGTCTTTGCGTAGCGGCCGAAAGCACCCTGCGCACTTCATCATGCAGGTCAGGCTGTTCGGAGAAAGCCTTTGCAAACTCCACCCACCTTGGACGACCGACCTTGGCTGCCCGACCAATTGTCTCGACGATATCGAGCGGAAGGGCGCGATAAACCGCTCGCATTCGTGCAAGCTCGGGATCGTCGATAGACAATGCCGCCTTGATATCACGAGGCTTCACATCGGCATCATCCATACGGCGGGCAAACAGGGTGCGCTCGATCCAGGTCAGATCCTGGCGATCGGCATTTTCAATACCCTGCGCAATGACAAGCTCGACGTCGGAAATCTCGACTTCGATCGCCTTGACCGGAATTCCAAGATCGCGTGCTGCCTGGAGCCGGCGATGGCCGTAGATAACCTGATAGCGATCGGGCGATGCTGGTGACTTCCGGACCTGGATCGGGACCTTCTGACCCTCGGACTTTATCGAGTTCCTGAAAGACTCGAAATCCGATGCATCGTCATCAGGAAGACGATCGGGAAAGGGAGAGGGATCGACCTTTGACGGGTCGAGCTCTCTGATCGCACCACCACCCGATTCAACAAGCGCCTTGAGGCGGTCGCGTTCCGATTTGATGTCGTCGATCGCCCTGTGCGCCGCACCGATCACGCCGGCACCGACACGTGCAGTTGGTGCAGGTTGTTGCGGGGAGGCAGGAGCGTCGGTCGCCAGCCGGTTTTCAAGTTCCGCCGACAGCAGGCCAAAATTTGCAACGATGGATTTACGCGATGACTTGTTGGTCATGTGCGTCCCCAGCTGGTGTTGATGAGTTTCACGACCGCTTCGTTGACGGCATCAACCGCCTCGCGTGCGCGTTTATGCGTGTCACGGCCGATCTGGCCCATTTCGAGTTCGTAAATCGAGCGCTTTGCAAGTCCTGCTGCCTCGACAGCAGTGCTTTCAATCAGCGTCGGAAGAAGCACATCCGTTCCGAAGAGATGGCGCATCAACGCAACGACCTGAGACTGTGGTGCGTCGTTGGGATCATGGCGGGTAATGAGATAGCGGATGAAATCCTGATCAAGCTGCGCTCCGCTCTCATTGAGCACGCTTATCAGGTCCCCCATCATCAGGAGAAACTGGCTCATGGATGCGACATCGAGCATCGCCGGGTGTACCGTGATAATCATGCTGGTCGCAGCATAAATCGCACTCAGCGTCAGAAACCCGAGAGACGGCGGAGTATCGAGAATGACGACGTCATAGTCCTGATCAACCTCGGCAAGAGCAAGCTTCAACCGTTCAAAGAAGATCGCTCCCGAGCCCGATTTCTGCGCCAGAACCCGCGGCGTTTCATGCTCATATTCCATCACTTCGAGGTTGCCGGGTATCAGATCGATCCCGTCGAAATAGGTCTTGCGGATGATATCGCGGATTGGCCGGCGCTCGGCGTCGTCGTAGCGAAGAGCAGCGTATATCGTTTCGTTGGCACCAACGTCAAACTCAGGTTGCGCGCCGAACAGTGCAGAAAGTGATGCCTGCGGATCGAGATCAAGAGCAAGCACGCGGTAGCCCTGCAGCGCGAGATAATGCGCAAGATGGACGCAGGTCGTGGTCTTGGCACTGCCGCCCTTGAAGTTGGCGATCGCAACGACCTGGAGATGCTCGCCCTCGCGTCGGCGAGGAGAAAATCTCAGCGCTTCAGAAGGCTTCTGGGCGGCAAAGAGCTCGCGCAATTCATTGATCTGAGCAAGCGTATAGACCCGATGGTTATTTTCGAGCCGGCCAGGGATCGGTCCACGGCCTTCGCTCGACATGAGTTTCAGCGTAGAATCGGGTATTGAGGTCAGCTTGGAGACTTCGTTGGTGAGGAACGGTCGCAGGCTTTTCTCCGACTTCGGAGGATACATGCGGGTGCGAAGGTCCTGCAACTGCTGAGACAGAAGACCCGCATGGCGCATGATCTTGGCGCCCGCGTCTTCCTTCTGACCGCTCGTCATTTCTGCGTGTTTTGCTATCGCCATATTTTCCTCTTGGCGGGCATTCGCCGGTTTGCCGACCATCGTCCGCCAAAGGTACAACATGATTCTGTTTCGCCGTCCAGTTATTTACGGTTAACCGGATATTGACGTCCGTGGTTGACAGGGGAATAGACGCGCCCATTTTATAAATTATAATCAGATACTTATAGAATGTTTCGGACATCCTGCCCCTGCGGCGGCAACTGCATTTTTGCTCGGCAATCAAGGTCATCAGCGTCGGTCGAAACGAAATTTTCACTGCAAAAAATCTACCCCATGGCGAATCGAACGACATTCGATTTCAAGAGGCAACCACTCGGCCATACTAAAAGGGCCGGCTGCGAGCCGATCTACCGGTTTTTGTCTGACCGAGGACCAGCGTCGTTTTTACGTTGGCGATAATAGTGACAGCGGATCGATCGGCGAAGGGCCGTCACAAAACGACGGAGGGATCAAAGCAGCTTTTCAACACCGTCTACCGAGTCAAAGTGCTTCCCGCATGGAGGCACGTTCAACGATTTCGGTTTTCAGAACGACCTTGCGGACCGTCTGACCTTTGCCATTTAGCCGGTCGACCAGCAACCTGGCCGCCGTCGCACCAAGATCGTAGACGGGTTGGCGCACGACGGTCACGGGAGGCGTTGTTACAGACGTCCAATCCGCATCATGGAACGATACCAGCGACAGGTCGTCCGGGATGCTAAGCCCCAGTTGACGGTGAACCTTGAACACCTCCAGGCCGATTATACTGTCCGATGCAATGATTGCCGTCGGACGCTGCGCCGACTGGAGCATTTCGGTAACGATGCGATGCGTCTCTTGCTGAGTGACGGCACCGACCTGTACCCAGCTTTCCATGTTGGTCAGACCGGCCTCACTGCACGCACCAAGATACCCTTCGATGCGTCGCCTGACCGAACCGGTACTGATGTCGTCTGCACTGCGGAACCGATGATCCGGCGTGTCGCAGGCGGTTAAATAGGCGATGCGGCGGTGGCCGAGCGCAATCAGCCGGCGTGTAATATTCTCGGCTGCATGCCGGTCGTCGGCAATAACGGTGTCGACATCGAGCGTGTCGCTTCCACGATCGAGCAACGCGAGCGGAAGCCCCGAGCGAATAACCTCATGCAGATGCTCGACATCGTTTTCCTTGGCCGGCGAGACGATGAGACCGTCGACACGCTTGGCAAGCAGAGTGCGGATGGCCGCTCTTTCCGCAACGACGTCTTCACCCGAGTTAATGAGGATGACGGTGAAGCCTGCCTGCCGGGCAATATCCGTGATGCCTCGCACGGCAAGGCTAAAAAAGGGGTTTTCAATATCTCCCACCACGACGCCGATGGTGCCTGAACGACCTGTCGTCATGCTGCGAGCAAGCTCATTGGGGCGATAATCGAGGGACTGAGCCGCTGCCAGGACCGCCTCTCTCACCCGGTCGCTGACGGTTCCGTAGTCACCCAGTACGCGTGCAGCCGTTGCCTTTGAAACGCCGGCTTGGCGTGCGACGTCAGCGACTGTCACGGAAGGAGTTTTAGGTGGGATCTTGTCCATAAGCGGTAGCCTTACAAGAGAACTTGACGACTGGCAAATGCGAAGATAACAATTGCCAATATCCAAAGAGACCGGTCTCTTTCTAGTTGAGACCGGTCTCAAATATAAAAAGACTTCCGACATGCGAACTGCGTGGGCCGGGTAGGTGACGTCATGCCGCCGACCGGGTGGGACCCGTGCGCCTTGAATTTATCGCAGACAACGACACCAGAGGAGAAACCAATGCAATTTACCCAAGCTTTAACATCCGCCTTCGCAAAAATTCGCGCGACCACGGCCGCGATCACACTCGGTGTCCTTGCAGGCGCGGCGACGCCCGCACTTGCCGACAATCCGCTTGGCCTCATCGATCCCGCCACCATCAGTGTCGGCACGATGGGCGATGCCAAGCCTTATGCCTTCACCACCGCCGACGGCAACTTTACCGGTTTCGACATAGAGTTGTTCCTCAACGTAGCCGAACGTCTTGGGTTCAAGAAGGAACAGGTGGTGTTCACCGGCCAGGAATTCTCGGCCCTGATGCCCTCTGTCGCCAACGGCCGCTTCGATGTTGCGGCCGCTGCGATCGGCACGACTGCCAAGCGCAAGGAGACCATTGATTTCTCTGATGGTTATCTTGCAGGTTTCTTGAGCGTCCTCACTTCGGAGCCAGGCATCACCGATGCAGCGGGTCTCAAAGGCAAGCGTCTCGGTGTGGTGCAGGGTACACTTCAGGAAATCTATGCCGAGAAGAATTTTGCCGGCACCGATCTCGTGAAGTTCCCGGACAACAATTCAGCCGTTTCCGCACTCAACAACGGGACGGTCGATGCACATTTCCTCGATTTCGAGGCTGCAAAGGACTATTCCGCCCGTTATCCGGCGCTAAAAGTCGCAGTCAATATTCCGAGCTTCGACGCGCCCGCCGGCTTCGTCATCCGAAAGGGTAACGATGCATTGCGCGAGGCGCTTAACAAGGGCCTGAAAGAGGCCATGCAGGACGGCACCTGGAAAAAGCTGCACGAAAAATGGTTCCCCGGCACGCCGATGCCGCAGGCATATCTTCCCAAGCAGTGATGCCACCTTCCGGTCCGGCCCTTACCGGTCGGACCGGCCTTTCTTTCAAGGGATATCCTGATGAACTGGCTTGAAAACCTGCGCCGTAGCTTCCTCGACTGGAATGCCATGGCCGAAGTGCTGCCGACCATGATCACCGTTGGTCTCAAGAATACGCTGATCCTGGCTGCGACCTCGACTGTGCTTGGCGTCGCCATCGGCATGATGCTCGCGATCATGGGCATTTCCCGCTCGCCCTGGCTGCGCATTCCCGCTCGTCTTTATACCGATATTTTCCGTGGCCTGCCGGCCATCGTCACAATTCTCCTCATTGGCCAGGGTTTTGCCCGCATTGGCCGCGAGCTCTTCGGTCCATCGCCTTATCCGCTCGGCATTCTGGCACTCAGCCTGATCGCCGGTGCCTATATCGGCGAGATTTTCCGCTCTGGTATCCAGAGCGTCGACCGTGGGCAGATGGAGGCCTGCCGGGCATTGTCGATGAGCTATGGCCAGGGCATGCGCCTTATCGTCGTGCCGCAAGGCGTGCGCCGCGTTCTGCCGGCCCTCGTCAACCAGTTCATCGGCAACGTCAAGGATTCGAGCCTGGTCTATTTCCTCGGGCTTCTGGCCTCAGAGCGTGAGATCTTTCGCGTGGGACAGGACCAGGCGGTGGTGACCGGCAATCTGTCACCGCTCCTGCTGGCAGGCGTATTTTATCTCGTCGTTACCGTGCCGCTTACCCATGTCGTCAATGCGATCGACAATCGTCTGCGGGTTGGCAAGCAGCGCCCCTCCGTCATCACCAGCGGACTGGAGGAGGTCAGTGAACTCGACAGTGCAGCTCGCGCGACTGGCGTCTCGTTCAAGGGCGGCAGCCTTGATGTGCGCCGTCTCGGTATGGCCTATGGCGATCTTGATGTGCTGAGGGGTGTCGATCTTTTAGTCAAGCCAGGCAGCGTCACCTGCATCATCGGCCCGTCCGGATCCGGAAAATCGACTTTGCTGCGTGGGCTCAACCGTCTGGTCGAGCCGAAGAGCGGCGATATTCTTATCGATGGCGAAAGCATTCTCGCAATGAAGCCGGAAACGCTGCGCCGCCGGGTCGGCATGGTATTCCAGCATTTTAACCTCTTTCCCGACCACACGGCGCTGGAAAACGTCATGCTGTCGCTTACGAAGATCAAGGGCCTGCCCGCAGCCGAGGCCGAGCGCATCGCCAAGGCAAGGCTTGCCGATGTCGGCCTTGCGAGCCGCCAGCACCACCGTCCGGGCGGTCTTTCCGGCGGACAGCAGCAGCGCGTTGCCATTGCCCGTGCGCTTGCCATGGAACCGGAGGTTATCCTCTTCGACGAGGTGACGAGTGCGCTCGATCCGGAATTGGTCAAGGGCGTGCTCAACCTCATGGCCGAGCTCGGCACGCGTGGCATGACCATGGTCGTCGTCACGCACGAAATGGGATTTGCTCGCCGGGTCGCCGATCAGGTCGTCTTCATGGACGAGGGGCGCGTCGTTGAAGCTGGCACGCCAGAGGCAATATTCGACAACCCGCAAAGCCCGCGTCTCCAGCGCTTCCTTGCGGAAGTGCTCTGAGCGCCGGGAGGAGAAACCAATGACACAAACGATACGATGGGGTGTGCTCGGTTGCGCAGGCATTGCTGCCAAGGCGGTCATTCCCGCCATCCAGTCCAGCCGCCTGGGGCGCGTTGCGGCAATCGCCTCGCGCGATGCCGCGAAGGCGAAGGAGATGGCGGCCCGCTTCGGCATCGCCAAGTCCTATGGCAGCTACGAGGAACTGCTTGCCGATCCGGAAATAGACGCAATCTACAACCCTTTGCCCAATCATCTGCACGTGCCACTGACGATAAAGGCACTGGTGCAGGGCAAACCCGTACTCTGCGAGAAACCGATCGCGCTTGATGCCGAGCAGGCGAGGGAACTGGCAGCGGCACAAAAGGCGGCGGGCCTGCCGGTCGCGGAAGCCTTCATGGTGCGCCACCATCCGCAATGGAAAAAGGCGCGCGCGTTGATTGTCGAGGGGCGCCTCGGCGAGGTGAGGGCCATCCAGACGATCTTTTCCTATTATCTCGACGACCCCGGGAATGTACGCAACCAGGCTGATATTGGCGGCGGCGGTCTGTTCGACGTTGGTTGTTACGCCATCAACACGGCGCGGCTCCTGTTCGACGCGGAACCGGTAAGGGCGATCGCCCTCATGGAGCGGGATCCCGTCTTCGGCACGGACCGGCTGACGAGCGGGCTGCTGGCGTTTCCAGAGGGAAGGCAGCTTGCCTTCACCTGTTCCACACAACTCTCCCTCACGCAGAAGGTCACGGTGCTTGGAACGCGCGGGCGTCTGGAAATCCCCATTCCCTTCAATGCACCAGCTGATGAGCCGACCATCCTTGTCTTTGATGATGGTCGCGATCTTGCCGGCGGCGGCCGCGAGGAGATCGCGATCGGGCCTGTCGACCAGTATCGCGAACAGGCCGATGCATTCGCCGAGGCTGTTCTCTCCGGCGGGCCACTCGAGACGGGGCTTGGCGACGCAATCGCGAATATGACGGCGATTGACGCGCTGTTCCGCTCCGCAGCCAGCGGTCGCTGGGAGGTCCCCGATGCCTTATCCCCATCCGTATGACAATTGATTGAAAGCCAATTCCATGACCGACAACACCATCTCTTCGGCCGTCATCATCGGCGCCGGTATCTTCGGCGTTTCCACTGGCGTACAGCTTGCGCGGCGCGGCATTAAGGTGACGATCCTCAATGACGGCCCGCCGGCCAATGGTGCCTCCGGCCGCTCGCTGTCCTGGCTGAACTCGGCACGCATGCGCTCTGAGCCCTATCATCGGCTGCGTATGGCCGGCATCGACCGGTATCGCACACTCGCGGCGCAGAATCCCGGCGCAGAATGGCTTCGCTTTGATGGCGGGTTGACCTGGGACGCGGATGACGAGCGCAACGAGATCGACGCGGCCTATCGCCACGAAGTTTCGCTTGCCTATGATGCGCAGCGCCTTTCAGCAGCCGAAGTCGCCCGCGTCGTGCCCGGTGTCGACGCCGTCGCAATCACTCCACAGGGTGCAATCTTCAATCCCGGCGAAGGCTGGGTCGATTTGCCGACGCTGATTGGTGTGCTGCTTGAGGAGTTTTTCGCACTCGGTGGCGTTCTGGTAACGGACCAGGGTGCTGCACGGGTGGTGATCGAGGGTGGTCGTGTCATTGGCGCGCAAACTGCAAATGCTGTTCTCCATCGGGCGGATGCCGTCGTGCTTGCCACCGGTCCTGCCGTCCCGAAGATGGCTGCGGAAAGCGGACAGACCATTGCCGACGGGACACCGATCGCCCTTCTCGTGCAGACGAGGCCGCTCGCCCATCCCCTGCGCGCTGTTCTCAATACACCGCGCGTCGCCGTTCGCCCGGCGCCGGACAGCACATTCTCCCTGGATGCCGACTGGGCGGCCGACGAGGGTGTGACAGTGCGCGCAGACGGCAGCTATGATATCTACGACAGCGTGGTTTCAGAGCTTTTGGTTGAGGCTGCGCGGGTGATGGAAGGCAATCCGAAACTCGAGGTGGCTTCCATCGGCGTTGGTGGCAAACCGATCCCCGGCGATGGCGAGCCGGTGATTGGAGCCATCAAGAGTATTTCCGGTTACTACGTGGCCTTCAGCCACAGCGGCGCTACACTCGGCCTCATCGTGGGCGAGCTGCTCGCGTTCGAGGTTGCGACAGGCACCGAACATCCCATGCTCGCAACCTTCCGACCTGAGCGTTTCCCCTTGAATTGAGCAATGTGAGGCAGATATCGCCAAAATGAGCCGGCCGCCGCCGCGGCCGGCATTTTTTATTGGTATGGAAACGCCCGTCCGGTCTCTCACATAAGGCTAATGCCCTTGTCGGCTGCACGGACCCTGGAGAAAACCTGGGGTTCAGAGATACCAACAGACCGTTGCCACGCATAGAAAAACCGGCACCACGCGGGCAGGAGTTGGCACCCTGCGTCGCGACGCGCCGCACAATTTAAAGGTGAGTTTGCATTATTTGAAAACTAATCGTTGACGCGACGACTTCTGTCCGTTATACATAAATCATCGATCTTTTGCTTGCCGAGCTTTGTCTACCGCGCGATTGGCACCGCGCTTTAAGCGAACTTCCATTTCAAAAATAGTCGGTTTCCTCGCTGCGCAGCATCAGCTTCGCGGTCCTACACTCTATGCTTTGAAAGGGTTCAACATGACCACTGGCACAGTAAAATGGTTTAATTCCACCAAAGGCTTCGGCTTCATCCAGCCCGACAATGGCGGCGCTGATGCGTTCGTTCATATCTCCGCTGTCGAGCGCGCCGGAATGCGCGAGCTGGTTGAAGGCCAGAAGATCGGCTTCGAACTCGAGCGCGACAACAAGTCGGGCAAGATGTCTGCTACCAATCTGCAGGCCGCATAAATCAAGATTTGCTTCCCTTTGACCACGGATGTACTGGCACTGTCGGAAGCTGCTTCATTAAGGTCAGGCGTTTTGCCTGGCCTTTTTCGTTTCGGTTTCAAGCCGAACCAATTGAGATTGCAAGAGCAGAAAAACAAAGTGGATCCGCCTTGCAGACGACGATCTGCCTCACCGGCATCCAGATGTTATTTTCTGTCAAAAGCAACCTTGCGGTAGTGTCGGAATACGGCGCTCACGCCCCGTAGACCGAATGGCTGCCAGCGGCACGTCTCGCCAAGAAGGCAGGCCACTGCTCCATCAGTCCGGTCATAAAACGCGCCAAAACGCGATGATCTCTCTTCCACTCATTATCAGGATATCCATGAAGAACGCCCGAAACAATGACGTCGCCGACCGTCGCGCCGCATCTACCGAAGCCAAAGCTGCTCTGCTCAATGCGTACCGCGCGGCAAAGACCGCTTTAGAACCTTCCAGGCTGGCAAGACAGGCAGAACGAGCAGCCATTGCCACAGCTCGAGAAGAGCGACGTCTTCAACGCGAGCGCACGAAGCTTGAGGAACAGCAGCGTATCGAGACCGACGCTTTGGAGCGCCAGGCAGCGATTGAGGCGGTCGCAGTCGCAGAAATCGAAGCGCGGGAGAGTGCCGAAAAGGCACGTATAGCCCGAGTCATTGAAGATGAGACGATGCGAAAGGCTGAACGCGACCGGCGCTACGCTAACCGCAAGGCAAGACAAGCCTAACCTTGCCCTTGCACGCCGACCCCACAACATGACGGCGTCATGCTGGTGACACTCTAACGAAAGCAGCCCCATGGCACCGGATAATAACGAGCTCCAGGCAATCAACACGTCGTGGCAAATCGCTATCCAGGAAATCCTGCGCATGGTCATTCGCGACATGTACCATGACGGTGGAGAAGCGAATTTCAAGGCCCATATAAAACGTATTGAAGAAGCTGCGGTCGACAGCATCCACTCCGATCTTCGACTTCGAGGAACCGACGAGTGGACTGAAGTGCTTGTAAAGGAAAGGGCGAGCAACTTCGTGACGACATTGCTGACGTCCTTCACTTACGACCGTGCCTGACCCCTGGACATCGGTTTCAACGAGGAACCGAGCCGATTTCCAAGGAGAAGTGCGCAACCTCCGAGTACGATTTTCTGATCAAGGTTTGGTTGAGGGATTGGCTTTTTCTCCTTTCTCTGTGCCAGGGTGGCCGAGCTGGCCTTAAAGCTGAAACTGATGTGCCCGGTATTCCACATCAGTGGATCGAGCTCTCGGCTCCGTGAGAGCTAACAGTTTATTCAATCACGGCCTGTTCGATCATTTTGCCCATGCGGATCTGAGCGCGACTGGTGGCCGGCCCTCGCAACTCGCCACACTATCAGCGAGCATTGAGGCAACGCAGCGAGCCACTTACCTCGACCAGTAGACCAAGTGGAAAGACGTTGGCGTCGATTGACGCGTCAACGACCTGTTCAAGGCTGTCTGCCAGGGCGCGTGGACAAATAGCTGACAGCACGCGGACCTACCGGGTGTTTTAAAAGCAATACTTGTCCCACGGTCTCGGCATGACGGTTATCTGCTAACCGCATTAGCCGCTATGCGACTAAGAACGCGGTTACTTCATCGGCCAAGCCAGCGAGAAAAGTGTGTCGATCTGGATGAGGTTCCGGGACATTTGGTGGCAATTCGTCCATGTATGTGAAATGGCCGGCATCGGGATCAACTTGGAGCGCCACAGATGCCTGGGCGGCTAGTGCATCCATGAGAAAACGAGACTGAGCCGGGGGCGTGATTGTGTCCTTGGCTCCCACCCAGATTTTCATCGGCATCTTGATACGGTCAAGCGCACCTGGACGGCGGAACAAGTCCGTTGGCGGAGCGAAGACTGCCAGTCGCTCGAGGCGTGGCGTCGAGCCTCTAATCAGTTGCTGCCCATCAAGGGTTTCGCCCTCGGCACCTTGAAGGGCGAGCATGGCCGTAGCTCCAATGGAATGCCCGATACCCACGATGGGGAGATTGCTGGAGGTGCAATCGTCTATAGATGCTTCGAGCCTGCGGATGCGCATGTCCAACTCGGCCTTGGTCGGGGCGATTGAGGTCAGCATTTCGAAGTGTGGTGCGATGACCGTGCAATTCCCGTTAGCCAAGGTCTGCAGCAAATGACGGTGGCGTGACGGATTACCGCCACGACCGACTGCGAACAAAGCAATGCACTTTGGGTTCTTGGCCTCAACCCGAGTAATGGTAAAGGATTCCAACTCATTGGATACGATGTCGATATTGGATTCAATTTCCATATTTTCTCTCAATCATCAGAATAAGTTTATCATCGTCTTCCGCGATAAACGAAGCCAACGTATCTCATTCATTGAAGTCCTGACCAGTCAGCGATTCTACGCTGCTTTTTGGAGGCCGTTTGAACCAGAGCGATTTCATCGAAACAGATTGGTGCATTCTGATGGGTCTGTGAACGCTGGTGCCCCAGGAGAAAAAAGAGCGGGCGCGGCCCGCTCCCGTCCAAGGATTTAGACCTGGGCTTGGCCACCATCGGCAAACAGTTCGGCGCCGTTGACGAAGCTCGCATCGTCGGAGGCGAGGAAGAGGGTCGCCTTGGCGATTTCGTCGGGCTCACCGACGCGACCGAGCGGAATACGGGAAGCTAGGTAGTCGATCAGACCCTGCTGCTGCTCCTTGTCATCACCAGCAAGCTCCACGAGTCCGGGCGTGCGCGTTGCTCCGGGGGAGACGACGTTGACGCGGATGCCAGTGCCCTTGAGATCGAGAGCCCAGGAGCGGGCGAGGTTGCGGACGGCCGCTTTGGAGGCTGAGTAGACCGAGAATGCGGCCGTGCCTTCTGTGCCGGCGGTGGAACCCGTTAGAACGATCGACGAACCCTGACCCATCAGTGGCAGAGCCTTTTGAACAGTGAAGATGACCGCCTTCACATTGCGAGCGAACGTGTTGTCAACCTGCTCTTCGGTGATTTCGCCGAGGGGAAGCATGCTGCCGCCGCCGGCGTTGACGACCAGGACATCAAGGCGTCCCTGTTGCGACTTCACCTGGGCGAAGACGTCGTCAAGTTCGTCGTTCTTTGCCGAGTCCGCCTGTATGCCGACGGCGCCGTGGCCGATCGCTGCGACGGCCTCGTCCAGAGCGTCCTTGCGGCGACCTGTAATGTAGACCCGGGCTCCTTCGGCTGCGAAAAGCCTGGCGGTCGACAGGCCAATGCCGCTCGTTGCACCGGTCACGATTGCAATCTTATTTGCTAGTCTCTTGGTCATTTTATTCTCCTAAGGCTGGGCGCGCGAAAGGGTCAGTCCGAATTCGCGGCCTGTTGACGGTCTAAAGCTATGCGGGAGGTGGCGCCGGCCTTGGGCCTGTCGTCGCCGTCCGATGTGCAGAACGTAATTCCTCAGCCCTGCAGGGAGAAGCCAGTTCGTATGGAGACATTATCCATCTGTATGGACAGTCTCCATCGCCGCGCCGCGCCTTGCGTCGACGCCTTCAAACACTTTCGCCGCCCAGTCCGAGAATGCCCGCAGCCGCGGGTTTGAAAATCTGTCAGCGGGATAGACCAGGTGCAGAACATGGTTTTCAGGCTTCCAGTCAGGAAGCAGTTCGATCAGCAAACCCTTGTCGATATTAGGTCTTGCCAGGAAACCGAAACTTTGGCCGATACCCAACCCGGCTAGTAACGCATTCAAATGCGCCGTGCTTTCGTTGAGGGAAATGCCGCTTGACATCGGCATATACTCGGTCTGCTCGTTGCCGCGCTGGAAGCGCAGCGGGAACCGTTTACCGGATGACGCCGAAAAATAGCTGATGACACGATGCGCCTGAATGTCGTCTGGATGCATCGGCATTTCTTTTCCGGCGAGATAAACTGGCGCTGCGCAGAGCACGGAGTCGAGTTCGCATAGCTTCCTCGCCCTGAGGGATGAATCGCCAAGTGAACCGCCACGAATGACGCAATCGATCCCTTCGCCAATAAGGTCGACAGATCGATCACTGACGCCGAGAAGCAGGTCTATCTGCGGATACTGGCGCTGGAAGTCCCAAAGGGACGGGATGAGTATCCGGTTCGCCAGGACAGAACCAATATCAATCCGAAGCCTTCCTTTGGGCGCGCTGCGGGCGCCAGCGACGGTGCCGTCCATGTCGTCCAGATCCGCAAGCAGGCGAAGGGCGCGCTGGTGATAGGCAATACCTTCCGTGGTCATTGTCACCGACCGGGTGGTCCGCTCAACGAGTTTTGTCCCGAGATGTGCTTCAAGATCCTGCACGAGCTTGCTAACTGACGACCGTGGGAGATTCATTGTGTCCGCAGCCTTGGTAAAAGATCCGGCTTCGGCGACGCGAACGAATGTTCGTATGGCGAGTATCTGGTCCATGCAACGCCCTGCAGTTTAGATCTACGATAACCGACTATATCGGAACCGCGACCAAGACCATTGAATTTCTTGCTCTCAGTCGGTCGCATGCCTCCGACAAGACCTCGAATGCTGATTGTCGCTAAATCGCAGTCGACGCCATACATGCGAGGCTTGGCTTCTCTGTGCAGAGAGATCCGGTAAATGGTACGTTTTCGGCTGGTTTCGTCGCCCAATCGGTTTGATGGTAAGGCGCGGCATGGCGGCGGCACGCAAAAAAATGCCATGCCGGAAAGACCGCACGCAGTCGATGACACCTATCCCTCGCACATGCGCTGACTTGGGCGCTACCGAAGTGTGCATTTTATCGACGTAGATCGCTCGTCAGTCATTCATCAATCGATGCGGGGCGGTTCGATGGCTGGCATACCATTAATACAGTGAAATGAGCGACACCCTCATATTCAATTATGGTGAGGGAGAACGCGACTGTTTTTGTATGTCGGTCACGCCAAACGAGCGACGTGGCGCCTAAACGCTTCGCTGCTCACTGGCACTGCCTGCTTAGTCCTTTGCGTCAGAGGGCGACTGCACAAGATTGGTTTCCTCAAAATGCCCTCACTTTGGAATTTGCATCTTTGATTATCTATGAAAACTATAGAAATTAGAGGTAACAGGAGTGAGGCGAACGATGAACGTACTTGGAATAAGCGGCAGCGTTAAACAACCGTCACGCACGGCAAGCATTGTCTCGGACATCCTGAACTCGATCGAGAGACGGGCAAGCGTCTCTGTGGACACGGTCGATCTGGCTGTGGCGGCGCCGATCCTGTTCAGGGCTCTTCGCGCAGATCAACTGGATGAGGCCGGCCGCAGGATTATTGATGCTGTGGAAGGTGCCGACGTACTTGTCGTCGGTTCGCCTGTCTACCGCGCATCCTACACCGGCGCGTTAAAGCATCTCTTCGATCTCGTCGATTTCCGTGCGCTTCAAGGCAAGCGTGTAATCCTTGCGGCAACGGGCGGTACAGCACTGCATGGCCTCATGCTGGAGCATCAGTTCAGGCCGCTGTTCGGCTTCTTTGGCGCCGTTACAGTGCCAACGACGGTCTACGCCGTCGAGGCGGATTTCACCGGATACACGCTCTCGAACCCCGTGGTTGAGGCGCGCGTCGAGCGTGCCGTTGCCGAATTGATCGATCTACTGCCAGCCAGAAACCTTGTCGCCGACGATCACCGCTCGGCCCTTCGTCTCGTTTCACACGACGCGGTCGCGAACTGACATCAGAAAAGAGGAGATTTCCATGACTGAACACCACGCCGAGCCCGTGAAATTTGCCTATTGGGTGCCGAATGTGTCCGGCGGCCTCGTCATCTCGAACATCGAGCAGCGCACCAGCTGGACAATTGACTACAACCGCAAGCTCGCGCAGATCGCTGAAGCGAGCGGCTTCGATTACGCGCTGAGCCAGATCCGCTTCACCGCCGGCTACGGTGCCGAATTCCAACATGAATCCGTGTCGTTCAGTCACGCTCTGCTGGAATCGACGACGACGCTCAAGGTCATCGCCGCCATTCTGCCTGGTCCGTGGAACCCCGCGCTTGCCGCCAAACAGATTGCCACGATCAATCACCTCACCAACGGTCGCGTTGCCGTTAACATCGTCAGCGGCTGGTTCCGCGGCGAGTTTCACGCCATCGGCGAGCCTTGGCTCGATCACGACGAACGCTACCGCCGTTCGGAAGAATTCATCCGGGCTCTGCGCGGCATCTGGACGGAAGACAATTTCACCTTCCGCGGCGATTTCTACCGCTTCAACAACTACTCCCTCAAGCCGAAGCCGATTGATCCGCAGCCGGAAATCTTCCAGGGCGGTTCGTCGCGTGCGGCTCGCGATATGGCGGCCCGCGTATCGGACTGGTATTTCACCAACGGCAACACGCCGGAGGAAATCGCCAAGCAGGTGAATGACATTCGCGTCAAGGCCAAGGAAAACAACCACGCGGTCAAAGTCGGCGTGAACGCCTTCGCCATCGTGCGTGAGACCGAGGAAGAGGCGAGAGCCGTGCTTGCCGAGATCATCGAAAAGGCCAATCCGGAAGCGGTCAATGCCTTCGGCCATGAGGTAAAAAATGCCGGCAAGTCTTCTCCCGAAGGCGAGGGCAACTGGGCGAAGTCGAGCTTCGAAGATCTCGTTCAGTATAATGACGGCTTCCGCTCAAACCTGATCGGCACGCCGCGGCAGGTTGCCGAACGCGTGGTGAACCTCAAACGCGCCGGTGCTGACCTTATCCTGCTGGGCTTCCTGCATTTTCAGGAAGAAGTCGAGTATTTCGGCAAGCATGTCATCCCGCTCGTGCGCGAACTGGAACAGGCGGAAATCAGCGCAGCAATCGCTGCGGAGTAATGTCGCAAATCGGACGGCAGCGGCCTTTGGCCGCCGCCTGGAACACGGGCGAGACCGCCTCCGTGATTGGAAACCTGTGCCCATTGGGCGGAGCATGGACTGAACGATGTCAGCATCGAGTTTTCTGGTTGCAAGCCTTGGCGCGGAAGTGGCGATCCCAACGGACATTCGCCAACACATTGCCTTGCCCAGCGAGCATGTCGGGCAAGAACGCCGCGCGGTGGACGCCACCAAAGAACTTGTGCTGGAGCTTCGCGGTATTGACCTCTCCTTTGGAGGCGTCGTCGCTCTGGAGAATATCGACCTGGCCGTGCAGCAGGGCGAAATCCTGGGTATTATCGGGCCGAACGGCGCCGGCAAGAGTTCGCTGATTAATGTTATCTCAGGCGTCTACCGGCCGGATCGTGGCCATGTAGCGATTAATGGCAAAGCCTATCGTCCAGTGCCCACTGAGAAGCTCGCCAGTCTCGGCGTGGCGCGGACGTTCCAGAACCTCGCCTTGTTCAAGGGTCTCAGTGTTCTCGATAATGTTGCCACGGGGCGGGCTTACGCCGAGCGGGCAAATTTCCTGAGCCAGATAACCGGTCTACCGAGCGCTCGTCGCGAGAAGGCCGATGCCCGCGAGCGGGCAGAGCGGATCATCGATTTTCTGCATCTGACGCCCCATGTTGACCGGCTTGCCGGCACGCTGCCCTATGGATTGCAGAAGCGGGTGGAACTGGCGCGTGCGCTTGCCGCCGAGCCACGCATTCTGCTGCTTGACGAGCCCATGGCTGGCATGACGGCGATGGAGAAGAACGAACTTGCCGATTATGTGCGTCTCGCGCGTGACAAATATGCGGTCACCGTCGTTCTGATCGAGCATGACATTGGCGTGGTGATGGGTCTTTCCGACCGCATCGCGGTTCTCGACTACGGGCGCAAGATCGCCGATGGCACGCCTGCGGAAATTGGCAGCGATCAACGTGTCATCGATGCCTATCTCGGCGCTGCGCCGGAAAACGAAGACGGGGAGGGTATCTGATGGCTGCGTTTGATTGGTTGTTCTTTACCGAGGTCCTGGTTGGCGGGTTGCTCTCCGGGGTCATGTATTCCCTCGTCGCCATCGGGTTCGTGCTGATCTACAAGACATCGGGTGTCCTAAACTTTTCGCAGGGCGCGCTGCTCCTGTTCGCCGCGCTGACCTTCGTCAGCCTTGTCGAGCGTGGCGTGCCTTTTGTAGCTGCCTTTGCCATTACCTTTGCCATCATGGTCGTCATCGGTGTTGCGATCGAGCGTACGGTGCTTCGCCCGCTCACCAACAAGCCACCGATCACGCTGTTCATGGCGACGCTTGGCCTCTCCTACATCATCGAGGGAGCGGCCCAACTCCTCTGGGGTACGCAGGTTCATGGGCTTGATCTCGGTATCGAGGACATTCCCTTTGATGTTGGTGGCGTTTTCATCAGCCAGTTCGACATCTTTGCCGCAGTCGTCGCGGCCGGCATGGTGGCGGCTCTCTCGGCCTTCTTCCGCTATACCCGCATCGGCCTCGGCTTCCGCGCCGTCGCGGATGACCAGTTCGCGGCGCTTGCCGTCGGTCTCAAGCTGCCCTGGATATGGGCGAGCGTTTGGGCGGCGGCAGGCCTCGTTGCCCTGGTCGCCGGGCTGCTCTGGGGTGCGCGGCTCGGGGTGCAGTTCTCGCTGTCGCTGGTAGTGCTGAAGGCTCTGCCGGTGCTCGTTCTCGGCGGCTTCGATTCCATTCTAGGCGCGATCGTCGGTGGTCTGATTGTCGGCGCGTCGGAAAAGCTCGCCGAGGTCTATATCGGTGAGTACTTCGGCGGCGGCATCGAGGGGTGGTTCGCCTATGTCGTGGCCCTGGCCTTCCTGCTGATCCGCCCGTCCGGGCTCTTCGGTCAAAAGCTCGTGGAAAGGGTCTAATATGTCCGCCGTTACAGCCGATCTTTCATCGTCGTTCTCCCTGCCGCGCCATGCCGGCACGGTCGCAGTGCTCGGCGTTGCTTATCTCGTCGTGCCGTTCGTCGGCACCAGTTACCTCTTCGAGGCAATCCTGCTGCCGTTTCTTGCGCTCAGCCTTGCCGGGGTTGGTCTCAACCTTTTGACTGGCTATGCGGGTCAGGTCTCGCTTGGTTCGGCCGCATTCATGGCCGTCGGTGCCTTCGCGGCATACAATTTCAATCTGCGTATCGATGCGCTGCCGCTTATTGTTTCGATTGTACTTGCCGGTCTTTCCGCCGCAGCAATCGGCATAGTTTTTGGCCTGCCGAGCCTGCGACTGCGCGGTTTCTACCTCGCCGTTTCGACTCTTGCGGCGCAGTTCTTCGTGCAATGGGCGTTGACGAAATTCAGCTGGTTCTCGAACGAATCCGCATCCGGCGTGATCGATGCGCCAGCACTGTCGCTGGCCGGGATTTCTTTCGAAGGGCCGATCGGGCGTTATCTCTTCGCGCTGACCATTGTCGCCGTCCTCACGTTCCTCGCCTACCGCCTGGTGTCGTCGCAGACCGGCCGCAACTTCATTGCCGTGCGCGACAACGAGACCGCCGCACGCATCATCGGCATTCCGGTGCTTCGCACCAAGCTGCTCGCCTTTGCAATCTCGTCCTTCATCGTCGGGGTTTCCGGGGTAATCTGGGCTTTTGCCTATCTTCGCACGGTGGAGCCGGCCGGCTTCAATCTAGACCGCTCGTTCCAAATACTCTTCATCGTCATCATTGGCGGGCTTGCCTCGATCCGGGGTGCCTTCTTCGGCGCGGCTTTGATCGTCGTCTTTCCGCTCGTCCTCTCGCGGCTTGGCTCTTTGCTATTAGGCGATGTCTTTAATTCCGGAGTGCTCGATATGACGCAGCGCATCGTTCTCGGTGCCTTGATCATACTGTTTCTGATCCTGGAACCTGATGGCCTCGTGTCATTGTGGGATCGCTTGAAGTTACGCGTTACGGCTGCCGTCAGGCGGGCGTGGATTCCTCGAAGCCGGCCCTGACAGGCAAAGGCTTCCAACAAGAAAAGCTTATCAGCAACGAATTCCTGAAACCTACACGGATGGCCGAGCGCCAGCCGACAGACGGAGTGTGTCCAGATATGACCCTTTATACCAAAATAAAAGCGGCAGCCTTTGCTGCCGGCATCAGCCTCACCGCCATCGCCTTCCCGGCCATGGCCGATGAACAGTACTTCCCCCTGCAGAGCTACCGCGTCGGGCCTTATGCAGCCGGTGGCACGGGCTTTTTCGGCGGATTCATCGATTATCTCAATCTCATCAACATCAGGGACGGCGGCATCAACGGCGTCAAGCTGACATGGTCCGAAGCCGAAACCCAGTACGAAGTTGAGCGAGGGGTCGAGGCTTATGAACGCCTGAAGAGCAACCCCGGCGTTGCGGCCTGGAACCCGCTGTCGGTCGGCATAGCCTATGCCATGATCGACCGCATCACCCAGGACAAGGTGCCGCTCATTACCATCAACCACGGCCGCACGGATTCGACCGATGGCCGTATTTTTCCCTATGTTTTCCCGCTGCTGCTCAATCCCTACAGCGAAACCTCCGGCATCGTGAACTACATTGCATCCAAGGAAGGCGGGGTTGGAGGACTGAAGGGCAAGAAGATCGTCGTGCTCTACCACGGCTCTCCCTATGGCAAGGAAACGATCCCGATCTATGACCTGCTGGCCAAGAAGTATGGCTTCGACCTCCAGCAGATCGAAGTCCCGCATCCGGGCAACGAGCAGCAGTCGCAGTGGCTGACGATCCGCCGTGCCAAGCCGGATTATGTCGTGCTGCGCGGCTGGGGCGTCATGAACCCCGTGGCGTTGAAGACGGCGGCGAAGACCGGTTTCCCGGTGGATCACATCATCGGCAATGTCTGGTCCAACTCGGAAGAGGACGTTATTCCCGCCGGCGACGCTGCCAAAGGCTATACCGCCATCACCACCCAGGCATCCGGTGCCGAATATCCGGTGGTCAAGGAAATCGTGAAAACCGTCTATGACGCGGGCAAGGGCAACCTTGATGACAAGAGCCGCATCGGCTCCGTCTATCACAATCTCGGTATCGTCAACGGTATTCTTAATGTCGAGGCGGTGCGGATCGCCCAGGAGAAATTCGGCAAGCGCACCCTGACCGGCGACGAAGTTCGCTGGGGCTTCGAGCATCTGCAGCTTGATCCAGCCCGTGTCGAGGCATTGGGCGCCAAGGATCTCTTCCACTCGATCAATGTCACCTGGGATAACCATGAGGGTAACGGCTACGTGACGTTCCAGCAGTGGGACGGCAAGAAGTGGAACGTGGTTTCCGATTGGATCGCACCGGACTGGGCCCTGCTGCGCCCGATCATCGAGAAGTCGTCGGAGGCCTATGCGGCTGAAAAGGGCATCAAGCTTCGCACGTCGGAAGATGCGAATTCCGTGACGAACTGATGTTTGCGTGGTCGGGCAAGGGTCTCCCCGTGTCCGGCCACAATATCCCGAAAAGCGCCAAGGAGATCGTGATGACCGATGGGAACAGGCTGCTTGCCGTGGAGGGGCTCCACGCAACCTACAATCATGCCATCACTGCGTTGCATGGGGTCACTTTTTCGCTCGGACGGGGGGAGATCCTTGCCGTTCTCGGTGCGAACGGAGCTGGCAAGACGACGACGCTGAAGGCGGTTTCCAACCTCCTTCCGGCCGAACGGGGGCAGGTGCTCGCCGGTCATGTCCTGTTTGACGGTCGTGATGTCACGCGCGAAACCCCGGCAAGCCTTGTCCGTCTCGGTCTCGTGCAGGTGCTCGAAGGTCGCCATTGCTTCAAGACACTGACGGTCGAGGAAAACCTGGTCTCCGGCGGCCTTGGCCGATCCGCCACGCGCACTGAAATCGCGACCGACCTTGAGAAAATTTACACGCATTTCCCAAGACTTAAGGAAAAGCGCCGGGTGCTTTCCGGCCTCACTTCGGGCGGCGAGCAGCAGATGACGGCCATCGGCCGGGCACTGATGTCGCGGCCACGGCTGCTTGTCCTCGACGAACCGTCAATGGGGCTGGCGCCTCTCATCGTGCAGGATATTTTCCGCACGCTGAAGCGCCTTAATCGCGAAGAAAGGCTTTCGATCCTGGTCGCTGAACAAAACTCAGCAGTCGCGCTGACCTATGCCGACCGGGCCATCATTCTGGAAAACGGCGTGAGCGTGCTGTCAGGCACGGCCGCCGAACTCAAGGCGCGCGATGACGTGAAAGCCTTCTATCTGGGCCAGAAGCCAGCCGTGCTCGTCACGCATATTCACTGAAAATCAAAGGAAAGAGGAGACATGGCATGACCATTTCCAACGTGAAGACGAAAGATGCGGCTCAAGGCGTTCCCGCCGTGCCGCGGCCGAGTGAGCCGGCACACATCATCAAGAGCGATGCCGAAGCGATCGAAGTCGCGAAGAAACTCGCCGCCGAAATTGCCCCCGGCGCAGCCATTCGCGATCGCGATCGCATCTGGCCGGTAAAGGAACTCGATGCCTTCTCGCAAAGCGGGCTCTGGTCGATTAACGTGCCGAAGAAGTTCGGCGGTCCTGAAGTCTCCTATGCGACGCTCGCCAAGGTGATCGAGATCGTCTCCGCGGCCGATTCCTCGATTGGCCAGATCGCGCAGAACCATCTCGGCGTCGTTGCCGCGATCCGGACGGTGTCTGATGAGGCTCAGCAGACGCTGCTTTTCGCAGAAGTGCTGCGCGGCACACGCTTCGGCAATGCCTTCTCCGAATTCGGTTCCAAGCGGGCAGCGGACTTCGAAACGAAGTTCGTCGATGCGGGCGACCATGTGATCGTCAACGGCCAGAAATTCTACTCCTCCGGCGCACTTCTCGCCCATCTCGTGCCCATCGTTGCGCTCGATGATGAAGGCCGCGCCTGGTATGCAATTGCCGAGCGGGATGCACCCGGATTGACCGTCATCGACGACTGGTCATCCTTCGGGCAGCGCACGACGCTGTCCGGTACGGTGATCCTGAACAATGTCAAAGTGCCGAAAACCCATCTGGTTCCCGGCTACAAGGGTTATGCGGAACCCACTGCGGATGGTGCGATTTTCCAGATTATCCAGGTCGCGGTGGATACGGGTATAGCGCAGGCGGCAATCGATGAAACCATCTCCTTCGTGCGCACCAAGAGCCGTGCATGGGTGGATAGCGGCGTAGATCATGCCTGGGATGACCCCTACACGATCCAGGCTGTCGGCGATCTGACGCTGCGACTGCATGCGGCCCAGGCGCTGCTTGAAAAAGCCGGTTATGCCATCGATCGCGCCATCCGTAACCCGAATGCTGACACGGTCGCCGAAGCACAGATCGTGACGGCCGAGGCGAAAATTCTCTCGACAGAGATAGCCATTGCGGCGACCAACAAGCTGTTCGAACTTGCAGGCACCCGCTCCACGCTTGCAGAGCATCACCTCGATCGCCATTGGCGCAATGCCCGTACCCACACGCTGCACGATCCGGTCCGGTGGAAATATTCCATCCTCGGCAAGTACTTCCTCAATGGCGAGAAGCCGCCACTTCACGCCTGGAGCTGAGAAAACTCTGGAGGCCGGGGCGCGCAAGGCGCCCCGGTTGGCAATTGATCTTGCTACATCCACCAGCAGTAATGAGATATAGTGACGTGATGAGACGGTGCCCCTCAAGCGCGTTTCCAATCAAGCGCCCCGTAACGAGGAGCTTTGCCGGAAACCTCGGGAACATAGAATAGTGGTGACGATGAGCCTTAAGCACAGGAAGCGGAAAACGCTTTTTAGGGCCTTCCAATCGTGCAGGGCACAGATCTCCTTGGGGAGAACGTAGAGGCAATGAATTCTCTTGTTCCCATAACTTCTGCCCGCCTGACCGTGGCAGTTGTCGGCGGTGGCTTCACCGGCGCGGCAATGGCAATGCATCTGGTAGCGGGTATCGGATACCCGACTGATACATCCGTTGTCGTCATCGAACCTCGATCGGAGTTGGGCCGTGGCTTGGCCTATAGCGCAACCGATCCGGCGCATCGGGTCAACGTTCCCGCTGCAAGAATGACGTTGTTTCCGGATATTCCCGATGATTTCGAGCGTTATGTTGGCGGTATTCCGACCCGTGACGATGCCGAGCTCATAGGACACGATGGCTTGCCTTATCCCAAGCGTTCTGTCTTCGGCGAATACGTCTCGGCACGGATTCAACCGTTTTTGGATGACGGCCGTATCAGACACTGGCGGACCAAAGCGATCTCGGTGTCACAAAAAGGAAACCGCTATGAGATTGCGGGGTCTGACGGTACAGCGCTCATTGCGGATATAGTCGTGCTGGCCGTCAGCCATCCACCACCTTCTTTGCCTCGGGTACTTCAGCCCTTCAAAGATGATCCTAAGCTGATTGCGGATGTCACCGTGACCGATGCGATCGACGCCGTCGAGACTGGAGATCGTGTTCTCATCGTCGGAAATGGCTTGACCTCCGCCGATGTGGTTGCCTCGCTCAAGAGACGGGGCCATGTCGGCCAGATAACGTCGTTCTCTCGCAGGGGCTTGCGGTCTCGCGGCCATGGCCCCGTCGGGCAGGAGCCTTTCGGCGATTTCCTGTCTGAACCGTTCACCTCTGCAAGCAAGTTGCTCCATAAGGTTCGCCAAACGCTGCGAGAAGCAGAGGAACGGGGAATGACGTGGCATAGCGTCGCGGATGCGCTGAGGGCGCAGGGGAGGGACATATGGGGAAATCTGCCTGTCATTGAGAGACGGCGCGTTGCCCGACACTTGCGGCCGGTCTGGGATGTGCATCGCTTTCGCATCGCGCCGCAAGTCGAGGCTGCTGTGGAGCAGGCGATCGCGAGCGGCCAAATGGATGTCCGGGCTGCCTCGCTTTCTTCCGTGACACGGATAGACGCCGGCTACAGGGTGACGTTGCGACCCCAGCGCGCCAAGTCTCTCGAAACGCTTGACGTCGATGCGATCGTCGTCACCACGGGCCCGGCGCATGGCGGCATTCTTCAAAGCCAAGCCATGCTTCGAGAACTTGAGCAGGCGGGCCTGTTGCAACCCTGCCCGACCGGGCTTGGCATCTTGGTTGATGCCAAGTCTAATCCCGTATCGACTTCAGGCGAAAGCACGCCTTCACTGTTTATTGCCGGGCCGCTTGCACGCGGCACTTTCGGAGAACTGATGGGGCTGCCGCAGGTTACCGAGCATGCAATCTTCGTCGCGCAGCGTATTCGCGACCTGATCGATGAATGTAGGATTTCGCATCGCACGGGCCAGGCGGTGGAAGGCTGACGGCCCGCTGTTTCTTGAATACATTTCTTCCACTCTTTGAGAAAGCATTGGGACGATAATTCCATCAAATTCGCCACGCTTTGCGGGGCCCTCAGGACGGTATACGGTGAAAGCATGCAAACGAGCTCCTGGCTCAGGGGGAGCTCGCCCCCTGCTGCCAGCGCGCTGCCTTAGGGGAGATGAGACCATGTTCACGCACATCATGATCGGAAGTAATGATCTGGAGCGGTCAAGAAACTTCTACGACGCCACGTTCGCTGCATTGGGCGGCAGGCCGGGCGAGATGGATGCGAGAGGCAGACTGATTTATGTCCACGAAGGCGGACGGCTGATGATCACGAAACCGATCGACGGCAAGGCGGCGACCGTTGCCAATGGCGGGACAATCGGAATCGCCGCCCTGAGCCGCGAGCATGTTCTGGCGTGGCACGACGCCGGTGTTATGCACGGCGGCACATCGATCGAGAGCCCGCCGAATGAGCGCCCGAACGGGGCCTTCGTCGCTTATCTTCGTGATCCGGACGGACATAAACTGAGCGCACGATCTCAGCCGACAAAGTAACGCAGCGCCAATAGCTGCTGGTATTCTCACAGCTGTTGTGGGTTGGTCTTTCTGCATAACTTTTGCAGCCGGATCCACCACATTAATCGCAACATTACGCTCAACATCCACGCATCTTGGAACCTACCATCGGCGGATTAAGACGGGCAAAGCCCTCCTGACGATGATAGGGGAAATGCGGATATGGCGGCGTCAAGACGCTCGCATTGTCCAGGAGAGCAATCTGATCATCGGTGAGATGCCAACCAACCGCTCCGAGGTTCTGCCGGAGCTGCTCTTCGTTTCGCGCTCCCATGATAATGGAAGACACCGTGGGCCGGCCTGTAAGCCAGTTGAGCGCCACTTGCGCAACTGTTTTGTCGACCTGTCTTGCAACGTCTTCAAGGGCATCAACGACGCGGTAGAGATGCTCCTCATCGACAGGAGGACCAAAACTTGCGGTTTCGTGAAGACGACTGCTCTCCGGCAGGGGAGAGCCGCGCCTGATCTTTCCCGTAAGCCGCCCCCAGCCAAGCGGACTCCAGACGAGTGCTCCAAGGCCTTGATCCATACCCAGTGGCATCAGATCCCACTCGTAGTCTCGGCCGAGAAGGGAATAGTAAACCTGATTGGCAATGTAGCGAGGCCATCCGTACGTGTCGGCAACCGCCAGCGACTTCATGATTTCCCATCCCGAAAAGTTCGAAATGCCGACGTAGCGGACCTTTCCCGCCCGAACGAGTGTATCAAGGGTCGACAAGACTTCTTCGGCGGGTGTCCGGGCGTCGTAGGCATGAAGTTGCAGAATGTCTATATAGTCCGTCCGAAGCCGGCGAAGTGCGTCTTCGACCGATCTGATCAAGCGAAACCTGGAGGAACCCGCATCGTTCGGCCCATCTCCCATAGGCAGGCTGGTCTTCGTCGATATCAGCACGGTCTCGCGACGACCTTCCAGCGCTGCACCCAGCACCTCCTCCGATGCACCGTTCGAGTAGACATCTGCAGTATCGAACAGATTAACGCCTGCTTCAACGCAGATATCGATAAGTCGCCTTGCCTCGGAGACATCGGTCGTGCCCCACGCACTGAAAAGGGGACCTGCCCCTCCAAACGTGCCTGCACCAAAGCTCAGGACCGAGACTTTGAGGCCTGATCGGCCAAGAGAACGATATTCCATCTGGTCTTCCTTTCTTGAGAAATGGAAGCGACTTGCGCCACCTGATGGGGAAGAGATAGGAGATCCGGCTTTCGTGATATAGATTGCGGGCGGGAACAACATTTGTGAAATCAGGGACCAGATGGCTCGAGCGGAAGTCAATCGATCCGGAGAAATGGAAGTCTTCGTGCAGGTTGTCGAGCGCGGTGGCTTCTCGTCAGCTGCTCGCAGCGTCGGAATGACACCGTCGGCGGTGAGTAAACTGGTCGCGAGACTGGAGGCGCGGCTGGGTACCCGTCTCATCAATCGCTCGACGCGCGTGTTCAAGTTGACTTCGGAAGGCTGCGTCTTTTTCGAGCGCGCCACGCGTATCCTGGCAGACATCGAAGATGCCGAGCGGATCGCCAGTGCGGGAGAGGTGCCCAGTGGCCGCCTCCGCCTGAGCACCAGCGCCTCCTATGCCACCCATGTCCTCGCCGGCATACTCCCGGAATTCCTGGAGCGATATCCTGAAATTACCGTCGATATCGTACAAAGCGACCTTGTCGTCGATCTGCTTGAGGAGCGAATGGACGTTGCGGTTCGAGCAGGCCCGCTTAAAAGTTCGAGCCTCGTCGCGCGCAGGCTTGGCGATACTGCAATGACGATCGTCGCTGCTCCCTCCTATGTCGACCGGCGTGGCCTGCCCCGGACTATCGAGGAGCTTGAAAGGCATGACAGGCTGGGCCTTGGTTACACCCGCTCGATGGATGGCTGGCCGTTAATATCGGCAGGCGCGACGATTTTTGCCCCAGTCGTCGCCCGTGTCCAGGCCAATGACGGCGAGGCGCTGCGCCAGCTGGTACTCGCTGGAAATGGAATTGCCCGCCTCGCCAACTTCACGATGCGCGATGATTTGAGGGCCGGCCGACTGGTGCCGGTGCTCGACGAGTATAATCCTGGGGACCGGGAGGAGTTTCATGCCATTCATATAGGGCAGGGTGGCCCGCTGCCTTCCAGAGTGCGCGCTCTTCTTGATTTCCTGGCCAAACAAGGCAAAGTTACATAGCAGAGAAACCCGCCTATCGGGGAGGATACCCTCGCAGAAACGCGAGTCGACGTCTCGCGTTAGGTTTCAAGCACCGGCATGTTTGTCCCGCGCCATTGAGCTAAAATGAACTTGATCTGCTCGTAGAGCGCAAAAAATCAGATCTAAAGCGCGTCAAATCCAAAGGAAAAATCCTGGCCGTCCCGCTCCCTTATGCGGCAAAAGCCAAAGATCTTTTCATGTAAACGAGCAGTCGTGACAAGACATAACTCCTTGCGATCCTGCGTAAAATAGAACGCCTCGTCCCTGCCAACGAGGCCGTCTGTGTTGCGGCGTCAAAACGGACTGGCGCTGACGCTATGCAGATTTCAGCCCCACCAGAACCCGATGATCTGTCGCCAATTCCCAATGCCTTCAAATAAGAAATCGCGCACTTTAAAAACAGGCTTGATTGTTTGTAAGTTTAATGCAGATTTGAGTTATGCCCGGAATGCGGCAGCAAAAACAAATGCACAAAAAGTAGTCGGAACGACACGAGGGAACTGATGGTAACTGGGAAGGAGCTGCAGCAGCCGGCTCGGCGTAAACGCACGCAAAGTGAGCGGTCTGAGGATACGCGGAAGGCCATTTTCGATGCGACGATTAACCTCCTGTACAAAACGGGTTTCAACAAGACGTCCACTCCCGAAATTGCCCGCAGGGCGGGTGTGTCTCGCGGCGCGCTGACCCATCATTTTAGCAGCAAGGAAGACCTTGTCATCGGCGCTGTTGCCGATGACCTGACCAGCGTCAATAGGCGGCTGGCAGACTTTGCTGAGGCGTTCGGATCCGGTAGCGGCTCGACCGACGAGATCGTCGATTATCTCTGGAAGACGATGTTCGACAGACTGTTCTATGTCACGCTCGAATACCTTCCGGAAGCGCGCCACAATACCGGTTTTCGCAACGGACTCATTCCGGTCGTGCAGGAGTTCCATGACAGGCTGGACGATATCTGGACGGCGCTTGCGACTTATCGCAACGTCGATCCGGCCAGCGTGCGCATCGTCATGAACGCAACCATGTGCCTGATCCGCGGCATGATTGCCCAGACGGTGCTGCGACCAGCGGACCCGACCTATTACGAAAACCTTCTGACGTTCTGGAAACAACAGGTGAGGGCTTATTTTGCAACGCTTGCCGATGATGCGGAGCGCCAGCCATGAAGCCTCTTCTTCAGGTAAAAAATCTCGAGCGCGCTTTTTACGGAGTGCGGGTTCTGAACGGCGTCGACATCGAGGTGATCGACGGGTCGATTACCGGGCTGATCGGGCCGAATGGTGCCGGGAAATCGACGTTTTTTAATTGCATTTCAGGTCTCTACATGCCTGACAGCGGCTCCGTGAGCTTTGCAGGCGTCGACATAACCCGCCTCAGCCCGCAGGAAAGAGTATCGACGGGCCTGGTGCGCACTTTTCAGCTTGCCCGTGGTTTTCCCAAACTCAGCGTTTTCCAGCACCTGATGCTTTATGGTCAGGATCATCCGGGCGAAGGCCTGTTTGCCAGCATCACCGGCAGCGCGGCCGGCAAGCGGCGCGAGGAGCAGCTTGCCGAGGAAGCCATCTCGATTGCCCGCCGGTTGCGCCTCACCCACGTTCTGGACAATCCGGTCACTGCCCTGTCGGGCGGGCAGAAAAAACTGGTGGAAATAGGCCGTGCGCTGATGGCGAAGCCCCGGCTCGTGCTGCTTGACGAGCCGATGGCGGGCGTCAACCCGACGTTGACGGCGGAGATTGCCGATCACTTGCGCAGCCTCAATGCCGAGGGTGTCACAATCTGCCTCATCGAACATGACATGAAGCTGATTGGCAGCCTTTGCGACCCGGTCATCGTCATGGCGGAAGGGCGCAAATTGACCGAGGGCAGTTTCGATACCGTCGTCGCCGACGAGCGGGTTCAGGAAGCATATCTGGGCGGAAGGCATTGACGATGTTGAAGGCAGAAGGCCTGGTGGCCGGTTACGGGGCCGCCGAGGAAATTCTCAAAGGCGCATCGGTCGAGGTGCATGCGGGCGAGATCGTTACAATCATCGGCCCCAACGGCGCGGGGAAATCAACCCTGCTAAAGGCGATCGCCGGGCTGGTTCCGCTGAAAGGCGGCAGCGTGGTGATGAATGGTGCGGATTTGACCAGAAAAGATGCGTTGGGCAGATCGAAAGCCGGCCTCGCCTTTGTGATGCAGGAAAAAAACGTCTTTGGTACCATGTCGGTGGCGGAAAATCTCGAGATCGCCAGCTTCGGTAATCCTTCCGGCATGTCGCAAAGGCGCGAGAGTGTCTATGGTCGTTATCCCATCCTTGCTGACAAGCGCAAAGCGCTTGCGCGTACACTGTCCGGTGGCCAGCGGCAATTGCTGGCAATGGGAATGGGCCTGATGACCGAGCCGAAGCTTTTGCTGCTGGACGAGCCGACGGCCGGGCTTTCCCCGAAGGCGGCTGAAGAGCTGTTTCACGCTATCATCGAACTGAACCAGTCCGGCCTGCCCGTGCTGATGGTCGAGCAGCACGCTCTTGAGGCGCTCGAAATATCCACACGCGGCTACGTCATCGTCACCGGTCGCAACGCCGCCACCGGCGGCGGCCCGGAACTCGCCGCCGACCCCGAAATCCGTCGCCTGTTTCTGGGTGGCTGACATCGAATTGCCTGACATTCATTATTAAAAAAAAGGGAACAACGCATGAGCAGCTTTAAAATCAATCGTCGTGGTTTCATGGGCAGCGTCGCTGGTCTGGCCGCAACCGGCCTGTTGCCGCAGGGCGTTCTGGCGCAGACAGGCCCGATCCGGCTTGGCGCGCTGACGCCGTTGACCGGTTCCGGCGGTCCATACGGCCCGGTCATGGTCAAGGCCATCCAGGCTGTTGCCGCCGAGGTCAACAATGCAGGCGGTGTCCTCGGTCGTCAGATCGAAATCATTTCCGAAGACGACCAGACCAACCCCGAGGCGGGGGTGCGCGCCGCCCGCAAACTGGTGGATGTCGACAAGGTTTCGGCGATCCTCGGCACATGGGCATCCTCCGTCACCACAGCCGTTGCGCCGATCTGCTGGGAATCCGGTACATTGCTTGCCACCGTATCGGGTGCCGACGCCATCACCGCGCTGCCGCACCAGGGTTACATCATCCGCACCCAGCCGACGACCATTCTTCAGGGCCGCAAATTCGGCGAATTCGCCGTCGAACAGGGCGTGAAGAAGCTATTCTTCTTCTCGCCACAGACGCCGTTTGCCGAAAGCCAGTTTACCAACATAACCGCCGCCGTGACAGCAGCGGGCGGTGAAACCAAATCGATGATCTATGACGACAAGAAGCCCTCCTATCGCAGTGAGGTCGACGAGATGCTCGCCTATGAGCCTGACGTCATCGTGCTTGGCGGTTACGCAGCCGATACAACCGTTCTGCTGAAGGACATCTACCGCTCCGGCTACGAAGGCAAAAAAATCGCCTTCGCCTATTCGGTGAACCAGAAGCTGATCGACAGTGTCCCGGCGGAAATAGTGGAAGGCATCTACACAATTGCGCCTTCACCCGCGCAGTCGTCCACCGCTTACAAGCGGCTTGTGTCGCTGATCGGCGTCGAAAATCCCGATCCCTACACAACGCAGGTCTATGACCAGACCAATCTCGTCATCATGGCGATGGCGAAGGCTGGTGCAGCGGATGGAAAATCCATTCGCGACGCCATCCGTTCGGTCTCCCAGGGCAAGGACGGCGAAGTCGTGGATAACGCGCTCGATGGCCTAAAGCTGATCGCCGCCGGCAAGGCCGTCAATTACGAGGGCGCCTCCGGCCCCTGTGACTTTACCGACACCGGCGACATTTCCGACAGCCAGTTCCGCTACGAACAGGTGGAAGACGGCAAGCTCAAGCTGCTGAAAATCGCGTGAGGCATTGATGACAACCCTCGCTCAGGCGATACTCAACGGGATGATGACGGGAATGCTCATCGCTATTCCCGCCCTTGGCCTCACGGCGATCTTTGCCGTGCTGCGTTATGTCAACTTTGCCATAGGGGCCTATGCCACGGTTGGCGCCTTTGCAGCCTGGTATGTCAATACCAGGCTGGGGCTTGGTGTGTTTCCGTCGGCGCTCGTCGCCTTCGTGGCGGGCGGGATCGTCGGTCTCGTGGCAGAGCAGACGGCGCTCGCAAGGCTTCGGCCATCGGGCGCCCTGGCCGTGGCCATCGCCTCTATTGCCGTCAATCTCATTCTCGAAAATGTCATCCGCTTCATTTTCGGCAATGATCTTCAGGGCTTCGATCTGCCTGTCGCACGCGACTGGCGTTTTTCCGGCCTGCGCCTCGGCCCGCAGCAGCTGCAGACGGCGGCGATCGCCATTGCCATCATGGCGGCGGTGTTTCTCTTCCTGCGGTTCACACGCTTCGGCAAAGCCATGCGGGCAGTGGCAGATAATCCCGATCTCGGCAGATTGCTGGGCATGGATCCCTCGCGCATCGCCATGATCACCGTTGCTCTCGGTGCAGGGCTGGCGGGCGTTGGCGGTGTGCTGCTCGGCCTCGATACGGCCATCGATCCGATGACCGGCTCGCGCCTGCTCTTGTCCATCTTCGCCGCCGCCGTGCTGGGCGGGCTCGGCTCGATCCCCGGCGCCGTCGTCGGCGCGGTGATGATCGGCATCGGCGAGGAACTGGCCGTTCTCGTGCTGCCCGCCACCTATCGTTCCGCCGTCGGTTTCGCGACAATCCTGCTTATCCTGTCGCTGCGGCCTGCGGGAATACTGGGTGAAAGGAACACCTGATGCTGTCATATCTGCTTTTCACGCTCACGCTCGGCGGCATTTACGGTCTGCTGGCGCTCAGCCTCAATCTCATCTGGGGTGGCGTGGGCATGGTCAATCTGGGGCTTGCCGGCTTTTTCGCCGTGGGTGCCTATGTTTCGGCACTGGTGGCGATAGCGGGGGTTCCGCTACCGCTGGCAATGCTGCTCGCCTGCGTCATCGGCGCGCTGGCAGGCGTCATCGCCACCTTTGCAACCATTCGCCTGCGCGGAGACTACCTCGCCATCGTCACGCTCGGCTTTGCGGAAGTGGTGCGCATGGTCGCGCTGAACGAACGCTGGCTTACCCGCGGTTCCGACGGCATTTCCGGCATTCCGGCACCCTTCCGGGCCGAACTCGGCATAGACGGTTTCAACCTGTTCTATCTCGCGCTCGTCAGCGTCATCGTTCTCATCGTCTTCTTCGCCATGCGACGCATCGATGGATCGCCCTTCGGGCGTGTTCTCAAAGCTATTCGCGAGGACCAGGAACTGGCGACATTCGCGGGCAAATATGTGACCCGCTTCAAGATCCAGACCTTCGCGCTTTCCGCGGCGATCGCCGGACTTGCGGGCGCACTCTACGGACATTTCCAGACTTATATCTCGCCCGACCACTTCCAGCCGCTGATTACCATTTACATCTTTCTGGCTGTCACCGCAGGCGGTGTCGGCCGGCCGCTCGGCGCGCTGGCCGGCGCTTACCTCGTCGTATTCTTCCTTGAGGCGACACGCTTCCTTGGAGAAATCTTTCCCGGCCTCCAGCCTGGACAAGTCGCCGCGGTGCGCGAAATTCTCGTCGGACTGGCGCTTCTGGGCGTGCTGCATCTTCGCCCGCAGGGTCTTTTGCCCGAACGTATCGCCCCCGCACCCAAAACGGAGACATCACCTTGACCGACCTTCTCGCGGCTCTTTCAAGCCCCGGACAGCCGCAAACGCTGTATAGGGCGCTGGAAAAACACCTCTCGGAAACCATCGGCTTTGGCCTCTTCACTCTCCTCTACCGGGACGGTCAGGAGGTCGCCCGTGTTTATTCGACCAACGAAGAGGCTTACCCCGTCTTCGGCCGCAAACAGATGGGGCCAACGCCTTGGGGTGAAAAGGTAATAGATCGCCAGGAGGCATTTCTGGGTCCCGACAGAGAAGCCATCATCTGGGCCTTTTACGATCACGACCTGATTTTCAGCCTCGGACTTGGCGCGGTCATCAATATTCCCGTCGTTTACGATGGCGAGACAATCGGCACCATGAACCTGCTCGACAAAAGCGGCGCTTACACGCAGGAGCATCTGCGCCAGGCGCAGGCCGTGGCGCCGCTTCTCATCCCCGCCTATCTGGAAGCGCGTCGTCGCTGATACTTTCCCAGGAATGAACCTATGACTGCTATTATTTTCGAAAATGCCCGCATCGTCGATGGCACCGCCGACCGCCCGTCCGAACCCGTTCAGGTTCTAGTTGAGGGCGGTTCCATCCGCGAGGTGGAAAAGAACATTGCCTCTGCCTCGGCGCAGCGCATCGACCTTTCAGGCAAGACGCTGATGCCAGGCCTGATCGATGCTCACGTTCACGTCGTTGCCTCAACCGCCGATCTCGGCCAGAATGGTATGCTGCCAGATGCGCTGGTGACGGTGCGCGCCTTCAAAATCATGGGCGAGATGCTGGCGCGAGGGTTTACTACCGTTCGCGATGTTGGCGGTGCAACCTCCGGTCTCGTGGCCGCAACCCTTGAGGCCGCATGGCCCACACCACGCCTGAACATTTCCGGCAAGGCGCTGGCCCAGACGGGCGGCCACTGTGATTATCGCGGTCCCTATAATGACGACCAGACGCGCACACGCGGCTTTGCGCTCGGTGCGTTGGGCCGCATCTGTGACGGCGTGCCGGACGTGCGAAAAGCGGCGCGCGAAGAACTGAAGAGCGGCGCGAACTTCATCAAGATCATGGCCAATGGCGGCGTATCTTCGCCCACGGATCCCATTCATTTCCTCGGTTTATCCCGTGAAGAAATCCTTGCCGTCGTTGAGGAAGCTGAAAATGCCGGAACCTATGTTTCGGCCCATCTTTATACTGACCAGGCCATTCGCCGCGCGGTGGAGTGCGGTGTTCACTCGCTCGAACATTGCAACCTCATCGGCAGCGAAACGGCAAAATTTGCCGCCGAAAAAGGTGCTTTCGCCGTCCCGACGCTTGTTACCTATGACAAATTGTCCAGCGAAGGCGCCGCCATGGGGCTGCCTGCCGCCTCCATCGCAAAGGTAGATGACGTGCGTCTGGCAGGCATGGAATCGCTGACCATCATGCGTGAGGCCGGGCTGCAAATGGCCTATGGCAGCGATCTGCTTGGCGGCATGCATGTTTATCAGTCGGAAGAATTCGTTATTCGCGGGCGTGTCCTGCCAGCAGTAGAGGTTATCGCATCGGCAACGCATATCGCAGCCCGCCTGTTGCGCATGGAAGGCAAAATCGGCGCAGTTTCGCCGGGGGCTTATGCCGACCTGATTGTGGTCGACGGCAACCCTCTCGAGGATCTCACATTGCTGACCCATCAGGGCGCATATATGCCAATGATCATGAAGGCTGGTGTCTTCATCAAGCGCTGATTGCCTGTTGCCGACTTCAGCTGACATTCTGTACGCCCGACCAAGGCCGGGCGTCTAACAGTCCGGGGTCTTGCGCGCCCGATAAGCCGCGAGGGCTTCGCGTCATTCTGCCGGGCGCTTGCGAGCTCGGCTCGCGATTGCCGCTACGAAATGCGCACTGGCTTCGTCGTCCAGAACCATAACCGCACCTAAGACACGCGCAAAAATCGGCAGGCCGCGTCTTCGACCGCGACGGCTAACAAGGGATCGTGGGGGCGACACCCAGTCGGAAGCAATCTCGTCGGACATTATTTGATGCCGAACCCCAGGCGACGCAATGTCTGGCTCAGTTCCGCGCGACCCTTCAGGGCATCGGTGTCCTTGACGCGCTGTGCAATGGGCGCTGTCCAGCCGTTTTGTGGCAGGCCCTGTTTTTCCTGAAACGTCTTAAGCACCGCGTCATAGGAATCGAGATCATCCCGTGCGCCATCCGAATAGGTTTCATGAAACAGGATGGAAGATTGTGGCAGGCGCGGTTTGACGTCAGTCTTCACGTTCGGGTCGGGATAGCCCACGGTAAGGCCAAAGACAGCAACCGTCTCGGCGGGCAGGTTCAGTTCGCGGGATACGTCTTCCGGTCTGTTGCGAATACCGCCAACGTAGCAGGAACCAAGACCGAGTGAATCGATAGCGGCAACAGCGTTCTGCGCAGCCAGTGCCGCATCGATGGCACCGATTAGGAAGCTTTCCAGGTAATCCAACCCTTCTGCGTTGTTGCCATGGTTTGAAGCGACCGTTCGCAGCCGCTTGAGGTCTATTAGCCAGACGAGGAAAACAGGTGCATCCTTAATATGGGCGTTGCCGCCCGTGAAACCCGCCAGTCGTGCCTTGCGCTCCTTGTCCTGCACCGCCACCACACTCCACGCCTGAAGATTGGATGATGTCGGGGCAGATTGCGCGGCTGCGACCAGAAGTTCCAGGCTGCCCTCCGGCAGAGCCTTCGGCAAATAGGCGCGAGCGGTACGGTGGTTCAGCAAGGCGTCGATCGTATCATTCCAGAAAGGCGGAGAAAAATCGGCCTGCGTTCCGTAACGGGCCTCGACGCGCTGCTGTGGGATTTCCGGTTTGGCGATCGGTCTGGACAGGGTCATCGGGTGAAACTCCATAAAGTTGGGCGCGGGAGGATGGGCTCGAGGTGCGGATTAGAAGAGCTGCGAAATACTCGCCATTTGATATGCCTCGCCAAGGTATCTGCCGAGCAATGTCCTTCTCATTTGCGATTTTTCGATGAAACAACATTTCTGCAGGAGGTCTGAAACGACCGTCGGCAAGATTTATTCGCATTTCACCATGGGTTCCAGAGACGCAACGAAGATCCAGGTCAACGCCGTAATCCAGCGCAAGTTTTGGTGCCCCGTTCCCTATGTATCGGAATAAAATTCCGCAAGTAACGATTTCTTTGGGCGACAGGAAGAATTTTCTTCTTAGTAATGCGCTGCTTTGCCCTGATGCTTTCCCCATCGAAACGACGTTTTCAAACGGGGATTTTCATGACGATAGGACGCCGCCAGTTCAACAAAATGCTCCTTCTGGCAACGGCAGGAACGGCCCTGCCGGGTTCGGTCTTCGCCGCAAGTGGCGATGCGAGCCGGCCCGTCTCCGGCGGCACGCTCAAGCTGCTCTATCGTGTCGATCCCGGCAACGCACTTTTCGCCATCAACACATCGTCAGGCACGGGCCAGGCGATCGGCCCGAAGATCGTTGAAGGTCTACTGACATTCGATTTCGACCTCAATCCGCAGCCCTTGCTGGCAACGGAATGGTCCGTTTCCGACGATCATCTGCGCTATACGTTCAAACTCAGGCCCAACGTGAAATGGCATGACGGCAAAGATTTTACATCGGAAGACGTTGCCTTTTCGATTTTCCGCCTCAAGGAGGCGCATCCGCGAGGCCGCATCACGTACCAGAACGTTCAGGCGGTGGAGACGCCGGATCCCCTCACTGCCATTATCGTTCTGTCCAAACCGGCACCGTTTCTGATTGCTGCGCAATCGAGTTCGGAATCGCCTATCGTGCCGAAGCATATTTTCGAAAAGCTGAAGCCGGCCGATGGCCAGACGCTTCAGACCGCTGTCGGCACCGGCCCGTTCAAACTGACCGAATGGACGCCGGGAAGCCATTTGATCTTCGATCGAAATCCCGATTATTGGGATCCGGGCAAACCTTATCTAGACCGTATCATCCTTCGCATCATCACCGACCCGGCCGCACGCGCCGTGGCGCTGGAAACGGGTGAAGTCGATCTTGGCGACAACCCGGTGCCGCTCGCAGACCTCGAGCGGCTGAAGCAGAACCCCGACCTCGTTCTGGATACGAACACCTATGCCTATGCGGGTCCGCAGCAGCAGCTGTTCTTCAACTACGATAATGAAATCTTCCGCAGGAAAGATGTGCGTCTCGCCATTGCGCAGGCGATCAACCTCGATGAAATCGTCAATGTGGCGCTCTTCGGTTATGCGCAGATATCACCCAGCCCCGTCAGCACGGCCCTTCCCAACTGGTATGATGCATCGGTCAAGGCATATGCCTACGACCCGAAAGAAGCGGAAAGGTTACTCGATGCTGCGGGGTATCCGCGTAAGGAGGACGGCAAGCGTTTTTCCCTGCGGTTGACCTGCAATTCGTATCTGACGCCGGGCTATGCCGATGTTCTTCGCAGCCAGCTCGAAAAGATCGGGATTGCCGTCGAAATCCGCAAATACGACCTGCCGACCTATCTGAAAACTGTCTACACGGACCGTGCCTTCGATCTGGTGGTGGAATCCCTCTCCAACACCTTCGACCCGTCGCTCGGCATACAGCGTGCCTATTGGAGCAAGAATTTCAAGATCGGACTGCCATTTTCCAATGCGGCAAACTACGCCAATCCAGAGGCGGATGCGCTTCTTGAGGCGGCCGCCATCGAACCGGATCCCAAGAAGCGCTGGGTAACCTGGAGCAAGTTCCAGCATCTCATCCATGACGACGTCGCCTCCGTCGATCTCGTAGCGGCGGGAAGCCAGATCGTGGCGCACAAGCGGGTCAGGAACTACGTCACCGGCGCGCAAGGGCTGAACTGGAGTTTCGGGGACCTATGGCTCGATCCGACAGCTTGAAACCAGATGCGAAAAACCAGAATTTGTCAGGAGGATATGCAATGTCCGTACATGCTGTAACCAAAGACCGCCTCATCGAGTGGCTGAGAGATGGCAAGGAACTTGCCGTTCTCGACATTCGCTCCGCAGGGGAGGTGGGGTATGCTTCGCCGCTGTTTGCGACCAACCTTCCGGGTGAAAGCCTGGATACCGAAATCGACCGCTTCATTCCGCGCCCTGCCGTGCGGACGGTTCTTGTTGATGACGGGGAGGGCAGTGCCGAGCGGGCGGCGGAACGGCTTGCCGCCAAAGGATGGAGCGATATTCATTTTCTCCGTGGTGGAATCCCGGCGTGGAACGAGGGCGGCCTAGACGCCCTGCCGACATTCGATATTCCCGGCGTTCCTTTTGCCCAAAAGGTGAGAAGTGAAAAGAACACGCCAGTGGTTTTCGCCCGTGAACTGAAGGCGTGGCAGGAAGCCGGCGAGGACGTTGTCGTCATCGACACCCGCACAATAGCGGAATATGAAAAGGCGCACGTGCCGGGCGCCATCGGCGTACCCGGTGCCGAACTTCTGCTGCGGTTTTCCGACCTCGTGCCATCACCCGGCACAAGGGTTGTCGTTTCCTGCGCGGGCCTTCCGCGCGCTATCCTCGGGGCGCAGACATTGATCGACGCCGGTGTTGAAAACGATGTCAGCTATTTGCACGATGGGACGCGCGGCTGGACAGATGACGGGTTTGAACTGGAAAAGGGGCGTTCACGGATCTATGCGCTTGCCAGTGACAACGCGAAAGATGCCGCAAGGGCGCGCCTGGAAACACTCTCCCACAATGACAAACTGCTGTTTATCGATCGGGCAACAGCCGAAACGTGGCGGCGTGACACGACCCGAACGACTTATTTTCTCGACGTTCGAACGCCGGAAGAGTTCGCGGCGTCCCATCTGCAAGGTTCGATTTCGTCGGAAGGCGGGCAGCTTCTTGGTGTTGCCTATCGCACAATTGCCGTGCGCGGAGCGCGGGTCATTCTCGTGGACGACCTGCTTGGTGCACGCGCCAGGGTCGTGGCGCATTGGCTGCAACGTCGCGGTTTCGAAATCGCTCTTCATCTGCACGACTTCGAACAGGGTGTCGAAGCGGCAGCCGCCTAGGCCGACTTGATTTTCGCCAACGTTTATTGAGACAGGAATTCGCCAGGCCTGAGGCTCGGCACCCTGCGAACACTTTGATACAATTGCCACTAAATTTCGGCGGCTTTTTCCCAAAATTGGCAGAGACGCTATACGCGACGATCTTAACCGCGAGCTTCGTTTCGAAGCGTACGAAGTGAAACGGGCGGGCGTCTACAGGCTGCAGCTGCCGGAGGAACTGGGGAGCCTGGGTCTTGCATTGCCTGAACTTTTGGCCTGAAAATCGAACTGGCCGAGCCCCATCCCAATCTTAAAAATGCTTACCGCAGTCACTTGGGCTTTACGGAGGATCTGCTTAGTGCAGCACCCTCGCCGTGGCGCGATGCATGGCTGAAACGGAGCGGGCATGGAAAAGACTGTGCCTTAAAAACCCTTTTCGACGGCAAACCGCGAAAACGGGCTCAAACCGGAGACAGCGCGAAGGTGGAGATATTACTCGACAGATGGAATTTTGGCCACGATTGAACAGGCGGGCCGGCTCATCGACTTCTCCTCCTCTCCGCACCATACTGGTACCGCCCGGTCTACGAAGTCGACTTTACATCACCACTCCGGCCTCTGAACCGTAACGTGTAACCCCCGGGAACCGGCGTCACCCCTTAAACGCGCAGTTCAGGCGGAGAACTGGCAGACGTCAGGCACGCCGTTGCGTCATCGGCGAAGACCGACTGGGAAATACAGTTGCCATCCTGTTTTTTTAGCGGCGGCCTTCAACGGCAGAACGGATATGCGAGCGGCTAACGCCGATGTCGGAAAGGCTTCTATCGTCGAGCGCGCTAAGTTCGGCCATAGCGCGGCGATTGCGGAAGTAGTTGCGAACGGTGTCGTGAAGTTTCATTTTCATAGGTTCCTTCAATGGTGTTGCACAAGATATGTCCATTCAGACGCAAAAAATACAGGCGTTTGCCTGCATGGAAGCCATGCAAAAAACGAAGCACCGCGTCTGGAATGACAGAAACGGCCCCCGGCATAAGGAAACGCTATAGCGGCAGAAAGGACTTGTGTTGGCAAAACGTCCGGGGATGAACCTACTCTGCCTTGAAGATTAGCGTGACGTTGATCGACAAGAACCGCAAAAGCGGCAAAAGCTCGCCCGGTATAGCGCCGGAACAGATAAATCCGAAAAGGAGTGGGAACATGAAACACGGCATTACTCGCAGACTTCTACTGGTTTCCGCAGCAGTCGCTCCGATCCTGAGCCTGTCGCCGGCCATGTCCGCATCCGCTTATGCGGCCGACACAATCAGGCTTGGCCTCGTGGCGCCGATGAGCGGCCCGAATGCGCGCTATGGCGCTTTCTCGATGCATGGCGCGGAACTCGCGGTGAAGGACATCAATGCGGCCGGCGGCATCAACGGCCAGCAGATCGAACTCTTCAACGCCGACAGCCAAGGCACGCCGGTTGAAGGCGTTTCGGCCACCCGCCGCCTGATCGATCAGGACGAGGTGGATTTCGTCATAGGCGATGTCTCCAGCTCCGTGACGCTCGCCATGCAGCCTGTCGCGGAAGATGCAGAGGTTCTGCTTCTAAACGCCGCTTCTTCCAACCCGAAGATCACCTATCAAGCGGGCGTCGGCGGTTTCAAATGGACCTTCCGCAATTATCCGACGGACGAGAATCGCGCGCTCGTGGTGGCGAAATACGCCGCCGAGCAGCGTGGTCTCACCAAGTTCGCGGTGCTGTCGGTCGACAGCGATTATGGCCGTTCCGCCATTACCTTCACCAAGAAATACCTGCCCGACTTCAAGGGTGAGATCCTCAGCGAGGACTACTACAAGGAAGGCGAGGTCGACTTCCGCAGCGTGCTGGCGAAGATCCGCGACAACGGCGCGCAGGCGATCATCATGTATGGGCTGGCCGACACCACCCCCATCGTTGCCCGTCAGATGCTGGAACTCGGACTTGCCGGCAAGGTCGTGCTGATCGGTAACGGCGAATTCAACACCGAAAAGACGATCACCGCCGCGCCGAAGGCCATGGAAGGCGCAGTGGAGGCTGCAGCCTGGCTGCCGCAATTCGACTCTGCCGCCAGTAAGGCTTTCGTCGAGAAATTCACGGCCACTTACAAGGAAGCGCCCAACAATCACGCCTATGTGCATTGGGATACCGTCAACCTGCTCGCGCAGGCGATCAAGGAGGCCGGAAGCGCCGACCGCAATGCGGTCCGCGAGGCTCTCTCCAAGATCAAGTACAAGAGCCCGGTCGGCGAGGTCACCTTCGATGACCACAACCAGGCGCGCCTTCCGATGATCCTGCTTCAGATCGAGAACGGTAAGCCCAGCATCAAGGGCGCCTACACGGCGGAAATCCAGTACCCTGCGAACTGACAGACCGGAAGGGGTACAGCCATGTTCTCGACAATTATCGAGCAAGTCGTAAACGGGATCGTCACGGGTTCCGTCTACGCGATCGTCGCCGTCGGCATGACCATGATTTTCGGAGTGCTGAGAGCCATCAATTTCGCTCACGGCGAATACTACATGCTCGGAACCTTCGGGGCGTGGTTCGCCATCGATTATCTCGGCCTCTCTTATGAGGCCTCGATCGTCGTCGGTGTTCTTTCCACCGTGGTGGTGGCCTATGTGGTGGGCCAGCTGGTAATGCGCAGGATGGTGGGGGCGCCGGCGGAGTCCGGCGTGCTCGCCACCCTCGGCATCGCGCTTGTCCTGCAGAACGCCGTGATTTTCGTCTTCGGCGGCGGCTACAAGTTCTTCGCCGGCGGTTATATCGAGCCGGTTTCCATTTTCGGCTTCACGCTGGCGCAGCAGCGCATCATCATTCTCGCCGTGTGCCTCATCGTCTTCGTCGGCCTTGAACTGATGGTCACCTACAGCCGTCTCGGCATGGCGATGCGGGCCGTCTCGCAGAACGTCGAATGCTGCGGCGTGGTCGGTATCGATGTGTCGCAGGTAGTGTTGCGGACCTTCGTCCTTGGAGCGGCGCTCGCTGCACTCTCGGGCGTTCTGACCGCTCCGGTCAATGTCAGCGTTTATGGCGGCATGGGTGAACTCATCACCTTCAAGACCCTGCCGATCATCATCATGGGCGGCCTTGGAAACGTGCGGGGAACCTTCTTCGCGGCCATGATCCTCGGCATCGCCGAAAGTCTCGTCGCCACCTATGTGGGGTTGCAGTTCCGCGACACTGTGGGGTTCGCGACGCTGATCCTGATGCTGATGTGGCGCCCACACGGCTTGTTTTCGACGCAGGCGCGCTTTTAGAAGTCGCGCCTGCCGAGTTTTCTCGAATTTTGAGGACTAGACATGTCTCTCACCGACACCGTTCCCCAGGCACGTCGCCGCGATCTGCGCATTCCGCTTGCCGCCGTCCTGATCGTCGTCGCACTTGCCGCGCCCTTCATCGGCACGCGCTACGTCACACACTCGCTCATCATTGCGCTCATCTTCATGTTGCCAGCGCACGGGCTCAACCTGCTCGTCGGTTACACCGGTCTGCTGTCGCTGGCGCAGGCGGCGTTCTTCGGCATAGGAGCCTATACGGCAGGCCTTCTGGCGGTCCACTACGATACGCCGTTTTACGTGAACCTCATCGCCTCCGGCCTCGTTACCGGTGCAATCGCCCTGCCGCTCGGCATTCCGGCGCTGCGTCTTCGTTCAACGTCCTTCGTCATGTGTACGCTTGGTTTCGTCATCATCGGCCAGGCGATTGCCAAGAATTGGATTTCGCTGACCCGTGGCGACATGGGCCTTTCTGGCATCCCCAAACCCTATTTCGAACTTGGCCCGCTTTCCTTCACCGTCAGCGGAACCACCAATTTCTATTATCTCGCGCTTGCCATCTGCGTACTCGGAACGCTTGCAGCATGGGCAATCGTCCGCTCGCCGGCGGGCCGCAACATGGTCGCCATCCGTGAAAACGAGACGCTGGCGGAATCCCTCGGCGTCCCGACCTGGCGCTATAAGCTGATCGTCTTCATGCTGAGCGCCGTTTTTGCCGGAGTAGGGGGCTGCCTTTACGCCCATTATCTGACGGTGGTCAGCCCGCTGACTTTCCAGATGTATTATTCGACGACGATGCTGATCATCGTGCTCGGCGGCGGTGCAGGCATGATTTCGGGAACCGTCTTCGGCAGCCTGCTCTTCGTGGGACTGACCGAGGCCCTTCGCGTCGCTCCTGAAGTGCGGATGATCGCCTACGGGTTCTGCCTTCTTGTTCTCGTCTTCTGGTTCAGACAAGGTTTCGCCCCCTTGATCAATCGCTTCTGGAACGCGATCGGAGGTTCGAAATGACGGCTCATCTTCCCATCCTCGAGATAAAGAACCTCAGCAAGTCCTATGGTGCGGTCAAGGCGGTCAACGATGTCAGCATGCACATCAATCGCGGCGAGATTGCCGGGCTGATCGGCCCGAACGGTTCCGGCAAGTCTACCTTCTTCGATTGCAGCACCGGACTTGCCCGGCCGGACACCGGCAAGGTGATACTGGACGGACAGGACATCACCGGCTGGTCGCTTAACCGCATCGCCCGCGAAGGCCGCATGTTGCGGTCGTTCCAGAAGACGGTCACCTTCAAGGCGCTCGACGTTGAGGAGAACCTTGTAATCGCCGGCCAGATGTTCACCTTTCCCTCGCTGCTTTCCACATTCGGTCTCGGCGGCATGTCGCGCCGCCGCGTGGCCGGGCTCCGGGAACGGGCGCGCGAGCTGATCAAGATGGCAGGGCTGTGGGACGTTCGCCATCAGCCGGCCGGCAATCTTTCCGGTGGCCAGCAGAAACTCATTCAGTTCGCGTCGATGCTGATGCCGGAACCGAAGATTATCCTCTTGGACGAGCCGATGGCGGGCATCAATCCGAAGATCATCGAGCGCGTGGTGGAGACGATCCAGTATGCGAACAAATCGCTGGGCGTCAGCTTCCTCGTCATCGAACACAATATCGATGTCGTCACCAGCATCTGCCAGCGCGTGGTGGTGCTCGATCAGGGAACGAAACTGGTCGAAGGGCTGCCCCATGACATCATCAAGGACCAGCGTGTGAGGGAGGCCTATCTTGGAGGCTAACAGCAATCTTTCCATCAGGAGCCTGCGCGCGGGATACGGCAATCTCGATATCCTGAACGGCGTCGATCTGGAGGTGCCGGGCGGGCAATTCGTGGCCCTCATGGGGCCGAACGGCGCGGGTAAATCCACTCTGCTCAAGACGCTCTACGGCATGACGACGATCAAGGAAGGCGGCATCGACTGGCGCGGCAAGAACATTGCCGGATCTACCTCCCGGGCCATTCTGGGCGAGGGGATTTCTTTCGTGCCGCAGGGCCGTTGCAACTTCCCGGTCATGACTGTCGACGAAAACCTGCAGATGGCCGCCTATACTATCCGCGATGCCAAGGTGAAGGCGGATCGGGACTATGTCTACGACCTTTTTCCGATCCTGAAGACGCGGCGCTCGACGCTTGCAGGCAACATGTCCGGCGGCGAGCAGCAATTGCTCGAAGTGGCGATGGCGGTTCTGCAGCGGCCGAAGGTGCTTCTGGTCGACGAGCCCTCGGTCGGTCTGTCACCGGCCGCTATCGGCATCGTGTTCGACGAGCTCCTGCGTCTGCATGCCAACGGCATGACCATCCTGCTGGTCGAGCAGAACACCAAGAAGGCTATGGAGGTGGCGCAGCGTGCGGTCATCCTCCGTCTCGGCAAGGTGATCTGGGACGGCACGCCAGCGGAGATCACCCATGACGAACTCGGCGAACTTTTCCTGACCGGAAAGATGCGCGGCGAACTCGAAGCTGCGCACTGACAAGCCCATAGCCATCAATCCAGACGAGGAAATCCCATGAGCACTTTTGTGCCTGCATCACGCGTGTCGAGAATTAAGGTATCGCCGAGCACGGCGGCTGCGGCCCGCGCCCGGGAGCTGAAGGCCGCAGGTCGCGACATCGCCGACCTGACGGTTGGCGAGCCGGACTTCGATACGCCCGAGGCCGTCAAGGCAGCGGCGCATGCGGCCATAGACAGGGGCGAAACCAAATACACTTCGGTCAACGGCACGCCCGCGCTTCGCAAGGCGATCATCGATGACTTCCAGAAACGTCTCGACATTACCTATGGCGATAGTGAAATCTGCGTGGGCGGCGGCGCCAAGCAGATCCTGTTTCTGGCGCTGATGGCAAGTGTGGAAAACGGCGCGGAAGTCATCATCCCAGCTCCCTACTGGGTGTCTTATCCTGACATGGTCATCGCCAATGATGGCACGCCCGTCATCGTCGCCTGCCCGGAGGAGACGGGGTTCAAACTGACAGCTAAGGCGCTTGAAGCGGCGATCACACCAAAGACGATGTGGCTAATCCTCAACGCTCCCTCGAACCCGACGGGTGCGGCCTACAGCGAGGCGGAGCTGAAAGCGCTAGGTGAGGTGCTGCTTCGCCATCCCAATGTCATGGTGCTTTCCGACGATATTTACGATCAGGTCTGGTTCAAGGACGAGCCGATGAAGACCCTTGTAGCCGTCGTTCCGGAACTGAAGGATCGGGTGCTACTGACCAATGGCGTTTCCAAGTCCTATGCCATGACAGGATGGCGGATCGGTTATGGGGCAGGGCCGGCAGCACTCATTGCCGCTATCAACAAGTTGCAATCGCAGATGTCATCCTGCCCGTCCTCCGTCAGCCAGGCTGCCGCAGCCCATGCGCTTTCGGGTGACCAGACATTCGTGACGGAAAGCATTGCGGTCTACAAAAAGCGGCGCGACTACGCCTGTGAGCGCCTGAACGCCATCCCCGGCCTCTCCTGCACGGTTCCGGATGGGGCATTCTATCTCTATCCAAGCTGCGCCGGCGTGATCGGCAAGACCACGGCGGATGGCAAGGTGATCGAAAACGACCTCGACTTTGTCCTCTATCTCCTCGACAGCGTCGGCGTGGCGGCTCTTCAGGGCGCCGCCTACGGGCTCTCGCCCTATTTCCGCATTTCCTTCGCCACCTCAATGGACGTGCTTGAGGATGCCTGCAACCGCATCGAACGTGCTGTGGCGGCGCTGCGTTAAAAACAGATCGGACGCGCAGAAGGATTCTTTTGCGCGTCCCACAGAGTTTGACCGTCGGATGAAGGCAAAAGCACTCTATCCCATTGAAATTACGTACTCTCGCTGCAGAAATCGATTTCTGTTTCTGCGCCGATGCGCTAGGGTTTCCGCATAAAGTGGGGACCGATGAGCGTCGACTTCAAAAAACTCAAAAGCTTCGTAAAGATCGTCGATACCGGCAGCGTTTCGCGTGCCGCCAGCATCCTTCACGTAGCCCAGCCAGCGCTGTCTCAGCAGATCGCCTCGCTGGAGCAACACTTCAAGCACCAGCTTCTGCTGCGCAGCAATGTCGGCATCACGCCAACCGAAGCCGGCTTGATCCTTTACCGCCATGCACAGATCATGCTGAAGCAGATCGAGCAGGCGCAGACTGACATTGACCGCTCGACGCGCTCGCTTTCCGGCCGCGTCTCCATCGGACTCGCGACATATTCCTCGTCGAGTGCGCTATCGTTGCCGCTCATCAAGGAGATGCGGGCGCGATTTCCTGCCATCACGGTTCATATTAACGACAGCTTCGGCCATATCCTCAGCGAGTTGATCATGACCGGCAAAATGGACATGGCACTCATCTACACGTCCGATCCGATCAAGGGCGTGACGCTGGAACCGCTGTTTCGCGAAGAGATGTTCCTTGTCTCGCCTGTCGACATGGTGTTGCCTGCCGAACCCGGTCAGCCGCTTCCCCTCTCAGTGCTCGATGGCCGGCCGATGCTGCTGCCAAGCAAGGCGCATTTCCTTCGCCGGCTCATCGATGAGGGCCTGGCACGGGCGCGCGCGAAGCCGGAGGTGATTTCAGAACTGGAATCGGTGCCTGCGCTGGGGGCCGCGGTACTGGATGGCCTCGGCTCGACCATCCTTCCGGCCTCGGTTGTACTGGAAACCGCGAGCTTCAGCGGCGCGCAGCTGCATCCCCTCACAACCCCAGTCATCGATGCCACGGTGTCGCTTTGCGTCTCCGATCACATGCCGCTGTCGGAACCGGCGCTGGCGGCGCGTTCCGTGCTTCTCGAAATCGTGACGAAGCTGAAGAGTGGGCATCATCCGGGCATTCGTGCCGTGTGAATTCGCTATAAGCAAACCCTATGGCGCCAGACCGAGGTTGTGTTGGCAAAGGCCGGCCGAACGTTTCAATTTCCCATCAGTGAACGGGCCCGACCTGTGGGTCCACAAGGCAGCAAAAAATGCTGCATGGTCGCTCGAGGGAAACAATGGCAAAACTGGCTTTCGATACTGGCGGTACATTTACCGATTTCGCGCTTTTGGACGACAGCGGCGAACTTCACCTCCATAAAGTCCTGAGCACGCCTAAAAATCCGGCCGAAGCCGTTGTGCAGGGCGTGTCGGAACTGCTCGAAAAACATGCGGACACGATCGCGATTGACAAGCTGCAGGTGCTTGGTGCGACCACCGTCGTTACCAATGCGGTGCTTGAGCGCAAGGGCGTGGAAACCGGTTTCGTGACCACGGATGGCTTCCAGGACATGCTGCGCATCCGCAACGAGGGACGCTACGATCTGTACGACCTGAACATCAAATATCCCGATCCGCTCGTCACCCGCGCCAACAGCTTTGGCGCCGAGGAACGCATTGCTGCCGATGGCGAAGTAATAACGGAACTGAAGGAAGAGACCGTCCGCGAGATTGCCGAGCGGCTGAAGGAAAAGGGTATCCGCTCGGTAGCGGTCTGCCTGCTGCATGCCTATAAATATCCGCAGCATGAGCAGCGTGTCGCCGCACTCCTGCGCGAAGAAGACCCGGATATCTTCGTTTCCTTGTCTTCCGAGGTCTGCCCGGAAATGCGTGAATTCGACCGCGCCTCAACGACGGTGGTCAATGCCTATACCCGCCCGCAAATGTCCGGACACGTTGCCCATCTACAGAAGGAATTTGCCAACAGGGGCATCGACCGGCAGGTGCTCTGGATGACGTCTTCGGGCGGGCTTGTCCCGAGCAGCCGCGCGGCAGAACTTCCCGTCCGCCTGATCGAATCCGGCCCCGCAGCGGGTGCAGTCGCTGCCGCCGAATTCGGCCGCACGGCGGGTGAGGCGAGCGTTCTGTCCTTCGACATGGGCGGCACCACCGCCAAGCTCTGCCTCATACCCGATGGCGAGCCGAACGTTGGCACCGATCTCGAAGTCGCGCACTACCAGCGTTTCCGCAAGGGATCCGGTTTTCCGCTGAAGATCCAGTCGATCCAGATGATCGAGATCGGCGCCGGCGGCGGTTCCATCGCGGCGAAGAACCCCCTCGGTCTCCTCGACGTCGGTCCCCATTCCGCAGGTGCCATGCCGGGACCGGCCGCCTATCAGCGCGGTGGAATCGAGCCGACGGTGACCGATGCCGATATCCTTCTCGGCTATATGGGAACGGAATCCTTTGTCGGCGGCTCTTTCAAGGTTTCAAAAGACGCCGCACATCAGGCAATGTCGAAACTGGCCGCCTCGCTAGATGTATCGGTCGAACGTTGCGCCTGGGGCATCCACGATCTCGTCAACGAATCCATGAGCAAGGCCGCCGCCATGCATGCGACAGACCTTGGCGTCGATCCACGTTCATTGCCGATGGTAGCCTTTGGCGGCGCAGGTCCGGTGCATGCCTATGGTATTGCCCGCAAGCTCGGCATCTCGCGCATCATCTGCCCGACCGGTGCCGGCGTCAGCTCTGCCATCGGTCTGCTCATCGCACCGGTCGCCGTCGATCTCTCTGCAAGCCATCCGATGGCAATCGAGGCCTGGGATATCGATGCGATGAACCGTCTCCTCGACGATCTCTCCGCCCAGGGCGCGGAAGTCGTCTCGGCCGCGGGTGTTGCCAAAGAGACTATCAGCAATCGTTATACCGTGGATATGCGCCATGTAGGGCAGGGACACGAAATCACCGTGGTGCTTCCTGACCGCAGCCTGCCGAAAGAAGCCTTCCTCGAAGAACTGCGCAGCAGCTTCTTCAAGCTCTACCGCGAATTGTTCGGCCGCACCGTCGCCGCACCACTGGAAGTCATCACCTGGCGTCTGCGCGCCAGCGGCGAAAAGGATCAGGTCACCCGGCCGCACGAAACCGTCGTTGCCGAAGCGAAAAAAGGCAGCCGCGCAGTCTATTTCCAGGAGGCGAGCAGCTATGTCGAGACCTCGGTCTACGACCACTACAAGCTGCCGGTCGGCCACGAGGTCAAGGGACCTGCCATCGTCGAGCAGCGTGAATCGACGGCTGTCGTCGGACCGAGCGGCACCTTTCACGTCGATGCCCACGGCAATCTCGTGATCAATATTCTCTAAGGGGCAATCAGATGTCGAAACCCGCTACCGATTTCAACGATCCGATCAACCTTCAGGTCATGTGGAACCGCTTGATCTTCATCGCGGATCAGGCCGATAACGTGCTTGGCAAGACCGCGTTCTCGCCGATCGTGCGCGAGAACCATGATTACGTAACCGTACTTCTCGACAGTAAGGGCAGGGCGCTGGCGCAATGCACCTGGTCGATCCCCGTCTTCATCACCTCGCTGCCCGCAGCCGCCCAGAAATATTTCCTGCCGAAGTTTCCGGTTGATAAGCTGGAAGAGGGCGATGTTCTCGCCACCAACGATCCCGAAATCGGAACCGGCCACCTGCCTGACGTGACGATGATTACGCCAATCTTCAAGAACGGCAAGGTCGTCGCCTATGCGGGATCGATCGCCCACCTTCCCGACATCGGCGGTGCGCCGCTGCATTCGGAGGCCAGCGACATTTTTGCGGAAGGCATCCGTTTCCCCATCGTCAAGATGCTCAAGGCCGGCGTTCCGAACGAGGACGTGTTCGACATCATCGCAGCCTCTGTCCGTCTTCCCACGGAAGTGCGCGGCGATCTGGAATCGATGATCGCCGCCAATAACGTCATGGGCCGCGAACTGGTGAAATTCCTCGACGAATACGGGCTGGACGATGTCGACGGACTTGCAGACGCCATCCATACCCGCTCCGAGGCGCAGACCCGCAAAGCAATCCGCGAATGGCCGAACGGTACCTATTCCGCCGAGGTTCTGCTCGACGGCTACGATGTCGACGTCAAACTCAAAGCCTCTGTTATCGTCAGGGATGACTCCATCCATGTGGATTATACGGGCACGTCGGATCAGGTGCTGCACTCGATCAACTGCCGCACCAACTACCGTTACGCCCATTCGGTCTACGCATTAAAATGCCTGCTCGATGCCGAAACGCCCAATAATGAGGGCTGCATCGTTCCGATCACCGATGAGGCGCCGCTCGGCTGCATTCTCAATCCGCAGGAATGGACGGCGGGCAATTCGCGCAACCTCATCGGTCACGTCATTCCCTCGCTGATCTTCAAGGCGCTTGAAGGCATCGTGCCGGAAAAGGTGCTGGGCGACAGTGGCGGTGCGCCGATCTGGGCTGCCAATTGCGTAGGCCAGCGCAATGACGGAACGCAATATGCCTCCGTGCAGAATTTCCACGGCGGTCAGGGAGCCCGCGCCGAATTCGATGGGCTGGATACGCTAAGCTTCCCGTCCAACTGCAAGGTCACGGCGATCGAAATGTTCGAGGTTGCCGTTCCGGTCCTGACGGAACGTAAGGAGCTTATCGCCGACTCCGGCGGTGCTGGCAAACATCGCGGCGGCCTTGGCCAGCGTGTCGTTCTGCGCAATCTCGGCAGGAACCCGATGAACATCTATCTGGCATCGGAACGCGTTCGCCATCCCTGCTTTGGCGTGGTGGAAGGGCAGCACGGCTCCGCCGGAAAGGTGATGAAGGAAGGAAAGTCGCATTTCCCGAAGGGCAAGGTCGTTCTTCAGACGGGCGAACGTCTCGAAGTCCAGACGCCTGGCGGCGGCGGCTGGGGCCGTGCTGCAGAACGCTCGCACGAATTGATCGAGCAGGATATTGCCGAAGGCTTGGTAACCTCGAAGGCGGCAAAGGAAATCTTCGGCTATTCTGGTGCCCTTGCTGCCGCAGCCGAATAGGAGACGACGATGGGACTACTGAACGGAAAGATCGCTCTGGTAACCGGGGCCGGCTCGGGCATCGGCCGTGAAACTGCAATCCTGCTTGCGAAGGAAGGAGCAACGGTTGTGCTGACCGGCCGCCGCCTCGATCCGCTGCGGGAAGTCGCGGAGTTGATCGAAAAGAAGAAGGGCAAAGCTGTCGCCCGTACGCTGGACATTGCCTCGCGTGACGCGATCTTCGACACGATCAAGTCGATCCGGGAAGCGGTCGGCCCCATCGATATCCTCGTGAACAATGCCGGTTCTGCCAGCAAGGTTCTCAACGCCCGCTTCATCAGCGAGGACGAGTGGAACGCCACCATCAACGTCAATCTGACGGCGGTGTTCAACCTGACACAGGCCGTGCTGCCGGCGATGATCGAAAAGGGTGAGGGGACCATCATTACAGTCTCTTCGCTCGCGGCCCTCAATCCCAATCTCTTGGGCGGCGTTGCCTATGGCGCTGCGAAGGCGGGCGTGAAGAATTTCATGACCTTCCTTCACAATACCTATCGCAACCAGGGGATCCGGGCGACGACCATCCTGCCGGGTGAGACAGACACGCCGATCATGAACAACCGCGCGCGTCCACCTCTCAAGGAAGAACGCGCCGTGATGATTGATCCTCATGATGTCGCTCGGGCGATCTCGCTCTGTGCAAGCCTAAACAACGGCGCCGTCATCCCCGAACTGCACATCTGCCCGACATTCATGCGCGACACGTCTGCTGACATCGAGATCGCACGCTGGGTGGGGGCGCCAGCTGATACGCCGGACTTGCCGAATAAGTAACTGGGAGAAAACGATGAACGGAGCGAAGTTGCGCTCGCGGCTTTTGGCAGGCGAGGCGATCACCATGTACAATACCCATCATGTCTCGACCGGACTCGCAGGCCGGCTGATAGAGTTGGGAGCAGACGCCGTGTTCCTGGACTGCGAACATGGCACCTGGAGTTTTGAGGACGTTCGCATGACAGGGCAGATCGTACGCTCCGCCGGCGGCGCAGCGGTCGTTCGTCCGCATTCGCACGAACGACCGCTGATCATTCGTTACCTTAATGCGGGTGCTGACGGCATCATGGTTCCAATGGTCGAGACTCCGGAACAGGCCCTCGCGATCGTTGATGCAGTCCGTTACGCGCTGCCCTCCGATTACGAAAAACGCCTCGTCGTGGCAATGATCGAAACGCAGAACGCGATCGACAACCATCTCGACGAGATGGTCAAGGTCGAGGGCGTCGACGTCTTCTTCATTGGTCCTGGTGATCTCTCCCAGGACATGGGTTATCCGCCCGCTCCACCACTCGGCGAACCGCGTCCGGCCGCTGTCATGGAAAAAGTCGGGGTCGCGATTGAGAAAATCCGCAAGGCCGGAAAGATAGCCGGCACGCTGGCCACGGCAAACGAACTGCCGCACTGGCTCGATAAAGGCGCCCAGTATTTCTATATCCACACGGATCCATTTCTGAGGCGAGGTATCGCGAGCATCAAGCAAACCATAGCGCGCTAGCAGTATCGGATGAGCTTCCAGCTGTTCGGGCTCTCGTGCGCTCATAACGCGGTCGTCTAAGGGATCGATTAAGGATGTGACATTCGGTTTTTGCGGGCGATCGAAAGCTCTCTTGGCGTTCGTCGCGCAGTCTAGTAGAGCAACTATCACGATATTGACGAGCCACATCGGGTCAAACATATACGCCAGAACTGGTGGATCGACCTCCAAAATAAGGCGATTTTAAACCCTATGGAAAACAAGTCGCTCTATATTTGGCTGCTGATGCTAGCTGTCCCTGTGTCGGTTCTGATAGCAGCTCAAGTCGATACAGATACTGCACCATCAATTGGCGGGGGAGGCTACGACCTTGGTCCGTTTGTGTATTCCTGGTTATTGATAATTTTCACAGCGCTCTGGTCTGTCTGCGCTTTTGTGGTAGCACTGCTTCAGAAAGGCCGAGCTTCCTCTTTTCGCGCTTTCGGCTTGGCAGGCTTTGGTGTTCTCGTCTTCACTGTAATGATGCTTTTTTACGGAGAGAACCTTTCATAACTGCTCGTCCTGAAAGCGCTTCGATGGTCTGGACCGGGAGAATGCCCAAGGTGACGACTTATAGAACCACTCACCGTTCGCACCTGCGCGTATCGCTATATTCCCATCAGAATTGAAAGAGCATCGCCTATTCGAAATTCTGTTCCATAATATATCTTATGCGATTATCGTATGTAGCCGGGTACATTCTATTTTCAAGTGCGACATGCCAATGATTTCAATGGCTTCACTTTGGAGATTTTGGCATGTCTGACTGTTATCAGCAAATGACCCTCGCCGATCGTCGTCTTCTTCATCGCTTCGTAGAGCAGAAACTTGCTGTCAATGAAATGGCCCGTCGGCTAGGACGCCACCGATCGACGATCTATCGGGAGATCCGTCGAAACACGTTCCGCGATCAGGAACTTCCTGAATACAGCGGCTACTTTCCGACCATTGCTGATGAGATTACGCGCGAACGTCGGCGGCGTCTGAGAAAGCTTCGACGCCATCCAGATCTTCGTGCTGAAGTTATCAGTCAACTGGAGGCTCGGTGGTCTCCAGAGCAGATCGCCGGACGTCTGCTGTCGGAAAGAAGAAGCCCCGTTCGCGTGTCTGCAGAAACGATCTACCGGTTCATCTACAGCAAGGAAGATTACGAACTCGGTCTCTATAGATACCTGCCGGAAGCGCGTCGCAAACGTCGCCCACTGGGCTCAAGGAAGCCTCGCGACGGCGTATTCCCCGCGAGCCATCGCATATCGCAAAGGCCTGATTTTATTGGAGACAGATCGCAGTTCGGGCACTGGGAGGGTGACCTCATCATATTCGAGCGTCCGTTTGGACATGCCAATGTAACATCACTTGTAGAGCGCAAAAGCCGCTACACGGTGCTGATCAAAAACCCGAGCCGGCATTCGCGCCCGATCATGGACAAGATCGTGCGTGCGTTCTCGTCCCTGCCCGCATTCGCGCGCCAGAGTTTTACCTTCGATCGCGGCACGGAGTTTGCTGCATTCCGGGCTTTGGAGGATGGAATTGGCGCACGAAGCTGGTTCTGCGATCCAAGCGCGCCCTGGCAAAAAGGTGCGGTGGAAAACGCTAACAAGCGCATCCGCCGGTTCTTGCCATCGAACACGGACCTCAGCCAGATGTCACAAGCAATGCTGAACCAAATCACACGCATACTCAACAACCAACCCAGAAAGTGCCTAGGCTACAAGACGCCAACCGAAGCGTTCATGGCACATTTGCAAGGAGAGGCCTGATCCCCTACCCTCAAAACAGGCATGATGCACTTCGGGAAGATTCTCCCCCCCCACTGGCACTTCATCTAACCCACGTCCGGAAACTGTAAGCCAGTGAAATTGGCCTTCAGGCACGTCCTCCCCCGATAATGCCCCCCACCGTACGATGCTGGGTTACGTTTCAGCTGAATTTGCTACCGGTAAAATCATCCGTTTCTTAGTCCTGAGAAAACACCCGGTATCCGATCCACAGTATTGCAGGATGGTTGAACTTAAAACGCGCATCCAGCCAGCATATCGATGCCCCCTCAATATCAACTTGGATGCAGGAGAGTTTATCGGCTATAGATATATGCTGGGAACTTATGCAATTCGGCGGCTTACCCGGTCTCTTTCTGGTTCCATCTCATGCTGATCGGACTATGCTAGCCGTGAAATCACGCAGTGAGGAGACTTGAAATTGTTGTTGCAATTCATGATGGCTGGTAGCTTCGCCTTGGTCCTGCTCGTGCTGTTGGTCTTCATCTGGCCTCGGAGAGAGGGATTGCGGCGAGTGTTCGGCAGCGGCGTTACGGATAGCTCTGGCGGTCACGACTACCTTCCACATACCGGCGGCTGCAACGACACCGGCTTGGATGGCGGGAGCGGCAATCATTGATGGCGAGACTCTATTATGTCGGGACCTGCCCACAGTGTGACAATCAGGGCCGCCTTTATCTCCAGAAGGACGTGACCCGGCAGATGATCTATGCGCATTGCGAGGAATGTGAGTGGGGATTCCTCAAGCCTGAGGATATCATGCATTCAAATAGTGCGTTCCTAACGCTGTTGGAGGAGTATGACACGGTGAACCCGACCGAAGACGAAATCTCGCGATCCACCTGGGCGCCTCACGTCATAAAGCACGCCGATGTTTGAAGCGGCCGAGACCTTTACCTGCATCATCCAGCCTCACCTAGGGACGATCTGCATCTGAGAATCGCCCGCGCATTGATCGGGAGACTTCCCGCCAAGCTACGTCCGCAACTTGAAAATGGAAACAATTTGCGGCGGTATTCGCGTTGAAGAGCTATGAACCAACGACGCGGTTAAGGAGTAAGATAGACTCTGGTTATCAGTTATCGCTAGTCGAACGCTCTCGGATCAGTTCGATGAACGCACGCAGTTTGGCTGGCATGTGTCGCCGTTGCGAGAAATAAAGGCTAAGTCCCGGATATTCGGGAGACCAGTCTTCCAAAACAGGAATGAGATCGCCAGGCGAGCCCAAATCCGGCAAGAGCGGCCTCCAGAATAAGGTCAGACCCATCAAATGTCAGATGGCCGCTGACATCGATCAAGTGTGTTTCCCCGTGCTGTTGGTTTCCACGCAGAACTGAGCCGGTTAGGCGCATAAGGGGGTGCGGATAAAAAGTTGGACTGTTTCATAAATTCAGGCCGAGGCTCTGACGGTACTCGACCGGGCTGAGTGATCCCAGCGATATTTTAATGCGCTTTTCATTGTACCATCGGATGTAGGCGTCCACTTCTTCGACGAACTGCTCGATTGTGATGGCCTTCCAGTCGCGTTGATAGAAGAGTTCGGGTTTCAACCGGCCGAAGAACCCTTCGCATGCGGCGTTGTCTTGCGAGCATCCCTTTCGGGACATCGAGCTCACTAGGTTTGCTTCGCTGATACGGGTTAGCCAGCCGGGCCAGCGATAATGGGCTCCGCGATCGGAATGGATGATTGGCCGCTCATCGCCGTCGGTCACGGTCCCAATGGCCGCATCCAGCATGGTGTTGACGAGACCCGCATCTGGTTGTGTACCGATGGACCAACTGATGACCATGCCGTCAAAGCAGTCGATGATCGGCGAAAGGTACACTTTGCCCGCAGGGATCTGGAACTCGGTGATGTCTGTCAGCCATTTCACGTTCGGCGCTTTTGCATGGAAGTCGCGATTGATCAGGTTCTCGGGCTCGGGACTGATCTCTCCCAGATAGGATCCAAACCGCCGTCGACGCGGCCTGGCAACGACCAACTGCTCCTGCTTCATCAATCGCTGGACGACCTTCTCCGAGATTATCACGCTCTGTCTGGCCAACGACGCCTGCAGTCGTCGATAACCCTAGCAACGACGGTTTGCTTGAAAGATTTCCGCTAGGCTGTGGCGGACGGCGGCATACTTGTCTGCCAGACATATGCGGGCGCGATGGTAGAAGTAGGAGCTTCGGGCAATTCGAAGCTGGGCGAGCAGCTCTGGCAAGCGATAAACTTCCTTGAGGGCGTCAATCAGCTGTGTCTTTTCCCGATTGCTCAGGATCTGCAGATCGACGCCCAGGTCTTTTTTTAGGAGTTCGTTGGCCTTCTTCAGGAGATCATGCTCGAGTTGTAACTGGCGGACATCACGCTGGAGGGCTTCAAGCTGTCGCTCGAGCTCTTCACGTTCAGGCACCTTGGGGTTGGATTTGCGGCGTTTCATGGATGAGGGAGCCTCATGACCGAGTAGCTGATCTTTCCAGCTGTACAATGTTGGCCTTGGCACGCCCAGTCGGTCAGCTACCTGTTGAGCAGTTTCATCTCCACTGCATAGCCCGATGACTCCTGCTTTCCGGACCTCCTCGCAGCAGCCAGGATGCCACGATCGACCGACCAGCGATGTTCGCGTCTCAGGAAATGCCTCCCGGACCCATCCGGTCAAAGTCCCCCGACCGGGATAGCCAAGCGCCCTCATTGTCGCAGAGATGCAACGATCATGGGTGCGAAAGTGCTCAAGTGCCGCCTGCCTCTGAGCCTCTGAATATTTTGGCGCTCGGGCAGCCGGCTGAACACGCAGGTCGAGATGCTGTACGTACTCGCGGTACCAGCCCCTCAACGCATTCTTGGTGGGATATCCCAGCTGGCGAATGGTCGCGTTAAGCCGCTTGCCAAGCCGTATATAGAGCTCAACCGCTCGAAGTCTGTCTGCGTAGGAATACATGAACTACCTCCTTGGTGGTCCAAGTTTTCGTCCGCACCCCCCTTTTCCACATCCAATTTTCACCCCCTGTAGGCGATCAGTACTTGATTGCCGAGCGCTGGAGCGAGCTACACAGGTCAGACCAAGTGCGAGTGATTACTCCATCAGCATCGGAAACCAGAACCCGCCGGCCCTCCCGATATAGCTAGACTGTGCCGCGGCCATGGAGATTGAAGGCACGATAGACGACAGGGACCAGTCATCCGGCGACCTCGCGGGGTGTGGCGGGAGTCACGATCCCCCGCCGCATATCGCCCTATTGACCCGTCAGAAAACTTTCGTCAGTGAAACGGCGAAAGTGCGTCCTCGTCCCTTGTAGTCGAACACGGCTTCATTTGCCAAAGCCCCATAAAGCGCGTTGGCGCGTGCGCCCCATATGGTTGTGTAATCGGTATCGAACAGGTTCATTACGCCGAAGCGAAGGGTCGTATCCTGCGCTTCGAAACGATAGGCACCGGTTAGATCGAACAGGGTATAACCATCAATCTTCCCGCTGTCATCGTCGCTAAGGTTGAAGGCATGCTGCCCGGCAAGCTTGACGTTGAAGTTATCTTTCGTCCAGCCGACATACCCGCCGAGCTTGGAAACGCTGGCCGTACCGATGTTTTCCTTCTCCCAGTTACCGTCGGCCTTGATTTCTGACTTCACCCAATGACCGGATGCGCCGACATCAAAGCCGTAATCCAGTTTCATGCTCGCGCTAGCCTCCAGACCGTAGACGCGTCGTTCACGATCAACGACATCAACAGCCAGGGTCGTACGGTTCAACTCGATGGATCGGTTGGATAGCGAGTAATATGCCGCGGTCTCGAAACTGAACGTATCGTCGTTGAAACGATAACCGACTTCAAAAGAGTTGGTCTTGATCGCCTGGAGTGCGGAGTCGGCGACATTGACGCTGTCCAGGAGGACATATCGGCCACCAACAAGCGTATAGCGCCCGATCCCATAGTATTTTGCCGGGTCAGGAAGCTCGAAGCCCTGGCTGAAATTGGCATAGATCTGCTGCGTGTCGGTCAGCTCATAGGTCGCGCCTGCGTTAAAGAGAGCTGCATCGTAGCTGACGTCGCCGCCGGGGATGGTATCCACGGAGGAGCCGACCCCGTTGAGAACGGCGACCTGCTGTGCCGCACCGGCGAAGCTGGATACGTCGGTCGTGACATATTGATAACGCACACCACCATTGACCGTCAGCCGGTCCGTCGCCTCATAAGACCCCTGTATGAAACCGGCCAGGGACGAGACATCGATGTCGGGATAAAGCCCGGTAGTGCCGCGTGTATTGAAATTCATCGCACCGCTTCTCGCCACGTTGATGAAATCGAATACGTTCTGTTTCGAGGTGAGTGAATCCCGGTCGGCGTCGATGCCATATGTCACCTTAAGCCCGTCCAATGGCTCCGAGATCATCGCTGCCTTGATGCTGTAGTAGTCGGTATCCTGCGAGCTGCCGCCGAAATAGACGAATGGCGAGAAAATCGCACTACCGGGGAACGGGTGGAACCGGATTTCTTCCCGTCGGAAGCTGCCCTGCAGAAGCAGTTCCTGCCCCAGGAAATCATTGTCGGTGTAAGTCGCGTTTACCATGGTACGGCGCGTGCGGGGATCGAAATCCGATCGGTATCCGTCCCGCGTTTCAACCAGGTTGGAATTGCGGATCCCGGCAAGGCCTGCGCCAAGATAAAGCCCGAACGGCGAATCCTGGGCGCTGTCATAAAACTGGCCGGACACCTCAAGGCGCCTGTCGTCATCGATCTGCAAACCGACAGTTCCCATGACATCGATGCGCTTGTTGAATGCTGTGGACGTCTGGGTGATATCGGGGGTGAGCATTGTGCCTGAGCCATCGTAAAAGGCTCCGGTCTGGTTGCCGGCGATGGAGAAACGCGCATCCCAGTTTTCGCTGTTATAGGTCACGGCACCTGCACCGTTGCGGTCAAGGTCACGGGTACGGCCAAAGCCACTGCCAAGGCCCGCCGTCACTTCACCGCGCAAACCGTCCGGCGCATCTTTCCCCTTCTTCGTGATGATGTTGATGACACCACCTGTTGCATTGCCGCCATAGATTGCCGTCGCGCCAGACAGAACCTCGACACGCTCGACATTGAACGGATCGATTGCATCGAACTGGCGGCTCAGGGAGCGCGCCGAGTTCATCGAAACACCATCGATGAGAATGAGGGCCGTGCGTCCCCGCAGGTTCTGGCCATAGGCTGTGCGCGCACCTTCGCTGGCGGGGTCGAAACTTGGAACTCTCTCAGCAAGAATCTGCTGAAGCGACTTGCCCGAACGGGCTTCGGCCTCGATGGCCTGTGCATCAACGACATAAATCGTTCGCGCCGTCCGCGAGATTTGCTGGGGTATACGGTTGCCACTTACAACGATCGGCTCCAGCACCGTAGAACCATTGTCTGACTGCGCGTTCTGAGACGTATCCTGCGCCTGAGCGGCGTCGTTGCCGCCCCCGATTGCGACGACGATAGCCACAAGACTAACGCCGACATTCCACTTTCCGATCATGTCGCCCCCAATGCGCAAAAAATATCTTCCAAGTCGTTCCTCGGAAAATACAAGACTATTTTGATCATGTTTTATGCGCTATGAAACTGCCGGGCTTGGATGGGAACGAACCCGATTTGGATAGATGCGAACATCAACAGCAAAGACAGGTTTGATTTTTCATGGAAGTAGTCCGCCCCCTGAAACTTGGAACCCTCTCGCTACCTGATCCAGAAAGCAGACTGGTCTGCCGCACAATCCTTCTAGACATGTTGGGAGAAGCAACAATCACCGTTGAAGACGGTGATCTGGCGGGTGTCACCGGCCTTGTCTGGAAACACGAAAACCTTTCTCTCGCAACCGTTTACCTGCCCAAAACACCCTTGCGGCTGACAGCTCATGGGATCGGCAGGCCTGATATCGCGATGTTGCGTGCAACTGACGGAACCTTGATTGTCCATCATCGCAAGCACACTTTCGAACTGGAACCCCGTGATGTCATCATCCTTCCCACGGATATGGCATCGGAAATTATTTTGCCGGAAGGCGGGCGCCTCGACTGCGCCCATCTTCCCCATGCCGCCCTCACCCTTGCACGAAAGTCGATCGACCGGATCTTGTTGCGGCCCTTTTTAGCAGAATGCCTGCCATTGCAGTTGTTGACCCACTATGCAGGATATCTTCTTCAACAGGACCATCAGGACAAAGAGCATGCCACCATGATGGTGGCGCACTTCTACGCCCTGCTTCCCGTTCTCGCCCGATATGGGAACGAGGTTGCGCCTTCGGCAGTTCCGCAAAACCGCATTGAAGCGATCAAGGCGATGGTTGAGGAAAATCTTGCCGACGGTGCGTTTTCGATAGCTGATGTGGCACGCACCGAAGGCATCACACCGCGCGCGATCCAGAAACTTTTCAGTCGGACAGGCACGACCTTTTCGCGCTACGTGCTGGAGCGGCGGCTGGTGCTCGCCAAGAGCCTGATTCTTGCCGAGAACACCGCAACTCCGATCAGCCAGATCGTCTACAGCGTCGGTTTCAACGACCTGTCATATTTCAATCGCACCTTCCGCAGTCGCTACGGAATACGCCCGACAGACCTGCGCCGCATGACGGCGCCTGACGAGGCAAAAAACCTGTGAGGAATTAAGCCGTCTCGTGACACCGCTGGAATGCGTCACTCCGGCCGCTTGTGATCATCGCCGTAGCGACGCGCCTGAACCGCGTCCAATCCTTCCAAGGAACCAGACGGAAAGTGCCATTCCGACAAGCGAAAGAACTGTTGCCGTCGAAAACAGCGCGGAATAACCCATCCGGTCGGCAACCAGGCCGGCTGCGGATGCACCAACCATGTAGACGACCAGTTCGGCACAGGTGAGAATGGTAAAATCCGTTCCTGGCTGATCGTCCGAAGAGTTCTTCATGAAGAATGAATAGATGGCTACCAGCTCCATGTAGCGGATCAGCGTCTGGAATGCCGAGGCCGACATCGCCACCCACATGCCGGGCCAGACGCCGGACGCATTCAGCGTGAAGGCGAGGAAGCACAAGCTCCTGAGGCCACCCAGCAGGATGAGCGTTGTCGTCAAGCCAACCTTGCGGATAATGGAGGCAGCGATACCCACGCCGATCAGGCCCGCAGTTGCCGCCGCTCCGCCAGAGAGGTAACCGATCCAGTCAGCCGGGACCTTGCTGTCAACCAGATAGGTGCCTTCCATCCCGCGCACGAGACCTTCGCTCGCCCGGTATGTCAGCGCAAATCCGAGGATCAGCCAGGCACTCGGACGGCGGAAAAAACCAGCAAGGCTTGCGCGCTTTTTTTCTTTGCCAACCGTGGGCGCTTCCGGCTGCATCGCCAGGGCTGCAAGAAGGGGCAGCAACGACAGCGCGGCTACCAGCAGTATCATCGTGCGCCATCCAGCGACATGAAACACCACCAGTGCCGCCGTCCCGCCAACGATTACGCCCAGCGCTACGGCACCCGCCTGCACGGCATTCCCCAGCGAGCGCGTCTTGTCGGTCAGGCATCTTACGGCGTAGCCGTCGGTTGCAATATCCTGGATTGAGGAGACAAGCGTGATCGATATGCAAATTGCAAAAAGGACCGTGGCATCGCTCGGATCCACCAGCGTCATGGAAGCGATACCGGCGCTGACGAGAAGCTGGGTCGGCACAACCCAGCCGCGGCGATGGCCAAGCTTGGGTAACGGAGACCATCGATCCACCAACGGTGCGACCGCAAATTTCAGGATGAGCGGCAGCATCAGCAACGAAAACAGCCCGATAGACGTGCGCGATGCCCCACTCTCACGCATGATCGGCGGCAGGGCCACCAAAAGCAAATACGTTGGTATCCCCTGAGCGAGGTAAAGACCGCCCAGCACATACATCAACCGCCGCTCGAACGTCGAAGTCGAAGTCGAAACGGTGTCGCCAGGAATCGCGTCGTCGATTTGGGCCATTGCAAGAACCGAATTCATGAGCCCGGAACACCACAGACCCAGGTAAGGTTTTCAGCGCTTCAAACGCCGGTCTGTCCCGGAGCGTAAACAGGAGTATTTTTTAATCGTCTTTATCTCACCGGCAAGCAAATGCTTGGATATGGGCGAACCCGAATAGGACAATTGCGAACAGCCGCTCGATGCGACAGAGCTGAAGCAACAAATGCAGCGGCCGACTGCCACCCCCCTCGCAAGACTGGTTCAGGGAAATGGAGATGCCAGTTTTGTTGTGAGCGAAGAGGCCGACATATCGAAGCGGCGGTGATACGATAAAAACCGATTGCAGCCCCAGGGATCGATGATATCTCGGCGCGACCACCCATTAAATGGACTTAACCGGCACTCCTCCAATGACGGACTTGGCTCTTATGCGCGCGGCCTTTCGGTAGGCCCGGGGCGTGAGTCCCATCTCCATCCGGAAATAGCGATTGAAGTTCGACAGGTTGTTGAAGCCCGCCTCGAAACAGATATCGGTGATCGATATTTCGGTCTCCGCGAGAAGGGTTCTTGCTCGCCAGACGCGGACGGATCGGCTGTAGTCAGAAAAGTTCATGCCGGTTAGACGCCGAAAGGCACGCGAGAAGGCGGACGGCTCGAAACCAACCATCGCAGCCACTTCATGCATCTGCGCACCAGGATCCGATTGCAGGATCTGGATTGCCTGGTCGATCCGGCGGTGCCTGCGGTCCGACACCTGGTTATAGACCGCTATGAAGTGTTCGCTGGCGAGCAACCTCTTTTCGGTCGCCGCTTCGATTGCCTCCAGTATCTCTAAAAACAGCCCGAGCCCACCACGGTGTCCCACCGCGTGAAGCTCGAGAATCTTCGCTCCAATCAAGAGCGCGTCGGCGCCCAGAACCTCGATCCCCCGTTGGGCCAGAGGCTTCAGCCGGTGGAGCACTTCAAACTCAGGGCATACTGCGCGAATACCGATCAGGGCATCCGCGTCGAATTGCAGGACCATGTCTCGGCCTGGCAAAGCCGGTGCACCGGGTGTGATCCAGTTGTGCGGCAGATTTGTCCCGGTGAGCACCAGATGCCCAGGCCGAAACGGGCCGATATAGTCCCCCACATAAGCAAATCCTGAAGCGTCAGGGATGAAGTGAATCTCCCATTCGGGATGATAGTTCCAGATGCAGATCGGATTGGGATAGTCGTCCCTCCGGATCAGATAGGAAGCGCCTCCGGGTAAGACGATCTGCTCGCGCGTGGCGGTGAAAGTCTCAGAGACTGTTTGAGGAAAGTCTGATGCAATAGGCATTCAATTGCTCATGTTACAGCGCACAAATGTCAATATAATACCAGTTCTGTGACGGAGGCAAACTAGTACGCGCCCGTCGCTTGCGTAAATGTGGGCTGGTCGATGGCAAGGGAGTTGCCATTCAGGGAGGACATCATGACACTCAACGCTCTCCGCGCCGGTTGCGCGGTTATCGCCATATTTGCAGCATCCAGCGCTTTTGCCGCCGCACAATGCACCAGCGACGTGCGTGTCCTGGCGCAGCCGCGCGACGGACTGACCCTTCTCGAAAAATATGTCGATGAGTTCGAAGAGCTCTCCGGCGCAGGCTTCGAGATCAGTTATCTCAACGAGAACGATCGCCGCGCGAAGTCGCAGGCCGACGCCTCGACGGTCGGAAGCTTCAACGTGTATTATGTTGATGAAGCCAATCTGGCGCTTTTTGCCTCGTCTGGCTGGATCGTCCCGCTTGATGGCTTTTATCCATCCGAATACGACTACAAAGACTTCGACGCCGGTATGCGCGCAGCTGCGACCTATGACGGCAAAGAGTGGTTTGCGCCTGTGCAGGGCGGTGGCGACCTGATGGTCTACCGTACCGACCTCCTGGAAAAGGCAGGCATCGCGCCGCCGAAGACCTGGGACGAATATTTCGCAGCCGTGCAGAAGCTGCATGATCCGGCCAACGGCGTCTACGGCACTGCGCTTCGCGGACAGCGCGGTTCAGGCGCCAACGTCTGGCGCTGGATGCCGTTCTTCAAAGCAAACGGCGGCGAGTGGTTCAAGGACGGCAAGCCGGCCTTCAATTCGGATGCCGCGGTAAAGGCGACCGAAACCTATCTCGAACTCTTCAAATATTCGGCGCCGGGCACGCAGACCGGCTCTTGGGACGAGTCCACCGGCGCCTTCCGCTCCGGCAAGGTGGCGATCATCATCGAATCCGCACCCCTTGGCGGCATGTCCGTCGACAAGGCACAGAGCCAGGTTGCAGACAAGGTTGCGTTCTCCGTTCCGCCGTCGCCGCTGCCGGGGGCCGGTTACGCCCATGGTTTTGCAATCGCGTCCAAGGCCAACAAGACAGATGAGGAAAAGGCCTGCGCTGGTCTCTTTGTTGCCTGGGCAACATCCAAGGAACAGGAAGCCCGCCGCCTCGCCGCCGGCCAGCCGGGCGAGTTGACGCGCACAAGCACCTATCAGAGCCCGGAATACGCCAAGACCTTTGGCCAGAACCTTGCCGACGCCATGGCGGCGACCGGTCAAAAGACCACCGTCACCTTCTGGCAGGATCCGCGCTGGCAGGAATTGGGCAACCAGTGGGGCATCATGCTGGAAGAGCTGATCACCGGTAGCCGCACTGACATCAAGGCGACGCTGAACGACCTCGAAGCCTTCGCAGCCAAACTTTGACGCCTCCCAAGCCGTCTGACGGGCGCGTCTGATGACGCGCCCCCTTTTCCCAATCCGAGGATCTGCCATGCGCCGCGGCCGCTCGCTGCCTTACGTCTTTCTTGGGCCCAGTTTGGGTATCCTGATCATTCTGGCGCTCGTGCCGACGATCTACGCTATCAATATATCCCTGCAGAACCGGACCCTTTCGGCACCCGATGCAGACTATGTCTGGTTAGCCAATTATCTGGCGCTGTTTTCGGATGCCCGTTTCCTGAACGCACTCTGGGTATCTTTCAAGTGGGAGGTTATCAGCGTCTCGTTGACCATGGTGACGGGGGTTGCGCTCGGGATTGCCATGTTCGAGGCAGCGAGCCCCCGTATGCGCAACGTCCTCTGCGTGCTCTTCATCATTCCCGTTCTCCTGCCACGCGTGTGCGCCGCTTTTGTGTGGAAGTTCGCCTTTCATCCGCTCTACGGCGCGCTGACCTGGCCGGTCAGGGAGCTCACCGGCATCACGCCCGACATTCTGTCGACGCCGCTCGGCGCCCTCCTTGCTGTTGCTTTCGTCGATGTCTGGCAATGGGGCTTGTTCTTTTCAGTGATCATCTTGAAGCTTCTCGAATCCCTGCCGCCTCAGCCGCTGGAAGCCGCACGCATAGATCGGGCGACCCGCTTCGAAATCCATCGTTTCGTGACCCTGCCGATGCTGAAAGCACCCTTGATCAGTCTGCTGCTGGTCAAGGCGATCGAGAGTCTTCGCTCCTTCGACCTCGTTTACGTCATGACGCGCGGCGGTCCCGGCATCTCAACCGAGACGCTTGACATGTATGCCTATTCCCAAGGCTTCATAGAAGCCGGCAAGATCTCCTATGCGTCCTCCATGGCCGTCATCATGATGGTCCTGACCATCGTCACCTTTACCTTTACCTGGAAGAGGCTGAACCGATGAAGATATCCACCCGTCTTCTCAGGCTTTTGTTGGTTCTTGCCGCTGCACTTGTCGTGCTGCCACTCCTATGGACCCTGCTAAACGCCTTCAAGACCAATGCCGATCTGCTGGTGTCAACGCCAAAGCTTATCTTCCAGCCTGTCTTCGACAATATGAGTTATGTGCTCAATCGCCGCTCGGTGGCGCGCGCACTTACCAATTCGTTGATCATCTGCTCGAGTGCGGTCGTGCTTGGCGCCGTGCTCGGTGTACCGGCGGCCTATGTGATTGCCCGGTTCAAGAACAGGATCACGGCGGAGGCGCAGTTCTTCGTTCTGTCGCTGCGCTTTCTGCCGCCCGTCGCGATCGCTATTCCCATGCTGGTCATCTGGCTCGGTCTTGATCTCTATGACACCCGGCTGTCGCTGATCGTGACCTATCTCATTGTGACAGCCTCGATCACCATCTGGCTTTCCGTGCCGGCTTTCGAGCGTGTCAGCCTTCACGTTGAAGAAGCTGCCCGGGTGGATGGGCTTGGCCCTTATGCGACCTTCTTCCGCATCGCCCTGCCGATTGCCCGTTTCCAGGTCTTCGGCGCCATTGCCTTCTCCTTCGTCCTTGTCTGGAACGAGTTCCTGCTTGCCATGATGCTCACGACCTCGAAGGCAAAGACCCTGCCGATCATCGCGTCCGAGATGTCACAGCTCGGCATGAATGTGCCCTGGGGTATTCTGAACGCCGCCGTCGTTCTGTTGTCGCTGCCACCGCTGATCCTGCTCGGAGTGCTTGCCGGTGGCCTCAACGCCGCATTTTCCAAGAAAACTGACCAAGGTTGACTGACCCATGAAAGCACTTGTCCTCGAACATGTCGGCGAACTTTCCCTGCGCGATATCGAAATTCCTCAAGAGTTGGGGCCGGATGACGTTCGCATTCGTATCCATACTGTTGGCGTCTGCGGCAGCGACGTGCACTATTACACCCATGGTCGCATCGGTGACTTCGTCGTGAACGCGCCCATGGTTCTAGGCCACGAGGCAGCAGGAACCGTCACCGAGACCGGCGCCAACGTTACCCATCTGAAGCCCGGCGACCGCGTCTGCATGGAACCGGGCATCCCCGATCCGAAATCGCGTGCGTCGCGGCTCGGCCTCTACAATGTTGATCCTGCGGTGACATTCTGGGCAACGCCGCCAGTGCACGGCGTCTTGTGCCCGGAGACAGTCCATCCGGCAAGTTTCACCTACAAGCTGCCTGACAATGTCTCCTTCGCGGAAGGCGCGATGGTTGAACCATTTGCCGTGGGCATGCAGGCGGCCGCCCGGGCGAAGATCACGCCCGGCGATACGGCGGTTGTTACAGGCTGCGGAACCATCGGCATCATGGTGGCACTGGCCGCCCTTGCCGGCGGCTGCTCGCGAGTGCTGATCTCGGACATTTCCGCAACAAAGCTTAAACTGGCCGAAAGTTATGGCGGCATCACTGGTATCAACCTCAAGGAGGTCGATCTCATTGAGACCGTCAACGAGGCGACAGAAGGCTGGGGAGCCGATATCGTCTTTGAATGCTCCGGCGCACCGGCCGCGGTCCGTGATCTCTTCAAGGTCGTGCGCCCGGGCGGAACAGTCGTTATCGTCGGCCTGCCGCCGGAACCCGTCGCGGTAGACCTTGCGGCGGCCTGCTTCCGCGAATGCCGTATTGAAACGGTTTTCCGCTACGCCAACGTGTTTGACCGTGCCCTGGCGCTGATCGCCGCAGGCAAGGTCGACCTGAAGCCATTGGTTTCCGGCACCTATGCCTTTGATCAATCGATCAAGGCCTTCGAAAGGGCGGCCGAAGGCCGGCCAGAGGACGTGAAGCTGCAGATCGTCGTGGACGGGGAGACGAAGTGATGGCCACTGTTGAGTGCCGGGGGATCAGGAAAGTCTATGGTTCGCTTGAGGTCATGCGGGATTTTGACCTGAAGATCGACAACCACGAATTCGTCGTCTTTCTCGGCCCGTCAGGCTGCGGAAAATCCACCATGCTGCGGATGATTGCCGGGCTTGAAGAGATTTCAGGCGGGGATCTGCTCATCGGTGGCGAGCGGATGAACGATCGCGATCCGGGTGACCGGGGCATCGCCATGGTGTTCCAGAACTACGCGCTTTACCCCCATATGAGTGTGCGGGACAATATCACTTTCGGTCTCGAAAGGGCCGGAATAGGAAAAGCCGCGATCGATCAGCGCCTGGCGCCTGTGGTCGACGCGCTCGGTCTTGGCGTCTATCTTGCGCGCAAGCCGACGGAACTGTCCGGCGGACAGCAGCAGCGTGTGGCCATCGCCCGCGCCATGATCAAGACCCCGGAGGTCTTCCTGTTTGACGAACCGCTTTCAAACCTTGATGCCAAGTTGCGCGGAAGCCTGCGGGTCGAGATCGCGCGCCTCCACCGCGACCTGAAAACGACAAGCATATATGTCACGCACGACCAACTCGAAGCCATGACCCTTGCCGACCGTATTGTCCTGATGAAGGACGGCCGTATTGAGCAGATGGGCACGCCCGAAGAAATTTATCAGGCGCCTCGGACAGTGTTTGCTGCCGGCTTCATCGGCACACCGAACATGAACTTCCTTCAGTTGCAGATGACGCAGGAGTGGCTCGGCGACAATCTTGTCAGGTTTACAGCTCCGGCAGGCCTCCGTTCCGGTGAGGTTACCGTTGGAATTCGGCCCGGATCATTTCGTATAAACCAGGATGCTCAAGCCTTTCGCGGCACCGTAGAGCGGAACGAGTTCCACGGTGAGACACGTCTGATCTGCCTGAAAAACGACCGCCACGAGATCAATATTTCTGTTCCTGCGGACATAAGACCCGCCATCGGCGAGGTGCTTGGTGTTGAAGTGGCATCGTCCGACCTGCATGTGTTTGATCCCGGCACGGGACTGAGGTTGATTTAGACCCACTCAGGTGGGACCTTCAATCACGTCGCGCAGGGCAACTGGACGCCTAAAATCCGCCTGGCCTTTGGCAGATGGCCTGTGACCGGAGCCGCAAAACGTCCTTCAATCCTGGTAGGGTCGGTTACCCTGAAGAGACGGGCAGCGCCAAGCATTCGCGGACGAGCAATTCATTGGGATATTGAAAGAGCAGTATAGCGGCTGATATCAGCCGTAAACACGCAATATGCAGGCTGCCATTTATGACCGAACGGTTGCCATACCGAGCGGCCTTACCCGTGACGTCGGCAAGCATGACCTAAATTTCTCGGGCGGTGAAAGACGGCCAATTGCCATGGCAAGAACCTTCTTCTGGTCCTGCTCTTATTTTCCTTACTGAGGCCAGCCCAGCGTGAAACGACGGAACCGACAGCCCGTGCCGGCGACGTCACTATAACCGCGATCACCCATCGTACAGCATTAATCACTATGAAGGATCAAGTGATCAACTGAGGCGGCAGAGAGATGAGGCCGCAGCAAAAATGCGGGCGGGCATACACGAAATGGATCGGCGGATGTACTGCCCGCTGTTGATGTATTCACGCCATCAAAAGAGCAAACGAAATATTCAGTTGAACTCTCGTGAGAGTTTCAATCCGGCGGCGCTTGAAATCATCGTCGCTGTCCGTTTCGGACACATCCTGACAACGGCTCAGCATCCCCCGATTCAACGGCAGAAGTAACCCCGTAATTTTAGCGATCCGGCTGGTCGCTTAAATCTTTCTCATTCGACCAATAAATGGTCAAATCCCACAAATTGCATCGAACCAAAAGCGCGATTCTTGCAAGAAATCGAGATTGGCACGCTGTTTGCTTGTGACTGATTTGACCGTTTTGACTGATTTGACGGTTTATTCAAAATAGAAAAGGGGAACTCGATGGGTTCAGAATTCAGTCGTCGTCGCTTCCTGCAAGGATCCGCGGGCGCAGCCGCCGTCGCTGGCTACATGCAGATCAATCCTGACTTCTTCATCTCGCCGGCCTTCGCACAGGCCGGCAAGACCATGACGTTCCTGTCGGCCGAAAACATCACCGGCAACTGGGACCCGACCGCTCATACGACACTTTCTCAGAAGAATATCGAAGGTTTCGTCATGGGCTTTCTTACCCGCACGCCGATGAAACTCGATGATCCCGGCGCGGTCGTCTACGAACTGGCCACCGACATCAAGCTGCTTGACCCGCACCGGCTACAGATCAAGCTGCGCGAAGGTATCGTCTTCCATGACGGCAAGCCGTTCAAGGCGGAAGACGTCAAGGCAACCTTCGAATACGGCTCCAGGGCAGATCGTCCGGCGCAGTGGTATCCCGGCCCGACCGAGACGCTGACGATCGAAACACCTGACGATTACACCGTCATCGTCGACACATCCAAGGGCGGCTATCCGGCCCATCTCTTCATCTTTCTTGCATCCTTCCTGCCGATCATGTCGGCCAAGGATGTCGCCGGCGGCCCCGGCGGCCCGCTCTCCCAGCGGCTCAACGGTACCGGTCCTTTCAAATTCGTCGAACAGCGCGGCAACGACACCGTGATGCAAGCCTATGACGGCTACTTCAAGGGCAAGCCAGCCATTCCCGGCATCAACTTCACTTTCACAGGCGACTCCACCACCCGTATGTTGTCGCTGATGAACGGCCAGGCTTCGATCGTTGAACGTCTGGAGCCTGAACAGGTTGACACGATCAAGGACAATCCGGCGATTTTCATCAACAAGGTCGTTTCGGTCGAGAACAAGTATCTGTGGTTCCGCTGCTCGAAACCGCCTTTCGACGATCCGCGTATCCGTCTTGCCGCCTGCCATTCGATCGATCGCGACATGATCATGGAACTGATGGGCTCGGCCGGCCATGCCTCGTCGAATTTCGTCTCGCCGGTCAAATTCGGCTATGTCGATCTGGCGAACTACCCGAAATTCGACCCCGAGAAGGCCCAGGCTCTGCTCGCCGAAGCCGGTTTCCCAAACGGCAAGGGCCTGCCGCCACTGGAATACATCACGTCCGTCGGCTTCTATCCGAAGACCAAGGAATATGGCGAGATGCTGACCGCCATGCTGCAGGAGCAGGGATTTAACGTCAGCCTGACCGTGCTTGAACCTGCGGCCTGGAACGAGCAACTATACCATCGCCCCGGCGGCGGCCCGGGCCATATGGTCGATTGCGGCTGGTCGACAGCGTCTCCGGAACCGGATCTGGTGCTGCGCACCCATTTCCATTCCACCTCGCACCGCATCTGCGGCATCGAGGACAAGGAGATCGATGCCAGCCTCGACAAGGAACGTTCGGCACCGACGCTGGAAGAGCGCAAGAAGATCCTTCAGGAAGAGACCATGCCTCTCATCACCGCCAAGATGCCGGCACTCTCGCTGTTCACATCCGTGATGATCCACGCAATGCAGAAGGACTTTGAGGGCATGTACATCTATCCCGACGGGTCGATCGACGCGGCCAAACCTGCTGCCTGACCGTGATCAGCCACACGCCGCGGTAAGGCGGCGTGTGGACTTGCCCGTGACTTTTCGAGCGGAGTGACTGAATGTTTGCCGTGAACTTCCTGATGCGACGCCTCATGCAGGGCGCCATCATCATATTCCTTGTGTCCTTGCTGATCTTTACCCTCTTGCGGGTGGTGCCGGGTGACCCGGTACGCCTTATGGCGGGCGGCATGGCGCCCGAAGCACTGATCGAAAAGATCGCAACCGACATGGGCCTTCGCGATCCCATACTGGTGCAATTCGGTCGCTACATGGGCGGTGTGGTTCGTGGCGATCTTGGCCAGTCCTTCGTGCGCCCGGCAAACGGCGCCTCGACCGGTGGCGCGACATTCAACGACTCAACTCGCGGCGAACGAGCAAAGGTCTTCGACCTGATTTTCGATGCACTTCCAATGACGCTTCAACTGGCGGCCGTGACACTGGTGATTGCACTGATCTTCTCGGCAATCATCGGCATTGCGGGCGGGCTTTCGATCGGCAGATGGCCAGACAAGCTTGCCTTCTACATTTCATCGATATTCATCTCGCTGCCGAATTTCTGGCTCGGCATCGTTCTGGCATTGCTTTTCTCGGTGAAGCTCGGATGGCTTCCTGCCATTGGCTATCAGGGTTTTGCCTACACAATCCTGCCGGCAATCGTGCTGGCGGTCGAATTGTCTCCGGTGCTGATCCGCACGCTGGTCAGTTCCGTATCCAGCCAGATGATGGAGCCCTATGTGGCAGTCGGACGCGTACGTGGCCTGAGCCGTTCGCGGATCATCTCCAACCATGCCCTGCGCAACGCCTCGGTGCCGCTTCTCAACCTGCTCGGTGTGCAATTCTCCAGCCTACTCGGCGGGGTCATCATCGTCGAATATATCTTCGATTATCCCGGGCTCGGCCTTCTGACCATCAACGCCGTGCTGCAGCGCGACTTTCCGTTGATCCAGGGTATCGCGATCGTCACGAGCGCCATTTTTGTACTGATCAACATTGTCGTCGATCTCGTCGCAACAACCATCGATCCGAGGCTTGAATACTGATGTCCATCACATCCGCACTCGACACCCCGATCATTTCTAAAATGGCAAGCCGCTCGATTGCGCGCCGCATATTCGATCGCGCCGCATCGACGCCCGGTTTTCGCATTGGCCTTGCGATCTTCCTGCTGCTTGCGATTGCCGCCGCACTTTATCCGGAAATCAGTGGCGTCGACCCGACCAAGATGGATGTGAAGGCCCGCCTTCTGCCGCCACTTTTCTTCGGCGACAACTGGAGCTGGGGCCACCCGCTTGGCACCGATCAGATTGGCCGCGACATGCTGGTGAGGTCGCTTGTCGGCCTGCGTTATTCCTTCCTGATCGGGATTGCATCGGTTGCAGTGACACTCATCATCGGCTGTGCCCTCGGCACGATCGCCGGTTACTTCGGCGGTCGTATCGACATGCTGATCATGCGTCTGACCGATGCGCAGCTGTCTATCCCGATGATCATTCTGGCGATCGCCGTTCTTGGCGTGTCGCGCCCGACAATTCCGGCCATCGTCCTGGTGCTTGGTCTCTCAAGCTGGCCGGTCTATGCGCGCATCATGCGCAGCATTGTAATGACGGAAAGGCAGCGGGAATATGTGCGCGCTGCCAAACTTGGGGGCTCGACCGATTTCCGCATTATCGTCAGCCTGCTTCTGCCGCTGCTCCTGCCGCCGGTGATCTTCACCTCGGTGCTTGATGTAGCACGCATGATGATCTTTGAATCGACACTCGGCTTCCTCGGCCTGGGTGTCCAGCCGCCGACCCCGACCTTCGGCAATATCATTGCCGATGGCCGAAAATATCTTCTGAACGCCTGGTGGATCGCTACCATGCCCGGCATTTTCCTCGGCCTCACTTTAACCAGCATCAATCTCATAGGCGCTTCGCTGGAACGGGCCCGCAACACCATTCATGGAGGGTCCGAGTGATGATCAAGCCGCTTCTTGAGCTGAAAAACCTCACCGTTAATGCCGGTCGCTCGGACAAGGCGAAGATTATTCTGGACAATATCTCCTTCAGCCTCGCGCCGCGGCAGATCGTCGGTGTGGTCGGGGCCAGCGGAGCCGGCAAGACGGTGCTGTCCAAGGCAGTCGTCAACTGGCTGGAACCGCCGCTTTCCGTGCGTTCCGGCAGCGTCCTCTTCGAAGGCAAGGATATTTACGGCATCTCCGAGAACGAGATGCGTACCCTGCGCCGCCGGGTCGCCTATGTCGGCGCCAACCCGATGGGTGCACTCGATCCGACGCTGCCGGTCGGCGTCCAGATCGTCGAGAAGCTGCGTGCGGTCGTTCCAGGAACCTCGCGGAAAGAGGCGGAAAAGCGCACGATCGAGCTTCTGGAGGCCGTCCGCATTCCCTCGGCCCGCAGCCGTTTCAGCGACTACCCTTCGCAGTTTTCCGGCGGCATGATGCAGCGCGCACTGATCGTTGATGCGTTGGTGACGAACCCGGCGCTGCTGATTGCAGATAACGTCACCCAGCCGCTCGACGTTACCGTCGCAGCCCAGGTCATCCGTCTGATGAAGGAACTGACCGATGGTTTCAATACCGCTGTGCTGTTCGTCTCCTCCTCCCTTCCCGTTGCCCGCGAAGCCTGCAACAGGATTTTGGTGATGGAGAAAGGTCGCATCGTCGAGGAACAGGAAACCGAAAGGCTGATCGCTGCCCCTGCATATGCCTATACGAAGGAGCTTGTAGAACAGACGCCTAAGATCTGGATCGAAAAGACCGAGATGCCGCGTCTCAACGACAAACGCGACGTTGTCTTGAGCCTGCGCGATGCCTCACAGGTCTACAGGGTAAAGAAAAAGACCGGCTTCGGTGGCTTCAACCATGTGCGTGCGGTTCGCAACGTCACCTTCGATGTCCGGCGCGGCGACAGTTTCGCGATCGTCGGTGAATCCGGTTGTGGCAAGTCGACGCTGATGCGGCTTCTGAGCAGGCTGGAACTGCCGAGCTCCGGCCAGGTTCTGTGCGGTGCCGACGATATCGCCATGCTCGGTGGCAAAGACCTTCTGACCTTCCGCAAGAAGCTGCAAATGGTACTGCAGGATCCGTTCGGTTCCCTGCCGCCACGCACATCGGTCGGGAAGATGCTGGAGGGCCCGCTTCGCACGCACGGATGGAAGGACAGTGCCCAAATTCGTGAGCGGGTGCTCAAGGTCATGGGCGAAGTCGGCCTCTCCGCCGATCTCTACGAGGAATTGCCGATCGGCCTGAGTGCCGGCCAGCGCCAGCGCATCAATGTTGCCCGTGCGCTGGTTCTGGAGCCTGAAATACTGATCATGGACGAAACGCTTTCTGCCCTGGACCAGACAGAACAGTTCAAGCTTCTCGATCTTTTCCAGAAGCTGCAGAAGGAATACGACCTCACTTACATCTTCATCTCGCACGACCTTGCGATGGTCCGCAAGGTCTGCAACCGGGTGGCGGTAATGTATCTCGGCGAGGTCTTCGAACTGGCTGATAACGAGCGGTTGTTCTTCGATCCTGGACATCCGTACACAATGGCGTTGCTCAGCGCGATGCCGACACTTGAAGAACGCCGCTACAAGGCGGAAGACTGCCTTCTGGAAGGTGAACCACCAAGCCCGATCGATATTCCTCCAGGTTGCAGCTTCAAGTCGCGCTGTCCGCGTGCGATGGAGAGATGCGGCAGCCTGCAGCCCGCGCTTACCGCGCGTGGCAGCCAGGATTTCGCCGCCTGTCATCTCATCCAGCCATTGGCTCTCGATGACGCAACCCGTCAAATGGCTTTAGCCTGACCATGGTTGCGGCGCCACAGACGGGGCCGCAACGATCACTAGAATCCAGGGTGCATTCATGAGTTTCACCGAACATCGCCTCAAGCTTATCCTCGACATGCTGAAGCAAACCCAGCGCGTCAATGTGAGGGAGCTTGCCGATTATCTGCAGGTCAGCCAGGAGTCGATCCGGCGCGACCTCAAGGAACTTGAGATGCGCGGTTATGCCCGCCGCGTCTATGGCGGCGCGGTCCTTGACCAGCAGGAAAGCGATCAGCCGTTTACCGACCGACTGCGTGTCAGCTCACGCGAGAAAGCCAAGATCGGCGAGGCCGCAGCGTCGCTGGTTGAGGACGGCATGAAGGTGTTCATCGATACCGGCACCACAACGATTGCCTGCCTAAAACATATCGAGACGCGCAAGGACTTGACCGTTGTCAGCAATTCGCTGGCGGTCGCAGCCCACTTCTTCAATCTGCCGCAGGCAAGTGTGCGGGTTCTTGGCGGTCGCATGCGCCCAGATTATCAGGCGACATACGGCCATGAGACCGTGGCCGCGCTGAAGGAGCATTTCTTCGATCTCGCGATCATCGCCATCAGCGCCATTCACGCCGAACGCGGGTTCATGGATTTCGGCGAGGACGAGGCGATCCTGCGCCGCGTCGCCAAGGCCCAGGCAAAACGTTCGATCATTGTTGCCGACAGTTCCAAGTTTGGGCGCCTCGGCTCCATCCATACATTCGGCCTCAGCGAAATCGACGCGGTGGTGACCAGCGGCGTCATCGCGCGGGAATTTTCAGATCAATTCAATCAATCCAAAGTGGAAATCATACATGCCTGACGTCTCCTCCTCCCCTGTCCCGATCAATGCCGAGCGGCTCCAGATGCTGATGGAGACCCTCTCCACTTTTGGCGGCGGCCCCGATGGCTCGATGACCCGCCTGACGCTTTCCAGGGAAGACGGAATGGCGCGCGACTGGCTGGGGCACTGGTTTGCCGAAAACGGCTTCGAGCAGGCCGTGGACTCGATCGGCAACCAGTTCGGCAAGATGACCTTGGCGGGCGCAAATGCGCCCGTCGTCATGGTCGGCTCCCATATCGACAGCCAGCCGAACGGCGGCCGGTTCGACGGAGCGCTTGGTGTCATCGCCGCCTGCGAGGCGGTTTTGTCCGTCAGCGAACGTCTCAAGGCGGAAGGCAGGTTGTCCGCCTGCAACTTCCAGATCGTCAACTGGACCAATGAGGAAGGCGCCCGTTTCCAGCCGAGCCTGCTCGGCAGCAGCGTGTTTACCGGCGCCATTGACCTGGAATGGGCGCTCGAACGGGCCGACGGTGATGGCATTACGGTGCGCCAGTCGCTGGACGAGATCGGTTATGCTGGCAAGGAAAAGGTGGAAATTCCCGACGCATTGATCGAGCTGCATATAGAAGGTGACACGACGCTCAGCCGCGCCGGGGAGCGGTTCGGTATCTTCACGCGGTTCTGGGGCGCGACAAAATATCGCCTCGCCTTCCATGGACGCCAGGCACATACCGGCGCAACCCCGATGGCAGATCGCAAGGATGCGCTGCTTGCTGCTGCCTATCTGATCGCCGATCTCAAGCAGATATCGACCGAACACGGACTGGACCTGCATACGTCGGTTGGCCGCCTGGAAGTCTTCCCCAATTCACCCAATGTCGTGCCGGCCGAAGCCGTGCTGTTCATCGAGCTGCGCTCGGGATCGCCAGACGTCCTGACGGAGGCGGAACGCAAGATGAAGATCAAGATCGAGGAAGCGGCGATGAAAGCCGGCGTCACCTCGGAGGTCCGCTCCATCGACCGCCGCAAGGCGGGAAGGTTCGCACCGGGCCTGGTGACGCTTGCGCAAAGTGCTGCGGCGCATCTCGGCCAGAGCGCCCGTCACCTCGATACGATCGGCGGCCATGATGCCGTTGCCGTTTCCGATGTCTGCCCGGCGGTGGTTCTGGCGGTTCAGAGCCGTGACGGCGTCATCCACCACCCAACCGAGTATACCTCGCCTGAAGACCAGGCCCTTGGCACGCAGATAGTGGCGGACATGCTTTACAAGATCGCCTGCGAAGGTTTGAAAGTTGTCGAACTCAGCGAGGCTGCCGAATGAAGAGATCGGGCTCTCCTCAATCACCGATGGAAGCCCGCGCGGAGAAGGCGCTTTCAGTCTTTTCCGCAGTGATTGGCGACACCCCTTCCTATGCGCCGGCGACGGCAGCTGTCGCATCGCCGTCCTACCATGCCGTCGAATCCTGCGGTTTCGTGGTCGCGCCGACAGACGGGGAGGCACGTTATTTCCTGCGTCTCGGTGCCGATGAGGTAACCGATCTCGTGGATGCCGAGACCGCAAATGCTGCGGCACACCGTTTTCACAGCCTTGGTCTTTCGCCAGAGCCGATTGGTTACGATGCCGGGACGGCCAGCATGCTGTTTGCCCGACTTGGCGACGGCTGGCGAGCGGCAAGGATCGACGATCTGATGAAGCCGCAAACTGTTGCCCGCCTGATCGAGATGCAGACGACGATCGCAGGGAGTGTTTCCACCGGCCGAACATGGTCAGTCTTCGACGGCATCGATCAGCTCTGGGCGATCGTGAGTGCCGATGCCACCAGCCTGCCCGGCGATGTCGAATGGATGCTCTCCTGGATGACGCCGATCCGCGAGGCAGTTTCAGCGGCCGGCGTGGACCTGAAACCGGCCCATGGTGATCCGCAGGCTTCGAATGTCATGCTGGGCCCAGACGGGAAAATGCAGCTCGTGGACTTCGACATGGCTGCCGACATCGACCCATACTACCAGCTCGGCGTTCAGATGAACGAACTCTACCAGTTCGAAAGCCAGATGAGGCCGTTGCTGGAAATGCACGATGGAGGTTTCAGCGAAAGAAACTTCAACCGCTGCCGTGTCTATGCGGCGGCAGACGACCTCTACTGGGCGTTGCGCAGCCTCGTACTGGAGCTTCGTTCGCCGCCGCGGGGTGTCGAATTCCTGAAATATGCCGGCTGGCGGTTCCTGCGTTGCCGAATGCTGCTCGGCCAGCCGGATTTCGAGGCCAGGCTGAGAGCGCTCTAGGCATACGAGACCGATAACGGGCTAGAAACAATAACGGGAACAAGCCTATGAATGAACTGGGAATGGCACGATCCGACGCCGAACGGGCAGTTGAGGCTGCAATCATCCAGGTACCACCTTGGGAAGGACGGCGGCTGCGCTACAGTCCGGTTTCCGGCGGAATCAGCAACACCAATTTCCGCATCGAGGTCGAAGGTGAAGAGCGTGGCTATTTTCTAAAGATTCCCGGCCGCGGCACCGAGATGTTCATCGATCGCAAGGCCGCCGCTGCCGCCAGCAAGCAGGCGGAAGTGATCGGAATCGGCCCGAAGACATTCGACTATCTCGATCACCTCGACATCGAAATCGCCGAGTTCATCGACGGTCGCCGCGCCTCGACACATAGGGATTTTGCAGACCCGGCGATCCGCAACGAAGCGGTGCGCGTCTATCGGCAGTTTCACGATGCCCCTGCCCTGCCCCTGACAAAAACCGTCTTCGACATGATCGAGGAACATTTCGACCAAGTGCGCCAGCTTGACGGCCACTGGCCGCTCGACCACGACTGGCTCTTGCGCAACTACAGACAGGCGCGCGCCGCGCTTGAGGCATCCGGGCTCGATCTGGTTCCCTGTTTCAACGACCCGATGCCGGGCAATTTCCTGATCGGTGAAGACAAGTCGATCAAGCTGATCGATTTCGAATATGCGTCGAACAATGAGAGGCTCTACGATCTCGCGATCTGGAGTGGCGAGATGTTCTATTCCGAGGCGACCGACTGCGAGATAATCGAGGAGTATTTCGGTCGTTACGACAAGGCGCATCACGCTCGCTTCATCGTCCACAAGGCACTCGCCGACATCAAGTGGAGCACCTGGGCGATGGTACAAAACCGGATATCGACCCTCGATTTCGACTTTTACAAGTACGGAATCTGGAAGCATATGCGCGCCCGCTCGATTATCCACGATCCCCGTTGGCCCCTGTTCCTGAAAGCCCTTTGATGCCCGTCACCGATATCAGCCCGCAAGAAGCTGCGACCTATATCACCTTCGCCGCGGAACTTGCCGACGCCGCGCGTCCGCTGGCGCTCTCCTATTTCCGGACCCCGCTCGACGTTATCTCAAAACTCGACGATAGCCCGGTGACAATCGCCGACCGGGCGATCGAAAAACATCTCCGCGAGATGATCGAGGCGCGCTTTCCCGATCACGGCATCCATGGTGAGGAGTTCGGCGTAAAGGAAGGTAACGCCTTTACATGGGTGCTGGACCCGATCGACGGCACCAAGAGCTTCATCACCGGTTTCCCGCTGTTTGGTACGCTTGTCTCACTGACATTTCAGGAAAAGCCATTCTGTGGTCTGATCGATATTCCAGCCACCGGCGAACGCTGGCAGGGCCGGCCGGGAGAGACACTCTTTGCTGGCAAGCCGGCCCACGCCAGCGGCTGCGAAAACCTCTCCAGCGCCCGTTTTTATACGACTTCGCCGGACATGTTCGTGGACAGCGAAGCTGAAAGCTTCGAGCGTCTCTCCCGCAAAGCCAGGCTGCGGCGTTTCGGTGGAGACTGCTACATCTATGGTCTGATCGCTTCCGGCCATTGCGACATCGCTCTCGAGACGGGACTTCAACCTTACGACTACATGGCTCTCGTGCCCGTTGTGACGGGTGCCGGCGGATGCATTACGGACTGGCGGGGCAATGCGCTTTCGATCCATTCCGACGGACGGGTTCTGGCGTCGGCCACCCCGAGACTTCATGACGAAGCCCTGGCCCTCCTCAACCGGTGACGTGAACAAATGCCCTATACGACGACAATCGAGCAGACTGTCTTCCGCTTTGATGATCTGAAAATGCTGCTGGCGAAAGCAACCCCGGAGCGCTCCGGCGACCAGCTGGCCGGCATTGCGGCGCAAGGCCCGGTCGAGCGCTTGGCAGCCCAGATGGCGCTGGCCGATCTCCCCTTGAAGGCATTTCTCGGCGAGGAGCTCATTTCGTCGGAGGATGACGAGGTTTCCCGACTGATCGCGCAACGGCACGATCCGGCAGCCTTTTCCGCAGTTTCCTCGCTTACTGTCGGTGAATTGCGCGAATGGCTGCTCAAGCCCGAGACGTCGCATGAGCGGCTGGAGGCGGTGACCTTTGGACTGACGCCGGAAATGGTCGCGGCCGTGTCGAAGATCATGCGCCTGCAGGACATGATAGCTGTTTCTGCCAAGCGACGTGTCGTGACGCGATTCCGAAACACGATCGGGCTCGCCGGGCGGCTTTCCACCCGCAACCAGCCCAACCACCCGACCGATGACAGCCGCGGCATCATAGCGTCTGCCATCGACGGGCTGCTGATGGGGTCGGGAGATGCCGTGATTGGCGTCAATCCCGCGACCGATGCGACGGATGACTATATCCGCATCGTTTCCTTGCTCGACGAATTGCGGGAAAAGCTTGCGATCCCGACACAGACCTGTTGCCTTGGCCATGTAACGACGGCGATCCAGGCAATCGAACGGGGTGCGCCGGTCGATCTCGTCTTCCAGTCGGTGGCGGGATCGGAAAAGGCCAATCGCGGCTTCGGCATCGATCTGGCGCTTCTGAAGGAGGCACATGAGGCGGGGCGGTCGCTTGGTCGTGGCATGCCGGGCGCAAACGTCATGTATTTCGAGACTGGGCAGGGCGCGGCGCTTTCGGCCGATGCGCATTTCGGCGTCGACCAGCAGACGATGGAGGCACGTGCCTATGCCGTGGCGCGCGAGTTCGATCCACTGCTCGTCAATACGGTCGTCGGTTTCATCGGGCCGGAATACTTGTTCAACGGCAAGCAGATCATCCGTGCCGGCATCGAGGATCATTTCTGCGGCAAGCTCCTTGGCCTGCCGATGGGCGTCGACGTCTGCTACACCAACCATGCCGATGCTGATCAGGAAGATATGGATACGCTGTTGACGCTCCTCTGCGCAGCCAATGTCAATTTCGTCATCACCGTTCCCGGCGCCGACGATATCATGCTGAACTACCAGTCGCTATCGCATCACGATGCCGTCTATTGCCGCGAGACGCTGAAACGGCCACCCGCACCAGAGTTCGAGAAATGGCTTTTCGAAATCGGCCTGACCGATCCAGATGGCGCGCTGGTCGGCGAGCCTGTCGCGCTTTCCAATTATGTCCGCAACAGCGCATTGATCGGAGCCTGACATGGAAGAGGTGAGAGAACCCACTGCTGCCGGAAAAAACCTCACTATCAAGGATATGACCGATGCGCGTGTTTCGCTCGGCCGTCATGGCGCGGGTCTTCCGACACGCGCTCAACTTGCCTTCCTTCTCGACCACGCGCGGGCACGCGAAGCGGTCTGGACGAGCGTCGACCGGCCCTCGCTGGCAGACAGGCTCGATCGTCTCGGCCTTCCGGCTGTCAATGTCGATAGCATGGCAAGTGACCGCAGCACCTATGTGCGGCGGCCGGATCTTGGCCGGCGGCTTGCGGCGGAATCCGAAAAACGGCTGAAACATGAGAGAACGATCAATGGCTATGATGTCGCAATTATCGTCGCGGATGGCCTGTCGTCCCACGCGATCGATCTCAATGCCGTGCCGTTGATCGAGGCGCTTGTTCCGAAGCTCGCTATCCTGAACCTGACCGCTGCACCAATTGTGCTGGCGAGCCAGGCGCGCGTCGCGCTCGGCGATCCTGCCGGTGAGGCATTAGGTGCAAAACTGACGATCGTGCTTGTCGGCGAACGTCCGGGACTTTCAGCTGCCGACAGCCTCGGTGCTTACATCACTTACGGTCCCAAGTCGGGAAACCTGGATTCCAGCCGAAATTGTGTCTCCAATATCAGGGATGGTGGTCTGCCGGTCTGCGAAGCTGCCGAGATCATTGCGACGCTGACCAGGGATATGATGAGGACCCGCGTCAGTGGCGTGGCGCTCAAGGCTGCCATGGTGGAGTTTCTCGAAAAACATGACAATTCGCTTCCAGCTAAAGACCTACTGACAATTTGAAGTCTTTGCGGTGCGAAGCCTTCGGGACGTGGCCCATCTGCTTTGGAAGGATTGCGGCCTGTCGTCGAAAGTCCAGTCGACTGCCCTGTGTTGAGTGCGGAGACAATAGTCCCTGCACTCAACATCATCGTTCGCAAGCTGCCGTGCTAGCCGGCAGAGAACTTCTGGACGGCGGTTACGTCGAAATAGTCCCGCCATTCGACAATCTTGTCGCCTTCGAGCTCGAAAATTCCCATGATCATCACGCGCCCGATTTCACTGCCGTCGGCGCGCTCGAACCGGTCAAGCCTTTCGGTGAGAACGCGGGATCCATCGGCGGCAATCGCGAGCATATCGATATGGACTGTCGAGATTCCCAGCGATGTCTCCAGTCCGTCGATCATCGCAATGGCCTCGTCGGCGCCCGTCGTGACCGACACGCCCTCATTGACCCAGCGCGTGGCGGGTGTGAACCAGCGGCGCACGGCTGGCCTTCCGCCGTCTTCAACGAACGTGGCGCAAAAAGCCGAAACGGTTTCGATTGGGGTGGGCATGGCAGTTTCTCCTGGGCCATCAGAAGCCCCGTTGGCCTCTGTCTTGCCGCGATATTAGGATGTCGACCCCAATGCCACGATGCCGAAACTTCCGTCACTCTTGCCTGATCTTCCGGAATACTTGATAGAACTGGGCAATCGACTTAGGGTGACTCCATGAGCGAACTCGACAAAATACGCGCCATCGCCATGCGCCATGCTGGCCGTCCCAGTCTTAAATTGCCGCGACTGTTCGCGTATACTCTCGACCATACGACCGAGGTCGATCCGCTGATCTACGATCCTGCGGCGTCCCTGGTGATCCAGGGTACGCAGCGCATGTTTATCGGCGATAAGATGTTTGAATACGGACCCGGCCAAAGCATGATCGTCGCAGCCGAGATTGCCGCCTTGGGCCAAGTTTGCGAAGCGTCGCCAGACAGACCGTTTGTCGCAATCGGTTTATATCTAGACCCGCCTATGCTGTCCGACCTCGTCCTTGAGATGGCGGCGATGCCGGAGTTGCCGATGGAATCGGGATACGGCGTCAGCACCGCGAGTGCGTCGCTTCTCGGTGCTTGGGGGAGATTGGTAGAACTGCTCGATCGCCCATCCGAAATCCCGGTCATGGCTCAGTCTCTGGAGCATGAGCTGATGTTTCGGCTGCTGATGGGGCCGCATGGCGGCCTGCTGCGTCAGATTGCCGGGGCCGACTCGCGGCTGATGCACATCCGAAAGGCCATGGCCTGGATACGCGACCACTACGCCGAGCGTCTCGATTTCAAGGCGGTCGCGGCACTTGCCGGCATGAGTGTATCCGTCTTTTACGATCGCTTCAAAGCCGTCGCCGCCGTCAGTCCGCTTCAGTATCAGAAATATATCCGGCTCCACGAGGCCCGCCGACGCATGATCGCTAACCAGGCAGGTGCAGCCGAAGTTGCGTTCGCCGTCGGCTATGAGAGCGCCTCGCAGTTCAGCCGTGAGTACAAGCGCCTCTTCGGAGCGCCCCCGGGTCAAGACACCAAGCGAGCAAAGGCTGGCCTGGGGGGCATCAATCCGCCAAAAGCACCCGGTGCGCGGCCAGAGGTTGCTTGAACCGCTGACCGTAGTCCTGACTGACCGCTGCGACGACACTGGCTCGTAGAGCCAAAGCCTCGCGCCATCGCGTGACGCGCGGGAGACCCTGAGATATCGTTTGCGTTATGGCTGGGTCGATGAAACCGAAGTACCGGAAAAGAGGCACGAACACCGCATCGACCATCTCGAAGCGTTCAGTCCTAGTCAGTACCACAAGCATCTCAGATTGCAGGAGGCCCGACTAGCAGCCGGCCATAGCGCCTCGCAATTCACGACTGGAATGCAGGCGCTTTGCCCAGTTGCCAGAGTCAACTCTGTTACAGTCGAAACTACGGCGTTGCCGTCCACGGAAAGCGGACGTATCAGTCGGCATAGATGATGGAAATGTAGCACCACCGGGGACATGCTGTTGGGACGCCAAGAACATGGCAACCAGCTCGCTCTCGATCTTAAATGCCTGATCGGGTGCAATCGTCGGGCACCGCAACTAACGAAACGTTTGCTCAAGGCGTTAGCCTTATGTGCATATAAAGACAAAAACAGCGGGCTTTCACAGGCGACGGCTCGATGGAACAATGGACGAGCCCATATCTCGGGTGTAAGCTCACAACACACTACACGCATGCGATGAATCTCGAGGGGGACGGGAGGCGGCTATGCAGACGACGGTGTCCACGGCTTCAACTGCAGCACGAGACCCTCCGGGAATAGAGGAAGTCCGGTCGCAACTCGAACGCATCGTCGCGAGCGCGGAGTTTCCCGGCTTGGGGCGAAGTGCCGCATTTCTGCGATATGTTGTCGAAGAAGCCATCGCCGGGCGGGCCGCCCGCATCAAGGGTTACTCCATCGCAATTGAGGTATTCGGCCGCAATGAAAGCTTCACGCAGGACGATCCGGTCGTGCGGATCGAGGCCGCGCGTCTAAGGCGTTCGCTAGAACGTTATTATCTGGTGGAAGGTCACAAGGACCCGGTCAGGATCGACATACCGAAGGGCGGATATGCCCCGGTGTTCTCATTGAATACTGCGGTCGTTTCCAAGAAGGTCGATAATGGGTCCGTTCCGACCTCACAGCTATCGCCGATGGTCCGATGGTGGAGCGTGGGGCGGCTTTCGCTTGCTTGCCTCGCCCTGCTTACGGCTGCGTCTGCCTATCAATTCTCAAGTCACTCAAGATTGGCGCCAACAGGAGAGTTAGCCGAAAGCACGGCTCCCGACAGACCCGCCCTAATTGTGGCTCCTTTCGCCAATTTGGGCGATGGACCAAACGCCCAGTTATACAGCCTCGGGCTTACGGAGGAGCTTCTGACTGCCCTGCCCCGCTTCAAGGAGATCAAGGTCTTTGGTCGCGAGACGTCCAAAGCGCTGCCGTCGGACGTCGATGTATCCAAAGTTAGGGAGGAGCTGGGGGCCCGTTATCTTCTGACCGGGGGTGTGCGAACTGCTGGAAACAGCCTGCGCGTGACAGCCCGTCTTCTTGACACCGACGATGGCGAAATAGTCTGGTCCCGGGATTATGACAACGATCTCGGATCGAAAGACCTGTTTTCCATACAGGCGGACGTGGCCAGAAGAGTCGCCACCGCCATTGCGCAGCCATATGGTGTGATGGCACAGGCCGACACCGCAAATCCTCCACCGCAGGATCTTGGTGCATACGAATGCAGCCTGCGCTTTTACGCGTATCGTAGCGAGCTCAGCCCCGAAGAGCATGCACACGTTCGCGAATGCCTGGAAACATCCGTTGCGCGGTATCCGACCTTTTCCACTGCCTGGGCGATGCTATCAATCATCTATCTCGATGAAGACCGCTTCAAATTCAATAGGGGCCAAGGTCCGGAAACACCATTGCAGCGGGCGCTTCGCGCGGCGCGGCGGTCGACCCAGCTTGATGCGAGCAACACGCGAGGGCTTCAGGCGTTGATGATGGCCCTGTTTTTCAACCGGGAGCTTACCGAGGCGATGCGAGTAGGCGAAGTGGCCCTCGCTACCAACCCCAACGACACCGAGTTGATGGGCGAGTTCGGCACCAGACTAGCCCTTGGCGGCCAGTGGCAACGGGGAGCCAACCTGCTTGATCAGGCTATCGCACTCAATCCAGGCGGCAGCGGCTATTATAACGGCACACGCGCTCTTGCAGCCTACATGCTCCACGACAATTCAACCGCCGTCCGCGAGATCACCAAGGCTGATATGCAAAAATTTCCGCTGTTTCATGCGGTTGCGGCGGTCATATACGCAGATGCCGGAATGATGGATCAAGCCCGGCACGAGGCAGAGATTTTCGTTCGAATGCGCCCGGACTTCCTGCCAAACGTCGTTGAAGAACTGGCGATGCGGAACGTACAGCCAGGTGATCGTGACCGACTGGTAGAGGGACTTCGCAAAGCCGGAATGCTGCCTCCCAAGGTTAAAGAACCCGCCGCGATAACCATCAGTGCTTCGGATTTGCAGCCGCGCTAGCGCAGAGGCTTAATACGCTGAAAATCGAAATGCCGCCCGCTGCGACGTACCAAACGGGGAGGTAGGAAAGGTGACGCCAATATCTCTTTCCTTCAGGCCTTTTTCGAACGCCCACATCTTACGCGGATACTTCCAGATCCACGCACCGCTGTAGAAATCAGACGAGCTGCGTTTTCATGGGTTTATCCTTCTCAGGTGCGGCCTTCTGGGCCACAGAATGGTGGCGAGCAACAGAGTGTAGGTCAAAGCTAACGCGATATAGACAATGCGGGTGGCGAAGCTTTCCGCAGCACTGCCAGGCAGGGGCGACACGCCGAGCCCGAACAGGATAAGGAAAATCGTCAGTGCACCGGCAAACATCGGCGCCTCCCTGGTACGAGCTGCTGCCCGACCTCCCAGAAAGAGGGCAACGACAAGGACAATCAGAAAGATCGAGAACAGGTTGGGGCGAAGCGTGAGGATCGCATAAGCTAAAGATGCGAGGACGCCGCCGAATAGATTGACCATTATAAGCCCAACAGCTGCCCGCGTGCTTGCGGCGACGTCGAGCTGGCCGAGTAAGGATGCAACGGTGATCGGAATGACCGCCGCGGCCGTCAGATTGTCGCTCGTCAGGCAGATCACGACAGATGCCAGCAGAATCAGCGTATTGGCCAATGCTCTCAGCAGAGCCGGCGGCTGGTCGAAGGATGGCGCGGCACTTCCGTCCAGAACTACCGGTTCGGGAAAGATCGCATGGGCGAGCCACATCAAAAGCGTGCCCGACAACACGCCACCAACAAGAATCGAGAGGATGGAATTGGCCAACTCATCGTTCAAAATACCGAGCAGCGGAACGATGATCGCGACCACCAACACCAGAAAGACCGCAGGCCCGCCCTTTCCCGACGCCTGTAAGGCAAAACACAGGAAATAGGTTAGCCCCAGAAGCAGGAGAAAGGGAACAGGACGATTGCCGAGGCTGCTGGTCAAGATCATCATCGCCATTCCCGCGACCAGAATGACGAGCGCCGCGCCAAGTGTCTTGGCAAGCGGCATCGGTCGAGAGCTTCCCAGCAGAAATTGCGCGGCGAAAAGCGGCCCGAGGAACGGAACAAAGGCCCCCCAATACACCGCCAGCACAAAGCCGATCGAAACCGCAAGAGCGACCCGCAATCCTTTTCGTTTCTGCTGGGCGGCGGTGCTGTCAGTTGACATAGGTGAGCACCGACATGATACGGATCCAGAGTGATCCCCAAGCATTGGTGACCGGATTGTTACCGGTATAGATGATGACGGTCGCCTGCGAACCGTAGCGCACGCCGCCCTTGGGTCTTTGAGCTTCATCGATATTGAGACGGACCGGAAACCGCTGCGCTTCCTTGACCCAGCCGCTGTCACTGCGCATGGTTGGCAACCCGGTGCTCGGATCCGTGCTCCCTTGCGAGACACCGAAGCCGACGCTTTCTACCGTGGCAGGGAACAGTCGGCCTGGAAGGGCATCAAAAAGGATTTCCGCCCTGTTGCCGACGACGACATTTTCGAGGCTGTTCTCCTTGAACGCGGCATTGATCCAGATGGTGCCCACATCGATAAAGGTCATGGCCGGTTGGCCGGCTGGCAAGACCTTGCCACTGGTGAGCTGAAGGTTTGTCACGACCCCGGACGAAGGCGCCCGCACTGTGGTATGCATCAGGTCCAGCCTGGCCTTCTCCAATCCCGCAAGAGCTGCGCGCAGTTGCGGATTGTCGTTTCCGGAAGGGCCGAGCTGCTCGCGGGCCTTGGTGAGATCAGCCTGCGCACCGGAAACCGAGGCCTCTGCCTGATCGAAGGCAGATTTGGCGGCGTCGAAACGGGCTTTTGAAAACACGCCGTTTTTGAGGAGTTCGGAGGCCCTGGCATATTGGTCGCGAAGGTTGTCCCTGTCGGCACGGATCTGGACAAGCTTTGCTTGGGCGGCATCCACCGCAGCGGTCGATGCGCCGATTGACTGGCCGACACTGGCCAGACCGGCCTCCGCCTCGTTCACGGCGAGTTGGTAGCGCTGGGGATCAATTCGGAACAGGATCTGGTCGGCCTCCACCCGCGTATTGTCGTTAACGCCCACTTCCACGACGCGACCTGTGACTTCAGGCGCTATACCAACGACATACGCCTGGACCTGCGCTTGAGATGTTGATGGTGTCCGCCGCTCCATGAAGATTGACAGCACGAACAGGACCAGCGCCAGACAAACGACAGCGAAAGCGATCCTCCGCAGGGGATTGCGGGGTGGCGGGGTAGTTACTGGCTCGTGTGATATCTCGGAAGCCACGATCTCGTTCCTTCGAAGTTAACTGCCCATCCGGCGGAATTACACCGGGCGCGGACCAGGTGAGCGATGAAGAGAGACAACGGTGGCTCGGGCGAGAGCATCTTCAATCTCTCTGCCAAGGGCCGCCAACAATTCCCTGTATTCGGCCACACGGTCATCTCGGACTGGATCGGAAGAAGCCGCCTCCCATCTTGCCAACTCCGTCTGGGCTTCGGCAAAATCCTGGCAGATTTCACAGAATATGACGTCACGCGACGCAAGCTCGTTGATGGCCTGAACTCTTGTGGGAAACCGCAGCCTGACCGCAGCCACACCTTCATCCATTGTCCTCTCCCACCGTCACAGCGTCACGGCGACGCCGAATGTCTCGATGGCATATTCTTTGATGAAGCGCGGCTCGTGCAGTATGTTACCGTAATATACGCTGGTGCGGTCAGCTTACCGGGGTCGAATTGCAGCACCGTCAAGGCCTCGCATGTTTTACCACGCTAGCGAGCGGACGAGAAAGACGACGGTTACGGGGCCGCGTGTGATTGTCTCTGGCAACTTCCACACTTTCACGCATTCAGATGACGGCATCGTCCGCCGGATGCCCGTAACATACCCGATGTTACGGGAAAACAGCCCGTCATTCGCATAGGTTTTTTGTGCGCCGACGTGGCGAGGACAAAGCTGTGACAAATGGCGGCGGGCGATCTGGTGAACGGCAACGATACAAGGGACCTCCGTAACGGACGCTTTCCATATCGAATGGGAAGGCTCCCTTTTTGTGTGATGTTCGCAGCTCTCGTTGGTTGCGGCGGCCACGCGAAAAACGTTCTTGTCCCTGTTGCCGATAGCGCCCCCACATCCACCAAGGTGGACATGCTGATCACAACAACGCGTAGTCGCTCCGCGAACAAAGGCGAGATGTTTACGGGTGAACGCGCAAGGGATGCGGCCTTCGCGGAGATCACCGTGTCCATCCCTCCGGGAAATGTCCGCAAGATTGGTAATGTTGCCTGGCCGAAAAGGATTCCTCCCAATCCAGCCACTGATTTTGCGACGTTAAAGGCACAGGAAATCAGCCGCGACGATGCCCGGAAATGGCTGAGCGCTTCCGTCAGAAAGAGCCGTGACGGCAGCGTGCTGGTCTTCATTCACGGCTTCAACAATCGATTTGAAGACTCGGTCTATCGCTTTGCCCAAATCGTCCAGGATTCCGGCGTAGCGAGCGCTCCCGTACTGGTCACCTGGCCGTCGCGCGGAAGCCTACTTGCGTACGGCTACGACCGCGAGAGCACCAACTATACGCGCAATGCCCTGGAGTTGCTTTTTCAATATCTGGCCAGGGATAAGCAGGTGAAGGAAGTTTCGATCCTTGCTCATTCCATGGGTAACTGGCTCGCGCTCGAGGCGCTTCGTCAAATGGCCATTCGCAATGGAAGCCTTCCGGCCAAGTTCAAGAATGTGATGCTCGCATCTCCCGACGTCGACGTCGACGTCTTCCGGCAACAGATCGCCGACATGGGCAAAAAGCATCCGAAATTCACTTTATTTGTCTCCCGGGATGATCGGGCATTGGCCGTGTCCCGCCGAGTGTGGGGCAACGTCGCGAGGCTTGGCGCTATCGACCCTGAGCAGCCTCCCTACAAGAGTGAATTGGCCGAAAGCCAGATCTCGGTAATCGACCTCACCATGATCAAAGCCGGGGACAGCCTCAACCACGGGAAGTTCGCGGAGTCGCCAGAGATCGTCCGGCTGATTGGAGCCCGGATTTCTGATGGACAGACTTTGACGGACAGCAAGATTGGCCTTGGAGATACGATCCTTGCAGCAACAACCGGCACGGCAGCGGCAGTGGGCAGTACCGCAGGGCTGATCCTTGCCGCTCCGGTTGCCGTCGTCGATGCCGACACCAGAGACAATTATGCCGGGGGCGTTCAGTCCCTTCTTGGTTCAGGTGGCACGACACGGAAATCATCGCACTGCAACACACCGAACACTTCGACTGAAGCATGTCATCACTAGCGGGTCGAGCGTCCTTCGGAAGGGCGCCGAGGTACCACAACAGGGACAGACAATGGTAATGCGCCTGAAATTTTTGCTGATGAAAATATCTCGCACGTCTATTGCGGCGATGCTCATCCTTTTCGTTGGCATCTCAGCCGTAGCAGCGCAAATGCCTGACGCGCCCGCTCCGGCGGAACAACCACCCAATGTCCAGCACTTCATCACCCTAATGTCGGATCCCGATGTTCAGAAATGGTTGCAGCACGTCGCTCGTGGAGCGAATCCTGAAGCGCCGCCTTCGACCAGCGCAGAGGCGGGTCCCTCGTTTGCCGCATCGACAATGCGTTTCCGCGCCCATGCCGCCGCAATGGTCGACGCTGCACATTCTTTTCCGTCCGAAGCAATGCGTGGCGCCGCTTTACTTGAGCAGGACATCAAGACGATTGGCGGGACCCGGCCCATCGTGCTGGTGGTCGCGTTTGTTGTCGCAGGACTTGCCGCTCAATGGGTATTTTGGTGGATCAGTGCTGGCTGGCGGTCATGGATGGCAGAAGCCTCGTTCACGACCGTTTGGCACAGGATTATTGCCATAACCGCCCGGCTGCTCTGGGCGGCTTTTTACGTGCTGTCGTTCGGGCTGGGCAGCATCGGTTTCTTCCTGCTTTTTGAGTGGCCACCGATCGTTAGGGAAATCGTCGTCGGCTTCCTGTTCGCTGTCGTCATTTACCGCCTCGCCAGCGCAGTACTGGATGTGTTTTTGGCGCCACGCTCGAACGAGAAAGGCCATTTCCGCGTGGTTCCGATCTCTGACGAGACGGCAGGTCACTGGGCAAAACGACTGAGCTATCTCGTGGGTTGGTACGCCTTTGGCTGGGTGACCATTCGGCTTCTCGGTACGCTTGGCCTATCGATCCCGGCGCGGCAGCTCGCGGCCTACTTCCTGGGTTTCATTCTTCTCGGCATTGCTATCGAGGCCATATGGCGACGCCCGCCTCATTCCTCCACGTTACAGGGCAGCCGGATTGGATTGAATGGTCGCAACTGGCTTTGGACTGCCTATTTAACCGGTATCTGGTTGCTCTGGGTGGCGGGCGCGACGACGCTTTTCTGGATTATGGTCGTCTGCGCCGCATTGCCAGGCGCGATCGTTCTTACCAAAGCATCGATAAACAACATTCTGCGCCGCTCCGGCGCTGAAGAGGATGGTCATAAACGTGTCACAGTGGTTTCGGTTGTCGTCGAGCGTGGGATAAGGGCAGCCCTGATCGTTGCAGCCATCCTCTTCCTCGCCGATGTCATGGACGTTCGACTGACCGAGATGACGATGCAGGATTCACCCGCGCTACGGCTCTTACGTGGAGTGCTAAGCGCCGGCATCATTCTCCTCGTCGTCGATCTGGCATGGAATGTCGTTAAAGTGCTGATCGATCGGAAAATGGGAGACACGGAAGCCGCGCTTGAGATTGGAAGCGAGCGGGAGCGGCGGCGTACCCGTTTGAGAACTCTTCTACCGATCCTGCGCAACTTCGTCATGATCCTTTTTGCAGCGATTGCGATCATGATGGCCCTGTCTTCACTCGGAATCGAGATCGGACCATTGATCGCCGGTGCTGGCGTCGTAGGCGTCGCCATTGGCTTTGGTGCGCAGACCGTCGTCAAGGACATCATCAGCGGCATGTTCTATCTACTCGACGATGCATTCCGGATTGGTGAATACATTCAGAGCGGCAGTTACAAAGGAACCGTCGAGGCGTTCAGTCTCCGCTCGGTCAAGCTTAGGCACCACAGGGGCCCGATATTCATCGTCCCATTCAGTGAACTGGGTGCCGTCCAGAACATGAGCCGCGACTGGTCAGTGGTCAAATTCCTGCTGTCCGTGTCCTACGAATCCGACGTCGCCCAGGTTAAGGCAATCACCAAAGCCGTGGGCAAAGCCCTGTACGATGACCCCGAATTCCAGCCGTTCATTATTGAGAACCTCAAAATGAAAGGCGTCGAAGAGATCACAGACATTGGAATAAAATTGAGCTTTGGGATGACGTTGAAACCTACCCAACTGCAATCGGCCATCCGTCGCAGAGCTTATGCAATGCTGCGGGAAGCATTCAACGCCCAAGACATCAAGATCGCCGTTCCGACCGTGCAAGTCGCAGGCGGAAAGGAAGAGGGTCTTGCTGCCGCTGCCCAACAGGCGCTGGCAAAACACAACGCCGTGACCGTGCCCGGGCCAGCTTGATCACGAAGTGAACCAGGCGAAACGCCATCAAAGATCACAAGGAGGATATGAAATGAAAACCTCAAAAATCGTATCACACCTAATCAGCCTGATCGCCGTGCTGATGCTGATCAGCATACCGGTTCTTTTACCCTCGACCGCTGAAGCCCGTCGTGGGGCTGCAGCCTGCGGCCCCCGAGGCTGCGGTGTGGCGGCGTGCGGACCGCGCGGTTGCGCTGCTGCCGGACGTCGTCATGCACCCGCATATCGCCCTGCCCATCGGCCTGCGGCCCCGGCCTACCGGCCAGCGCGGCGCGGCGTTGTCGTTGTTGCTCCCCGCCGCTACTGGCGGCCGGGCGCCGCGATAGCTGCAGGCGCAGCCATTGGCGTCGTCACCGGTGCAGCAGCTGTCGCACTGGCTGGTACACCGCCGCAGCCCGGCCAGTGCTGGTATTACACGTCTCCGGCCCAAACGACCGGCTTCTGGGACGTTTGCCCGCACTGAAACTGCTTGGCTGGGACAATCATGCTGCTCGCGCACGCGCAGATCATCAACGAAGGGGATCTTCCATGGACTTCAACACCATCGACGCCACGCTTGTCGGAAAGCTTCTTCTTTTGCTTTTGATCGGCATGGGTCCAAAAATTGCCCTCGTGCCGTTTCTTGAGAAAACCCATAGTTTCGACACCGCGACCAAAGTGCGCATCGGCCGCCAGATGGTACTGACAGCACTCGTCACAGCACTGATCCTCTTTGCGACCGGCGCGCTTCTGATGCGACTTCTCCACATAACCGGCGGCGCCGTCGCTGTGGCAGGTGGCATCATCCTTGCGCTCATAGCGATCAAGATGGCATCCGGACCGACGGAAAAGCCGCATGACGAGCTTGCCGATCCGATCGATCCGGACAAACTCGCAGTGTTCCCGCTTGCGGTTCCCTATTTGCTCAACCCCGTCGGCATAACCGTCATAATCCTGGCGTCTGGCGAAGTTGTCTCAGTCGCCAGCGCGGTAGTTGTCGCTGTTCTGATCCTGATTGTCGCTGCTTTCGACTATGTCGTTTTTACCAATACCGACAAGCTGTCCAAACACATGAAGCCAGCGAGCATGGTCGTCTCAGAGGTCGTGTTCGGGATTTTGCTGACCGCTGTCGCAGTCCAGCTGATTGTCAGTGGGCTAGGGCGTCTAGGGATCATTGCGCCGGCGGTGGGCCATTGACCCATAGGGCGCAGCCTCTCCAGGCGGCTCGAAGGGAATGCGCATGATGACTGATCGAAGGAAAAATGCTCTCGCTTACGGATCACTCATCGTGCTCCAGTCCCTGGCGGTCGCATTCCTGCTCCGGGTTATCTTCCCGATCTTTTACGCCGTCGTCACCCATCTTGGCGAACGCCAACAAGTGCCCGTGTCGACATTGCTCACAATCCTTGCGGTTGCGCTGCTTTTACAGGCAAGCTACTGGACAAGAATGCGTTGGGTCGAGGTCCGCGCACCGTTCCACTCCATATTCGTATCTCACCTCTTATCGTTTGCCGCACGCCTGGCCTTCCTGTTCGGAGGCGTCTTGTTCTCAACGATCTTCTTTCGACACTTGCCGGAATCCAACACGCTGCCTCCGCTTGGTCACACGGTTCTGCAGGGGGCTTTGATCCTGTTGGTACTGTTCAGTTTTTTTTGCTACTCCGTCGAACTTGAACGCCTTGCGAAGGCGATCGAAGATCCAGCTGAGACATAAATTGCCTCCGGTTACAGCTCAGCAATGTGGTGTTGGCCGCCGCTGTCGAAGCCGACTTGGCGGTGGAACCGATGTCCATATCGCGTTCCATCCAGGCTACCGAATAGCGCCGCGCGGATGAAGGGTAGTTAGACATCGCTCGGTGGAGCAAAGAGGGTGTGTGCGTATTCTCGATGCTCAGGCGAACACGCGGAAGAATTTTGATCCCATGATTTTAGATTTGCGAGTGTTTTCAGCTCTCCTCTATGTTGCCACCGGACAAGGAAACTGACATCATCGTTTTGCAGGCTTCAACGGGCCGCTGATATTCCATGAGCAGGGTAGCTCTCGACCGGAAACGGGCGGGAGCTTTTTTATTTTTTGGTGGGCGATGATGCATTCAGAAAGCTGGCGGGTCGGTGTGCTGTTCTCCGAGACGGGTGTGACCGGAGCCGTCGAAAAAACCCAGAGGTTCGCGACCTTGCTGGCGATTGACGAAATCAATGCGGCTGGCGGCGTCCTTGGCCGGATGATCGAGCCTGTCGCCTATGACCCTAAATCGACGCCCAATCTCTATAAGGAACTTGCGGTCAAGCTTTGCGACGAGGATCGGGTCCGGGTCGTTTTCGGTTGCCATATGTCTAGCACCCGCAAAGCCGTACTGCCCGTCATCGAAGCTCGAGATGCCCTGCTATTCTATCCGACACTGTATGAGGGGTTTGAATACTCTCGGCACTGCATCTACACCGGGGCCGCACCCAACCAAAACTCCGTGCAGCTGGTCGACTTCCTCACCAAGCATTATGGAAAGCGGGTTTTCCTTGTGGGTTCGAACTACGTCTACCCTTACGAATCCAACCGGACGATCAGCGATCTCTTTCTTCAGCTGGGCGGTCAGGTGCTGGACGAAATATATGTTCCTCTCAACCTAAAACCCGAAGATGTCGCCAAAATCATCCGGCATATTCGCGCGGCACGGCCGGATGTCATCTATTCGACAATCGTCGGCGACGGTATCATTCCCTTCTACACGGCGTTCAAAGAGGCGGGTTTTGATTCAGCGACGATGCCAATCGCCAGTCAGTCGACAAGCGAGGCCGACGTGATCCGGATGCGGCCGGAAGTGGCCGAGGGGCATATCACCGCGGCCCCGTTTTTCGCCTCCCTGAATACGCCTCGCGCGCGTGCCTTCGTCTTGGCTTACCAACAGCGATACGGCCAGCAGATGCTGCCGACCGCGCCGGCCGAAGCGGCCTATTTCCAGGTCTATCTCTATGCGGGAGCTTTGCAGCGGGCCGGTGGCGACGGGCTGGAGCAGCTTCTTCCAGCCCTTTACGAGGTCGAGTACGACGCTCCGCAGGGCGCTGTGAAGATAGACCGGCTGACGAACCACACCCATCTGTGGCCAAGGGTTGCAAAAGTAAATGCGCAAGGCAGCTATGACATCGTCCATGACCCGTCGCTGCGCGTGGCGCCAGATCCCTTCATGCGAGAATATCGCCCGGATCTGACGCAGCCGTTCCCACATCGTGTTCAGGTCTGAGAAGGAGCGACGATGTCTTTCGCCCTTCTCAGAGATTTGCGGGACCTCAAGGTTCTGGTGATTCATCCCCGGACATCCGAAGGAGAGTTTCTCGTTGATCACCTGCGCCGTATCGGTTGTACGGTCAGTTGCCTCTGGCCGGTCCCTGCCGAGTTGCCACACGGCACGGATGTCGTCTTTCTTGCCATGGAAGACGAGGCGCGACCGGAAATCGAACGCCTGCTGAAGTGCCTCCCCAATCCCGCTCCGACCATGCTCGCCATCGTCGGTTACGAAAATCCCTCCACATTGCAGATCGTTCTGGAAAGCGGCGCGCTTGCCATTGTCGAGAGACCGATCAAACCGTTCGGCCTGCTGACAAATCTCGCCATAGCGCGCAGTCTCTGGCTTGAGCGCCAAAGGCTCGTCAAGGAAGCCCGTAAATATAAGCGCAAGGTCTTGGGAGACCAGAAGCTTGCCCGGGCAAAGGCCATTCTCATGGCCAATCGCGGCACGAGCGAGAATGAGGCGTATCGTGAAATGCGCGAGCAAGCGATGGCTCGGCGGGTCCCAATCGATGAAATCGCCAATTCGATTATCAACGCCGAACAGCTCTTGCGCCCTTCCCAAAAACATGATTAGTTTTTGATGTGTTCCAGATGAACACCTCCGGCACATCCCTTCGTTTCGCGAAGCCATGTGCCGCTGTTGCACGCGGCGCAGCCGTGATGCGATGATGGCAAGGGTGCCCGCAGGCTGTGAAAAGCCTCGCGGGTTTTTTGTTATCTGCTGACAGTGAAGTCGGCCTTCCAGTATTTTTTCGGCATGAAAGCCTCGCCGTAGAGCCGGGCAGTGCCGTCGCGTGCGCCAATCAAAAAAAGGGGAACCAAGATGGTGTTCAACAGACGTGACTTTCTGAAAACCGCAGCCACAGCTTCCGCCGCACTCGCCTTGCCGGCGCTGGGCGGCCGGGCATTTGCAGCCGATGCTATCAAGGTCGGTGCGCTCTACTCCCAGACGGGCGGGCTTTCTGTCGCCGAGAAGCTTCTCGCCAACGGTGTCATGATGGCCGTGGCCGAAATCAACGCAGCCGGCGGCGTTCTTGGCCGCCAAGTGGAAGTCGTCGTCGAAGACGGCGCTTCCGATCCGAAGACCTTCAGCGAAAAAGCATCGAAACTGATCCTCAAGGACAAGATTTCCACCATCTTCGGCTGCCACACCTCTGCCAGCCGCAAGGCCGTGCTGCCGATCTTCGAACGGCGCGGCGCGATGCTGTTCTACCAGACGCACTATGAGGGCTTTGAGTGCTCGCGCAACGTCGTCTATTCCGGCGCCGTTCCAAACCAGCAGCTCTCCAACTACATTCCCTGGATTGTCGAGAAACTGGGCAAGAAGAAGTTCTTCATCGTTGGCTCCAACTATGTCTATCCGCGCGAGATGGCCAAGGTTTCCAAGAAACTGATCGAGGCGGCGGGCGCAGAATGGGTGGCGGACGAATATCTGGAACTTGGACACTCCGAATGGGCTGTCATGGTCAGCAAGATCAAGGAATCGGGCGCCGACGTGGTTCTTTCCAACGTGGTTGGCGACTCGATCATCGCCTTCTACCGCGAGTTCAAGAACCAGGGCCTCTCGCAGGAGGTCATCCCGATCTGCGCGACAGTGACCTCCGAAATCGAGATCGCCGCCATGGGCGCCGAATATGCGGCGGGCAGCTACACATCATTTCCATATTTTATGTCGATCGAAACGCCGGCCAACAAGAGCTTCATCGAACGCTTCAGGACCTTCGTCAACGATCCGAAGGCAGTGACATACCATTCGCTCGAGGCCGCCTATTTCCAGGTATTCCTGTGGAAGCAGGCAGTGGAGAAATCCGGCGATCTGTCCGCCGATGCTATCAGGGCCGGCATTCGTGGCCAGACCTATGACGCGCCCGGCGGCAAGGTGACCACCGACCCCGACAACCTGCATTGCTGGCTGACGCCGCGTATCGGCCAATGGCAGCCGGATGGACAAAGCAAGGTCGTCAACGCCTACCCGTCACCGATCAAGCCGCTGCCCTATTCGGCCTATGGCGAGACGGAAAGCAATCTTTTCTGCACCAGCAACGGTCTCGACGCAGCAAAGCTCAAGGGCTGACCCCTCTTTCCGCGTCCTCCCGCCAGCCATGCCTGGCGGGATCATGTCTCGGCAAGGCGGATCTGCGTTTTTTCCTCTGCTCGGTGCCAACCCGATTTTGGGGCAGGCAAGGAGCAGGACAAAGTCTGATCCGCCCTTCTCACGAACGGTGGCGTTATGCTCGACATTCTCTTTATCGGCCTCAGTCTCGGCTCAATCCTTCTTCTGGTGGCACTCGGTCTTGCCATCACCTACGGCGCCATGGGCGTCATCAACATGGCCCACGGCGAAATGGTCATGATCGGTGCCTACGTCGCCGTCCTCTCGGGCATCTGGCTGAAAACAGGCCTTCTGTTCGCAATTCCCCTGGCTTTTGTCGTGACCGCCCTGCTCGGCCTGGTGATCGAGCGGGTGGTGGTGCGCAGGCTTTACGGCCGCCTGCTCGACACGCTTCTTGCCACCTGGGGCATTGCCATCCTTTTGCAGCAGGCCGTAAGGCTCGAATTCGGCCTCAGCTTTTTCGGCATTCATATCGAGGGCCTGGGAGCCGGACTGCAAAACGTCGCCGTGCCTTCGTATCTGCAGGGCACCTTCAGGTTCGCCGGCGCCGACATCAACGCGTATCGCACCTTCATCATCGCGGTGACGGCCACGTTGACGCTGGCGACATGGTTCATTCTCTACCGGACGACAGCGGGCATGCAGGTGCGCGCCATCATCCGTAATCCAAAAATGGCCGCCGCTTGCGGCATCGATGTGAAACGCATCAATGCCCTGACTTTCGCCTTCGGTTCCGGCCTTGCGGGCGTCGCCGGCGTAATGATGTCCGGCTTCAAGACCGTTTTCCCCGACATGGGCACGACGATGGTCGTTGACGGTTTCATGGTCGTGGTGACCGGCGGGGTCGGCAGCCTTTTCGGCACGGCCCTGTCGTCAGGGCTTCTGGGCGAAATCAATGCGCTGGTGGCGATTGGAACGAACGACATTCTGGCGCGCGCCGTCGTCTTCGGGGTCGTCATCCTCGTCATTCTCGTCAAGCCCAGCGGGCTATTCTCGTTCAAGGGGCGCTAACATGAGCATCGAACGAAAATTCCAGATCGCCGCCTATGTGCTTTTCATCGCGGTGATTTTTGCAGCGCCGGTTTTCGGTGACGAATTCTGGCTGAACCGCATTTCGAAATATCTGGTCTACGGCATGCTCGGCGTCGCCATTGCGCTCACATGGGGATATGCCGGCATTCTCAATCTCGGCCAAGGGCTGTTTTTTGGCCTGGGCGCCTACATGCTCGCCATGTCGCTGAAACTGTCGAGCCTGACCAGTCTGCAACAGGGCTCCGACAGGCCGGTTCCGGATTTCATGCTGTGGAATGCCGAGCCCGGCGCGCCGACGGAACTTTGCTGTATCAACAAGGGCTCCTTCCTCTGGCTTCCGTTTCAGAGCCAGTCCGTGGGTCTCGTGCTTGGCATCGTGCTTCCCGTCGTGATCGCCGGGGCACTCGGCATGCTGGTTTTCCGCAAGCGTATTTCCGGTGTCTTTGTCTCGATCATCACCCTGGCGCTTGTTCTGCTTGTGCGTCTCGTCATGGTCGATGCGCAACCGGTGACGAACGGTTTCAACGGCCTGACCGATCTTGGCTGGCTGACGATCGGCGGCATCGAATTCGACCCCTACAGCCGGGCAACCTATTATCTGTGCGCCGCATGCCTGTCCCTGACGCTCATCGGCGCGCGTCTCATCGTGGAGACCCGTGCAGGTATGATCCTACAGGCGATCCGCGACGATCAGCTTCGCGCCCGCTATCTTGGCTTCGACGTCTCTCTTTACCAGGTATTCTTCTTTGTCATTTCTGCAGGCATCGCCGGCGTTGCCGGCATGCTCTATGTGGTCGTCGCGGAGTTCGCCTCGCCGACCTTCATGGACCTGTCTTTCTCGGTGACGATGGTCGTCTGGGCTGCCGTCGGCGGCCGCTCCTCCCTGCTCGGCGCCTGCATCGGCGCGATCCTGATCAACATGATCGAGGCCGAGGTCAGCGAGACCGAAGCGCTGGTCGCGGCCTGGAAAGCGATCATCGGCCTCATCTTCGTCCTTGTCGTCCTGTTCATGCCGCGGGGCCTTGGCGGCGTCGCGCACGATGTGCTGCGGCAGTTTATCCGCCGTGTCAAACCAGGCCCGGCATCCTCATCGTTACAGCAACAAAGCGAGGCATTGTAATATGAGTGCAATCGCATTGACCATCGACGGTCTCAGCGTCGATTTTGGCGGATTCAGAGCCGTCAACAATGTCAGCATTACCGTTCGCGATGGCGAGTTGCGTGTGTTGCTCGGCGCAAATGGCGCCGGAAAGACAACTTTGATGGACCTGGTCAGCGGCAAGACCCGCAGCACAAAAGGCAGGGTCTTCGTCTACGACACAGACATCACCAACTGGCCGGAACACAAGATCGCCCGCGCCGGGATCGGTCGAAAATTCCAGATCCCCAGCATTTTTCGCGATCTCACCGTGCGGCAGAATCTGGAGGTCGCCAATTGCCGCAATCCATCGGTGTTTGCCAATCTCCGGTTTGGATTTTCACGCGCCGAAGCCAAACGCGTCGATGAGGTACTCGCCCTCACCGGCCTCGAAGCGGAGGAGAATGTGACTGCGGCTTATCTCAGTCATGGCCAGACGCAATGGCTGGAACTGGGCATGCTCATCGTCCAGGATCCCAAGGTTGTTCTGCTGGACGAGCCGACGGCGGGCATGACCCAGGCCGAAACCCGCAAGACGGCCCAGATCATCAAAAATCTCAAAGGCCGCCACACCATCCTCGTCGTCGAGCACGACATGGGGTTCGTCCGTGAAATCGCCGAACGCATCACCGTTCTGCATCTGGGAGAGGTGCTCGCCGAAGGAAGCGTCGGGGATATCGAGAGCAATCCGAAGGTCCGCGAGGCCTATCTCGGTTCGAAAGGAATATCCTGATGCTGACATTGAAAAACGTACACAGCTACTACGGCCGCAGCCATATCCTGCACGGCGTCACGCTTGATATCCCGGCGGGAAAGGTAACCAGCATTCTTGGCCGCAACGGTACCGGCAAGACGACCCTGTTGAAAACCCTGATGGCGCTGACCGACCGTATGACGGGCGAGATGCATCTGCAGGGGAAAGACATAGGCTCATCTTCGACGCATATGAGGGCACGGGCCGGGATCGCCTACGTCCCCCAGGGCCGGGAGATCATTCCCGATTTCACCATCCGCGAGAACATCCTGATGGGCGCCTTTGCGCGCACCGATCGCAAACGCGAAATTCCGGCACTGGTGCCGGAGCTTTTTCCATATCTGATGGCCAACCTTGATCGGCCCGGCGGTGTGCTTTCGGGCGGCCAGCAACAGCAGCTCGCCATCGCCCGCGCACTGGCCGCGGATCCGAAGGTACTGCTTCTCGATGAACCCAATGAAGGCATCCAGCCCTCGATCGTCGAGGAGATTGAAAAGATCATCATCCGGCTCAATCGCGAGATCGGCATGACGATCATCCTCGTCGAGCAGAACGTTGCATTTGCGCGGCATGCCTCTCACCACTTCGCCATGCTGGAGAAGGGAGGTGTGGTCGCGGCCGGCGCCATCGACGCGCTCTCCGACGCGCTGGTTCATAGGCATATGGCTGTTTGAAAAGACGCATCCTTTCATAAGACAATGGGAACAATCATGACACCGACACAAAGCTACACCGCCGCCGCTATCCAGTTCGAACCGACCATGTTCGAAAAGGCGCGCAATATCAGCCGGCTGAGCGCCCTTTGCGAGGAAGCGGCGCAGGCCGGCGCCCGCCTGATCGTCACCCCCGAAATGGGGACGACAGGCTATTGCTGGTTCGACAGGGCCGAGGTGAAGCCCTTCGTCGAGGCGATCCCCGGACCGACCACCGATGTTTTCCAGGCGATTGCCCGCAAACACCGCTGCTATATCGTCGTGGGCATGCCGGAAGTCGATCCGGCGAGCGATCTCTATTACAATACGGCAGTTCTGATCGGTCCGGATGGCATCGTTGGTCGGCACCGCAAGTCGCATCCCTATATCGCCGAGCCAAAATGGGCCGCAAATGGCGACATCGTGCACGAGGTCTTCGAAACGGAGATCGGACGTATTTCAATGCTGGTGTGCATGGATCTGCACTTCTTCGAGACGGCGCGGCTGGAGGCTCTGGCCGGTGCCGACATCATATGCCACATCTCCAACTGGCTGCAGGAGCGCGCGCCCGCTCCCTACTGGATCAACCGCGCCTTCGAAAATGCCTGCTATGTCATTGAAAGTAATCGGTGGGGTCTGGAAAGAACCGTGCAGTTTTCCGGGGGAAGTTGCCTGATCGAGCCCGACGGAACGGTTGCCGCATCCATCGACACAGGCGACGGAATTGCCTATGGCAAGGTCGATCTTGCCCGTGCCCGTCGCCGCGAGGTCTTAAGCGAACCGGTCTTCAAGACGCGCCGGCCCGAGCTCTACATGAACATGATGACCAACAGTTTCACCTGGAACCCTGGCGATTACTTCCGCCTCTATGGCTATCAGCCAATCCCGCGCGGACGCAGATCGCGTGCAGCCGTTGCCCAGTTCGCGCCAACCTCCGTCATTGCAGACAATATTGCCCACATAACAAGGCTCGCAAACGAGGCTAAGGCGACAACGGCGCCGGACATTCTGGTGTTCCCGGAATTGTCGCTGACCGGACTTGAGGCCCCGCAAACGCGGGCGGAGCCGCTGTCTGGTCCAACCGTATCCGCCTTCGTTCGTCTGGCCATGAAGCTCGGCTTTTATATCGTCGCCGGATTTGCCGAAGCGGACGAAGACAGGATCTATAACAGCGTGGTCCTTGCAGGGCCCGAGGGGCTGGTGGGCAGCTATCGCAAGACGCATCTGGGCGTCGCCGACAGTTGGGCAACGGCCGGCGACGAATGGAAAATCTACGACCTTGCCATTGGCCGGGTGGGCCTAACGATTGGCCACGACGCGCTTTATCCGGAAGCCATCCGTTCGCTTTCACTCATGGGATGCGATCTTGTTGCCTGCCCTTCGGCGATCGCCGGCACCTTCACCGGTAGCCATGGCGGTACGAAAATCCCGCACAACTATCCGATCCCAAAGGGCGCCGATCCCTACCACTGGCATGCGCTTCGCGTTCGCGGCGGCGAGAACAACGTCTATTTCGCCTTCGCCAATGTGCTGGACCAGGAAAAGGGTTATCTGGGCAAGAGTGCGGTATTCGGGCCGGATTCCTTTGCTTTTCCACGTCAGGAATCGGCGATCCTGGATGAGGAGGGGATTGCCGCTGCGGCTGTCGATACCACCAATCTCGACACGCCATATCCGACGAACATCGTCCGGCGAAAAGACCTGGTCGTCATGCGTCAGCCGCATCACTATCAGCCTCTCGTCAAATGGCATCAGTAAAAGTCGGCACAATGTTGACATTCACGTTCACGCCCGTCCCGCAGATAATTGCGGGACGGGCTGCAGCGCAAGGCTTTCAAAGCTCAAGTCCAAGCTCGGAGCGCGTGTCCTGGTGATTTCCGACGGTGGGGTCGTCAAGGCGGGACTTGATCAGCCGCCCCTCGCCAGCCTCGCTCAGACTGGCGCTGGAACATAAATTTTGACTGGCGTCATCGCCGATCCGCCGGAAACCGGCAAGTCGCTGAAGCGCAGTCCCTCGTTCCGCTCGAAACCCAGAAGTTGCGCCAATGACTTTCCCAGGTTGACCAACAGGGCAAAGATGCGGTTGCAGCAATTAGTATAACTCAAAAAACCTACGGAGACCGTTGGCCTCCGTAAGCCATTTTGTCAGTTGTCGCCCGTGCACAATGCCGGTCAGGCTCCGTATGGCACCCAAATGTTCTTCACCTGGATCGCCCTGCGCAGATAATCACGACCCTGCGCTTCGGTGCGATTTAGCCAATCGGGCTGACGGCCATTATTGACCCAGGTGGCCTTCAGGTTGCCTGCAGAAGCACGCTCGACCATCGTGCTTCCCTCGGTCGAGCCGAAATACCAGACAGCCGCAACGTCATCATGCTCGGCGAGTGTCTTTGCAAGCAGATCGCTTTCGCCGGTCACAATATTGATGACCCCGCCGGGCATATCCGACGTGTCCAGCACCTGGTAGAAATCACCGGCGATCAATGGATGGCGAGACGACGGGACCACCACAACGCGATTGCCCATGGCGATTGCAGGCAGCACCAGCGACACCAGCGACAGGAGGGGTGCCTCATCGGGGCAAACGATCCCGACGATGCCCCAGGGCTCGTTCATGGCAAGCGTGACGTGACGTGACTTGGTGGAGTGCACGGCGCCATCGAACTTGTCTGCCTGGGCGGCATAATAGGAAATACGGCGCAGAGATGCGTCGACTTCGTCCTTCGCCTTCTTTTCGCTGACACCGGTGCTATCGATGATGCGGGCGACAAATTCGTCACGCCGTGCATCGAGGTTCTCTGCAAGATAATAGAGCACTTGAGCACGGTTATGGGCGGTTGCGGAACTCCAGCTGCCTGCCTTGGACGCTGCTTCCACAGCATTGCGGATGTCCTTGCGGCTGCCTATTCCGGCCATGCCAATCACGGCGTTGCCCTTGCCGGTCACCGAATAACTGTAGCCACCGTCGGGGCGGGCTTGTTTGCCGCCGATGTAGTTCTTCATGGTTCGATCAAGGCCATCGATCGCCATCTTGCTGTCAGCGTTCGGCAATGCAGATGGCGTGAAGGCTTCAGCGGGCTTTGTGACCGGCAGGCTCTTTTCCCAGTCTGCCGCCAGATATTCGTAAAGCCCCTCGCGCGCACCTTCGCGACCAAAACCGCTTTCGCGGTAGCCGCCAAAACCTGCACCGGCATCGAGCATGTTGGTGCAGTTGATCCAGACCACACCTGCCTTGACGCGGGCGGCCAGATCAAGCGCGACATTGATGTTTTCCGACCAGATGGAGGCGGCGAGGCCGTAACGGGTATTGTTGGCCAGCGAAACAGCTTCATCCGGCGTGCGGAAGGTGGTCGCCGCAGCGATCGGGCCAAAGATTTCCACCTGGCAAACCGTCGATGCCTGATCGACTTCGGTGAAGAAGCCGGGAGCGACGAAATTGCCGGTGGCCGGCAACGGGTTGGAACTCTGCCAGAGTTCACCGCCCTCTTCCACGCCCTTGCGTACCAGATCCGTAATGCGTTTCACCTGCGTGGCCGAAACAATCGCGCCGACATCGGTCGACTTGTCGAGCGGATCGCCGACCCGCAGGGTTTCCAACCGCTTTTTCAGCCGTGCATAAAATTTATCGGCAATTCCTTCCTGCACCAGCAGGCGGGAACCGGCGCAGCAGACTTCGCCCTGATTGAACCAGATCGCGTCAACAACACCTTCAACCGCCGCATCGAGATCTGCATCCTCGAAAACGATGAATGGTGACTTGCCGCCCAGTTCCAGCGACAGCTTTTTGCCCGAACCAGCAATCTGCTCGCGAATAACGCGACCGACCTTGGTCGAGCCGGTGAAGGCAACCTTGTCGATGCCGTCATGGTCGCAGATTGCAGCGCCTGTCGAGCCATCGCCCTGCACGATGTTGACGACACCGGCGGGAAGGCCGACCTCGTGGCAGATTTCCGCAAAGGCGACAGCGGTCAGCGGTGTCAGGTCGGCAGGCTTAAGTACCACGGTATTGCCGGCAGCAAGCGCCGGCGCGATCTTCCACGCCAGCATCAGCAGAGGGAAATTCCACGGGATCACCTGACCGCAAACACCGACCGGCGAGAAACCACGGAACTCGTCTTCCACCATTTCGGCCCATCCGGCGTGATGGTAAAAATGGCGGGCGACGAGTGGGATGTCGATATCGCGTGTTTCGCGAACCGGCTTGCCGTTATCCATCGTTTCCAGAACGGACAGGAAGCGCTCGCGCTTCTGTACATGTCGGGCAATGGCATAGAGGTAACGAGCGCGCTCGTGACCCGACAGCTTCGACCATTTTGCGAAGGCCGTGCGGGCGGCCTTGACCGCCTGATCGACGTCTTCCTCATTGCCGCGAATGATTTCCGCGAGCTTATCCCCGTTTGCGGGGTTTGACACGGAAATGGTCTCGCGGCCCTCCGGAGAAACGAACCGGCCGTTGATATAATGTCCAAACGAGCGTCCATGCGCGTCGAGCCACTGTTTCACATCACCATTGGCTTCGGGGGAAGGTCCATATTCCATGGTTTCCAAAATGTCCTTGATGGGTCGCATTTTTTCAGTCCTTATGCAGCAGCGTGATGGTGAGCGCTGGAATAGCGACCGGTTACGAAATGTTCGAGCTGGCGCTCGATATCGCCAAGCATCGAGCTGGCGCCGATGCGGAACAGGTCCGGTTCCAACCAGCGATTGCCCAGCTCCTCCTTCATCAGCGTCAGCCATGACAACGCGTCCTTCGCTGTCTTCAACCCGCCTGCAGGCTTGAAGCCGACCATCTGGCCAGTCAGTTCGCCGTAGTCGCGCAGCGCACGCACCATGGTCAGACTGACCGGCAGAGTGGCGTTGACTTCTTCTTTGCCGGTCGAGGTCTTGATGAAGTCCGAACCCGCCTGCATCGCCACCATCGAGGCGCGATAGACATTGGTAAGCGTATTGAGATCACCCGTCGCCAGGATAGCCTTCATATGGGCGTCGCCACAGGCTTCACGCATCGCGGCGATCTCATCATAAAGTGCTGGCCAGCTCTGCGTCAGAACGAACTCGCGAGTAATGACGATATCAATTTCCTTAGCGCCCTGCTCGACGGCATAGCGGATTTCTGCCAGCCGCTGCGGTAGCGGAGTTAGGCCGGAGGGAAAGCCTGTCGCCACCGATGCGACCGGAATAGTCGTGCCTTCCAGTGCCTTGACGGCATGGGGCACCATGGTCGGATAGACGCAGACGGCACCGGTTGTGATGCCGGCGTCCGCAAGGCCGAGTGCTTCAAGAATGTCGTCCCTGACCGGACGTCGTGCTTTCGCACACAAGCGGCGCACACGACCGGCCGTGTCGTCGCCGGACAGCGTTGTCAGATCGATGCAGGTAATCGCCTTGATCTGCCAGGCAACCTGATATTCCTTCTTGACCGAGCGCCGGGTGGTGATTGTTGCTGCCCGCCGTTCAGAGGCACTGCGATTGACCGATACATCTTCAAACCATTCCGGTTTGAGAGCCGTGCCGTTGTTTCTGGGGAATGCTTCGCTCATTTTCTGTCCATTCTTGGGGTCAGGCTGCGGCATGGTCATGTTCGCGGCAGAATGCCTCGAACTCTTCGATGCTGGCATAAGCCTTCTGTGTTCCGGGACGGGTGATGGAATGCGCCGCATAGAGAGATGCCTTCTTCAGTGAGGACACGACCTCTCCCGTTTCGGCATAAAAGCGGGCAAAGGAGCCAATAAAGGCGTCGCCAGCGCCGGTGGTGTCTTTCGGCGTTACCTTGACGGGCTCGATATTGACGATCTCATCTGACGTAATCATGCGCGCGCCACGTCCGCCCAGCGTCACGATGACGGTACGGATACCGCGTGCGATCAGGGAACGGGCGGCAGTGATGATTGCTTCGTCGGTCTCGGTCGGCAAGCCGGACAGTAATGCCAGCTCGCTCTCGTTCGGAACGAGGAACGTTACCTGGCGAATACGCTCCGGATCGAGATTGGCAGCGGCGGGCGCAGGATTGAGGATCGTCTCGATACCGTTTTGGGCCGCAAGTTCGATGGTGTGATAGACTGTCTCAACCGGCACTTCCATCTGCATGAGGATCAGACCGCACTGTTTCAGATCGGCGGCCGCCTTGTCGACCTCTGCCGGCAGAAGATCGGCATTGGCGCCCTTGACGATGAGGATCGAATTCTCGCCAGACTGCTCGACGAAAATCGGCGCGACGCCACTGGACTTGCCGGCAACCTTCACCACGTGACGCGTATCCACGCCGAAGCTCTCGAGATTGCGAATGGTATTGTCGGCGAAGACATCTTCACCGACCCGGGTGACCATCATGACGTCAGCGCCAAGACGCGCCGCAGCCACCGCCTGATTGGCGCCCTTGCCGCCGCAACCCATTTCGAAGGCGGGAGCTTCGAGCGTCTCGCCCGGTCCGGGCATACGGTTCACATAGGTGATAAGGTCGACCATGTTGGAGCCTACGACCCCGATTTTCTTGCTCATGCCGAAATTCCCTGGATATCCTGTTTCAAAGGGCGCTGATCCTGGCGCCGAACTGATCGGCGGCAGCGCAATCGAGATAGCCGAGCCGTACCGGAAACGCCCTGCGTTCGCCCGGTGCCAGGCTCTGCACGTTGTTCTTGGCCTTCTCCGCCAGATAGCCCTCCGGCTCGCAGGTCGACGGCAGGGCAAATGCGGCAACTTGCGAATCCCCATTGACCAGGATCCAGCGCACCGTCTTCGGGAAGGCGGCAAGCGGATAGGAGATGGCAAAGCCATCGCCCTCACGCCGCTGCATCATCAGATGCGTAAGCCCCTCGCCGTCCGTCGGCAGGCCGTTAATGTAAAACACCTGTTCGGGGTCGTAACGTTGCGGCTCGTTAAGCACTTCCATGGCTGAAGGCTGCTTTGCCAGCGTCTCCAGCAGGGAAAGATAATCGGGGTTTGGCGTCACATGGCCGGGCACGGCCGTGCGCACCTTCACCTGCTCCGGCGTATACGGCACGGGCTGAACGATGCGTGCACCCTCGGCATAAGCAAAGTTCACATGGCACATATACATGAGGTCCATGGGCGCTGATGACAGGTTCTGGATATCCATGACCATGTCAAAAAGCGTGTCTTCAGCGTGCAAAGTCACGCTGGGGCGGGCGAGATAATTGGCGCCGAAGCCCATGACATATTCAACTTCGCCTGTTACCCGAACATAGGCGCCGCGCGCGTCGTGGGCGACGACAAAACCGGCCTTGTCCATGGCGGCACAGGGCATTTCACCGTGCAGGGGGTGATTGTCCTGCGGCGACGGGCAACCATTGCGCAGCATGCCACTGTGGAATGCAAAACACCCATAGGTCTCGACGATTGAACCTGCCGGTCGTGGTATGGCAAAGCGGCTTCCCATGGTCAGGTCGACGCCGTTGAACGCCACGCTCCAGATCATCTGCCCCATGAAAGGCAATATGACGATCCGGCCGAGGCGGTTGTCCAATTGCAGTGCCTCAATGCCGGTGGCATAGCGGAAGGCGGTGACCTTCAGCCCATCGGTTGCGGCCAGAAGATGCGGGACGTCTGTAAAGTCCTGCCTGCGGAGATGAAATTCCGTCGCCTGCATGAGATCACCTGCCGGGGTTGCGCCACGCATTGATGGCGATGACGAGAATGAGGAATGCCCCCCAGATGAAGTCGATAAGGTGGTTGGAGAACCGCATCATCTGGAAGCCGGAGGAAAGCAGCATGAGGGCGATCAGTGCGATGGCGATGCCAAGAACCCGCCCCTTTCCGCCTGCGGGATTGGTGCCGCCGAGTACCGCGATCAGCACCGCCTGCAACAGATAGGACGCACCGTAGTCGGATTTCGCTGCATTGGTTCGGCCGGACAGAATGATCCCCGCCAGTGACGCCAGAACGCCGGTCAGCATGTAGGAATACAGCATCATGCGATCTTTGCGGATGCCGGCAAACACTGCGGCCCGCGGATTGGTCCCGATCAGCATCAGGTTGATGCCAAGCGTCGAGCGCGTCAGCAGGATAGCCACGATGATGCACACGGCGACGAACAGCAGGAACGGAGTCGCGATGCCGAAGATTTTACCGTTACCGATCCAGTTCCATGCATCGGGAAAACCGACGATCGCCGGCCCGCCGGTCATCACCAGTGCCAGTCCCATCAAGACCTGGCCTGTGCCAAGCGTCGCAAGGATTGGCGTAATGCGCAGTTTCGCGACCAGCAGGCCGTTGACCAAACCGGCCAGCAAGCCGACTGCCATGGCGAGCAGGATGCCAAGACCGGTGTATAACACCATGCCCGACGTAGAGGATTGCCCTGCCTGAACCATGGTGGAATGGAAATAGACGCCTGCGATGATACCCGCCAGATTGGCAATCCCCACCACGGAAAGATCGATGCCGCCGGTCAGCATGGCGATCATCATGGCGATGGAGAGGATCCCCAGTTCGGGCATGATATAGCTGATGGACTCGAAGTTGTAATAATTCAGGAACTTGCCGGGGTTCATCCAGGTCATCAGCGCGAAGACGATGACGGTGATCACAAGGAGCTGAAGGATGTTGTTGTCGTTGCCGAGAAGCCGGCGCATATCGAACGAATTTTTCATGATGCGCTCTCCCGTTACGCTATGCTTTTGCGATCGCGCCATGCGGTGATGGCGGTGGCGACGATGATGATCAGGCCGACAACGACGCGCTGCCAGGTGGTGTCCACCTTCATGATGATCAGTGAGTTTTTGACCATCACCAGCATGAACACGCCCATCAACGTGCCGAGAACCGTGCCGCGTCCGCCAAAGATCGATGCCCCGCCCAGAACCACGGCCGCTATCACGTCGAGTTCGAGACCGACAAAGTCACGCGGGTTGGCAAGCCAGATCATCGATGAGTGCAGCAGCCCTGAGAAACCTGCCAGCGCACCGGCAACGCAATAGACAAAGAAGATCGTCGCGCCCGTATTGAAGCCAACGCGCTTGGCCGCTTCGGGCGAGCCGCCATAGGCATAAACACTGCGCCCGATCATGGTGTAGGTGAGGACGAGGTGGATAACCAATGCCAGACCCATATAGACCACAAACATCGCGGTCAGGCCGAAAGTCGATCCCGTGGCCGACGTCAGCGAGATGACGTCGGTTTTGCCGAACCCGATCAGTTCCTTTGGCATCTTGTTGATGTTGACGATGCTGGTGCCGACGAGGCCGAGAACCAGACCACGCACGATCGATCCGGTTCCAAGCGTCACGATCAGCGGGATCATCCTAAAACGGTGGATAATGAAACCGTTGAACGCACCAAGAGCCAGCCCAATCAGCGTTGCCGCAACGAAGGGAACGAGCACGCCGTCATAACCCAGATAGACCATGGCGCGCACAGTCAGATACATCGCTGCAATGGCAAAGGCCGTGAACGAAACATCGATACCGCCGGAAATCATCACCAGCAGGACGCCGAGCGCCATAATGCCGATCACGACATTGGAACGCAGCAGCCCGAAAATGTTGTCCAGCGACCAGAATGCCGGGTTGATAGTACCAATAATGACCATGGCCGCCAGCAAGACGCCCGCGATAATAAATTCTGTGCTTCTGAAGAATTTCATGTTTTGCGGCCCCTCAATTCAGCGTCTTGAGCCGGTCATTAACGGCGTCTTCGGTCATGCCTTCTCCGGACAATTCATCAACGAAACGGCCGCGGTGCATAACCACCACGCGATTGCAGTTCTGCACCAGTTCCGGGACATCGTCGGAAATCATCAGCACGGACAGGCCTTCCTTTTCGGCCAGTTTGCGGATGATGTTATGAATCTGTGCTTTGGAACCAACATCGACACCGACGGTCGGGCCGTTCAGGATCAGCACTTTGGCGCCCGTCAGCAGCCAGCGGGCCAGAACCACGCGCTGTGCGTTGCCGCCGGACAGATGGTTGACCGGCGTGTGCGGTCCCGGCGCCACGATCTGCATGGCCGAGAACATATCGCGGGTCGTTTCGTCGGCCTTTTTACGATTGATGAAAAGACCGCGGACGAATTTCTCAATCGACGTGACAATGATATTGCGCTCGATCGATTGTGTCAGGAATAGCCCCTCGGTCAGGCGGTCCTCCGGCACATAGGCGACACCGCAGGCAATACCTTCCTGAACGGTCCTCGGGTGAACCTCGCGGCCTGCAAGGCGCACTGAACCTGTAAAGTCAGGGCGCATGCCAAACAGCGCCAGTGCAAGTTCGGTGCGACCCGAACCGATCAAGCCCGAAATACCGACGATTTCGCCCGGCCTCAGCGTCAGGTCGGCATTTTCCACCGAACCCGGAACCGAGAGATTGCGCACTTCCAGCACCGGCATGTCGGCGCCCTCCCGAGGAGCCCACTGGTAGCTGTGGGCGGTCAGTTCCTGCCCCGTCATCGCGCGTGTGATTGCCGGCTCGTCGAATTCGGCAATCGGTCCTTCGGCAACCTTCTTGCCGTTGCGGAAAACGGTCAGGCGCTCGCTGATTTCGAGCATCTCGCGCATCTTGTGGCTGACAAAGAGAACGGCAATGCCCTGCGCCTGAATATCGCGCACGATCTTGAACAGGGCATCGACCTCGTGGCGCGTTAGCGCCGTCGTCGGCTCATCCATGATGATCAGGCGCGCATCGGCCATGAGAGCGCGGGCGATCGCCACGATCTGCTTGCCCGACGTGGGCAGGCTTTCGACATCCGCATCAAGATCGATGCTCACGCCGAGGCGGTCCAACGCCTTTTGAGCCAGCTGACGAACCTGTCGCCAGTCGACCGTCTTGCGGCCTTCCATCAAGAATGTATTGATCGCCAGGTTTTCGGCGACCGTCAGGTTACCGAACAGCGAAAAATCCTGATAGATCACCTGAATACCGTGGTGAACGGATTTTACCGGATCGAGTTTGCCAACAGGCTTCCCGTCGATCAGAATCTCGCCGTCCTCGGGCGTGTAAACCCCGGACATGATTTTGATGACGGTGGATTTACCGGAACCGTTTTCACCGGCAAGGCAATGGATTTCTCCCGGGCGAATGCTCAGCGACACGTCGTCGAGCGCCTTCACGCCGCCAAACCGCTTGCCGATATGGCGCAGCTCGATCAGATTTTCAGTCATAATGGCCTCGTGCAAGGCTGGAAAACACGGGGTGTAAGGAGAGAGGGTTGCCCCTCCCTCCGTGGTTCGGATCAGAAGTCGTACTTGTCCATGGTTTCTTTGGTCACGCCGACCCAACCTGCGCCATAGAGCAGATGTGGCTTGGAGGCGTCAGGAACCAGCAGGCTTTCGTAACCGGGCAGGCCCATATTCAGGCCGGCCTTGATCTGCTCGTTCTTCTTCTCGAGAACCGCGACAGCCAGCATGTTCATGGCATAACCGGCAACGGCCGGATCCCAGAACTGAATGTACTGGATGTTATCGTTCTTGATGTATTCGCCGGCAACGGAAACCAGGCCCGTGCCCGAGAAGAAGACCTTGCCCGACAGACCGCCTTCGGCGATCAGGCGACCCGCGCCTGCCGATGTCGGCATCGGCGCGCCGAGAATACCGGTGATATCAGGATAGGCGGTCATCGCTTCCTTGAGTTTGGTATAGTCGGTATTGGCGTCGTCATAGGTTTCCAGCCGCTCGGTCGCCTGCGACATTTCCGGGAAGTTGGCCTTCTGGTACTCGACGGCGCCATCTATCCATTCCATCTGCGACTTGGACGTCAGACTGCCAACGGTGGCGACATATTTGCCCTTGCCGCCCATGGATTTGCCGAGCTCCTTCATCAGGTTCGCGCCATAGGCCTTGTTGTCGAAGGCTTCGATGTCGAAATCGACGTTCTGGATATTGGAAGCCTCATGGCTGATGACGACAATGCCGCGATCGCGGGCTTTCTTGAGCACCGGTTCCACCGCTTCCACCGAGAACGGCACGATGGCGATGGCGTCAACGCCCTGCGCGATGAGATTTTCAACAATCTGTACCTGGGCGGCGGCATCGGCCTGACTTGGGCCAACCATCCAGACATCGTTTCCGGTATCGCCCTTGAACTGCTCGACGCCATCGCGCATGCGGTCAAACCACGCGATGCCATCCACCTTCACGACGGTCGCAATGGTGTATTTCTTGCCACTCGCCGCGGTGATCAATTCCTTATTGACCTTCGATGTATCGACGGCGCTCTGCGCAAAGACAGCCGACGCCGAAAGCGTGGCAGCAAGCGCGATGGTTGCGAAAATCTTGTTCACGGATAACTCCTCCCTTTGAAACTGCACTGTGCCGGACCTATTCCAGTCGCAGCACCCGACAATGGTCGATCCCTAACGCCGGTATCCGCTCCTCACGCGTCCGACGCCTCCTCATTCTCCCGGAAAAGGCTTCCCACGCCCCGGTAGATGGACCACGATGTGACCCAGAAACCTGTTGTCTTCCTCTCCCGATAATGCGAACTATTATGATACAATCCGATCATTATGTTTCGATCGTTTCATGTTTGTTGTTCTTCTGTCAAGCGTAGAGAGGGGCGATTGCAAGGAAACTAACACCGAAATATGAAGCGCAGGGACAAACCGAAAGCGGAGATAAGGTGAGCAGAATAAGTGCACACAATGCCAGGTTGGACGCACTGGCCGGGCTGGTTCAGGAAACGGGTGTCCTGAGGCTGCGGGACGCAGCGTCCCGGCTTGGCGTATCCGAAATTACCATTCGCCGCGACATTGCCGCCGACGGTCAGCGGCTTAGCTGTCTTGGCGGCTACATCATTCCGGTTCAGGATGGCGCCATCAGCAGCGACTATGTGCTCGAGCAGGAGAAGGACAGCCATGCAACTGCCAAGGCGCGCGCCTGCACGCAGGCGGCAGCTCTAATCGAACCATATGACACTGTATTCATCGATTGCGGAACGACGATGCCGCATCTGGCGCGGCAAATTCCGGCAAACGCCCATGTCACGGTCATCTGCTATTCCCTCAATGTTGCAGAGGAGCTGGCGAGCAGAACCGATGTCCGCCTGATCATGCTCGGGGGGGTCTATCATCCGGAAGCGGCTTCGTTTTCGGGTGATGAGGGTATCGAGGTGCTGAAGCGCATCAATATCAACAAGGCATTTTTGTCTGCCGGTGGCGTGGACGAACAGCATGGCGTCACCTGCTCACATTTTCATGAAGTGCCGATCAAGCAGATGGTTATGCAACGCTCGGTTCAAAAGCATCTGGTGGTGGACAGCAGCAAATTCAGAAAGGTGCGAGCCGCGCGCTACGCTGCCATAGGCGACTTCAACTCAGTTATTGCAGATCAGCCTTCACCCTGGGCTTGAGACAAACCGACAACGAGGGCTCCCAAATAAGCCTCGGGAGAGAGAGCTCAGCGATATCTTTCGCCCCACCAGGGCGAACATCACCGCAGTCCGGCCAGAAAGCCGGCAGAAACGCCCCTGCTGCTACACCATTCCTGCGTATCCTGATGGAAGATTTCAGCAATACGAAGGGAGAGGAAAGATCGGCTGATGTTCATCAGACGTGTCTTCCATGCCTCGTAGCGAGTTGGCCGAGTGAACGAGTGCCATCAATTAGCTGTTTGACTTGAACGCGCTCAAACACCATCTGTGCGACATGCCGAAGCATGAAAAACATCACATCGAACTGATCAGAACATGGACCCTGCCGGCTACCGTGACAATGGGGTCGGCCGTTCGCGCCAAAGGCGTCCTTCAAGAAATACAGGCAAGGCTGCCCGCTCATGCAAAAAAGTTGATCTCGCTCGAAGGAGTCGACCTCACCCTGGCGATGACGGCCAGTGAAAAGACCGCCTTCAATGCAGCAGCGACCATCGTCACAAAAGTGGTGACGGAGGCCGCTGCACTGCCGGTAATCCCGCGCGAAATCGAGGACATCCTGACTATCAAGACGAGCGAGCGGCATCGTTGGCTTGCCGACGGTCGCCTGCCGAGCGCGGGGACGCGAACGGTCAGACTGAATGGCCGCGCCCGTCAGATCACGTTCCATGTCTTTGACCCCAAGGTGGTCGAAGACCTTCTCGACCGTGGCGTTGTGGACGAATGGCGGGTGGAGGATGCAGAGGCGAAAGCCGAAAAGAGGCGGCGCGCGGCATATCAGGCGAAGCTGACGCGGTCGCTCAAGAAGAAGGTTGCGAAGCGGCCAACGACGTCTTCCGATGATCCGGCCTCGAAGCTCGGCGGCTGGGAGGAGTTCGACGTGGACGGACTGCTTCGTTAAGCACTTATGCCAGCACTCTTGGTATCACGCGCGATCACAGCACTTGGCCTGACATTTCATCGGCAGGGTCAATGTTCCAGCGGCGATCTTTGCCGTGAAAGAACATTCGTCGGCAGGTTCAACGCCGGAGCATTTTAAGTTCATCGGTTTAGAAACAGGAATGTTGGGTTATACGCCGGCCCACGCTGTAAACTATGCCGCTCTGCGGATCGGCATTGAAAACCACGTATCGTCGCTGCGGGCAGACCAGATCAAAGGAGGTTTTATGGCACTCAAGGATATCGGTCTTGCGTTGGACGTTGTCTTTGGCCACGACTGTGCGGTTTCGATCAAGGCTTTGGTTGCATCGGAAGCCGTTTCGCGTCGCCATCGCTCTTGCGGCTTCCAGGCTGACACCTACCGCATCCAGCTTGCTCACGTCGCGATCATGCACAAAATCAGGTACCTTGGTTAGTCCGCATCCGCTGATACTCAAGCACGCAGCCACTATCACTGAAAAACGGAACATTTTCTCTCACTTTTTGTGCTTGCCTGATGGCTTGCTCCGATACGCATTGGCACAAGCCTCAAGGCAGCGGCTCGGCCAACATTCTTGGCCGTTCTTCCACAATTACCGCAATCGACACAAGGCGGTCGGAAGCGTTGTCACGGCCTCACCGCAAACTGGAAGCCCGAAAGCTGACAATTATTTCCGGTAGACCGTTAGTACCCCATGCGGCTGATCACTGCAGGTGTTGCGCGCGCTCAAAGGAGCGGCCAAGAACGCGCCTGCCAGATATCCTAACAAACGGCAAGCAGCACTTTCTCCACCACGCTGAACGGGGGACATAGTGGTCGTAGAACTTCATTCATGTTTGAAGTCCTCCCAACTGTGCTCGCAAGGCTGCGTTTTCGGTTTCTAATTGCAGCAGTTTTTCACGAAGGGGAGCGACTGCCTGCTCGACCTGCTGTTGGGTGTAGCGCGGAGTAATATGCTGGGGACAGTTCCAGTCGTACGCTTCAAGCCGAAGCCTGAAAATCCCCTCCGCGCGGCCTTTATATGTGGAGTCGGATACCAGATCGTTGAGCGTCGGGTCGGCATCAAGTGTCAGCCGATCTACATGAACATAGATTTTAAGCCTCGCCCTTCGCGCGTAATCCATCAGAAAAAGACAGGCCCGGTCGTTGGCAGCCAGATTGCCGGTGCTGATGTACTGTCGGTTGCCGCGATAATCGGCAAAGGCCAGAGTTCGTTGATCAACGACTTTGAGAAAACCGGCTTTGCCTCCACGATGTTGAACGTAGGGCCAGCCCGTTTCAGAGACTGATGCCATATAGAAGCTGTCACGTGCGGCGATGAAAGCGATCTCGTCTTCTGTGAGGGTATCGGAGGGACGGCTATCATTACCCAACCAGATCTGGTCCACGCCCATGGCAGACTGAGCGGCTCTGACGCTTGGCGTCACGGCGACTTCAAGGAAATGATATGGCATGTCTCAATCCCCTGTTAACGCAGGCTCGCACCGCTGTCTCCCGGTGTGAGCCTAAGTTGTCTTATAGCAAGCCCGATTTTTTTGCGCTGCTATACCCTTCAGACCTGGCGTATACGTTAGTCCTGCAAGCCCTAGCCTGCAACTTGCCAACGCATCTCGCCGCGATCAGCGACGATCCGACCAAGGCCCGGGAGAGACGATCAACATAAAGCTCGGCATCGGGGTAGTTGTTTCTTACCACCAGGGACCAGTCCTCCCATCTGGTTCTGGATCGTTCATGGCTAAAGCACCCGGTCTCCAGGCCAGGCTGGGAAGCCTTCACGCCATCTCAGGCTGCGCGGATCCCATTAGCGGCGCGGAAGACTTCGAATGCGGGTGGGAAGCGTTAAGTCGCCGAGCCACAATGTCATGGTTGAGCCACAGAACTGGACCGGAGGGTTCGGAAGATTCACCGAAGATTAGCTGCCCTGTTGCCGTCACAACGAGACTGCTCAACAGATCGCTGATCATCACCTTGCTATCCCGATGCATCTGGGTGATTTCGTTGGACGTGCCGATGGTGAGATCAGCCTGCGCCTGGCTGTTTGCCATGGGCCATGCCGAAAAGTCATAGAACGGACGCATGACATCGCTGGCCTGCATGGCGGCGATCTTGCCGAAGACGTCTTCCATCGTTAGGCCATCTACCAGCAGCTGCTGGCAGGCCTGCCACTGGTCATCTGCCCATTGGCCGCCGTTTTCTTTCTTCAAGGCAAGCAGCAGCGGTATCAGGGGCAGCTCGATACCGGTGAACACGTCGGACGAATTGGTCCGGATTTCGGGGCAATTATAAACTGTTGCCTTGATCCCTTTAGCCCAGGCTTCCTCTGCAATGCCTTCGAGCCGCATCTTCGCGTAACCCTGGGTGTAGTTGGTGTAGGTCTGCCAACGATAACTTCCGTCGATGAGGACCGCCGATCCGTGATAACCATAGGCCGTATATCGCACTTGACCGCCTGAAGCTTCAACGCGCTCGCGGATCGCCGCACTGAAATCGATGAGATGGCGAAAGGTGTTTGCGGAGACGTCGTCAAAATTCTGCAGGATGAGTTTTCCCATGTCACTGTCGAGCAGGGTCTGCGAGGACATGTGGCGGGTTCCGGTTCCCTTGTAGATCCGATTAGCGATAACCAGGAACACCTTCGCCTTCGGGATGCCGCCTGCCATTGTGTGGGCGAAGAAAACATTGCGGCCATCGGCGATCATACCGTCGAGAACGGTCATGACTTTCGAAAGCGATTCCGTAAAACGCGCATTGGCAATGTCGCGGCATTGCCTGACATAGTCCCAGTCGAGCTTGTCGTGCTCCCAGCTCTCAAGCGTCATTTTTGCCAGGAGATCGGTGGGAGTCGGCCCGTCTGCGGGCGCATCGCGATCGAAACCCGCCATAAGAGGTATGTTGATGATCCTGCCGCCCAGCTGGGCCTCCGCCGAAGACAGTTCATCGGCGTCGAGCGGCCGCAGCGTGTTGTTCTCGTCACGCCGCCCGACGGTGATCCCCACAATCTCCATTCCAGCCCGTCTCGCTTCGTCGAGCAAGCCGGTGGCGTATCCGCGGCCGAACAGTTCGCCGAAGAGTACGAAAACGTCGCCTTTACGGAAGACCGTGTTTTCAGAAAGGCGATTCAATGCAACCGGATTTTCCATGCTGTCAACTCTTTAAAGTTTGTCATCGAACACTGGCTCGTGCAAGTTTTGCAAAGACATGACCGCATTGGCACGGAATGGGAACTCATTTTCGGTGACCGTTCATTTCAAAACGTGAAGTCGGTCTCTGTTCGCCCTACAATACAGGGGACGCCGAGGCTGGAGGATCGGCGCGCCGATACCAAAAAAGAGCTCGCTGGAAACATCGCGCCTCTCCAGTGGCGCACCACGCCGAATCTTGTCGCGTCGAAGACTGTTCAGACTGCCTTCTCGCAAGTTTGCAAGAAGACCGGTATCGACAAAATATGCACCAACGACCAGGCTTACGACAAAGATAGGCATCCTCGTTATCAATTGTCGCCAGTCGAACGCTCTCGGATCAGCTCGATGAAGGCACGCAGTTTGGCTGGCATGTGTCGCCGTTGCGAGAAATAAAGGCTAAGTCCCGGATATTCGGGAGACCAGTCTTCCAAAACAGGAATGAGATCGCCGCGGCCTCCAGAATAAGGTCAGACCCATCAAATGTCAGATGGCCGCTGACATCGATCAAGTGTGTTTCCCCGTACTTCTCAAACTCCCAGCGATAGAGTCTCCCGCTTGTCATGCGCATCTGGATACAGACGTGCCGGGCGAGATCGGCTGGGACGACAAGCTTTGAACGGCCGTCGAAGTAGCGCGGCGAGCCGACGACGAAAGACCGCATTTTCGGAATGATCGGTACGGCCACCATGTCGGGCGAGATAGCCTCGGCGAGACGAATGCCCGCATCGAAACCTTTGCCGATCACATCCACGAGCGCATTTTCGGTCACGATCTCGATGTCGACATCCGGGTATCGACGGCTGTACTCGAGGATGAGCGGCTGCAGCAGAATGCGCGCCGCGCCCGGCGCCATATTCAGCCGGAGTCTCCCGGAGGGCCGATCTGAATGTTCACCGACATTTTCGATCGCCTTCTCGAGCGTCTGCAGGGCAGGTGCGATTTCAGATAGGAATTGCTCACCGGCTGCAGACAAGGACACGCTACGCGTGGTGCGGTTGAAAAGCCTGACGGCAAGGCGCTCCTCAAGTGCGGCGATCGCATGGCTCAAAGCCGATGACGACATACCGAGTTCGCGCGCGGCAGCCCGGAATCCACCGTGACGCGCGACGCCGGCAACCGCTTCAAGCTCGATCAGGCTTGCCCTCATTGCGCAATCCAGTTCATCAGGCTGTCCGATTTTGTCCTACTACACGCAACACTTACCGCATGCCATTTTTGCTGTGAAGCCATCACAGGAGAAGAAACATGCACATCATCGATCGGATCTATATCAACGGGGCGTTTGTCACGCCGCACGGCGATCAATGGGCGCCGCTTTTCAATCCGGCAACCGAGGACCAGATCGGCAGCGTGCGGCTCGCAGATGAGCGGGACGCCGACCGCGCAGTTGCTGCCGCCAAACGCGCTTTCCCAGCCTTTTCGAATACGACCAGAAAAGAGCGGATCGACATGCTGAACCGGCTGCATGCCGCGGTGTCCGCCCGAACCGACGATCTGGCGTCCGCCATGCGTGAAGAATACGGTGCGCCATCGGGCTTCATCGGCTTTTCAGCGTCACGCGCAGGTAGCGTCTTTCTCGACATGGCAAGAACGCTGAAGGACTACGAGTTCCAACGCCGCATGGGCAGCGCCGATGTCGAGATGCGACCGTCGGGTGTTGCCGTGGCGATCACGCCCTGGAACAGCAATTACAGTTTTATCTGCGGCAAGCTCTCCGCCGCCATTGCAGCCGGAGCAACGATGGTGATCAAACCTTCGGAGATGAGCGCCCTGCAGACGCAGGTGATCACTGAATGTCTGCACGCGGCCGGTCTTCCCGATGGCATTTTCAATATCGTCACCGGGTATGGAGGCGTCGTTGGTGCGGCACTGACGGCTCACCGCGACGTGTCCAAGATCACCTTCACCGGTTCCACTGCCACAGGTCGCGGCATTGTTCAGGCGGCCGCGGCCACTATGAAGCGCGTCACAATGGAACTTGGCGGCAAAAGCCCCAGCATCATTCTGGACGATGCCGATCTTGAGGTCGCCATCCCGCAGGTGCTGGTGGCAGGGTTCCGCAACAGCGGTCAGGCCTGCATTGCCGGAACCCGCATTCTTGCTCCAGAAAGCAGGTTCGGTGAAATCGAGGAACGGCTCAGCCACACCATCAAAGACTTCAGGTCGGGAGAACCGGCCGACGAACAGGTTCAGGTTGGTCCGATGGTCAGCCAGAAGCAGTGGGATCGCGTGCAAAGCTATATTCGCCTGGGACAGGAGGAAGGCGCCAGACTGCTGGCAGGCGGCGAAGGTCGTCCGGAAGGGCTGCAGCGCGGCTGGTTCGTCAAGCCCACCATCTTTACCGGCGTCCGCAACGACATGCGCATCGCGCGCGAGGAGATATTCGGCCCCGTGCTATCGCTGATCTCCTACCGCGACGAGGAAGACGCCATCACGATCGCGAACGACACCGATTACGGCCTGCAGGCGCACGTCTTTTCTTCCGACGTCGCGCGGGCAAAACGCGTCGCAAACCAGATCGAGGCAGGCCGCGTGTTCATCAACGATGCGCCGCATGACCCAATGGTACCATTCGGCGGATTCAAGCAATCCGGCTTCGGGCGGGAATTCGGCGTCTTTGGGCTCGAGGCCTTTCTCGAACCCCGTGCCGTACTGTCGTGACATTTAAAGGCCACGCAACTTTTTAGCTGCGTGGCCTGATGCCACATACCGTCGAGCGAACCCTGTTGGGCGGCCATTGTTGCACCTGGCGTAATGATGAAGTGTGAAGCGCGATCGTTCTCATCAGAACGTAATAATAGCAATCTGCAGGTGCGGATCGGGAATTGACCCGAACGATACTCGCAGGAGCGCACAATGAAACTCTATCATCATCCTTTGTCGGGCCACTCGCATCGGGCCCGTCTGTTCCTTTCACTGATCAACCTGCCGCATGAGCTGGTTGAGGTGGACCTCATGTCCGGCGCGCACAAGACGCCCGATTTCCTCAAGATGAACCCGTTTGGCCAGGTTCCGGTTCTCGACGACGACGGCGAATACGTATCGGATTCTAACGCGATCCTGGTCTACCTTGCCAAGAAAGCCGGACGCACGGACTGGCTGCCCGATGACCTGAAGAGCGCCGCAGCGGTCCAACGCTGGCTGTCGGTAGCTGCCGGCGAGATCGCTTATGGTCCGGCGGCGGCCCGCCTGGTCACCGTCTTTGGTGCCAAGTTCAATCCGGACGAAGTCATTGGTCGCGCCCATGCGGTCCTTGGAAAACTCGAAACTCAGCTTTCCGACCGAGAATGGCTGGTTGGCGAACGCCCGACGATCGCTGACGTCGCAATCTACAGCTACGTGGCCCGCGCCCCTGAAGGCAACGTGGATCTCTCCACTTATCCTGCGGTCAACAGGCTGCTTCGTCGTATCGAAGCGCTTCCGGGCTTCGTGGACTTTATCGGGACTCCGGTTGGCCTTGCCGCCTGATCCGCATTCGGGTGCGCGCCGAAGCGTGCCCGATCCCTTCTTAGGAGAGCTGACATGACCGACACTTTGACAAAACTGCCGACATGGCACGAAGGCGAGAAGTTCATCCAGGAAAAAGTCGGTGTCGCCGAGCGTATGGAGGTCGTCGGCCAGCGGGTCGTTCGCGATTTCATGCCGGATCAGCATCGGGACTTCTATGCCCAGCTCCCGTTCATCGTCCTTGGCAGTGTGGATGGCCACGATGACGCATGGGCCACTTTTGTCGAGGGCCGACCCGGCTTCATGTCCTCTCCTACGCCGACCACGCTCGATATCCGCTCTACCTTGGAGCCAAGCGACCCCGCCAGCGAAGGAATGGCGGACGGCAAACCGATCGGCCTGCTCGGCATCGAGATGCACACGCGTCGCCGCAATCGCATGAACGGCTTTGTCTCCACCGCAGCGAACGGTTATCGGATCGATGTGGATCAGAGCTTCGGCAACTGCCCGCGCTACATACAATTGCGGGATTTCCAATTCGAGAGGGCACCCGGCCAACCAAGCCAGAACCAGCGTGAAGACCCGTCCGAGCTTGACGACCTTGCTCGCTCCACGATCAAGACTGCGGACGCGTTCTTCGTTGCCTCCTATGTCGACCGCGAAGACAGGCGCCAGGTTGACGTTTCGCATCGCGGCGGGAATGCCGGCTTCGTCCGCCTTGGCGATGATGACGTTCTCACAATTCCCGATTTCGACGGAAACCTTTTCTTCTCGACACTGGGGAATATTCTGCTGAACAAGAAAGCAGGTCTGCTCTTCGTAGACTTCGCGACGGGCGATGTGCTGCAGATGACAGGCGAAGCCGACGTCATCCTGGAATCACCCGAGATTGCGGCCTTCCAGGGCGCGGAACGGCTCTGGACGTTCAGGCCAACCCGGATCGTCCGGAGACCGAATGCACTCGCACTCCGCTGGGCATTCCAGAAGGATGGATGGTCGCCGAATTCTCTGATGACCGGGAACTGGGCGCAGGCAGCAGACCGGATGCGTGCCACCGGACTTTCAGACACATGGCGGTCGATGACGGTCACCAGGATCGTCGAGGAAAGCACGACGATCCGCTCGATCCATCTCCAGCCAAGCGACGGCGCGGGGTTGCTGCCGCATGCTGCCGGGCAGCACCTCCCGATCCGGCTGGTGCTGCCGGGAAGCGAGCGGCCTGTTGTCAGGACCTACACCCTGTCTGTCGCACCGTCCGATGGCATCTACCGCATCAGTGTCAAACGCGATGGGCTCGTGTCGCAGTTTCTGCACGACAGCATCTCCGTTGGCGACGTGATTGAGGCGCGGCCCCCCGCAGGGGAGTTCGGTGTTGACGCCCGTGCCACGCGCCCTGCAGTGCTCCTTGCCGGTGGTGTCGGCATCACGCCGCTGCTCGCCATGCTCCGTCATGTCGTCTACGAGGGAATTCGCAAACAGCGAATCCGGCCGATCACGTTGTTCCACGCTGCCCGCACGAAAGCCGAGCGACCTTTCGACAAGGAGATTGCCGAACTCGTGGCTGCGGCCAAGGGCGTGGTCCGGTTAGTGCGAGTTCTCAGCGACATCGGCGATGCCACAGAGGGCTCCGACTACGATACTGCCGGCCGTATCGACATGGCTATGCTCACCAAGCATCTGCCGTTCAACGACTACGACTTCTATCTGTGTGGTCCGCCGCAGTTTACGCAGGCGCTCTATGACGGTTTACGCGGCTACAACATTGCAGACGATCGTATCCACGCGGAAGCGTTCGGGCCCTCGTCGCTGGTTCGGTCTGTAGACGCCAAAGATGCCAGGGCCACCCCTTTGCGTGCGCTGCCGTCCGACAAGCCGGTGCCTGTCATATTCACGAACTCGCTGAAGGAGGCCCGCTGGGCACCCGGCTCCGGAACGCTGCTGGAACTTGCAGAAGCACGCGGTCTTCAGCCCGAGTTCAGTTGCCGTGAAGGCAATTGCGGTACGTGCAAAACAAAACTCGTCAAAGGCGCTGTGACGTACCTGAAGGAGCCGACAGCGAAGGTTGACGATGACGAGATCCTCCTTTGCTGTGCCGTTCCAGCGAGCCAGGAAGGCGGCATCCAGATCGCCGTCTAAACCAACATTTCTACGCCTGACGCAACAGTCCCTTCCTGCTTTTCGACGTTCAACAACAACCGGTTACCAATCATCTTGAGGATCAGAGAGCGACGTCTCTCAAAACCATTAAAGGAGAATACCATGTCACGCATTCCTACCCCCGCCACGATTGAGGAGGCGCCCGAAGCCTCACGGCCGATCCTGGAGACGATCCAGAAGCAGATCGGCTCGGTGCCGAATATCTTCCGCCTCGTCTCCAACAGCCCAGCGGCCCTCAGCGGCCTCGCCTCGTTGCAGGGTGCGCTCGGCAAGGGCAAGCTTGCACCCGCCACTCGGGAAAGGATCGCCCTGGCTATGGCCGAAGCCAACGGTTGTGACTACTGCCTTTCGGCGCACACCTTCACCGGAGCGAAGTTCGCCAAGCTCGATGAAGCGGAGATCGCTTCGAACCGCCGCGGAACATCGAACGACGCCAAGGCTGCGGCAGCCGTCGAATTCGCCCGCGCCCTGACGACCGCGCGTGGCTCGGTGGCACCAGGGGAAATCGTAAAAGTTCGGGACGCCGGCTACAGCGACGCGGAAATCGTCGAGATCATTGCGCATGTCGCGCTCAATACCTTTACAAACTACGTCAACGAAGCCCTCGATACCGAGATCGATTTCCCGCGTATCGATCGTCTTGCGGCATGACATTCAGGACGGGGTGACACGAGAGCCGTCATCCTTCCCTCCCCCTTACGAAACCTGGAGCCATCACAATGTCCCGTCCCCCGCTTCCCCCTTTCACTGAACAGAGCGCCATCGAAAAGGTCCGCCTTGCGGAAGATGGCTGGAACAGCCGCGATCCTGCCAGGGTAGCGCTCGCCTACACGGTGGATACTCGCTGGCGCAACCGTGCCGAATTCGTAACGAGCCGCGATGAAGCCGAGGCCTTTCTGGGCCGCAAGTGGAACAGGGAACTCGACTACCGCCTGATCAAGGAACTCTGGGCATTCACGGGCAACAGGATCGCGGTGCGCTACGCCTACGAATATCATGATGACAGCGGCCAGTGGTTCCGGGCCTACGGGAACGAGAATTGGGAGTTTGCCGAAGACGGCCTGATGCGGGCGCGTCACGCCAGCATCAACGAACACCCGATCGCTGAAGCCGACCGCAGGTTTCACTGGCCGCTCGGCCGAAGGCCTGACGACCATCCCGGTCTCAGCGACTTCGGCTTTTGAGCCGGGCGTCGGTCCGTTGGCCTCGTCAATGCCGTCGTTCAAACTCAACGAGCGAGTTCGAGTGTCCGTTGAACTCGCTCTTACCGCATCGAGCGGCGACCTGTCGCGGAAGCGCAAGCAGGAAGACGATAGCCGTGCGCTTGGGCTGACGGGTGCGGAAATCGATCTGGCACGCCGTGGCCTGAGCTTCGATCTGAAAATAGCGCGGGCCATAGCGTTTGCGCTCGCGGTCAATGAGCACACACGTGCACGTGCAAGCGCCGCTGGCCTTTGTGAGCGAAGCTGCGTCGAAATCGAGCACCTTGCTGCTGCCAACCGACAGGTCGCTGGCAGCTAATCCATGCCGCGGACGGCTTGCGGTCTTGTCGTCCAGGATTCTACTATGGACACCGTATCGAGGGCATGGGGGACCGGATGGATCGTTGGCAGGCAATGCGGATTTTCGTGAAAGTAGCGGAGACCGAAAGTTTCGCAGATACCGCCCGCCAGATGCACATGAGTGCTCCTGCCGTCACACGGTCTGTTGCAGCCCTGGAAGATATCATCGGAGCACGCCTGTTCGTGCGAACGACCCGTTCGGTAAAAATGACCGAGGCGGGTGCCCGGTATTTCGAGGACTGCCGCAAGATTTTGTCAGACATTGCTGAAGCAGAGGCGGCAGCGGGAGGCTCCTACGCTACACCGACAGGCACCCTGTCCGTAACTGCTTCGGTCATGTTCGGGCAGATGTATGTGCTGCCCGTCGTGACGGGCTTTCTGGACGCATTTCCAACCATGAAGGCGCGAACCCTGTTTATCGACCGGCCTGTCAATATTGTCGATGAAGGCATCGATGTCGCTGTCCGCATTGGTCACCTCCCCGACTCCGGCCTCTCCGCCATAAAGGTCGGGAGCGTCAGGCGTGTCGTGTGTGGTTCACCGGCATACTTTGACCGACATGGCATTCCGACAACGCCATCCGACCTCAGGGATCATCGCATCGCGGCGTCCACCAGCGCCTGGGCCTCCCCTGAATGGCGCTTTTCCGACGATTTCCGCGTGACGATAGACGCTGCTCTTCAGTGCAACACCAACGAAGCGGCCATAACCTCCGCACGCGAGGGCTGGGGACTGACGCGCGTGCTGAACTACCAGATAGGCCCTGACCTTATGGCGGGCGACCTTCAGATCGTGCTCAGCGAGTTTGAAGAGCCGCCCCTGCCTATCCACATCATGCATCCAGAGGGTCGGAATGCACCCGCAAAGGTGCGGGCTTTCGTTGACATGGCAGTTGCCCGCCTGCGTGAGAACCGTCTCCTGAACTGATCCGGGCGCAGCGGGCAGATCAAAAACCAATCAGAATCTTGCCAATGGCCTTGCCGCTTTCCTGCAGTTCATGGGCCTCGGCAATCTGATCAAGCCCGAGCGTTACGGCGATCTTGGGAACGTAGGCTCCCGAAGCCGCGCAGGCCGAGACTTCCTCGACAGCATCGCGCATCGCTGTTTCCGGCATCGTATAGACGTAGACGAAACGGAAAGAAAAGCCACCAACGAGCGCCGGAAAGAACGGGATCGAGAGCCTGGCTTGCGGCGATCCCGTGGAGTAAGCCGACACGCCCCCGTCACGCGCAAGGCAGGCGATTGCCGTGTCGATGTTGGCGGAGATGTCCACGTCGACAATACGGTCGACGCCGTGACCATCGGTCGCCGACCTTATTTTCACAGCAACATCACCGGCATGCCTGTTGACGACGAGATCGGCTCCGGCTGCGCGGGCAACGTCTGCCTGTTCGTCGCGGCTCACCGTTGCCGCCACCCACGCCCCTGCCCACTTTGCAAGAAGAATGGCGGCGTTACCGACCGCACCGGCGCCACCGTGCACGAGAACCCGCTTACCTCGCAGGTTTGTATCGGCAAACAGGCATCGATGCGCCGTCATCGCGGGGACGCCGAACGACGCACCGACCCCGAAGGGGACGTTGTCGGCCAGCCTGACTGCCTGCCTCGACGGCACCACGACGAATTCCGCAGCCGTCCCGAACGCCCTCCCCGTCTGGGCCATGTAGACCCACACCCGCTCGCCTATACGTTCCTGCGACACGCCGGGGCCGACACTGTCGATGACGCCCGACCCGTCCTGATGCGGAACGATTCTGGGAAATGGCATGGCCTTACCGCCGAAGCCGACACGCGTCTTGATGTCCGAAGGATTGATGCCCGAGACCACGATCCTGACCCGGACTTCCCCCGCCCCGGGCTGGGGATCGGGAAGCTCTCCAACGGTCAATACTTCTCTCGCAGTTCCTTGCCGTTCGTAGAACGCAGCTCGCATAACACACCTCTCCTAAATGTGGCTTCCATCTGGGCGTGACACAGGCAAACTTGCAAGTAGGCAACAGTTTTGCCTATAGGAATAAAAAGTACACTAATGGAGAACTGAATGGCTGTTGGCCCAAAATGCCCGGTAGAAGTTACCGTCGATGTCACGGGCGGCAAGTGGAAGCCGATGATCATCTATCGTCTACTCGACGGTCCGTACCGGTTTGGAGAGCTGCGCCGCCTGGTCGGCGATCCGAGCCAGCGCTCGCTCACGATGCAGCTCCGCGAACTCGAGGCCGACGGGATCGTGAGCCGCGAGGTCTTCGCCGAGGTCCCTCCGCGCGTCGAATATTCCCTCACCGAATTCGGAAAAACGCTGGCCCCCGTGCTGATGGCGATGCGCGACTGGGGAGTTTCCTTCCAAGGTCGCTGTCAATCCACGAAGGCATGACCGGTCGTCCGCGTCAGGGACCGGGCTTTGCCGCGAAGCGCTGCACGAAGAAGTCGATTAGCACTCTGACCTTCCGGGACACGTGCGATCCTGGCGGACGCACGATGTAAACGCCGATCTCCGGCAGGCCGTAGTCCGACATAATCGGCACAAGGGTCCCTGCGGCAACATAGCTTTCCGCGATCACAACCGGCAGTGCAGCGATGCCCAGTCCGGCTGCCGTCCCTTCGGCAATGCCAAGGGCACTATCCGCCTTGAACCTTCCCTGCGCATTGATGACGATGGTTCGGCTGCCATCGGACACCTTCCAGCTCTCGGTGCCCTGCAGGATCGCCTGATGGTCAAGCAGATCGGAAGGCTTTCGCGGGACGCCATGCTTCCGGAGGTATTCGGGGTTGGCAAACAATCCAGCCGCGAATGCACCGATCTTCCTCGCCGTCAGGTTCGAGTCCTGCAGATAACCGACACGTATCCCGCAATCAAAGCCTTCCGCCACCAGATCGACGTAACGGTCGCTGTAGTGCGCATGGAGCTGCAAGAGCGGATGCTGGCGGGCCAGTTCGGCGAGCGCTGGCGCAAAATGCCGCGGACCGAAGGATGACGGAACGGCGACGCGCAGCCGTCCCCGAAGCTCCCCGGTCGGCGCAATCTCCTCGCGCGCAACCTCCATTTCCAGGCACATGCGCGCGGCATGCTCGCGAAACGACGCTCCAGCCTCCGTCAGCGATGCACCTCGTGTGGTCCGGGCGAGGAGCTGGACGCCCAGCTCGCTCTCTAGACGAACGAGGCGACGGCTGACGATGGATTTCGGCAATCCGAGACGTCGCGCCGCAACCGTGATCCCGCCGCCATCGGCGACCTCAACGAAAGTCTGCATATCTTCGAAGCTGACCATTATTGCGTTCCATTTTCCGTTCCACAGAGTGGCTCATCCTAGAGCTACCGTGCCGTCTATCGCAACGCTAAATTCCACTCATCGAGCGGACCTAAATCCAACCCGACAGCCGCCGACAACGCAAAAAGGAATACGACAATGCATAAGGACGTCTTTACTCCCGAGAATTCCGCCATGCTGCTGATCGACCATCAGATCGGCACGATGGCCTGGACCCACTCCCACGACATCAACCTAGTCAAGCAGAACGCACTCAAGCTCGCCCGGATCGCCAAAGCCGCCAACATCCCGACCATCCTGACGTCCAGCATGGAAGAACAAATCCAGGGGCCGCTGATTCCGGAACTCAAGGAAATCCTGCCCGAGGCGTTCGAAGCCCGCATCAAGCGCCCGGGTATCGTCAACGCCATGCACCACGACGGCTTCAACCAGGCCGTCAAGGCGATCGGCCGCAACAAGCTGTTCGTCGCAGGCGTGACCACGGAAATCTGCGTCACCTTTCCGGTCCTCCAGATGCTTGACGAAGGTTACGAGGTGCAGGTCTCGGCGGACGCATCCGCCTCTTACACCAAATACGGCGACGATATCGCCCTGAGGCGCATGGAAAAGGCAGGCGCAATTATCACCACTGTCGACCAGATCATCTCGGAACTCGCCGTCGACTGGACGAGCCCGCTCGGCCAGAAGCTCGTCGGTATCCTGAACTACCACTGACAGCGCAAGTCGCTGCGTTCGGCGCGGGCGATTGTCGCCCGCGCCCGAGATCGAAGGAAACAGTCCAATGACCATCACCAAAATCCCTGCAGGACGTATGCGCGGCAATATAGGCCAGGGCTTCGGCGTCGAGATCATGTATCCGGGGCTGTCACTGACAACCGACGACAGCGGGATCGGTCCCATCGGCAGGATTGACCGCGCCCAGGTTCAGCCGGGTCATCTCATAGGCATGCATCCGCACAAGGACGACGAAAATACTGACCTACATGCGCGGCGGCGAGATGCTGCACCGAGACACCGTCGGAAACGAGAAAAAGCTCGACAAGACACGTTTCATGATGATGAACGCCGGCCATCACTTCCAGCATGAAGAGCTTATGCTTGGGGAAACACCCGTCCGGGCCCTACAGATTTTCCTGCGTCCTAACGCTCAAAATCTTGAGCCAATGGTGCAGTTTCATGATTTCGTCGATGAATTCAGTGACGATAGCTGGAGACTGATTGCAGGGCCACGAAAAGCGCCATTGACGGTAAGATCCGATGTCTGGGTCTTTGACGTGCGCCTCAGCGCAGGCACGACGCTGAGATTGCCAACCCCTGATAACTCCGGGTTGGCTTGCCTGCTCTTTGTCTTCAAGGGGAAAATTCGATTTGGAAACGAGACGGTCTCCGACGGAGAGAGCGTGTTCGTGACCTCGTTCGAACAACATCCAACGGCATTGACCGAGACCGATATCGTCTTGTTCTCGTTCGATACTGACGTCCAGGTATATCGTGGCGGCATGTTCAGCGGCAACCAGAAACGGGGCCGCTGAAGTCGTTCTTCGAGCGGCGCAAACGTGAACCAGGGGCTTTCTCGCGCCAAGTCTCTTCCAACGTTTCGGTGTCACCCACCGATGGTGTTTTTATGCATAGCAAAGGGCACCACTAGGTCGGCACCATCGCCAGCGCCTTCCGTGGCCACCCTCGATGAACGGAAGAGCAGTTCTGGCTAATCGTCGCTACCATCCCAATCTTCATAGCGATCGCTGGTGCGGATCACGAAGACCGTGGCGTCCGAGTGGACACAAAGCGCGTGCCATTGAAAACACGCAACTGAGGAGGGTTTGCTTCAGTGCTTAAGGTTGATCCAGTCTTCGGAAGAAGAACCTTCTTCCCCGGGGACGCAATCGAGATCATGCTGTTTGTGACCTGACCTCCGCAGATTACTCCCGAAAGAGCCACGCGTACCCGGCGAAGTCAGCTTCCGGCCTGTGCAAATTACGGTGCCAACCGTCGCCAAACGCTGCGCGCTGCGGCGCTGAGGCGGGCGCCATCGGCAGTCCGGGCTCAGACACTCCCGCCGCTACGCCCTTGATTCTCCTGAGGTCGCGCCCTAGATGTTTTAGAAAGTCCGGAGGAAACATGCATCAGGTTTTAAGTCAAAAAGCAGAAACTGGCGTCAAGGGACTGGATGATGTTCTTTCCGGTGGCTTTACGCGCAGGCATGTCTTTTTACTTGAGGGCTCTCCAGGGACGGGCAAAACAACGATTGCTTTGCAGTTCCTTATTGAAGGAGAAATACGCGGCGAGCGCTGCCTTTACATCAGCCTGTCGGAAACGGACGAAGAATTGCGCGATTGCGCCAGATCGCATGGCATGGAGATTGGTAGCGGGATCGAGATATTTGAACTCGTCCCCCCGGAAAGCCTTCTCGACGCCGAGCAACAGCAAAGCCTGCTCTACTCCTCAGATCTCGAGTTGGGTGAAACGACAAAACTGATTTTCCAAGCCTTTGAGCGGATCAAACCCCAGCGCGTCGTAATTGATAGCCTCTCTGAAATTCGCCTTCTAGCGCAGAGTTCGTTGCGATACCGCAGACAAATCCTCGCATTGAAACACTTCTTCGCTCGCTCCGATGCAACGGTGCTGCTGCTTGATGACATGACGTCGGAAAATTTTGACAAGACGGTCCATAGCGTAGTCCACGGTGTCATTCATCTCGAACAGCTTGCTCCCGATTACGGCTCCGAGCGGCGGCGGTTGAGAGTGATCAAGTATCGCGGTCAGTCGTTTCGCGGCGGCTATCATGATTTCACTATCAAGACTGGTGGCGTTGCAGTTTTTCCGCGCCTTCGCGCGATTGAGCACAGAACCGAATTCGAACGAACGACCCTGTCGAGCGGTCTTTCCCAATTCGACGGCCTTCTCGGTGGGGGCGTGGAGCGTGGATCAAGCACTCTCCTCATCGGCCCTGCTGGAACCGGAAAGAGCCTGTTTGCTCTGCAGTTCGTCAACGCCGCAGTCGAGCGTGGGGAAAAGGCTGCGGTCTTCATTTTCGATGAGGAACTTGGTCTCCTTTACGCACGCACCAGATCAATGGGTATCGACTTGGAGAAGCTGCAGGCAGATGGGCACGTCCACATCGAGCAACTCGATGCCGCCGAACTATCACCGGGGGAATTTGCACAGCGTGTGCGCGACCGGGTATCAACTTTCGATGCCAAGACAGTGGTGATCGACAGCATCAATGGCTACCAGGCTTCCATGCCGGAAGAGAATGCTCTCATCTTGCACATGCACGAACTGCTACAGTACCTCAACAGGCAGGGAGCCAACACATTCCTGACGGTCGCCCAGCATGGCCTCGTCGGGGACATGAAATCGCCCGTCGATGTCACTTATCTGGCAGATAGCGTCATCCTTCTGAGATATTTCGAGGCGCTCGGAAAAGTGCGTCGCGCCGTATCAGTGATCAAGAAGCGCACAGGCCCTCACGAAGACACGATCCGTGAGTTCAGAATATCCGGCAACGGACTGACCCTCGGAGAACCACTTTCCGACTTCCAGGGCATCCTTCGCGGCGTTCCAAACTTTGTCGGCGATCAACACCCGCTTCTTCCTCTCAACGGGGAGGGTAGCAAGAATTCCTAACGGCGACACACGCGCACTTGTCTATGCTCCGATCGGCCGCGATGCGCAAATTGCAGCGTCACTCCTGAAGGAAGCTGGTGTATCTTCCATCGCCGTGGCTGATATTGCGTCGTTTGTCGCAGGTCTGGGGGACGACATCGCCTTTGCTGTGGTGACCGAGGAGGCATTTCGTTCAGCGGACCTGAAAGGGATTTTTGCTTGGATCGCTGCGCAGCCCAGTTGGTCTGATTTGCCATTCATTGTCCTGACAAACCGCGGCGGAGGACCTGAACGCAACCCGACTGCGGCGAGGCTCTCTGAGGTTCTGGGAAATGTGAGCTTTGTCGAGCGACCTTTTCATGCGACGACTTTCATAAGTGTTGCCCGGTCGGCCATGCGCGGTCGCCGGCGGCAGTTCGATGCCCGGGCCAGAATGGAAGCACTCGATGAAGGCGAGCGTCGCCTCCAGACGGCCCTTGCCGCGGGCCGACTTGGCGCGTGGGAGCTCGATCTTGCAACCAATGAACTGACCACTTCGGCAACATGTCGATTAATTTTTGGCCGCGGTCCCGACGAAGAGTTTTCCTATGCGGACCTCTTAGCATCGGTCCATCCTGATGACTTCGAGCGCATGCAGTTGGCTGTTCGTGCAACGATCGAAACGGGTGCCGACTACGCGATAGAATACCGAACGGTCTGGAATGACGGGTCTACCCACTGGGTGGAGATCCGTGCCCAGCTCTACAGGGACCGCACTGGCAAGGCCATCAAGCTTGTTGGCGTATCGGCCGACATAACCTCACGTCTGAAAGCGGAAGAGCATCAACGGCAGTTGAATGAGGTTCTGGAAGAGCGCGTCGCGGAGCGAACGCGTGAACTGGAAGAAGCATATGCTACTGTCATGGAAGAGGTAAGCCAACGAGAACGAGCTGAGCAACAGTTGCGCCAGTCCCAGAAGATGGAAGCGATCGGCCAACTCACCGGCGGCGTGGCGCACGATTTCAACAACCTCCTGATGGCCGTCCTCGGTAATCTTGAGTTGCTGCGAAAGTGCGTTGGCAATGACGCAAGGGCAATCCGCCTCATCGAGGGTGCCCAACAGGGCGCAAAACGTGGCGCTTCCCTCACCCAACGGCTTCTCGCTTTCTCGCGCAGGCAGGACCTACGCATTGACCCGGTCGATATGCGAGCGCTGGTTACCGGAATGGAAGACCTTCTGAAAAGGTCCGTCGGCTCGACCGTGGTGATCAAAACTGACGTGCCAGATCACCTTCCTCTGGTCTCGGCCGACGCCAACCAGGTCGAGCTCGCGCTCCTCAATCTCGTTGTCAATGCCCGTGATGCCATGCCTGACGGAGGCGAGATCGTTATCGGGCTGGACCATGTCCATCAGAACGTCCAGGCCGGTGAGCTTGCGGCAGGCAATTACGTCGCCCTCTCGGTCGTCGACCAGGGCCACGGAATGGATCGTGACACACTGCAAAAGGCTATCGAGCCGTTTTTTTCGACCAAGGAACTTGGAAAAGGCACCGGACTTGGTCTTTCCATGATCCATGGCCTGGCGTCCCAGTTGAAAGGCGACCTCAAGCTGACAAGCGAACTGGGTAAGGGCACAAGGGCGGAACTGTGGATCCCAATCTCGACATCCGAAATCACAAATGACTCCGCAGCGATTGAGGTCTCGGCTGGCCCGACCGCGAGCGCATCAGGACCGAAACGAATACTGCTGGTGGATGACGACCCTCTCATAGCGATGAGCTCAGCCGATATGCTGATGGACCTCGGTCACGATGTCGTTGAAGCGCATTCGGGGAAAGAGGCACTGGAACAGCTGGGAGACGGAACCGGCTTTGACCTCCTGATCACCGACTATTCAATGCCTGGTATGACCGGCGGAGATCTGGCAATTGCAGTGCGCCATATTGTCCCAAAGCTTCCGATACTCATCGCCTCGGGCTATGCAGAACTGCCGCCTGGAGTTGATCTTGACGTTTCCCGGCTCGGCAAGCCTTATACGCAGGATCAGCTTGAGCGGGAGCTTCATAAGCTGTTCAACGATCCAATCCTGACAGGCCACGTTGTCAGGAATGGACAGTAATATGAGGATGGTGGCGCAAGCGGTTTAACTTACCGACCAAATATCGGTGAGAATGCGTTTAACGGGCTTCGGTCATGAGCACACAAGCGTGAAGTAGACCGAGCCTACGTATTCCATACTGGCTGGCGGTTATGTTCTGCCGCGAAAGAAGCGGAACACATGTCCGCACCAAACTCAGAAGTCATATCAGAAGAATTCTCTTGTGCACCCGGAGGCTTCCACAAATCTCCTCAAGCACAGGCTTGGACTATCCAGGACCAGTCATCTTTCTAACACCCGGCAATGAATCAGTGTCCCTTCCTATGACTGACTCAACATCCCTAGTTTGCAGGATCACGAGAAATCGGTGACAAAGAAGACGGCCGCGCCAATTCCCGCTGCAAGCAACGTCGCTCCGGAAAGGGGAAGCCAAAATCGACTGGGTCCGGCGACCATTGCCAGTGAAAGGCGTCCAGCCCCGTTTGCGACTATTGCCATGAGGATAGCCTCTCCTACCTGACCTGTCGAAATGATAGCACCATCGAGGCGGATTGCACTCAGCACGGCAACATCGACATCGAACACGCCAGACAGAGCAGAACTCGCAAGAACACTGACTGACCCAAATCGCTCGACCAAGGCCGCGCTGAGCGTTGAAACAACCGCGAAACCTGCAGCAAATATCAGCAACTGCATAAGGTCAAAAGGATTGCGGGGGAGCGAGCTCTCGTCGGCCTTCTGCGCGTGCCCGAACGAAAGCAATAGCAAACCGCACAGGCCAAATGCCAACGCTGCAGCAATCGCCGATGGCGCAATTATCTTTAGCAAATCAGGTTTCAGCAGAGCGACTACGATGCAGACACGGATAATCGAGACCATTGCTGCAAGCGAAGCCCCGCCCGCCAGTGGAAAGGCATTCATTACACCATGTGCGCTTTTCGCCAAGGCGACGGTGACCGATGTCGATGAGATAATGCCGCCCGACAGTCCAGTGATAAGGGTACCCTTCGTCGGTCCAAGCATGCGGACAGCAATGTAGCCGAGATAGGACAGTGCGGCCGTCAGGACGGTGAACAGCCAAACCTCGTGTGGATTTAATCCACCCCACGGATCAATGGTCCGGTTCGGCAGCAGCGGCAGTACGATTGTGGTCATCCCAGCCAGGAGGACCGCCGACCTGACTTCAGGCCATGTCAACCGCTTCAGCAGAGAATGGAGGATTTCCCTGCTGGCCAGAAGCCCTGCCAAAGCTGCTCCACCAGCGGCGGCCACTTTGTAATCACCGACAACAGCGAGTGCACCCAATGCGAAGACACACAGCGCCGCAATTACGACCGTGACGCTGAAATCTTCGTCCTGACTCGCCTTCCAAAACTGGAACCAGCCGACTAATGCACCCAACACTGAAAATCCAATAACAAGCATCCAGGGAGCCCCAGACAGTTGGGAGAGAGCTGCGATCACAGCGCCGAGCAGTCCCGTGATTGAGAACGTTCTTATGCCGGCAACACGCTTGCCTTCCAGTTCGTCGCGTTCACGCCAGCCCCGTTCCAACCCGACCAGCAGCCCTATGGCGATAGCGACGCCAAACCTAAGCATCAGCTCTGTCATGTCATCACCTGTCCGGTCATCTGTGTGGCAGCCAACTGAAAGCCTCGCAGCTACCCCAACCTTAAACACAGATGCCAGTTTCCTGCATGACTTTCTCGCGTTGCTCTTGCATCACGTAAAGCCATTGGGCACCCAAGAAACCTTGTCCCTCATGAACGCTGGTACCCGTCTTGATCGCAAGCGTGCCATCAGCGAAAAACCTGTCAATGTCGAGCGAAGCTTCCTCAGAAGTGCCGAATTAACATTCCCCACTTCACGAGTGGCCACCAATCTCGCCTTAGTTCGCTCGACGAGGTTTAGCGCCTTCATAGAAATCGAACCGTCGGGCTGCAGTCCCTTCACACACGCAGCGCATCAATGACGGCGCGCAGGCCGGCCGACAGGTATTTCCGCGTCGGGTAATAGAGATAGAGCCAGTCCTCGGGCGCACTCCAGGATGCCAGGCATTCGACCAGGCTGCCGCTCTGGACATAGGAACGCGCGCGCTCTTCCCAGACGTAAGCCAGCCCCACGCCCGAAAGTGCCGCCTCGACCATCAGTTCATGGTCATCGAGCGACAGAGATCCGGTCGGCTCGAATTCGATGATCTTGCCAGCGCGGCTGAACTCCCAAGGGTAGGGTTTGCCGCTTGGATAAATATTGCGGATGCAGACATGGCCACGCAGATCATCCGGGGTTTTAGGAAGCGGATAACGTTCGAAATAGCTTGTTGAGCCCACGACGGCAAACCGAAGCCGCGGTTTGATCTTCACAGCCGTCATGCCATCGCGCAGACTTTCTCCAAGACGGATGCCGGCATCGAACCCCTCCTCCACAATGTCGACAAGCCGGTCGGTAGCGACGATTTCCAGCTGAAGCCCGGGATTTTCTGCAATCAGAGGACCGATGACTGACCGGAATACGAACGGTGCGACCGAATTGGGCGCATTGATGCGAACCTTGCCAAAAGGCGTATCGCGAAACTGGTTGAGGGCATCGAGCGCCGAGCCGATCTCGCCGAAGGCGGGCGACAGTTGCGCAAGCAACATTGCCCCGGCATCAGTCAGCGACACGCTGCGGGTCGTTCGATTGAGCAGACGAATGCCGACGCGTGCCTCGAGATTACCCACCGCATGGCTGATCGCCGAGGCCGTCACCCCGCGCTCTTCACCGGCACGGCGAAAGTTGCGGTGACGGGCGACCGCATCGAAGGCCGCGAGTTCAGAGNACCGCATGGCTGATCGCCGAGGCCGTCACCCCGCGCTCTTCACCGGCACGGCGAAAGTTGCGGTGACGGGCGACCGCATCGAAGGCCGCGAGTTCAGAGAGATCCGTACTGCGCATTGTCAAATCTCACTCATCATTGAGAGGAAGATTATCTCTCTAATCCTGATCGTTGAAAAGGTCCAGATTTCTCCTCGCAAACCGGCGCTTGTGCCGGACCACACAGGAGATAGGACAATGGCCGACTTCATTCCTCCCGCCCACAACACTGCATCACCCTTTGCCGACATGCGCGGTCATCACGTTGCCGTCCGCACGCCGGACCTCGAAACCGCAAAGCGCTGGTATGTCGAGAAACTCGACTTCCGTGTCGTTGCCGAATGGGACTACGCCGACGAACAATTGGCCTATCTCGCACCCGCGACTGACGACCATTTCTATGTGGAAATCCTGGGTGGCGGCGATCCGGCGCCGGCGGAGGTCCGCCCTTATACCGATCTCGGCGATAGCCTCAAATATGCCGGCTACCACCATTTCTGCCTGAATGTCGCAAGCGTCGACGCCACTGTCGAGGAATTGCGGGCGCGCGGCGTCACCATCGTGACCGAGCCGTTCGAGCTTTTGGCAATCAGCCGCCGCCTCGCCTTCTTCTGCGATCCCTTCGGCAATCTGATCGAGCTGGCGGAAGTCCTGCCGTGACCCTTTCTCACCCGGCTGGCCGTCACGGCATCGCGATGGCCAGCACATCAGGAGAATATCCCATGACGAACTCCATCATGATTATCGGCGCCGGCCCCGGCATCGGGCAGGCTGTTGCGGAGAAATTCGGGCGGGAAGGCTGGCATGTCGTGCTCACCGCTCGCAATGCCGATCGTCTCACCGGTCTGTCCAGAACCCTTTCCGGGCAAGGTCTCCACGTCTCGACTTTGCAAGCTGATGCGACCGACCCGATCGCACTGCGCAAGGCGGTCGCCGAGGGCGACCGCATGTCCGGCGGGCTGACGGCGGTCCTTTTCAATGCCGCGTTCGTGCGTGAACAGGATCTGTTCAGCATGCGCGACGATGAGGTCACGGACGACCTCGCCACCAATGTCGCTGCCGGCCTTCACACGATCCGGGCATCCGTTGAGTTGTTCGGTGCCCGCGGCGGTACGATTCTGGTTACAGGTGGCGGCCTCGCCGTCTCACCCCATGCCGGCTATGCCAGTCTCGGCCTTGGCAAGGCGGCCCTTAGAAATGTCGTCGAAGGTCTGGCCGGCCCTCTCGCCGAACGCGGCATCCGCATCGCGGTGGCGACAATCGCCACACTCGTCGGCCCCGGATCGACAGAGGCGAGAGAGGCAGCCGACACAATCTGGACGCTGGCGACGGACCCGACCGCAGGGTGGGAAGCCGTTTACCCCGCAGACGCCTTCAAGGGAGACTGACATGACCGAAACRTTGACTTTGATTGCCAGGCTGACGGCCAAGCCGGRCTGTGCCGCGACGCTTGGCGAAGCGTTGCAGGCTCTGGTCTTACCGACCCGCGCCGAGGGGGGATCGATCGACTATCACCTGCACCGCGACAACCATGATCCCAGCRTCTGGATTCTCTATGAGAACTGGCGATCGCGCGCTGATCTCGATGCGCATTTTGAGCAGCCCTACACCAAAGCCGTCATGGCGCGCTTTCCGGASCTGCTGGCCCGCGASATGGAAGCTTTCCCCATCAATCCAGCATCAAGGAACACCCTCATGAAAATCTGGTTCATCACTGGCGCCTCGCGCGGCTTTGGCGCCCTCGTCACCACACGCGCTCTTGCACAGGGCGACGCCGTCGTCGCCACCGCCCGTAATCCGAAGGCGATCACCGAGCGGTTCGGCGAACACCCCAACCTGCTTCCGGTCGTCCTCGACGTGACCGACGACAAACAGGCGAGCGCAGCCGTGAAGGCAGCGATCGAGCGCTTCGGCCGCATCGATATCCTGCTCAACAATGCTGGGTTCGGATTGATGGGTGCCGTCGAAGAAGCAACCGTGGCTGAGGTCGAGGCTGTATACCGCACCAACGTCTTTGGTCTCCTCAACGTGACCCGCGCCGTCCTGCCCTTYATGCGCCGGGCYCGTTCCGGCCGCATCCTGAATATCTCGTCGATCGGCGGCTATCGCGGCGCAGCAGGTTTCGGGGTCTACTCCTCGACGAAATTTGCCGTCGAGGGGCTGAGCGAAGCCCTGCATGACGAACTGGCGCCGCTTGGCATCCNTCGCGGCGCAGCAGGTTTCGGGGTCTACTCCTCGACGAAATTTGCCGTCGAGGGGCTGAGCGAAGCCCTGCATGACGAACTGGCGCCGCTTGGCATCCATGTCACCGTCATCGAGCCGGGTTATTTCCGGACCGACTTCCTCGACAGCTCGTCCTTGTCGGTCAGCGGCAATATCATCGGCGATTACGCAGAAACTGTCGGCAAGGTGCGCACGATAGCAGCCGGTCTCAGCCATAACCAACCCGGCGACCCCCAAAAGCTGGCAGAGGTCCTGATCTCCTTCGCTGACGCCCCCAATCCGCCGGTCCGCCTCCCGCTCGGTAGTGATACCGTCGCAGCGATCGAAAAGAAGCATGCACAGGACAACGTCATCCTTTCCGAATGGCGCGCCGTCTCGGTCTCGACCGACTTCGCCGTTGACTAATGACGACGCTCGTCTGGTTAAACTTCTTCCGATGGGAGGCCGCTTTCGGGCCTCCCATCGCCTTGAGCAGATTTGCACGCAACGACTTGCCGTTATTGGTCGCGGCGTCGGCTAAAAACCTCTGCGAATTAGCGTTTCTCGCCTGTACGCCTCTCAGCTCCAGCGCGGTGGCGTCCCAATGTGATCTTTCAGCGCTAGTGTGAATGCCTTGACCTTGGCAGATGGCACCTGAAGCGCGCGTAGAAGATAAATTCCGGTGGCCGCTTCATTCCATCTTTCGCCCGATAACGGTAGGCGTACAAGATCACCCACCTTCACCGAAGGTCCCGATACCCAGCTCGGCAGGAACGCCACACCCATCCCCGCTAGTGCAGCCCCGTTCAGCGCTTCAAAATCATCGGACCGGAATACAACGCGCTCACACGCTTCCCCGGTCGGCGCGCCAAGAATGCTAGACCACTCAAGAAGATCGTTGCCATGGAGCTTGTCGAGAAGGCGATGATTGCGAAGCTCGTCTTCGCTTTCCGGCACGCCGTGATGCTCAACATAGGCCGGGCTTGCCACGAGTATCCGATCGAGGGGTGCCAGTTTGGTTGCGATCAACGTGCTGTCGGGCAGTTCCCCCATTCTCACCACCAGATCAAGTCGCTCCGCGACCGGGTCGGCCAGTCGTTCGGTCAAGTCCAGCTCAACATGCAAGCCTGGATATTGCCATGCAAGCGATGCCAAGACAGGAATGACATACCGCTTTCCGAAGGTCGGGAAGCAGGCGATACGCAAAGTGCCACTGACCTCACTATCGAATGCCGTCACCTCGGCATGCGTATCGGCCAGATCGTCGAGCAGGCGCTGCGCACGCTCGAAGAGGTGACGGCCCGCGTCCGTTAATGACAGTGCCCGTGTTGAGCGGACAAGGAGAGGCACCCCCAGATCCTGCTCGAGCGCATCGATCTGCCGCACAACAGCCGAGGGAGTGACAGCCCGACGCCTGGACGCAGCTGAAAAGCTGCCGGCGCGGACGACGTCAACGTATACCGCCAGATGTTCAGCGAAGCGTGGATCCCTCATCTTTGCCTACGACGCAAAACCGTTCCGACCATTCAGTTGGTTATCATCCAAGGTCATCAGGAGCACATTCCTTCTCGTCAACGGGCAATTTTGCTCACCAAACAGAAGGAACACACCTATGGTCAAGATCCTTGATACAATTCTCTCACAATCCGCCTATTCCGCAGAGATCGACATTCCGCTCGAAAGGATCGACATTGCCGATTGGCTCTTCAACCTACCCGAAGCGGAATATCTTCGCTGTTGCCCGCCTGACCATATTGCCGCAGGCGTCACCTGGACTGACGACGGCCGTCGGATGTCGATCAATGTCGAGCAGATCGGCTCAGGCCTAGTGGTACAGCACTATGTGGCCGAAGCCGCCGAACCAACCTATTGCCGGATGAACTCGATCTCGGATGTCTTCACCGCCAGTGGCAGAACTCAGGTCAATGTCGTCTGGGAACTGATCGCTGAGAAAATCGATGACGGCAGGACGCGCTACACCAACAAGGTCACAGCGCATCCAACCGATTCGTTCATGAAGTTCATCGAAGACCATGGGGTCGCTTACGAAGATGCTGCAGCCGCCCGTCAGGCTGCAGGTGGTGACCACAACAGCCGCGAAACGCCACTGTTCGCTGCCAGCATCGCCCGGCGCGCGCTTTCGAAGTAAGGGAGGAACATGCGATGAAAGCGATCGTCTTTGATGAATTCGGAAGCTCGGATGTTCTACGGCGTGCCGAAGCACCCATGCCTGAAGTGCGTCCCAACGACCTTCAGGTGAAGGTTATGGCGGCAGGTGTCAATCGCGCCGACCTTCTTTAACTCGAAGGCGTCTATGAAGCAGCGTTGCCTCGTCCCTGTCACCAGTTTTGCCGAGCCGGATCCGGCCAGCAAACAGGAAGGCGGCAATGTGCCCAATGCCTGGTTTGCCCGCGATGACGAGAAATCGCTGATGTTTTTTGCGGGAATCCATGTGCCGCGGTGGCAAAGTGTGCGGAAGGTCAGGGACGGCCTCACGACCGACGATCTCTATGGTTTTCTGACCACAGATCCCAACGATCTCGTGAAACCGATCCATGAGAAAGCCATGCCGGTTCTGTTGCTGAAGAAAGAGGACACGGACATCTGGATGCGGGCGCCGTGGGACGAGGTAAAACATCTTGTCCGTCCGCTTCCGAATGATGCGCTGATCATTCTGTCGCGTGAGCCCGATGGATCATCGATCGTGTCGAAATCCGGTGAGCCTGTAACGCACTGGCCTTCCGAGATCTCGTCGATGCGGCGCTGATCGGCTTCGATCGCCGCGAGTCTTTCACGCTTCCTCCGCGGAACTCTCTCCGCTTGGTTAGAACTCCTGCGTCGCCTATTTGGGCACGTCCGTCCCAAATTCATCGATCAGCGCTTCGACGAAGCTTCGTACCTTGGCGGTAGGCCGGCGCCCGACGGGGTAAATCACGTGCATTGGACGAGACGGACCCTCGTGGTCGGGCAGCACCTGCACGAGTCGCCCGGCAGTGATTTCTGCGTTCAGCACACTTTCCGGCCCCAACGTGATGCCATAGCCTGCGATCGAGGCATGCAACAAGGCCTTCCAGTCGTTGCTACGGATTCTACCGCTGATGCGCACCTCCTCGCTTTTGCCGCTGCGAGTGAACTGCCAGCGGCAGGGAGTCGAGGACGGCCCGTCGCCATAGGCAAGGCAATCATGCTGCTCCAGATCCAGTGGAATTCGAGGGGTGCCGCGCCGGATAAGATAGTCCGGAGACGCACATGCAATCAGCCGATAGGGAGCGAGAGGAAGCGCGATCAGCGACGGGTCTTCGACCTCGCCGATCCTTACCATCACCTCGAACCCCTCCTCCAACGGATCAACGAAACGGTCGTTGAGAGTAAGGTCTATTCGCATGTCCGGATAGCGATCGAGATAGCGCGTCACGAACGGCGCCAGACTAAAGGCACCGAAGGTCACCGGAGCATTGACCCGCAGCACGCCTTTTGGCTGGGAACGCATATCAAGTGCAACGGATTCAGCCGCCTCGACGTCTGAAAGCAGCTGCTTGCAGCGGTCATAGAAGACCCTTCCCACGTCGGTCAGACTTTGTCGCCGCGTCGTACGGTGAAGCAACGCCGTCCCAAGTCGGTCCTCCAGGAACACAACATGTTTGGCGACCATTTGGGGTGACATTCCCATGGCCTTAGCTGTGGCGGCAAAAGAGCCCAGGTCGGAGGCTTTGACAAAAACAGCCATGCTCGAAAGTTTGTCCAAGATTACCCCCCTACAGTTGGGAATGTCTGCTTGAATTGGCGATTTATCTCAATGTGGCACTCAATTAAACCCATGTTTGTGAAATTAATCGGAGAGACATCATGAAAATTGGAATTATTGGGGCAGGCATGGTTGGCCGTGCCATCGGCAAGCTCGCTGTTGCTTTGGGCCATTCCGTCATGCTGAGCAACTCTCGCGGCCCTCAGACCCTGTTCAGCTTGAGCCGGAGCATTGGGTGCCAAGTAGGAACGGTCGAGGAGGCCGCCGCTTTTGGCGAACTCGTCGTCATCGCGATTCCACTTGCAGCTTATCGGTCTATTCCAGTTGAGCCACTTGAGGGCAAACTGGTGATCGACACGAACAATTACTACTTCGAACGAGACGGCCACATTCCAGAACTGGACTCAGGCGAGACGACGACAAGCGAAATTCTCGCGCGCCACCTGCCGCGATCGCGGATCGTCAAGGCATTCAATGCCATCATCATGGACGATCTTGAAAAGGATGGACAGCCGGCTGGATCGTCGGGACGTCGAGGTCTCCCTCTGGCTGGCGACAATTCTACCGACAAGGCGGTCGTCGCAAGGCTCTATGACCAGTTCGGCTTCGATGCAGTGGATGCAGGCCTTCTTGCCGAGGGATGGCGGTTCGAGCGCGGCAGGCCGGTTTATTGTGTGCCGATGGCTGCCGATCGCCTAAACGATGAGCTTGCGAAAACGATCCGCTAGATCGGTCCCGGAAGCAGCAAGGCGTCAGCTTTACATAGTCGAAGGGCAGAACCAACTGCGGAGCCGACTGCGCTCGTCCCCGCAGTTTCAATACCGAAGCAGCCAGCCTTCGCCGACCTTTCATCCAGAACCGCTTCAAGATCTGCCTGATTTTGGTTGTTACAAGCGCCCAAACAGGAGATGGGCATACCAGCTGTACCGAGCAGCGCGAAAGCCGTTCGCCTCCCGCAAGACCGGTAAAAAGGGTTGACGCAGAAGGTTTGAGCATGGCGACAGCAAAGCCGGAAACCGAGACCGACAGCCCGGGGCTAGCGGGCCCGCATTTGAAATCTATGCCTCCGCCGTACCGCCTTATTCGGACTGGCACTGCCGTCGAAAACCGCGTCACCATGGTGGGTGATTTCTGGCATTCTAACAACACCGCTGTCTTAGGCCATGGACAACCAAGAAAGTCCATTTGATAATGAAATCGTATTCTACATTATGGATCGTACAGAATGGATGCTTTGACCGACGTAGTGCAACTGCTAAGACCTAAGACAGTCCTCATGGGCAGCATGGTGGCATATGGAGATTGGGGAGTTCAGGTTCCGCCGCAATCTGGTCCAATGTTATATTTTATTATGGAAGGCTCGGCGCAGTTTAGCGCCAGCCATGGCGAAACGACGTCGTTGGAGACTGGCGATTTTATCCTGTCGGGAAATCCCACAGCCGACACATTCTTCAGCCGGCCTGACCAAGAGATCGTATTCTCCGATGAAGAGTTCAAGGCGCTCAACACGGTCGACGGAGAAATTAGGGTCGGCCAGGTTGGGTCGGAAACTCCGACGCGTATTATTGGCGGGTGCATACTCTGCGATCCGACGAATGCCGACTTGTTATCAGAGCTGCTGCCCACGCTTGTCCATGTCCGCGCTGAAGAGGGAATCGGAGCCCGTCTCGGCAACCTCATCGCTTACATACGTGATGAAGCGGCCAACTCCCGGGCTGGAAGTGACCTCATTTTGTCGCGGCTTTTGGAGGTCCTGCTTATCGAAACGTTGCGGCGCGAAGCCTCGACACTTCCAAACCCCGGAATGTTGCGTGGCCTTTCCGATCCCCAGCTTGCTCGGGCCATCAGCGACATTCATTCAGACGTCCGCCGCGGCTGGACGATCGCCGAGCTAGCACAACGAGCCGGAATGTCGCGTTCGGCCTTTGCCCGGAAATTCTCTGCGGCTGTTGGCCTCGCACCCGTTGAGTACCTTCTCAGATGGCGGATGGCCATCGCCAAGGACACATTGCGACATAGCCGGAGATCGTTAGAGGAAGTCGCCGAAAAGGTGGGCTACCAATCTGCCAGCGCCTTCAGCACTGCGTTCAGTCAGAGGGTCGGGTGTCCACCGAGCGAATTTGCGCGGATGGCAGGTGCGACCTAGATCAATTTGGTCATCGCCAATTCAGAGAAGAAATGAAGAGCCAACAAACAGCGCGATTAGGACGATACAAAACGCATAAAGGACGATCGATTATGGTTCGTCTTGGTTTTCAGATTTAAAAGGAACCATCCTAAAAACAAATTGGAGGTTCCAATGAAAACCATTCTAATTACGGGCTGCTCCTCTGGCTACGGCCTGGAGACTGCTCGTCACTTCCTCGCAAACGGTTGGAACGTCATCGCCACGATGCGTACGCCGCATGAGGATGTCCTACCGCGCTCGACGTCGCTTCGCATCCTGCCACTGGATGTCACGAGCGTTGACAGCATCGCAGCCGCGGTTGCGACCGCCGGCCCGATCGACGTTCTGGTCAACAATGCCGGAATTGGCGTTGTCGGCGCTTTCGAAGCAACGTCCATGTCGCATATTCGCAAGATCTTCGATACCAACACCTTCGGCCTGATGGCCATGACCCAAGCGGTGATCCCGCAGATGCGCGAACGCCGTTCCGGCGCGATCATTAACGTGACGTCCAGCGTCACCTTGGCTGACATGCCTCTTGCAGCTGCCTACAAGGCCAGCAAGCAGGCGATTGAAGGATTCACCGGATCGTTGGCACACGAGCTCGGCTATTTTGGTATTCGCACCAAGCTGGTCGAGCCAGGCTACGCTCCCACAACGCGGTTTACCGAAAACACGTCGGTGCGCATCGAGGACATGATCCCGCCAGCCTATGCCGATTTTGCAGCTCCAATCTTTGCCTCCTTCGCAAAGCCCGCACTGACAACGAAGGAAACCGACGTCGCCGAGGCGGTCTGGGCCGCGGTCGCGGACACCGCTGGTCAGCTTCGCTTCCCTGCCGGTCCAGATGCAGTCGAATTGGCACGCGCTGCGGGTATTATCTGACCTTTAGGCAGTGGACCGGGCGGTGGAGGAACCATTACTCTGCCGCCTGACGCCTCTCTGGGTATGACGGCTAACGACTTGGCGGAGCACTGGAGCGGCGACGCCAGATGATGCTCACTTCCCGCAGCTCTTGAAAGGATAGGAACCATGGACGCCTTTGTTTTTATTTTCTCATCGCCACAAAATTTCTAGGCACGGGAACGAAACATCAAATGTAACTCGCGTTATCGGTCAATATGAGTGTGCGGTAGCGATGCGGAGATTACGCTTGCTATTCTCTGCATCTGAGCCCGATTATGAGCCATGACCGATATCTGGCAGTCGCCGCTGACCATTTCTAAGGCGGCACGTCAGGCTACGCTACCTGCAACTAGATCGATCACGACAGCGTGGTTGGCTGGCTTTCGAACGACCAATTCATAACCGAATTGCGAAGGAGAGCGATTCTCGCGTAGCCATTCGAGCGAAGGCGCCTCGTTAGTGACCACTATGAGCGGTTCGCGTTGATCAGCCTTTGCGACATCAACGATCACCGCCAGGACCTCTTGGTCCGGATTCCCATGTTTGCCGTTCGCCGAGAGCAGATAGATGTCAGCAGGCAGGCGTTCGAAGTAGTTTTTCGTGACGTTTCTATCGCTGCCGTAGTGCTGGACCTTGAGAAGGCGAAGGTGGTGGGCGGCACCTGTCGCGACAGCACCGCTCTTTTCGAGGCCGTTGAGAATGTGATCGCCCCGCGCATCTCCGGTGAGAAGGATATTACCGGCCGGCGTCCTTCCGAAAAACCTGATGAGAGCGGAATCGAACAATCGGTTACCTAGATAATGACTTTGGTTGAGTTCACTGGACTAGCGGCAATTTATTTCTGCAATGACAGCGAGTACCGGGTATGCCTGCGTTCACCCGTACGCGTCAGTGCGCCAATCTCCACGAGCTGCTGAAGGTCGCGTGTTGCTGTAGCGCGGGAGGTGTCTGTGATCGAAATGTAGTTTTCGGCACTTAGCCCCCCCTTGAAGCCTGCCGTGCCTTCCTTGAAGATGCGCGCGACTACTTTTTCCTGCCGATCGTTTAGCTGGCCCCGAAAACGATCATAGAACTTTGCTTTCTGAATGAAGAAATCTATGCGCTCAAGCGTCGCCCGTTGAGCATCCAGGATAGTTTCTGAAAAGAAAATGACCCAGTCGGTGATATCGAGCGTGCGCTGATGCCGCTCAAGCTCTGAGTAATAGGCCTTCCGGTGTTTCTCGATTGTGAAGGCGAGTGAAATGAGGCTTGGCTGCCCTATGTTTTGCGCCAGGGATTTCTCGGCGAGCGCGCGTCCAATTCGGCCGTTGCCATCCTCAAACGGATGTATGCTTTCAAAGTAAAGATGGCCTACTGCGGCACGCGTCAAAGCTTGAAGCGAGCATTGGCCATTTGGCCCTGATTGATTGAACCATGTGATGAAGGTCTCCATCTCAGCGGCAACTCGGCGCGACGGGGGAGCCTCGAAGTAGTGGATGGTGGGCTTGTCCAATCGACCTGACACGATCTGCATGGCGTCTTCATGCGTGCGGTAAGCCCCAACCGTTTCAATATATTGGTTTCCCGCCATCAGCATTGAATGCCAGTGGAACAGTCCCTCATGACGCAGCGGCCCATGCCAACTTCGATAGACATCTGCCATCATCTCGGCGATCCCCCGCTCTTGGGGGCGGATCTGTCTATCATCAGTGTTTAGCCCGAACTGTCGGCGGAGTGACGACTGGACACTCACGCGGTCCAGAAATTCCCCCTCAATCTCTGAGGTCTTGACCGCTTCGTCGCTCAGCAACTCAATGCGAAGTTGGTTGCTGTCGTCCTCGTTGAAATGCCGGACAGCACCGATAACCTCTCCGGCTGATTGCAGGAATTTCTGCTCCAGCGGTACCAGGCTTGCGGTGTTGCACCTGAAGTTTGGCCAATCAGTGTTTTGCCAGTTCCATTCCATGAGTTATAGAATCCCTCTCTATAACTCATAATTATTGCCATAAATGAGCTATTGCAAGCCCGTCTATCGCTCAGCACCACAATCTGCAGCTCTCCATACAAGAGGCAGCGATCGACAGCTAACCACTTTCCCTAAACATATTTTGTTAACGGGCGCTCAAGCGAAGAGCTGCAAAAACGATCCGTTCGTCGGCCATGATGGCAGCTGACGGATTATCCGATTCAATAAGTGCGAAGATGGCGTCTCGATCTTATCGCGCAGTCGCTGAGCAAGTAAGCTTCACGACTTGCGTGCCACTGCTTTAAGCCGCGCTTACCCGCTACGTTTCTCAAACTGTGCCTCGACTTTACCGTCAGAGATGCCCGGTCGAGAGAAATTAGTTCAGCCCCACCTTGTTACGGGCGGGGCTGGTCAAACAAATGCATTGATAAGGGCTTGCGGATAATCTATTGGGCCAGGTGCGTGAGGCGAGGTCTATGCTCGATCTCCTGCTACGCAAATCGCCCCTTACGTTTCGTCGAGGCGGGTTTGAAGAAAGTCCATTCTGCTTCCAAACCAATGTGGATTGAAGCAAGTTGACACCTGTCGGCGCTCAGTTTCCTTTGGCCTCGTTATCTTTCTTAGCCTGATCGTGATGCCACTTGATGGCGTAGTACATGCCAATGCCCAGTACGATAATTTTGAACGGCAAGAAAACTATTGGGAAAAAGTCTACCCATTCCAGGTCAGCCATTTCGAGTACTTCCAGTCTGTTGCTTGGAATTGTCTATGCTTTTGCATAGGACACACCCGAAATGCTCCTTTAACAACTCAATTACAAGATCGACAGGCATGGTCTTTTTGACGCAGCCTCGCCTCCTTTGTGCCGGCTGCTAACGTGATACAGGGCTCCTCAATCAGGAGCGACACGCCGCCGCGCGCAGGTGCATGCTGGCTATCAGGCCGGATGGAAAGACTGTTGACACCGATACGGTCGGACCGGTCTCGGCCTCGAATGCGAGTTGGCACGCGTTTGGATCGGATGGCCGCATCGCTCTCACATGCCAATCGGTTCACGCCCATAGGCGCAAGTTCGGTGACGACGTGCCCGGAAGCTCGCATGTCTACAACTTTTTCGAGAACCTGGCCGCCAGTGCTTCTGATCCGCGCGCCAGCAATGCGACATCGACACCGACGGCAGTGAACAGCGTTCCCAATTCCATGCAACGTGCCGCGAATTTCTCGTCAGGCGTGAGTATTCCTGCCGGCTTTCCGAGCCGTTTGAGTAATGCGATCGTATTTTCAATCGCCTCGACCACTTCCGGGTGGCCTGGTTGTCCCGGATAGCCGAAACTGGCTGCGAGATCCGCCGGGCCGATAAATATCCCGTCCACCCCTTCGACCGATGCCATGGCCTCGATATGAGTAATAGCTTCCCGCGTTTCGACTTGAACGAGAACACAAATCTCCCCCTCCGCCTGCTGGGCATAATTCTTTACCCTGCCGAAACGTGTGGCACGCGTAAGGGCCGAAACGCCTCGAATTCCTTTCGGTGGATAGCGGGTTGCTTCCACCGCGGATTTCGCTTCGTCTGCATTTTGAACAAAGGGGATTAGAAGAGATTGTACACCAATATCTAGGAATCGCTTGATCAGCACTGGATCGTTGACAGCTGGGCGCACCACCGGGGCGACATCGTAAGCGGCGATCGCCTGCAATTGTGGCAGCACGGTCAGCACGTCGCTGGGGGAATGTTCGGTATCAAACAACAGCCAATCGAACCCGGCTGGCGCCACGATTTCGGCAGCGTAGCTCCCTGGAAGCCCGCACCAAAGTCCTATCTGGCTTTGCCCGGCCTGCAGTTTTGATTTAAATTTATTGACTGGAAGATCCATCTCAACCTCACGTAAAAGAGACGCCGATTGAGCCAACTGGCCCATAATCAGCCTGAATGACATCGCCCTTTATGATGTCGACCGGTCTCGTAAATGAGCCCGCAAGGACGATCTGACCTTTTTTCAAGCCGCCGCCGACGGCATGAAGTTTGTTGACCAGCCATGCAACGCCGGCGGCCGGATGACCCATGATCGCGGCTGAAACCCCGGACTCTTCGATAATGCCGTTTTTCGACAGAGTTGCTCCGACCCAGCGTATGTCGATATCAAACGGGCGGATCACCCGCCCACCCACGACGATTGCTCCGAAGGCTGCATTGTCGGCGATTGTGTCGGTAATCGCACGCGGAACTTCGGTTCTGTAATCGATGATCTCGAGCGCAGGCAGAATGAACTCTGTCGCGCGCATGACGTCATAGATACGGGTGCCCGCTCCTTCCAGGTCTTCACCCATTACGAACGCCAACTCGACTTCCAGGCGTGGCTTGATGAACAAATCCGCATTAATTTGCGCGCCATCATTGTAGAGCGCATCATCCAGAATCACCCCATAATCCGGCTCGGTCATCTTGGATGCCATTTGCATGGCGCGAGACGTTAGACCTATTTTGTGGCCGACAATCCGCGCGCCGCGCGACACACGCAACTCGGCCCAAAGCGCCTGAATGCGATACGCATCCTCAATTTCGAGCTCGGGATAAGTTTTGCTGGGTTGGACAATGGGAGTCCGCGTGGTTTCGGCCTCCAGGATGGCCCTGGCTGCCGACTGGCGTTGTTCCTCGGTAATCATTATCCGGCTCCAAATAACGTTACTTGATTGGCGGGCGCGGCAAAAGAGCCTCGCCTGCTTCCATGACATAAGTGTAGTCGAGCGAGAACCACGGCGCCTGAATGTCTCGGTTGGTTGGATGCGGTTCGTCGTGGCGAATGAAATCGCCGGTGAGTGCCGCAGTCACGCCAAACTGAGTGTCGGATTCGATATTCGGATCGCTCGGATCGAAAACCTGCGAAATCAGCGTCTTGTAACCCCGCTTGAAGATCAGCGCGTGCAAATGTGCTGGTCGATAAGGATGACGGCCCTGAGCCTTGAGCATGCGTCCGACGACTCCATCGACGGGGATGGGATAACCAACCATCTTGACTGTCTGGAACCAGAAACGTCCCTCCCCGTCCGTCGTGAATTTGCCGCGCAAGTTCATCTCCGTCTGATCCGGATCCTGGTTCTCATAAAGACCGACAGGGGATGCGTGCCAGACGTCGACTTCGGCACCTGATATCGGATTGCCTTCGCGATCGATTACACGAGCATGGACGAAAAGCGGGGTACCAGGCGTGTAGGACCGGATGATCGTGCCGCCGTTTTCAACTCTCGGAGAATTCAGGCGCCAAAATGGTCCAAGAAGCGACTGTGAAGTCTCTGTTTGCCCCTTGTCACCGTTATTGAGCAGGCAGACAAGGGACGAAACGCCAAGTGAGCCGGACATGAGGACAAATTCGTTATGACTGTCGGTTTGCATTTGGCCGATCTCGTTGAGAATAGCAGTCGCTTCACGGAATTCCACCTCGGTCAGCCGCACTTCGCGAACGAAAGCATGGAGATGTTTCACCAGCGCCATCAGGATGTCCCGCATCCTTGGATCAGAGGTCTGGCCCATGGCCGCAATCACGGCGGGCGTTAAGTCTCTTTCAGATTTAATCACCATCGTTACCTCCCAACGCTCGAGTGATACGTAAATAATCGATTATCTGTCAAGCGCTCATCAACGCCCCCAGCGTCAGGATTCTTTGTAATTTCAAGATTGTGAGATAAATAGCTGATATCGACGCTTATATGCTGAATTGTCCTGTCAAACTATGGTGGAGAACTCCAAATTCATTGACAATAATAATCGTTTATAATATCGCCCATCAACCAAGCGCGACATTCGCGTGGGAGGTTTTATGAAGCGACAAAGTGCCTCACCCGACGCACCCAGCGAGCAAGCTGGAAATGGTGACTTTGCCGATGACGGCAAGAATACGATTGGAAGCCAACTGGCATTCCGGCTGCGGGAAGCAATTATTTCGGGAGGGCTGGAGGCTGGCAGCAAGATCAATCTCGACAAGGCGCGACAGTCATTCAATGTGAGCCTCAGCCCCTTGCGCGAAGGGCTTGCGCGCTTGATTTCCGACGGGCTGGTAGAGTTTGAAGACAATCGCGGCTACCGGGTCGCGCCAGTATCACTGGCAAATCTGGAAGAGATTACGAGCCTTCGCGAGGAGTTGGAGGTTTTCGCGTTGAAAGAGTCGATTAGGCTCGGTGACGCGGAGTGGGAAAGCAATGTCATGCGCGCGCTTCACAAGCTCAACCGTGCCGACCGCGATGCGAACAAGCCGGAAACTCTCGAATATTGGGAGATGGCGCATCGCGACTTCCATCTAACCCTTATTTCGGGCTGCGGAAAGCCGCTTCTCCTGCAGTTCTGCAGGACCCTACTCAATCTAAATGATCGATATCGCAGAAAATTCCTGACCCAGACTTCAGGCGATCGAAATGTCAGCCAGGAGCATAGTGAAATCGCTCAGGGCGCTGTGGCGAGAGACAGCGATTACGCGACTGACAAGCTTCGTCAGCACATCCATCGCACCGGCGCTAACCTGCTTGATCATTTGGCTCGTACCGGAGTTGTGCGATGACCGATGCGGTGAAAGAGTCGCCCGTCGGCATCGCCCATTTCTCTGCGATCCAACTGCCGCCCCAGCAGTTCGTCAGGCATGCTGCAGTCGCAGGCTTCAATTCCGTAGGACTTCGGCTGCATCCCGCTTTCCCTGGGGCACCCTATTACAAGCTACCGCAGGGCAGCAGGGATGCAATGGAGTTTCGACTCTACTCGACAGCGAAGGCATTAACGTTTTTGATATCGAGTTTTTCATTATTGGCCCGGATTTCAGCGCTGCCCTCGTCGAACACATCGTTGCCGCCGCCGCGGATATTGGAGCCAAGCGCCTGTCCGCATGCGGCGACGATGGCGACCTGCAACGGCTAATCGGCAATTTGACGGAGTTCTGCCAGCTTGCCGCACGATATGGGCTGGCTGTCGACGTTGAGAACATGGGTTGGCGCACTATCAACACCTACAGCAAGGCTGGTGCGCTGGTCACGGCGTCCGGCCAAGACAATGCAGGTGTCTTGGTCGACGCCATTCACTTTTTTCGAAATGGCGGAAACATTGACGAGATCAAAACCGATATCGTACGGCACGTGCAACTCTGTGACGTAGTGGGGCCGGCACCCAAGCGTCCAGAAAACATGATGACCGAGGCCCGGGCAGGACGGTTGGCGCCAGGTGATGGCATATTGGGGTTGAGCCAATTGCTAAACAAAGTTGCTGGCCATGCCACGATATCGGTAGAGGTTCCATTGGTTGGCGACATCGATCCGCTGGTTCATCTGACAACGCTCAATATGAAGTCCCGGAAAATTCTTCAGCGGGTAGCCGAACAGTTTTAAAGAAGCCTTTGTCGGGCTCCCCCTGCCCCGCTCAGCGGCGCCCTATGGCTCGCCGTCCGATCGCCACGACAGTTCACCAGTCCTTGCTTTGGTTCAGGGTTTGGGCAATCGAACTTGGCGGCCATTAGGCGGGAGGCTAAACGAATTACGAAATCAGGTTAGTGGCCTAGAAGAATATGGTGGTCGCAGCCTGTTCGCCCCCTCGCCCCCTCCCCGTATTCATGTCCATTTTACCTCGGCGGTCAGATTTCATAGTTTCCGCCCCCACGCGCGCTGTTGGTGGCCTTGGGTCGAGGGATCGAGCAGCAGAAGTTATCCTCACACTGAAGTGCACATTCTGTTACAGCATAGTCCAATCCGTCTGTTGCAGCAGCTTACGGGCTCGGATGTAAATGCATCAGGAATGCCGGTTGTCCACGTCCCTACCCTGCTCAAGTGGATATTGTCGCTTGGTGTAGGTCGTCGGGGTTGCGGTGACGGTTTTGCATGAGATCAACCTGCCCCCTGCCCCCTGCCCCCCGCCCCCTGCCCCCTGCCCCCTGCCCCGGTGTCGGTATGACTGTTGACCTTTGAAGTTGCTGCAGGACTGCAAACCTTGTNGCCCCCTGCCCCCTGCCCCCTGCCCCCTGCCCCCTGCCCCCTGCCCCGGTGTCGGTATGACTGTTGACCTTTGAAGTTGATGCAGGACTGCAAACCTTGTCAGCTGACAAGGTTTTCGATAGCGAGCGTCGTAAACCGCTGACGCTGGTAGCTGGGCGAACTTTAGCGGTCGCGGCAACTGATGATCTGGTATCTGGGCTTCCTCAAGAGATGAGCCGATCAGTTTCCAGAGCCGCGTCTTAAAAACCTTGTCAGCTGACAAGGTTTTCCGATTGGTCCTGGGACGTCAACTCTCGCTAAACCATCGATGATGCGCTCACGCCTTCGCTGCTTGTACCGTACGGATCAATTCTGCCCGTTCACAGATATCAGCGGACAAAAAGTCGCCTCTTGTCGGATCAGTCCTGCTGGCTGCGGCTTCGAGCCGGCTTTGCGGTTCAGGGCGCATGAAAGCCTTTGTCGCCCGTCCCGGCCCCAGGGAGCGAGCCTAGCATGGTATTAAACCAGTTTTGACCCGGGCAAAATTGTTAGAGGCCGGGCACCGGGGTTTAGCCGAGGAAAACGTCCGACGAAGTCTAGCCTTTTCCGGAGCCGTCTACACCGCGTTGATTGGCTCCTGGCGCTTCTCTTGAAAAGGCTGCATTTTTGTCAGGTTGATGCAGCCTTTGCCGCCAAGAAAGCGACTTGCGTGCGCTCAATAATCAGCTTTGGCGCCAACTACACGACGGCGCAAAAGAACGGTCAAAAAACAGACTTGTTTAGCGAACGTATCGATCGGATTGCCGATGGACCGAAAAAGGACGCCGCGCTTCGACGATCTGTGCCGTTTGAAAGACTTATTGGCCAGCCAAGGGAGCTCATCAGAATATCCCAAGCACATGGCAAGTGAGGAATTTGACTACCAGAACCACCAGAACGATCGAATCCTCGCTGCGCCCATTATTTGCTCTCGAAATATTCCCCTTGGTAGCGGGGCATCTGCAGCGGAAATACCTACTAAAATTGGAATGGGGAGAACTTCAGAAAGCGTGCTTATCTGGAGGGACAGCAGAGAGATTTCTGCCTGTCGGCAGAGGAGGGCGGTCACGAGGGTAGAGACCGTTTGTCGGATCCCGCTCCTGATTTTTTCCAGACTGCAAATTTTCCTGAAGATAGCAGGTTCTTTTCGCTGTTCTTAAATGGAATTGGGTAGAAGCGGTCACAGATCTGATCGAAACTCGAAATGAGCAGCGCAAAGCCGGCCTTCCGTTGCCCTTTCGTCCACGAAGAAAATATCCCCTTGGGTCGATCATCTCAAATACTGCAGGCTGTGCTGGACTAAGGTGCTGTCGGAGATCGATGATATACCTGCCTGCGTACCAAGATCCTCGCGCAACGCATCATCGATGACGGCATCCAACGCATAAGTGATAGTTTGGCTCTTAGCTCTATCGTCGAGAAACGCGAGAGATCGCCCCAACAGCCTATGCTGCAGCCAAAGGACAGGCCAGAGGATCCGAACGCCATATCGGACGCCGATTTCTTCAAAAATGTTTAGGCGGCTGAATAATTTCACGCTGCCGCTCTTATGCTCGGCATACATCGTGGGCCAACCCAAGGAACGAGCCTTGCTTGCCTTTCACAATTCGCGAGTGCTCATTCACGTGATGGATGACTTCATACAGCCAGATAAGGGGCGTGTGGTCAGCAATTACGGCGTGATTCCTGAGCATTTTGTAGGAGAGCATTCAGTCCAGCCCTTTCAATCGAAAAGCAACGGCCAGATCAGTCCACCCACTGATCACTGATTTGTATTCCGAAGCCTTCTAAATCCTTGATGTTTCGCGTCGCAAGGGTCAATGGGTGAGCGAAGGCTGTAGCAGCGATCAAGCCATCGCGACCATTTCGCTTGGCGAGCGTCATCAGATCGCCCCAGGCGAAGGCGACATGACCTGCCACCGGAATAATCCTGTTTTCTTAAGCGTTGAGGCAGATTATTCGTGAGCCATTCGTCCAAGGCGCCTCCCGTTATCCATCAGCGCGACACCGCGGCGAATTTCAGCAATAGAGACGATGCTGATTAAGGTTCGATCCACGTCCAGCCTCTGAAGGCGCTTCAGACACCCTTCATCAGGGCGAGGCTCTGTAACTTCCGACAGAACATTCGTATCGAGCAGAAGTCTCTCAAGGACAGGTCACGGGGCTCGTCGTCTTGTCTCTCGGTATCCAAGTCGGCGCCGCATAGGGGTGATGCCGACAGAAATTCCTCAAGCGATCCCCTGTGAGTAGTTTTCGTCAGCCGCTCTTCTGCAGAAACAACAACCAAGCTCGGTTTTCCCTTGCGGGTAATCGTCTGAGGCGCCAACTGGGCGCACTCTCTTTGATCGTCTCTGGTGAAGGCTGCCTTGCTTCTGCACGTATCGATCATCGACTGAGGCAGAGGAGGCCATGCCAGCCTTTGGAGAACGTCAGAGAAGCAGGTTTTCCGACCCTGCCTATGTCGTCAACGAGACCGATTGACTGTGCAACCAGTTCCCAAAAGCCGGGGCGTCTGATGCTACACATGAGCGCCATTACAGAATGCATGCCGCACGTCCGCTTCGCCGTGTGGCGTTGTTATAGTAGCTGGAAGCCTGCTGCATCGACCGGTGTCTGGACTGCTCCATCGCCTCGAGAAGGGGAATTCCGCGATTGGCGGCCTCCGTCAAATATCCCGATCGTAACCCGTGCGCCGAAAACTCCCCACTGTCTAGCCCGGCCATCTGTGCCCGCTGCTTCAGGATCGCATTGACCGACTGCGGATCGAGCGCACGCCGTGAAACGGTGCCCCATCGCCCAATTCCCCGAAACACGCTGCCCTTTTCGATCTTTGCGGCCGCCAGCCAGGCGTTCAGCGCCTCGATAGGTCGGCCTGTGAGATAGACGACATCGTCCTGCTCGCCTGTCGTCGTTTTGGTTCGACCAAGATGGATGGCAAGTGAGGGGAGGGGAGGACCGTCGTTCACCTCGATCGGTGGCTCGACTGTCAGCTGCTCGACGCGTAGCCTGGCGATCTCGCTGCGTCGACGGCCGCCGGAAGCAAAGGCGACCATCAGGATTGCTTTGTCGCGTAGATCGCGCAGGCTGTCTGACTCGCACGTCGCCAGCAGCTTTGCCAGAACGTCGCCAGTGACGGCCTTTGCGCTCTTGCGCGCACGGGTTCGCGGAACGGCGCGCACTGCCAGACGAATGGCTGACTTAAGAGCAGGGGAGGCGAAGGCACCCGAAAGGCCGCGCCACTTACTCAATGTCGACCAGCTGGCCAGCCGGCGCCGCACCGTGTCAGGCGCGTGCGGGCCGACGGATTTCAGGAAACCCTGACGCCTTAGATTTTTGTCGACATCATCGGGCATGCCGTGGTTGGGGTCACTTGCGCGCTTTTCTGGATCCCACAGATGATGGGCTACGAATTTGAGCAGCAACGCCTCGGGCGCCGGCCAGGGCAGGGACTGTCCGGTGGCAGCGAGACCCCAGGCCTGCAGGTAGGCAAGATCAGACGTCAGGGCCCTCAGCGTATTGTCGCCCATTCCCTGATTAACAAGATGCCGCAGCGTCTCGATGTCATCATCGGTCAACAGCTCGGCAAGCTCGTCGCGGCGTTCGAGCGGCAAAACGGACGCGATGGTATCGAGCTCCTCGGCGCGGCGCTCGACGGACGTGTGTGATGTCTTCGCTTTAGGCACGATAGGCTCCAGAATCGCGGGTTTCGGCAGCCGCTGGCACCGTGATTTGCCCCGATTTTCCTCGATTTGCGCCGCGAAATCAACTACCATCGATAAGAGGTACTTATCGATGGTTAGAGCACCAACTATCAATTATACCGTGTGAGGAACTGTAATATTATTATAGAGTTCCTTTAACAAATCATTTACCATGATTTCAATGGCTTACGATCTCGCGAAAATCAGCATGACAGCTCTGATGCGACCGGCTTTCGACGCGGCAATCGCGCTCACCCGTCTCGACGAGCGTATCGCCCGTTCGCCGGTCGGCCAGGGCTTCCTCGAACGCACCCAATTTACCGATGCCTGCGCCTCGCTGTGGATCGACGGCGAACTCGTCCATCTCGAAGACCTGGTCCTCCATGACGCCACCCGGGATATTCGCACACCGACCCATGAGCTGACAATCGCTCGCGACGTCCTGCGGACCCGCCGACGCGTCGCTGCCCAGTCACCGGACTGGGCGCTGTCGGCCGACGGTATTCGGACGCTGCGACAGACGTCGGACATCAATCCGGTCGACCCTGATGCAGTGGAGCCGGCCGTCGTCGTTCGGCCCGCGGTCAGGGACGATTTAGAAGGTGAGGGGAAAGACATCAATGAAGCTGAAGGGCTTCCCGGCGTCGACTATGCCGCCATTGATGCGCTGCTCGCCCGTTCGGAGGCGGCCATCGAGCAGGCAAGAAAGCCCGGCCGGGCTCCGGCCGATCCGCTGGTCTATGATCTCGACTGGGACGAGGATGCCCGGCTCGACGAATGGCGCGCTGTGTTGCGCCAGATCGAAAGTCTGCCGGCGGTGCTGCAGGCGATCGTCGCCCTCGATGCCTGGAACGAATTGTCGGTGCTGCAGCACGCGCCCTGGCTCGGCCGGCTGCTGGCCGCGTCGATCCTGCGCCAGGCCGGCATCACCAGCGGGGCGCATCTGGCGGCGATCAATCTCGGCCTCAAAACCATTCCCGTCGATCGGCGCCGGCATCGCGAACGGGAGACCCGACTGCTCGCGATAGCGCACGGGCTTTTGGCGGCCGCCGAGATCGGGCTGAAGGAACATGACCGATTGACGCTCGCGAAAACGATGATGGACCGTAAACTGGAGGGGCGGCGGACGTCTTCAAAATTGCCGGAACTGATCGAGCTGGTGATGGCGAAGCCATTGGTGTCGGCTAAGATGGTCGCAACGACGCTCGAGGTCACGCCGCAGGCGGCGCGGCGGATTGTTTTGGAGCTGGGCCTGCGGGAGATGACGGGGAGGGGGAGGTTTCGGGCGTGGGGGATCTTCTAGGCCTGAACGGCTTTCACACCCCTTCCTGATTTGGTCGAAAGTGCGCGCAGCCAAGTGGCGCCTTAACTTGCGGAAGGAACCGCCCATAGTGTTGTTGCACGCGTCGCGCGTGTCACGGACAGCGTAATGCACCGAGTGGTAAGGCCAGAAGTCTAGCAGCGCATTTCGATCTGGCGAATAGCAGCAGTCGCCGATCGCGCGAAGTCCGGTTGAGTAAGGAGAATTCGCAGCATTCCCAAATCGCTCCTGTCGCCCAGCTGCCCGACGAGGCTGACTGCCCATGCTGTGGCGCGCTCATCTTTGCCGCCGTGGCTGTCTAAAGCAGGTGTGCCCTGAGGCAGGAACTGCCGTGCAATTTTCAGCAATTCCGGCTGAAAAAGTCGAGAAATTTCGACCGAACCATAGCTTCTTGACTCAGACATCGGCGAGCGCTGCTCAAGCCCCTCCAGAATGACGTCATGTAGACAACTAATAACGATCGGAGCAGGTATAAGCAGCAACGCTTCCCAGGCAGCAGCTGCACCAGATAAGGCAGCCTCCGAACGAATTTCAACATACCTTACGATGTCACGGAGGCGTACGAAACATCGCTGGCGATCGTCATCCGTGGGCGTTTCAGGCAATTCGACTCCATGTCTCGCCAGGAACCTCGTCGCTAGAACAAAAACCGCGATTTCGTCCTGCCAGTGCGGATTAATTTCCGGATAGCGCGCATAGCGAATGAAAAGTGGCGCACTCGAAGGGTCATCTTCATCTGCCACTGCGGTCGCAAGCCATTTCAACGACATGGAGCGGCGAACGCTATCGGCCTGAAAAGCGCGGGTTACCAGTCGCTTCTTCTCGATATCCGAAAGGCCGTTGATCTCTTCGCAATAAATGCCGTCGAACGGATGATCGAACTGGGCGATGTAGACCGACAGTGCCTGCTCAAAGATATCTTCTTCATCCTCGCCGTCCAGCGCCGCGCGTAGCTGGTCTTTTATCCCTTCTCGTGCCTCTTCCGCTTCCTCATCGAGAGCACCCAGAAGCTTCAATGCCTCGATAATGCCGGTGCTGATAAAGATGTGAAAATCATTCGGCTCAAGTTGCTGTATCGCTTCGGTGAGAGTGGCAAGCGCCTCGTCTGAAGCGCGGCGCACAAAACCGGCGGCATGCAGGATGGCAAGCTGTACATGATACGGCTCGCGCCGAAACCTCGCCGTAATCACCTCTGCGAGTTCCTCGCAGAACGACGATTCATGTCCGGCATACAAAGACTGCCTATGTTCAACGACGAAATGCAGTTCGCCTGATGTCAAATCCATCAAATGTTTGGAGCGCATCACATCGCTTGGTCCAACGTCCTCCCAAAACGATTGCGCCGCTCCAACCATGAGCCGGAAACTCGATTTCCAGCCGGAATACAGGCCGAGATACGCAAGCCCAAAGCTGACACTTCGAAGCCCGACATTGTACCGCCGGGCATCATCATCTAACCGCTTTCGATCCCACAGGAGCCGAGCGTCCATTGCTCGGCATAGCCTCAGGTACTCCTCGACCATAACGCCGAACTTTGCGGCAACGCCCAAACCGCAAAACTGGGCGATCTCTTCTTTGCTGTAGTCCGGCAGTTGCTCCCACTCGACACTGACCTTGTCCTCGGTCACACGAAGCGCCAATCGCAGGTTTTCGATATCGAAAAGTATCTGGGATGCCGCTTGGGCTAGAATTTTTTGGGATGCCGACCTGGCGACTGGGCCGGACTCGCCCATAGCGCATTTCGCTAAAATATCAGCGCTCGTCAGGGAGCCCAGGATTTCACAGGCTGTTGTCTCGTCGTCGACTGCCGCCAAAACATCCGGTGCAAGGGCTTCGGCAAAGGCGGTGTTTAGCGCTTGGGACACTGCACCTGTTCCCGAACGGGCAAGCTGAGCGTAGGCCTGCGCAGCGCAGCCAAACAGGAACATCTCGTGAAAGAAAGAGATGCGGCCGGCGCGGCGTTCAAGCAGGCCAGATGAGAGCATTGTCTCGCACTGTTCATCGCCAAGACCATTCGCGATCATAATGTCGTCGAATGCCGTCTCGGTCATCGAATAAGAGAACTGCCCAAAGAGCTGAAGGGCAAAGGATCTCAGACCGGCGTAGCAGGTTCTCGCTTTCTCTCCCAAGCGTTTGCGGATGATCTGATCAACAAGAGTGCTTCTTGTCGCATCAAGACCAAGCTCTCCTTGAAGTTCGGCCACCATTCTCGCCTCGAGGCCGCTTCGCACCCCTGTGAGAACCTTCTTCGCCTCAGCAGAGAGAGAGGATGCCGCTGCGGATGTCGCAATTCTATTTTTCAGGGCATCATCCGGTTCACTCACCGCGATGAGTGCCAATCCTTCGAGAATGGTCGGTCTTTTGCCCTGGCTGGTGACGACCAACTGTGCTCCGTATCTCCTGGCAAGGATTTTCAATCCGCGAAGCGTCTTTTCAACGACGGTACCGGGCAGCTCGTTTAAGCCGTCAAGAAAGATGCACGCACGCGCGGACGTCTGCCGGACAGCTTTCAGCAACGAGGCCAGAGGGATATCGGCAACGAGTGCAATTTCGGTTTTCAGGGCATCGGCAAGCGATTCCGAAATGTCTTTCGCCTGCACAAACAAGACTACCGCACCATCCCGCGAGAGATGTACAGACGCGGCCTTCGCCATCAGGGTTTTTCCGCATCCCGAAGGGCCTGTCACGAATGCTCCCGCATTTCCCCCAACCAGCGCGAACCCAATGGCATCACGTTGCTCATCGCTGGCGGCGATCCAGCCATCTGCCTGCGGCTGATAGTCCCTAACAAGAGCTTCACGATACCGCCCCATGAGCTCGGCCGGCGCATTGTCGAATGCCTCGATCATTGGCACTCGCCTGAGGCGCTGACGTTCAGCCCATTGCCTCCACTCCTCAAGAGACCAAGGGTTACCATCCTCCCGAGAAAGGGCTGTAAGAAAGTCCGCCAAACCGCCAACATGCACCTTGAAGTTTCCAGGCGTGAGATTGGAGCCTTCAGGAATATCCTCGCTGAAAACAACGTGTGCCTCGGGATGAAATTCCTTCGGCAAGCGCCCCATGGCGTCGCGAAGGATGTTCTTCTGCCGGAGAGCCTGCTTGTAGCCATTGGCGACGGTTGTCCAACCGCCATCGGCCGTCGCGTACTCCCACATGCCCTCGATACAGCCGCGCACAGGAAAGGAACTTGACTTGACCTCGGCGACGACAACGCGGGTAGCTGTGATGACTACGAAGTCGAACTGCCGCCCGGAAAGCTCAAAATTGGCGAACACCAGAAGTGGCTGTTTGTGTTCGTCGGAGAATTTACTCAAAGCTCGGAGAAGCTCTACTTCTGAGCGGTGCGCGATTGGGTCGCCTATAAAAACGTCCAAATATTCATTATGACTCATGCGGTTTATTCTAGCAAAGTTTTAGCTCGCCCGCACCAACGCCGATCTGGACGGGCTAGCGCCGGAATCGTGAAAAGCTCCGCCCTGGCGTCACGGACGAAGCTGAATCGTGGGCCTGCATACCATCAGTAATATCAGCGGCAGAAGAATTTATTCGGCAACACTGGGCGGATGTATTCGGCGCACTCATCGATCGCAGACGGGCTTTTGGGGCGTCGGTTCGAATCGTCCAACTGTCTTGATCTATAACCGGCCGCGAACAGGCTTCTTGCGAGATGGTGTGTAAAATGTGACGTTACACTCGCCCATCTTGAAGGAACTGACCCACACGCATGAGCGACGCTTATTTGCAGGGAATATTGGCCCGCGAGGCCGTCGATATCGGGCCATATTCGCCGGTGCGGGGTGTTCAGGGGATTCTGGCGCCGCTGGTTGGCGAGTGGGCGAACGGCAACCTGATTTCGATTAGCCCGAGTGGATCATTTTCCAAGGGAACAGCCAACCACAGCGGCACTGATATCGACCTGTTCATCTCGCTGTCGGAGAACACGCCTGATACGCTCCAGGAGATATACGACAAGCTGTTCGCCAAGCTCGCAGGGGCGGGACACGCGCCGAAACGACAGAACGTTTCCATAAACATCAGGGTCGGCGGCTACGACGTGGACCTGGTCCCGGCCAAGCGGCAGAACGCCTTGTCGAACGATCACAGCCTTTATCGGCGCAAGGCCAGCACCTGGACCAAAACCAACGTCCAGACGCATATCACGACTGTCTGGGCGGGCGCCCGGCAGCAGGAGTCGCGCCTCATCAAGCTGTGGCGAGACCAGAAAGGGCTGGATTTTCCGTCCTTCTACGTTGAGCTGGCCGTCATCGTGGCGCTGAGCAATACGAATTACCCGACTTTGAGCGATCGGATCGTCGCGTGCCTCACCTATCTGCGCGACACATTTGCGAATGCGCGGTTTGTCGATCCGGCCAACACCAACAACGTGATTTCGGACGATCTGACGGCTGCGGAAAAACAAAGGATCAGCGCTGCCGCGGGGCAGGCGCTTAACGGTAGCTGGGAGCAGTTTGTCAGATGAGTGGGTGGTCGCTGCAAGAATTACTGGCCGGGCTGCATGACAAGGTGCAGGAGGACCTGAACCGGGCGCGCAAGTCTTTCGCCCATCCGGGCACGAAAGGCGACGCCAGCGAAGCCGTCTGGGTCGAACTGCTGAACACCTATCTGCCGAAGCGATACGAGGTTGCGACCGCCCATGTGGTCGATAATCACGGCGCGTTCAGCCAGCAGATCGATGTCGTCATTTACGACCGGCAATACACGCCGCTGATTTTCGAAATGCACGGCATCAAAATCATTCCGGCCGAAAGCGTCTATGCCGTATTCGAGGCCAAGCAGACGCTTAACGCGACTTATGTGGGCTATGCCCGCGACAAGGCGGCGAGTGTCCGCAAGCTCGACCGCACCAGCCTGGCGGTGACGTGGCTCGGCGGGAAGTCGGAGCCCAAGAAGCCGCACTGGATTCTCTGCGGCATCCTGACGTTTGAAAGCGAGTGGAGCCCGCCGATGGGCAAAACCATGACGGACCTGCTCGACAGCGCGCCGGATGAAAGTCTGCTCGACATTGGGTGCGTGGCGGCGCACGGCTGGTTCGGCCGCAACGGCGACGGCGTTACGGCGGTGTCGCTCAACGGGAAATCCGTCACCGGTTTTCTATTGGAGCTGATCGCCCGGCTGCAGGAGATTGGAACCGTGCCGATGATCGACGTGCGGGCTTATGCACGCTGGCTCGCGGATCACTAGGAGCGCTCGATGCTTAAATTTGACCCTGCATGGCGGTTTTCAAGCCCAGGACCGGCGCCGGCGACCCTGTCGCGCGCATTTTACGATTTCATCGAAAAAATCGCCACTCAGAGAAACACCTGGATGATCGTTGAACGCTTTAAGGAAGCGTTCGGTGGTTCGGGGAACAGCAGCAGCCTGAGCTGGGCGTGGTCCGATCTGGACAGCGCGATGCGCCGAGCGGAAGAGAACGCGCCGCTGTTCATCGAGGCGTTTTATAGGGTCTGCATGGAGTGCGCCGAAGACGGCCTCGGTGTGCCCGACGTGGCGATGATCAATCGCGTACTTGCAGAACATGGCGCGGGCTATCGGATCGAACCGCCCCATCTGGTCGCCACAAACCCGCAGGTCCCACCGATTCCCGTGCCCGACGCCGCACCGTCCCTCGACGCGCAGGCGCGGGCGCTGATTGAAGCATCGCTCGAGGAGTCGCACCGGCTCATCGAGGAAGGGAAAAGCCGCCAGGCGGTTTCTGAAATCCTCTGGCTTCTGGAGTCGGTCGCGACAGTGTTCCGGGGCACCGGCACGAACGATGGCACGGTTCAGGGTAAATATTTTAACAAGATCATTGGCGAAATGAGATCCGGCAATCGCGGAACAGCTCAGGAGCAGATCCTTGACTGGATGACGAAATTGCACGGCTATCTGTCCTCGCCAACCGGCGGCGGCGTACGGCACGGTATGGATCTCAAGGCTGGGGTCGCCATCCAGCAGAATGAGGCCCGGCTGTATTGCAATCTGATCCGGAGCTACATCACCTATCTCATCGAGGAACACGAGCGTCTTCAGAAGATGGGAGCCACTGCAGCGTGAAGCGGCGCGAGTGCATCTCTTCGAAACGGTCGAATTAGGATCGGAACAGGGCGCATTTTCCGTTCCGATTAGTGTCTCGGCATGTTACAACCGCTTTGCGATACAAAAAATGATGCTTAAGTATGGAAATTAGCGATCCCACCGGTCGGGAACGTAGCTTCCCAAGGTAGGGGCGAAATCCGACCACAAAAGCAGCGTAGACCATATAGCTTTAGTGGTGGAGACAGCACAATTAACGCAGATAGGGGTAGCCCCTGCGTTTTCCATACCCCCAACAAACCGCCTCATTGAAAGCTGGTATTCGCCTGCGTATCTTCTTTGCAACCGAAGGAGATTTAAACCATGAGCGCAACCTCTACTGATGCAGAAGTCATCAATTTTCCAAAGCCCGCAACCAAGAAGCCGTCCTCTACGGAGCGCATCTGGGGCAAGGCTGTTTATAGTCACGGCTATGCAGGTATCCCCTCCATCTTGATCCAGGCGCAGCGGCGCCTCGGCATCAACGCGATGCAGATGAACATCGTCATCCAGCTCCTGGATTACTGGCACGAGCCCACGCGTAAGCCGTTTCCCGCCAAAAAGGAACTGGCGAAACGCATGGATGTCACGGAGAAAACCATCCAGAACAATATGCGCGCCCTGGAGAAGGCCGGCTATATCAAGCGCGAAATGCGCAAGACGGCTGCCGGTGACTGGAACAGCAATATCTACCACCTCGACGGCCTGGTGACGAAGATTCAGGCGCTTGAGCCGGAATTCGCGGCTGAAAAGAAGCAGCGGAAGGAAGCCAAGGCGGCCTTGCAAACCCCGAAGCATCTCAAGTGATTAGGGCAAAAAATTACCCCGGCCGCATGCCTAGGGCAGAGACGGTACCGGGGTGTACGATTACCTATATAGAGGGGGTGGGGAAAAAATGCAAGGGGAAGTAGGGAAGACAGTTTCCTATGAAACGCTGGAAATGGCGCTTTCCCTGGAGCGGTTTGGCCGTTACCTCGACTGGGCGAATAGCGACCGGGACCGTGCTATCGAGCTGTATACGCTCAATACCCTGATTTCGGAAAGCCTTTATACGCCGCTCCAGATGCTGGAGGTGGCGCTGCGCAACCGCATCCATGCCGTCATGGCGGAAGCGGTCAATGAAAGCTGGTTTCACGAAGAAGGCCTGCTGCTCGGTGAATGGCAGCCTGAACAGCTTGCCAAGGCGATCCAGGATATTGAAGCAAACAAAAAGGAGCCGACACCCGGCCGTGTCATCGCCGCGCTGACATTCAGCTTCTGGACGGCCATGTTCGGCAAGGACTATGAAACGCTGTGGCAGACGACGCTGCACAAGATCGGTCGCAAGCCTGACGGAAAGGGGTTGCGAAGGAAGGACTTCTCCGGTCCGCTGGCGCAGATCCGCAGCCTGCGGAATCGCATCGCCCATCACGAGCCGATCATCATGTGGAACCTGCCGAAGCGCTATGACAGCATGATGGAAATGACCGGCTGGCTGTCCCCGGCGGCGGCGGACTGGTGCCAGGCGCACTGCCGGTTCCAGCAGGTCTATCCGGCGGAGCCGATCGCACTGCATCAGCCGCTCAAGGACGCGAAAGGCGAGGGAGCCTGACCGGATGAGCAACCGCGACAATTTTTCTCCCGCAGTGAAAAAAGCGGTGGCGATGCGCGCTGGGTGGCAATGCTCCTTTGCGGCATGCCAGCAAAAAACCGTCGGCCCGAGCGAGGAAACGCCAGGCGCCTTCGCTATCGTCGGCGACGCCGCCCATATCTGCGCAGCGGCGCCGGGGGGCCGCCGCTTTGACGAAACCATGAGCCCGGAAGAACGGTCGGGCATTGGCAACGCCATCTGGCTCTGCCCCACCCACGCGCGGCTGATCGACCGCGACGAAGCCACTTATACCGCCGACATGCTGCGGGCGATGAAAGCGGCGCGTGAAAAGGCCTGCGGCGAAGACATGAGAGCCGGGGCCGGGGTGTTGCCGGGCGCGGGCTTGGTGGCGATCGGTCCCGATATTGTCTGTGCAGGAGAGATTGCGCAGGTCACGGCCGGGAGCTGGGTCCTGCATCTGAATCACTTTGTAACAGCCGACCGGCACGCACTGATCGGCTTTATAGGCGGCTTCGCTACGCGCGCGCCGGAAGACAGATATGTGCTTTCAAACGAGCTGGGCGACGGCAGGGTGCTTTCAGAAGCGCCGACGCTCACGATGAAGGCCGGCGTGCACGTAATGACTTGCCCTCTCGGCCCGTCTGCTCAACGCATCGACGCGCAGAAGCTCGGCAACAGCCTGGCGCTAGACCCTGAAGCCAACGATTTGTTTCTCGATGGCACGAGCATCGCCTTGGTTTCCGGTGTCGATTATCTCCCACAGAAAATACAGTCGCTGCTATCGATGCAGCGGGGGGAAAACCTCTTTGGTGTGACGTCGGGCGTGCGCTTCTTTGAGTATTTCGAGGCATTCAGCGGCACCCTCTGGTTATCCCAGCTCCTCACACTGGACGTTATCCGTCAGGCGGCCCTTCCCGCCGCCGACGGGATCATGAACGCCCAGGCGACGCCGTTGCAGTGCGTCACACGCGTCCGCAGCGTCGAACTACTGTCAGAGTCGCCGGAAAACAACCGGCTGCCGCTGCGCGTCGACCTCGAGGTACAAGGCGTAGGCCGATGGCAGCGGGACTTGTCGATCTACATGCCAACCAGGGAACAGATGCATGAACGCGCAAGGCTCTCGCAGGAGACGCGCCCCGCAACCGCTGGACCTGGACCCAATTCCTCTTCATCGGATCAACGCTAATCGCCAGAATTGCCCCCATGCCGCACATCGATCGCCTGAATCCCTACCTGCGAGGCCCCGTCACGATCCGCGCTCCGAGAATGGCGCTATTGGCCTATGATTCTGAGCCGCTCCTTGCGGAAGGGGAAGGCGAGTTCGAAATCGTGTCTGAGCGGGAATTCCGCTACCGGATGACAGGGCAGCCTGTCGATCTGAGGCACAGCCTGAGCGCGCTCAATCGTCAGCGGAACGAACCCTACGAGGCGCGACACAGGTTCCGCCTGGTGATGACCGATGCGGACGGGACCGAATGGTCGGGCGGCTGGACGGTCCCAAAGGTAGATACCGATGGCGATCAGTGGGTGCTCACCGGCGCGTCCGATAGCTTAAGTACCCGCGTTGAGGGGCCAGCGACGGGGGAAAGCGGCGCCGAATCCCGTTTTCTTATTCCCCGAAATCATAGCGCCTCGATCATTTTCCGGCGCTTCGTGCGAAGCGACGCCGAGGCTGGCGGCGCATGCGCCGTCCGCACCATCAACGTGCTGGGCATACCCGTCAGGTTCGCGTTCGACAGCGAGACAAACGTACTTTCCATTTCAGCTGCACATGCCGCAGCCCTGCCCGCACACGCGGCCGAAAATTGGTTCGGCGAACCTCTCCGCATTCTTTTCGGTCAGTTGGCGTTTCCGCGGCTGGTCGAACGCCGCTTTCCGAACGGACGCTCCATGCTCTGGGTGCGAGAGTCACCGGCCTGGACTTCGGATTCGACATGGACCGCTTTGTGGAGCGGTGACGACCGTCTTACGAACGACGCCGATTTCTTCGATCTCTATGCGGGGCTCCTCACCCTGGTTGCGCGCGAAGGAGGGTGGGAAAGCCACACGATCACCACGTTCTATGAGGAAGTGATCCAATCTGCGCAGGGTTCCAGATGGGTGATGGCGCTGACGCTGGCCAGCAGTATCGAAGGCGTGGCGCGTCGCCTCGTTCCTGAAGGCACGCTCAGAACCGACGCCGATCAGGCCGCCATCGATTCCCTGGTCGCTCATATCGAGCAGTGGGAGGGTGCGTCGAGGCTAAGGGATGCAGCCAAAGCCGCGGTTAAGAGAGCGGATGCGGTTTCCGTGCAGCGGGCGCTTTACACATTGGCGGATGAGAGGGTGGGAACAAGACCTCAGGTAGCGTCCTGGATAAAGATCCGCAACGGTGTCATGCACGGCAAGCTTGTTTCGCCCTATTCAAGCGAGGAGGATGACCAGATCATCATCAATCTAGCCGGTCTGCTTCGGGCGCTGACGCGAGAAGCAGCGCGGCGCGCATTGATTTGATCCTTGAGAAGGCGCGAGCGAAATCGGAATGTTCTATGTATCGAGCATGTCCCACTCATCGCCTGTAACCCAACGCAAAGCTGACAGCTTCCCGTTAATCATGCCCCATTCGAAATCGTCCCACGGGCCGAGATTCTCGATTCCGATCTCGTCCTCTGTCCTTTTCGCGGCTGCAAGCGCACCTGCCCAAACCGTATCGAGTGTTTGATCCTGCCGGTACGGGGAGCGGGAATATTCGGATTCCGGTACGACATGATGCTTGCCGTCTTCGATTGTTGACCGGAGGTTCCAATGCCGATTGTACCAGACCTGGCGGAACAGCAGGTGTTCGGCTTCCAGGATTTCCGAAAGCCTGCGGAACTGGGGCGAATAGTTGAATTCGGCGTCGTGATCGGCCAAGAGGTCCGGATCTATGTCTTTCAGCGTATCGAGCAATGAAACCCAGTAGGTGGACTTTGGCGGTGCGAATGAGGGCGCCAGGTCGGGGTGGGGAAGACGGCGATCCCCATTTGGCTCGCTGAAATCCTTGATGTTATGCGTGACGAAGGCGAAGCGTGCGTCTTTAACGTCGGACCGCGCGACGATGTCCGCGTAGATCTCGACCAGGATCGCATCTCCGACACTGTTTTTCGCCCGGTGATAGGGGGCGAGGTTCGCGAGCGCCCTATCCGTCACCCGCGCTTTAACCGCATCCGTCGTTGGAACGGGAGCTTGTGCGAGCAGCAACTTTTCAATGGAGTCCACGACGCTCAGAACGGAATCGCTGCCAGTGACAATCTTATGGTCGACTTCATTGAGTGCCTGCAGGGTAGGGGCTTTAATTTCGTCAGCACCGAACTGATTAACGGCTTCGCGGACCAGTCTGAAATGAGACTGCAGGCTACGCTGCGCTTCGGCGATGACCCTCGATTTGTTGCGCAGAAATTCGTCAACGACAATTTGAGGAACGATAAGCTCCACTTCCCCCGCCGCGATCAGATCCTTCAGGGCGTTGATGAGAGGTTGCGAGCGGTAATCTTTGGATAGGTCGAGCCATATGCACGTATCAATCAACAGATGCAACATTTGTAGGTGCCGGTTTTATGGTTAATCTGAAATCGTAGCTCTGCGTAACGTTACAGATTTTCGCGATGTGCGTCAGCCGTCGCGTCGACTCCAGCCTGTCCCCTGATTTGAACTGATCTCTCTTTGGGTCTGCTTCATTCAATGTCGCCATCATTTCCGGAACAGAGGCCGGCCCTAGGTCCCAGTCTCGACCAGCCAGCCAGGCCAGCAAGCAGCTCATTCGATATTATATCGTCTCGCCAGCGACTCGCTTGGTTTGATCGCGTCCGGACATATGAAGCATCGAGAAGATAAACTGATGCAGCAATGTCGGAGCCGCAAGTGTCGCTATCGGCAAGGCCGCAACAAAAGCATCGACCTCTTTCTCGATGCTATGAAATCTTCCAACGGTTCGTCTCCTGCATTGCCGAGATCGGCATAACCCTATCAATCGGGAAATTCTGCTCGGGGGTGGGTAAGCCTCGCTGCAGCGAGAAGATCCGAAACATCATTCAAAAGAATATAATCGATGCCACCGAGTAGGTGTGCCAGTCTTGCTCCATAATCATGGGCATTATCACGACCGCCGCCCGTGACGATTGAGCGGATGAGGAACTTTCGAGCTTCCTCGTCCCCGGGCTGCACGAGATACCTGATGTCCCTCAAGGCGCATTCGACCATATACATAGCAAACGTATCGCCGACACGGTGGGACTGGAGAACATGGTAGAGGCACGTGCCAAGACTGCGCGCCGCATTCGCCGGAATGCCCGCCGATCCTTGGTGAAGGCTTCCCGGAAAACTACGATGAACCGATCCCTCTGGGGCCTTTCGAGTAAACTGAACCCAGTGTCCCAAGGTGTTGATACATTCATAGATCAGGTGAGCATTCCAAGTCGGAAATTCATCACCCTGAGCGATCTCGGGACCGGTGGCATCGTAGATGTCAACCAGCTCGTCAACGAAGTGATCCAGGTAGGCCAGCCACATGTGATCCTTGATGTTCTGACTGAACGCCGAACGGATCATCAAGTCGAAATAGGCGATGGCAAAAGCCACCGGATCTCGCCACCTTCGTTGGTCGAAACCATCGCTCTTTCCGTTGAGCTTTGCTCGAACGACGGCGTCATCACCCCTAATATAATCGATCACGAAATCGCCGATGGGCTTCCAGGCCGCAAGGCTTTCGGCCACGCTTGCGTCCAAGAAATACGCTCGCAAGATGAAATTGTGGCCGACCACGAGATTGTCGCCGAGGCCTTCATACTTGGCGTTCCGTTCAACTTCTTCATATAGGCGGCTTCCTGGCGACGAAGCCAAGCTAGCCAAAAGTCGATTGGAGAAGTCGAAACGCTGATGGGCATCGAGCGTCAGAAGCACCCCTGTCACACTGGGGCGCTGAAGAGCAGCGTAGTCCATGAATTGCCGGCTTAGGTAGAGGGAATTCAAGATGCGTTCGGCGTGCTCTTGCGCATGTGCTCCCCCCGGAACGCATCGCGCCAACAATCGAAATGGCGTTAGCCACCTTCGCTTCTTGTCCGCACGTATGGGATCACTTAACCATTCCTCCAGATCGGGGATACGCTTGCCGGCGAGCCAGTCCTTCAACTTTTGATTCCAGAGCTTGCGATTTTGGGCACGCTCCAAGAAGCGCACGTGCGGAAGGACGAAGTCAACCGCCTGGCCGTAGCGTTGCTGGTGGAACAGCTGCTCGACGAGATCGGCCATTGGGCGGATTGATCGCTGGCTCGGTGGGAGGCATATCGCCACCAAGCAAGCTAGTAGCATCCAGACCACAACAACGAGAAATGCGGCCATCGCTGGCGTAAAGGCGGCGCCGGGCTGGATTACGAGCCCGTTGCAGACAATCCGAAACGCCGGCAGGCAAGGTAGGGAAACAAACTGGAAGAACTCGAAGTAGAGGGCGAGCACCAATGCCGCGCCCGCCAAGATGGCTTGCGGAACAAGCTGCAAACGGATCCGCAACCTGGCAACCGGTGGAATAATTGCGAAAACGGCAGCAGCTAGTCCAAGGAAGGTCAGGAATCCGTCGAGGGTCATTTGAGGGTGCTACCGAAAGAATCAAGTTTCGAACATATTGAAATACCAGCAAGTATTACTTGTGTATCGCGTTCTTAGCGCCAAAAACAGCCAGTCCGCTCACGGCCCCCAAATCAGCTATTTCCTGCAGGCAAAGCCGACATCCGATACAATTTCAGAGAGATAGCTTTTATATCAAAAGGGTCGGCGGTTCAGATCCCTTCAAGGCGAATGGCAGCTTTGCGCCTTCATGCACGAACCCGCTTCGCGGGAGGGCGTGCGCGGTGAGGCTGGTGTGATTATCTGAGTTCTAGGCAGGCGGTTGGTGTTGCCTGACCATGGAGTTCCCTTCAACGAGAGGAACGTTCAATGGCCAGCTTCTCCAACAATACCCGGACCACACCGCTTCGCCAACGCATGCAAGAAGACAGGGTAATGCGGGGGTTGGGATCCCACACTCAGCAGGACTACATCCGTCATGTCCGGCGCTTCGCCACGTTTCTTGGGCGCGCCCCTGACACCGCAACGGTCGCTGACATACGGCATTTCCAGTTGTATCAGCATGAGAACGGTGTGGGCCCGGCGACGATCAACAGCACGGTTTCAGCGCTGCGCTTTCTGTATACGGTGACGCTAAAACGGCGGGATATGGCGCGAGCGCTGGTGATCACCCGCAATCCACGCAAGCTACCCGATGTGCTGAGCATGGAGGAAGCTGCACGGTTGCTCGAGGCGGCGCCAGGCATCAAATACAAAGCGGCGCTCGGCGTAGCCTATGGCGCGGGCTTGCGCGTCTCGGAGGTCGCGCATCTCAAGGTCGATGACATCGACTCGACACGCATGCTGATCCGCGTTGAACAAGGCAAAGGACGCAAGGATCGCAATGCCATGCTTTCCCCGCAACTCCTTGAACTGTTGCGACTGTGGTGGCGCGAAGGAAAGCGGCGCGGCGTGATGCTACCTCATGGCTGGCTGTTTCCGGGACGCAGTCGCACCGACCCGATCTCGTCGCGGCAACTGCATCGCGCTGTTCAGGAAGCTGCGGAGGTCGCCGGAATACACAAGCGCGTCAGTCCGCACACCCTACGGCACAGCTTTGCCACCCACCTTCTGGAGGATGGCACCGATATCCGGGTCATCCAGGTTCTGCTCGGACATAGCAAGCTGGAGACGACCGCGCTCTATGCCAAGGTTTCTACCCGGACGATCCACGCGGTCGCTGGGCCGCTCGACCGGCTGATGGCACTTGTGGAAGGCAAGACGCCCGACGACTGAGCCATGCGTACCTCGATCGAGGTCGCCGATATCTTCCGTGTTGCCGGGTCGACTCATCGGAAAGCCCATGCGGGACAGCTCAGCTTGGCCCAGCTCAAGGTGATGTCGGCGGTAGAACACTGCCGCACTGCTGCATTGGGCGGCCATGTAGAGGCCTGCGAGGACTGCGGAGAGTGGCGCATTGCCTACAATTCCTGCCGGAACCGGCACTGTCCGAAGTGCCAGGGCGCCGCCGCACGCACATGGCTCGCCGAACGAGAGGCTGATCTCTTGCCGGTAGGATACTTCCACGTCGTCTTCACATTGCCAGCCGAGGCCGCCGTCATTGCCTTCTACAACAAGGCGCTGGTTTACGATCTTCTGTTCAAGGCCGCATCGGAAACGATGCTGACGATCGCTGCCGATCCGAAGCATCTCGGCGCGCGCATCGGTATCACTGCCGTGCTGCACACATGGGGATCGGCCATGACCCATCATCCCCATGTTCACATGATCGTGCCGGGCGGCGGCATAGCCCTTGATGGGTCACGCTGGATATCGTCACGTCCAGCATTCCTCTTGCCGGTGCGTGTGCTCGGCAAGCTCTTCCGGCGCTTGTTCCTCACGCGACTGCTCCAGTTCCACGATGCCGGGCAGCTCGCTTTCTTCGGTTCGGCTGCGCATCTCGCTGACCGCCGGGCATTCGGACGGCACCTGTCGCCGGTGCGAAAGAAGCGTTGGGTCGTTTATGCCAAGCCGCCCTTCGCGGGACCTGAGGCGGTTCTTGCCTATCTGTCGCGCTATACCCATAGGGTGGCCATCTCGAACAGTCGCCTGATCTCGTTCGAAGAGACCGGCGTCACCTTCCGTTACAAGGACTACCGCCGCGACGGTTCCGATCGGCAGCAGGTCATGACGCTTGCCCCCGACGAGTTCATTCGACGCTTCCTGCTCCACGTTCTCCCGCGCGGGTTCCACCGCATCCGGCATTACGGCCTGCTCGCCGGCAGTTCCCGAAAGACTAGCATCACCCGCGCCCGCGAGCTCCTGAACGCTGCCCTGCCGCCTGTCGACAACGCTGCCAACGAGCCAATCGAGATCCGCCCGCCATGCCCATGTTGCGGCGGACGCATGATCGTCATCGAGGTGTTCGAATGCTGGCATCAGCCACGCGGACCGCCAAACACGGCGACAACGAACCGGGAGAGCGCGTCATGACCCGGCATGGCAGATCCATTCATATGGTCTGCTCAAAGCAGAGCCGGCCAACGGGAGGGCCTGCGCCAGTTCGAATGGCGACGGCTTTAAGCCGGGCAAACGCGCTCCCAAGCACCGAGAAAATCTCGGCGATCACGCTTGCAAACACCAATTTCGGCCCGCCGGGACGAACAAACGCCGCTGCGATCGGCGGTCCGCCAGAAGATCCGATACACAAAAACCCATAGCTCAGAGAATGCCGACCGCGGGTTCCTGCATGAGAGGCTTTCGTACGCCTGACGGCACCCGAAACCCTTAAGCATATCGGATGAAAAGGCCATATCTCGGCCGCCCGAAAGCGGACAGGCCGTCCATAATGGCATCCCGTCACGAGCGCGCGCAAACGGTCGCGAGTTACAGACGGTCTTCTACGGCCTGCCGTCGTTAGACTCCACCAGGTCCCAAAGATTGCCGTAGAGATCTTTAAAGACAGCAACCCATCCATAAGGCGCTTCGTTCGGCTCACGAGCAAACTTGACTCCGCGATCCACAAGCAGATGATAGTCTCGCCAAAAACTATCGGTACGCAAAAAAAGAAAGACTCGGCCACCAGCCTGATCTCCGATCCATTGCGCCTGATGGTCGTTGGATGCGCGGGCGAGCAAGATGGAACAGCCGTTGCGCCCAGCGGGCGCGACCACCACCCACCGTTTGTCCTGTTCCGGCTGATATGTGTCCTCGATTAGATCGAAGCCAAGCTTCTCTACAAAGAATGAGATTGCTTCATCATAGTCTCGGACGACGAGTGCAACATAAGCGAGGACCTGCGGCATAATCGGCTCCTTTTAAAATCTTATCTGGGCATAGTGGATAAAGTGATGCAGTCACGAACCCTTGGCGCGTGATCGAGATGGCGCTCCCTGTTCTGCTCTGGGCCAGGAGCAGCACGTCACCTGACACGTCCAATGGAAAGGCCGACATGAGAGTTTCTCAAGATCAGGTCTCGGTCCCGCCCTGCGTGAGCGTGTCAGGACGGGGCTGGGGTTCATAAGATATGGGTCGGAAGGCGAGGCAGCTTTTATATCAAACGAGCTGACCCAGACTCATTTTATGGCCTATTGCCCCCCAACAGCCCGAGGCGAACCCTGCCCAATGAGATCGCGCAAAAGCTCAGGCATCTGTCGCGTCGCAGTAAAAAGAGGATCATCGGCCCTCAGATTCAGGTAGATGTCGATTGATGCTTCAATCGCATCCCTCACTGCGGTAGCATCGTAGGAAGCGATGGTATCGACCAGCCTACCATGGAGATCCGGCCCGAGGGCCTCCAGCCGTCGAACGCCTCTTTGATTCTTTCCGGCCCGGCGATAGATCAGCGGTCCTAAAATTTGTTCCCGGAAAAAGGCAAGCATGCCAATCGCTTCATAAAGCTCGCCGCGTAGAAGCTTGGTGACCGCATAGTGCAGCCAAATCCATGCCCGCTCTTCAAACCACTGAGCTGGAAGGTTGGGCCAGACGGGCTCCGCCGAGAGAATCAACGCCTCGATCTCTTCCGGCTTTCTGGCAAACAGAACCGCTCTTCGTTCGATTTGTTTGTCAAAGTCGGACATCAACACAAACTTAAGGTCGACGTGCAGAAGTGGAGGGCCGTAAAGGCAGATCAATAGGCGTGGTTCACCGACATGCTCGCCTGTGAATGCGTTGACAAAATTGGGTAAGCTCTCAGCGAAGGCCAAACGCGATGCCATGACATCCTCGTAGCTTTCATTTTTCACGACGACCACGAAATCTAAGTCGGAATGCTCGTCGAATCCGCCATGGATGTACGAGCCGCCAATAAGAAGGGCGATCATCCGTTCGTCGGACGCAGTAGCTTCGCATACGTGCTGCAGAAAGCATGCATGGGCTTGTGGAAGGGTGCTGGCCATTGTGATTCTCCTAGTCAGCACTCCAGAATACAATGCGCGTCAAATTTTGACAATTATGGGAATGAGTTGATCCACTGCAAGCCCGATCCGGTTTGGATTTCTCCAATCAAACCCGAAAGACCAGCGAAAATCCCGCAGGTCAGGCTGGATCATCTATTTTTGCGGACTCGCGGATGCCAGATCTCGGTTCCATTCGCCGGATGAGAGGGACAGTTTTGGATCTTGGATTTAACCATGGTGATTGTAGGAGCGGCAGCTAGTGCGGCCACCTATTCCGTATTGCAACGGCCGCCTCTTGCGCGCCACAACCCGCTGTCCGTAACGGCGGCAGTTATACTCGCCGGCACCATTGCCCCTCTGCCCATGGCATCGCGAAGGGATCGAGCAGCTCGCCTCAGCCTCGACATCAGCTGTCGGCGCAGTCATCTTACTTGCGGTCGCGCTCGCGGCAATCGGTCAGTCGTGCCGTACATATGCGCTCAAATATTTCGGCGCGGCGCAGCGGGCCAGTTTCTCTATCTCATTCCACCATGTGCCGTGTCTTTCCCTTGGGCCGGTCTCGATGAGGCGCCTGAAGCGAGGACGCTACTTAGGGGCACCTTGGCGCTGGGCGGCGTCATCGTCGTCAACACGCTAGGCCGACGATAAGACAAAGTCTTGCAATAGATGCCCCTGCAAGGATGGATTGACAACGGCCAGTACTTTCTGTGCCGGAGGGCGGATCAGAAGAGGTAAGCCAGCATTCGTTGTTAGCTTACAATAATTTTTCTAATGCCTAGGTCAAGTTCACTTCAGCACCTTGGTGTCCGTGAGGTTCCATCGCGACGGCATTGGCCGCCTCCAGAAGCCACGTCCTGAACGCTGCCATTGGCGGCGTTTCGCTCCGGGATTTTTGTGACGTGAGCCAGTAGCTCCCACGCGAGACGAAAACATCGAACGGTTGCTGCAGAGAGCCTGTCGTCAATTGCCGCTGGAACATCAGCGGCGGCGCAAGCGCGACCCCCGCGCCTTGCATTGCTGCTTCGATCATAGCCAGAGACGAGTCAAACATTATGCCTCTCGCGATTGGCGGCTCTCCGGTCACGCCCGCGGCCGCGAACCAGCCGGTCCACTCGTCCGCGCGATAGGAGCGCAGAAGAATCTTTCTGAAAAGGTCTTCCGGACGCTTCAGTTCCTTTGCCATCTCCGGAATGCAGATCGCCGAGAGGGGAGCTTCGAACAGATGTTCGGCCTCGATATTGTGCCAGGCGCCACTGCCAAACCTGATCGCGTAATCGAGGCCCTCTGCGGCAATGTCCACGCGATTGTTGTTGGTCGACAGTCTCAGTTCGATCTGGGGATGGTGCAGCTGAAAGTCAGCGAGACGTGGCAATAGCCATCCTACCGCGAATGTTCCGATCACTCCGACGGTGAGGACTTCCCGCACGTATCCCCCCTCGAAACGCTCCAGCATGTCGGCCATGCGGTCGAACGAATCGCGCAGGACTGGCAGAAGGGCCTCGCCTTCGGCGGTCACCATCAGGCCCCGCGATATGCGCTTGAAGAGACTGACCTTCAATCGGTCTTCGAGGATCTTGACCTGATGGCTGACAGCCGCCTGCGTGACCCCGAGTTCAATCGCTGCCCGCGTGAAGCTCAAATGTCTGGCGGAGGCTTCGAATGCGCGGAGCGCATTGAGAGGCAGATGTGGACGAACCATGATAACCCAAATTAAATTTGCATCTGCTCCCAGATAACGTCGTTTGTGTGGACGGTTCAACCCCTATATCAAACCATCATCGAAACGGTCGATTTCAAGAAAGACGCGGCGGAACGATCAGCTCGCCAAGAAGAAATGAAGCGTCTCACGAGAAGAGAGGCTCGCTTTCTGCTTCCTCAAGATTGGTCTTATGGCGGGCGGGGTGGCCGGATGTAGACGGAGTAAGGGATGAAGCTTCTTGGAGGGATTTTGAGTGCCGGAATCAATCTGGGCCTCGCGCTCGCCCTGATGCTTTATCTCTTGGTCGCAAGTTTCAGCGTAGGGCTTCCCGACCATACCATGCTTGCCAACTGGCAACCCTCGGTCACCTCGCGGCTTTACGCCGGGGATGGAACGCTTATGGCGGAATTTGCACGCGAGAAGCGTCTGTTCATGCCGATCTGGGCTGTTCCGCTGCGGGTAAGGGCCGCTTTTCTCGCTGCTGAGGACAAGAATTTTTACAGTCATTCGGGTGTCGATCCGCTCAGCATCGGACAGGCCTTCCTCTCGAACATCGAACACAGCTTAAGCGGCGATCGCCTGATCGGTGCTTCGACGATCACGCAGCAGATAGCCAAGAACTTCCTGTTGACGAATGACCGGACATTCGAACGGAAGCTGAAGGAAATGCTGCTGGCAATCCGCATGAGCCAGGCCTTTACCAAGGACCAACTACTCGAGCTCTACCTCAACGATATCTACCTGGGCGCTGGAAGCTATGGAGTGGCGCAGGCGGCTTTGACCTATTTCGGCAAAGCCGTAGCCGATCTCGACATCGCCGAGGCCGCCTATCTCGCGGCGCTGCCAAAGGGGCCGAACAACTACCATCCGGTCAAGGCCCGCAACCGAGCGATCGCCCGTCGAAACTGGGTAATAGAGCAGATGCTGGCGAACAGGTTTATCACCAGAACCGAAGCGCTTCGGGCCGTGGCGGAGCCGTTAGACGTCGTTGTCAGGGAAAGCCTGCCGGCCGTTCACAAAGCGGAATATTTCACGGAAGAGGTCCGCAGGTTCTTGCTGGCGAAATATGGCGAGGTGGAAATCTATCGTGCCGGCTTCAGCGTGCGCACGAGCTTGAACCCTCAGCTTCAACATGCGGCTATGAGCGCGCTGCAGAAGGGCCTCGTCGAATACGATCAGGCTAAGGGCTATCGCGGACCGCTTCTCCATCTAGAGAACGAAGAGGACTGGCCGTCCGCTGCCAAAACGATTGCACCTCTGGTCGACGTTCCCGAGTGGCGCTTGGCCCTCGTAACATGGGTTGATGCGAAGGGCGTGGTTTTACGGCTTCATGCCGGCGACGAAGCGCCAATCGAGATGGACCTGAAAGCGCTCGGTTGGGCGCTTTGCAGCCACCAGGCAGGCAAAAGACGATGCGCGAAGGATGCGTCTTACGTCTTTTCGGTGGGTGACGTCGTCTATGTCGAGAAGACAGAAGCGGGGCATCGCCTGCGCCAGCCGCCACAGGTCCAGGGAGCGCTAGTCTCCATGGGGGCACAGACCGGGCGGGTCGTGGCGATGGCGGGTGGCTTCTCATATGCGCAATCACAATTCAACCGTGCGACCCAGGCTTTTCGCCAGCCCGGCTCGTCATTCAAGCCGTTCGTCTACGCTGCAGCACTCGACTCCGGCTACACCCCCGCAACATTGGTGCTCGATGCACCTCTGGCCATTCCCGATGGCGCAGGCAGACTGTGGCGGCCCAAGAATTATGATGGTCGTTCCGGCGGTGCCTCCACGCTCAGGACCGGTTTGGAAAACAGTCGCAACCAGATGACGGTTCGGCTCGCACGCGCCGTGGGCATGGATGTGGTGGCGGACTACAGCGAACGCTTCGGCCTCTATGATGATCTGAAGGAATATCTTCCGATGTCACTCGGTGCGGGTGAAACCACGCTGATGCGGCTGGTTGCGGCGTATGCCGTCTTCGCCAATGGTGGCCGTGAGGTGCGGCCATCCTTCGTCGACCGTATTCAAGGTCGCGACGGACGGACAATGTTTAAACAGGACGAAAGACGCTGTGAAGGCTGCAACGCTGCGCTTTGGGCCGGGCAACCGGAACCGACCGTGGTGGACGACAGGGACTACGTGCTCGACCCGATGACCGCCTACCAGATCACCTCTATGCTGCAAGGCGTGGTCCAGCGCGGCACAGCGCGGAGCGTGGACGTGCTTGGGGTGCCGCTTGCGGGGAAGACGGGCACGACAAACGATGAAAAGGACGTCTGGTTCGTTGGCTATACGCCGGATTTGGTGACCGGTGTCTTCATGGGCTATGACACGCCGACCCCCATGGGCTCGGGCGAGACCGGAGGAGGCCTCGCTGCGCCTGTCTTTATCGATTACATGAAAACGGTACTCGCTGGCCGGAAGACAGGCGCCTTCCACCGTCCGGAAGGCATGCTTCTCCAACGTATCGACCGCCGAAATGGAACGGCCACAGAAGAGCAGTCGGGTTCCTTTTTGGAAGCATTCAAGCCAGGCACCGGCCCGTGCATGTCACCGTGCGCTATGATTGCTGATACGGAAAACTCCGAAGTCAGTTCATCGTCAGGAAAATTTGATGATGCGTTGCTCGACCGGCTGATGCGCAGCACCGGGGGTCTGTATTGAGATGCGCCGCATCGTGCGATCAACCCTAAAGACGAGGGGCCAGGCCCAAATTGGCCGGATCCTGCTTGTGATGGCGACATTCGTAAGCATCTTTATTCTCATCCTCGCGCGTCTGACTTTTTTCGGTCTCTTAGACCCCCCATCGCGTACCATTATGCCGAGGATCACCGCGAACAGCCGCCCGGCAATTCTGGATAGAAATGGTGCGATTTTGGCGATGGATCTCCCTTTCAAAAGTGCTTTTGCGGTACCGAGGCTGATCGTCGATATTGACGAGGCGGTCGAGCGCATCACCGCCGTGTTTCCGGCGCTCGATCGTCGACAACTTTATGACAAGCTCGCCGCGCGGACGCACTTCGCCTGGATCAAGCGGCAGATAACGCCGCTCGAAGAACAGGCGTTGTGGGATGCCGGCGTGCCGGCGGTCAGTTTCCGGAGCGAGACGAAGCGCTTCTATCCTAACGGAGCACTTGCCTCCCATGTGCTGGGCGCGGTGAATGTGGATAACATCGGCATATCCGGACTTGAGAAGTGGATGGAGACCGATGGCCTGGCGGATCTTCGCGCAAGCGGCATGGACACCTCGGCAGATGCATTGGAGCCTGTGGTCACGACAATCGATATCCGCGTGCAGCATGCCCTCGAGGATGAATTGAGAAAGGCAATCAAAAAATATTCCGCCAAGGCGGCGGCAGGGCTTGTGCTCCAGGTAGACACCGGGGAAGTTTTCGCCCTCGCATCCTTGCCGGACTTCGATCCCAATACGCCCTCGGACGCGCTGAAACCCGATCGCATCAATCGTATTGCCGCGGCCAATTTTGAAATGGGTTCGACGTTCAAGGCGCTGACCACCGCCATGGCGATCGACTCTGGTCGATACTCAATCCATTCGGTGATCGATGCCAGCAAGCCACTCGCTTTCGGCCGGGCGCGGATCCACGATTTCCAGGGCAAGTACAGGCCCCTGTCCCTCCCGGAGGCATTCATCTACTCCTCGAACATCTCGATGGCAAAGATGGCTCTGGATATCGGCAGGCAAACCCATCGGCGATTCCTGCAGCAATTCGGACAGTTGGATGCCCTTCGGACGGAACTACCGGAATCAGCCATGCCGCTCCTGCCAAAGCGATGGAACGACATCGAGACGGCGACCGCGTCTTTCGGCCATGGCCTTGCGGTCACACCGCTCCAGGCGAGTGTCGGCGTGGCTGCCCTGGTCAACGGTGGAAAGCTGATCCGGCCCACATTCATAAAGGCGTCGGAACTGGCGCCCCGTTTCCTCGGCACGGACCTTGTCAAGGCAGAAACGACGCAGGTAATGCGCTACCTTTTCCAGCTGAATGCGGAGGTAGGTTCCGCTCAAAACGGCAGAGTGTCCGGATACCTAATCGGCGGTAAGACGGGCACTGCAGAGAAAGTTGTCGACGGCCGATATTCAAAAACGCTGAACATCACGTCGTTTATGGGAGTCGTCCCTGCCGATGCCCCGAAATTCCTAGTGCTCACTCTTCTGGATGAGCCAAGGGGTCTTCTCGAAACCCATGGCTTCCGCACATCCGGGTGGAACGCAGTACCAACCGGAAGCGCGGTGTTCAGCCGCATTCTTCCCATGCTCGGGGAGTTGCCCTCGTTTGATGCGCCTCTGCTCCAATCCTATTGATGGTCTGGACTGTCGCGTTCTGGGCTTACCTCACGCAATCATCCATCGGAGGATACAGTATGAAACGCTTGGTTATTTATGTGATCGCCCTGTTGCCGTGCGCGTCATTGGCCATGGCGCAGGAGGATCTATACCCCGGGAGACCTGGTCTAACATTTCCAGAAGGGACACCGCAGGAAATTGGGACTTGCGCGGATTTGAGCCGAACAATTCTGAATTTTCAGACCAAAAGCGATCAGCGGGTCGATCTGTGGGCAACCGGACCGTTGACGATCGTCGATACCGACGGCGTGCTCTGGTATCTCGGGATCTGCTCACAGCCGAGCATCCGTGTATTATGCGTGACATATTCGGACAATGAAATGCACCTTGGCGAGGTCGTGACCGTCCGTGGCGGCATGAGGATTCAGGATGGCAAGCATATCATGCTCGACCCTTGTCTTGCCTCGCGCGACTGATATCGTTCACGAATGTATGCTGGGACGCGAGAATCGAAGTCCGACTCGCCCGTGCCTTGAGCTTCGAGCCGCATGGTATGCGCGACCCGCTGAAGCTCGCGCGTCGCGATTTTCCGCGCGCGCGCCTCGGTCACTGCTTCAAGTGAACTTTTTGGAACGAGGGCATACCGCCGCAAATACCGAAACCATAAACCGCTGGGGCAAACTCAAAATTGGGTAAAACTTGGGGGCAATGTCACCTATCTTTGACAAACAACAGCGTCGAAAGTTCGAATCCGCTCAAGGTGTGGGTATTGGTTGAGGAGGCACGCACTGAGAAGTCACGCGCACCCTCTCAAAAACTTCCAAGCCGAAAATCCAAATGATCGAGATAACGATCCCGAAAACGCACTCGTTTTTGCGAGATCAGAACTCACTGCTCCCTCAAACAGCGGCCCGGCAGGATCATTCCCAATGGTGCTTGCTAACGTGCCATCATTTAGTGTGCTGCACTTTCAACATTTGCTGATCGATAGTGGCTTGGAGGCACACCCATCACCCGTTTGAAGGCCCGGCTGAAAGAGGCTTCCGACTCATAGCCAAGGCGTTGTGATACATCGGAAATTCGCGCGTTGTCGCGAATGATCCAGTGTCGGGCCTGATGCATACGAACCTGTGCGATATACTGGGCCGGTGTTTCGCCAACCACGTTGGCAAACTTGGCGGCAAAGCCCGATCGCGATACACCGATGAGATCAGCAAGCTTCTCGACGGTCCAGTCATACTCTGTGTGGGAGTGAATTGCAGCTAACGCGCGTCCGATCTGCGGATGGCGAACCGCTGCGATCCATCCACTGGCGCCGACGCATCCGTATTCCACCCAGGAGCGGATGATCTGCGCCGCAACGACGTCCGCGAGCCGCGCCACAATCCCACAAGCGCCGACGCGGTTTGCCGCCATCTCGCAAGCCATTGCATCAAGCAGTTGAAGCGTGGCGGGTTCGTGACGCATGAGCTCCTTGGCTTGCATGACGTCCGGCATCATCCCGAGCAGTGGATGCAGGCTGTCCAGATTGAAGCGCATGGACCCATAGAACAACAGGCAGTTGCTGCCGGTCGCCAGAGCGCTCGGATCGTAGACATCTTGGCCGAGAGGTCGACACTGCCATTGGGGAAAAGGTTGCCGTATGGCGTCTGGCTCACTGGCAAGTGCGTGGGCTCCTCCGCGCGGCAGCAAAACAGCATCGCCGGCTAATAGCTCCAACCATTCTCCTCCCGGAGTTAGGAGCCAGCAGGCTCTGCCTCCGACGAAATGGAAATATGCGTGCTGCTTTTGCGGAAAAGAGAACGCCCAGGAGCCGTCTAGATGACGCCGCCCATACTCGATGCCGTCGAGCCGTAAAGTGTGCAGCATGCCGGTGAGATGATCAATTGGCGGCGAATTAGAGGAATTGCTAAGCATATCAGATTCTATAACATGGAAACGCCAATTCGTCCACGGTACGACTCTGGGAAGCCAAACCGGAGCCTGCCTATGTCCGATACGTCCTGTGACGATGATGCGATATCTACCAGCGCTTTTTCCTCCGATTTCGGACAGACAAAGGCTGCCTGGGGGGCGGTCGCATCGCTGGCCGTTGGCGTATTCGCCATGGTCACAGCGGAGTTTCTGCCAGCCAGCCTCTTGACACCCATGGCCAATGATCTCGGCGTCACCGATGGAACCGCTGGGCAGGCGGTGACCGCAACGGCGCTCGTCGCGGCCATCGCGGCACCTGTCGTTGTCCTTGGAACGGCGAGGCTCGATCGCCGCGTCGTGATCTGGGGCCTGTCGCTCCTGCTGGTGCTGTCCAATCTCCTTGCGGGTGTGGCGTGGAACATCTGGGTGCTGATCCTTGCTCGTATTGGCGTCGGCATCGCGCTGGGCGGGGTCTGGGCGCTGGCCGCCGCTCTCGCCCTTCGCCTCGTCCCCCGGCATATGCTGCCAAGGGCGACCGCCGTCATTTTCGGCGGCATTGCGGCTGCGACCGTGTGTGCTCCCGCACTCGGAGCCTTTCTCGGCGATCTCTGGGGATGGCGCGTCACATTCACTGTGGCGGCCGGTCTGGCTGCATTCGCTCTGTTGATGCAGCTGGTCACGCTGCCGAGCCTATCTCCCGAAACCCCGCCCGGCCCTGGCACCTTCGCGATTCTTTTAAGGCGGCGCAGCATCCGGATCGGATTTCTGACGGTGCTGCTTGCCTTCTCCGGACACTTCGCAGGTTACACCTATATCCGGCCGTTTCTCGAACAGGTGCCGCATCTCGATGTGCGGATGATCTCTCTGGCCCTGCTCGCCTTCGGAGGCGGAGGTCTCTTCGGAAATTTCGCCGGTGGCTTCCTCGCTGAAAGAAGCGTCAGGCTGGAGATCGGCATGGCATCGGTTCTTTTGGCTTTTGCGGCATTCACGCTGTTGGTCTTTGGACATAGCACTGTGACAGCCATTTTCGCGGTGACGATATGGGGTTTTGCTTTTGGCGCGCTTCCCGTCGGCACCCAGACCTGGACGACGCAAGCAGGTGCGGACCACGCCGAAAGTGCCGGCGCCCTCCTCGTCACCACGACGCAAGTCGCAATTGCCATCGGCTCCGTGGCCGGAGGCATGCTCGTCGACAACCTGGGTATAGAGAGCGTCATGATCTACTGCTGCCTGACGGCAGTCGCGGGAAGCTTCGTGATGCTTCTCCTTTCTCGAAAATAATCACCCACACCAGTATCGCCGCGCCAGCGCAGTTGGCGTTCCCACCGAAACCATCTCGCATCTGGAAAATACATTCAATTCCTGGCGGGGACGAAAAAGATGGAAAGCAAAAATGTTAGAATTTGGCATTCTTGGAAATGCAACAGTTCAGGCTGTAAAACGAAGGAAATTTCTTCTTGGCGCAGCCTCCTTCGCGGGCTTTGCGCTTGCAGGAAACGCGGTGCTTGCCGCGAGTAGGCTCATAGGGAAATCATCGGATTACATCAAAAACATTTCCGGCTTCTCCGTTGGTGAGGTGAACACCTCTAGGCACCGGACTTCCTATATCGAGGCTGGTCCCAGAATGGGCCCGCTGATGATTTTTGTGCACGGTCATCCCGAGCTGGGTGTCATGTGGCGCGCGCAGATGGAGCATTTTGCAGCTGCCGGGTGGAGATGCGTTGCGCCTGACATGCGGGGTTACGGCGGCTCCACCGTCCATGCTGAGGTGAGCAGCTATGCCGTACAGGAAATCGTCACCGACATGATAGAACTACACGACGCTCTCGGCGCCAAGGCAGCGGTCTGGGTCGGGCATGACTGGGGTGCTCCGATCGCATGGGCTATGGCTTCTCATCATCCCGAAAGGTGCCGCGCAGTCATCAATATGTCCGTGCCCTATATGGCGCGTGGTTTCGCTTTGCCTCATCTTGTCGCTTTGGTCGACCGCGATCTTTATCCAGTCGAGAAATATCCGGTCGGCCAGTGGGACTACTGGCTCTATTACAGAGAACAATTTGAAACCGCCAACCGCGATTTCGAGATAGATGTTCCGGCAACGATCGCAGCCCTTTACCGGCCTGGTACTCCAGAAGCGGTCGGCAAGCCCGCGTTTACCGCGACTCTGCGCCAGGATCAGGGATGGTTTGGCCCAAGCCATCGTGCTCCGGCAGTGGCGCCCGACTTCGCGATGATCCCCCAAGCCGATCATAAACTCTTCGTTTCCGCCTTTTCGGAAACCGGGTTCGCCGGCGTAAACGCCTGGTATCTCAATGACGCAGCCAACATTGAATATGCAGCTGAAGCTCACAATTTCGGCCATCTCGATATGCCGGTTCTGTTCTTCCATGGAGACTTCGATGTCGTCTGCGAAACAGTGAATAGCCGGCTTGCGGAACCGATGCGCGACGATTGTGCGGACCTCAGCGAGGTAAGGATTCAAGGCGGGCACTTCTTCATGCTCGAAAGAAAAGAGGAAGTGAATCTCGCCATGCACGAATGGCTGTCCAAAAAGGGTATCGAATAATGATACCACTGTCGATTCTGGAACTCGCTCGTATAAGCGAGGGGTCTGATGCCAGCGAAACGCTTGCTAACGCTCGCGGCATTGCTGTCCATGCCGAAATGCTGGATTACAAACGCATCTGGGTTGCTGAGCACCACAATATGCCGGGCATTGCCAGCGCTGCGACATCGATCGTTGTCGCCCATCTTGCAGGAGCGACATCCCAGATCCGGGTCGGTGCTGGCGGCATCATGCTGCCGAATCACGCGCCATACATTATCGCCGAGCAGTTCGGAACGCTGGCGCGGCTTTTCCCGGATCGTATAGACCTCGGGCTGGGCCGAGCACCGGGTACCGATCAGCGCACGCTCAGAGCGCTGCGTCGTTCGCCGCAAGACGCCGACAATTTCCCGCAGGATGTCCTTGAGCTCCAGGCTTTCCTGGCATCACCGGGAGATAGCCAGCAAATCGTGGCAGTTCCCGCGGCCGGAACGAACGTACCATTGTGGATTCTCGGCTCCAGCCATTTCGGAGCAATGCTCGCGGCGGAACTCGGGTTGCCGTACGCGTTTGCATCGCATTTTGCGCCCGAGCACATGATCTCGGCGCTCAAAATCTATCGCGAGCGCTTCAAACCGAGTGAACAACTTGCTGAACCCTACGCCATGGTAGGCGTCAACATCATCGCTGCTGAGACGGATGAAGAAGCGCAATGGCTCGCAACGACGCAGCAGATGTCGTTTGTCGATATCATTCGCGGCGCACGCCTGCTTACGCGTCCTCCCATCGACGACATGGAGAATGTCTGGTCGCCAAGTGAGAAGATGCGCGTGCTGCAAATGCTGTCCTGCTCGATCATTGGGTCCGTCGAGACGGTTCGAACCGAGCTTGAGGCACTGGCCAAGACGACGGGTGCCAACGAGTTGTTGGTCGTTTCGGATGTCTACGACCACGCGACGCGATTGCGTTCCCTCGAACTGGTCGCCGAGGCGGCAGGTATCGAGACGACTGGTCGCAATGATCTTACCCCACACGCACCAACTCAAAGCTAGAGGGAAGAACGATGAGAAAGCTCGACGGAAAACGGCTGTCGTCACCGACGGAAGCAGTGGAATTGGTCTTGCGACTGCCCGTCAATTTATCGCTGAAGGAGCGCGAGTGATTAATACCGTCGCCGCCAGGACGCGATTGACAACGCGCTTACGGAACTCGGCGAAAATGCTATCGGCGTCCAAGGCGTGGCGGCAACCTCGTCGATCTCGACCGCCTTGTAGCCGAGGCGGAGAAATGTTTTGTCAGAATTGACGTCTATTTCGCGAATGCCGCAGTCAATGCGCTTGTTTCCTGAGCGGGACGAAGCAAGATCATCGTCCGTAGTTGGCCCATTGCAGTCACGGCACGTGCCGCAAGGGCCGACCAGTCTTGCCAAATTCGGCTATTCGGAAAATGAATTCGCGAAGTAGCGGGTCGGCGTTGTGCCCAATGCCTTCTTGAACATGACGATAAAGGCGGTAGGGGATTCGTATCCCAAGTCGCTCGACACCCTCTGAACCGTCGCCCCGCTGGCCAGTTCCCGCAATGCGATGACCAGGTGCAGTTGCCGCCGCCATCGGCCGAAGGTCAGTCCCGTTTCCTGGACCATCAGCCGCTTTAGGGATCGCTCGCTCATGGCAACGTGTGCCGCCCAATCGACAAGGGTGCGACGGTCGCTCGGCTCCGCCATCAGGGCCGCGGTAATCGCGGCGATCTTGGGATGGCTGGACGCGGGCAAGTCCAGCCCTTGTATCGGCATTTGCGCGAGTTCATCCAGCAAGACCCGCACCATACGGCCGACATGATCCTCCTGCGCAGAATTGGCCGGCACATCTGCCAGCCGGAGGATCATCTCGCGGATCATCGGCGACACAGACAAAGTGCAGCAGTGCTGCGGCAGCGTCGCGGCGCCTGGTTGAACGAACAGATAGGACAGGCGCGCGTTGGGCGTGACCTGATTGCTGTGGGACACGCCACCGGGTATCCAGACCCCGCAGTCCGGTGGGACAATCCAGAGGCCGTTTTCCGTTTTGCAGGTCACTGCCCCGTGGAGGGCCAGAATGAGCTGCCCTTGCTTGTGCTGATGCTGGTGCACTTCCGCTTCATAGTCACTGAAGTCGAGGCGGACGGCGACGGCCGGACGATCCGACCGCTCGAAATCAATGTCGTCGAAGCAGGAACGCAGCAGGTTTGCGGATTGGCCGGATTTAGAGATCATTTGGCATTATCTCCAAATTCGTGCGGACTGCAATAGTCTACCATCGGGCGATCAACAATCGAATGGAGACTGTCATGCGAATTTCTGTCGTCGGCGCAACGGGACGAATTGGCGCCAAGCTGACCCGGACCCTGCTGAGCGCCGGGCATCAGGTCAGAGCGTTGTCGAGAGGTGGCCCAGCGCTGGACGCACTGGTCGAGCTCGGAGCAGAGCCATTCCTGGGAAGCTTTGACACAGGAGCGGGAGACCGTGACCAATTTTTCCAGGGTGCCGATGCTGCGTTCCTGATGGTGAAGACCGATTGGAACAACATCGAGGGACACTACCCCGCTGTTGCCCAGCGCTTTGTCGATGCGCTCGAAAAATCCCCCGTCAAACTGGTCGTAAGCCTAACGGCCATGGGTTCGGACGCGAAGGGGACAACGGGTCATTTCGAGTCCTTCTACCGTCTGGACGAAAAGCTCAACGAACTCGTCAATATCGATCTGGTCCACCTGCGCGCCGCTTGGTTTATGGAAAATGTGGCGGCGTGGACGGGGCCGGTTGCCAAATACGGTCGAATTGCCTGGTTCTGCAAACCTGATTTGAAGATGCCCTGGGTGGCGACCGATGACATCGCTTGGCTGGCAGCAAACGAACTGACCAATCCGACGGGCAGACACCGCGTCTATCGCGAAGTAGGCTCTGACGATGTCTCGATGAACGAACTGGCCGCTATCATTGGCAAGGAGATCGGCAGGCCGGTGGAGTACCGATACATCGAGACGACCAGCAAAGACGTGGAAGCTGAATTTCTGGCGCGGTTCGGGACGCTGGCGAAATGGCAGGACGACACCCAGAGTGCCGACGCTTTGAACAATGGCATCGTAAGGTTCCATGGGGAGCGGGAGGATCGTCCGAAATTGCCCACGACGATGGAGGCGTTCATTGGTGATGTCTGGAAGCCGCGTTACCTGGAAGCAGTCCGTGCGGGAGACGAACGCGAGACGTTTTCCATGTGGACCGCCAGGGACTAGCTGGATGTCAGGCTGGTTTTTTTGAACCCTCCCAGCAATCTCGAGACCTTATTGGATGCTACCGCAAACTGTTAATTTGCGGTAGCTAAATGAGCGAAATTTGCGCAGCTTGGCCATCAAACCGAGATCACACCACTGCACTACGGATCAGTCTTTAATTTCCATCGCCGCGCCCTTGAGAGCTCAACGNGAGCGAAATTTGCGCAGCTTGGCCATCAAACCGAGATCACACCACTGCACTACGGATCAGTCTTTAATTTCCATCGCCGCGCCCTTGAGAGCTCAACGAGTTAACTCAAMGGATTTCTGGTTGGGATCCAGTCTGCTGACTGTCGCTGCTCAGCATKTCAACGATCGGTTCATAGCCGTAGAGAGTAGCGAGGCTCAGTGGTGTYAGGCCCGAGTGAGTTTTCAGATCACGGCGAGCACCAGCGCGCACAAGGGAKGCAACTGCATCTACGTATCCATGCCAAACAGCATCGTGCAAAGCGGTCAGGCCATTGTAAGGACCCTGCGCRTCGAGCTCAATCTGTGTGTCCCCCTGTTTTGCTGCTGACGTCAGAATATCGATGTGATCCGCCKTYCCAAAATAGGCAGCATCGTGAAGTGGCGAACCGCGCATGAGACCGATGGTGCGGCGAGGATCTGCCCCAGCATCCAGCAATAGGCGCACGATTTCGGCATGACCTTCGCGAACTGCAAGACCGAGMGGCGTGTAGTCGTCATCGAACGTCCCGGTTATCGGCACCCGAACCTCAAAATCCRCGCCATCTGCGATCAGCCGCTTCACCTCCTCAATATTTCCGGCCTTGACTGATGAGATGATCGACAAGCTGGCGATGTGCTTTTCATCCGCCTCATCTCKTTCCTCAATCAGCGCTGCGATTGCTTTCAGGTCGTCATACTTGGCGATGTCGAGCGCGGTCTGTTGCCAGTAATTCCGTATCGTGGTGCGCGCGCGGCGCGACAGCAAAACCCGCACAACAGCTTCGTGCTTGTGAAGCACGGCATCCATCAATGCGGTATTGCCRAGAACTGGCGATTGCTGATYGATGAAGGCTCCGTGGTCAAGCAGAATCCCGATCACGTCGGCGCTGCCGGACTGTGCCGCYTTGTGGATTGCCGTTGCTCCCATTCGAGGGTCCGCCGTCAGCACGTCCGCGCCGGCAGTAAGGAGCARAGCAACAGCTTGTGCCTGCCCAAGCGCAGACGCGATCATCAACGGCGTGAGACCATCGGGGCCTCTAGCGTTAACGTCCGCCCCGGCGTCGATAGCTTCTTTGACCGAAGCAAGATCGCCTGTACGAAGTGCGTGAGAAAGTATCATGGTTCTATGTTCCTTGATCGATTAGACAGTTGCTGAAACGGCGGCATTCAGGCCGTTCAGGAATTTGATGATTTCGGCATTCACGCGTTCGCGGGCCTCATGATGAGGCCAGTGACCTACACCTTCCAGGCGCACGACATCGACGAGCCCGGGCGCTGTCTTGCGCATCTCTTCCACGGTTGGTGGGACCGGGTGGAACAGTCGGCACAACCCATCTGCATCGCCCCAAATATAAAGCGATGGCTGCTTGATCAGTACGTCCTTGTACGCGGCGAGATGCTCAAACGTCGCCTGCACGCCACGGTACTGGTTCAGACCGCCTCTGAATCCCGTTCGCTGGAACGTGTCGATGTTGTGCTTCACATAGGTTGGATCGGCCCAAGTCGGCAGCACGTCAGGGGCAGGTCGAAACATATTCCGCTTTGCGTCGATGGGATCCCACCCGGTTCCCTCAGTGGGTTCGCCCGAGAGCCAATAAAGTGCACTCGGAATAGTCTTGCTGGCATCACGGATACGGTCATCCGTCTCCGGCTTCATCATGTCGAAAGCATAATAGAGATCGCCGAGACCGCGACTGCGTAGCAAGTCCCATGTACTCAGCTCGCCACGCGGCAGGAACGGGATTGCGAGATGCTCAAACGTCGCCTGCACGCCACGGTACTGGTTCAGACCGCCTCTGAATCCCGTTCGCTGGAACGTGTCGATGTTGTGCTTCACATAGGYTGGATCGGCCCAAGTCGGCAGCACGTCAGGGGCAGGTCGAAACATATTCCGCTTTGCGTCGATGGGGTCCCAGCCGGTTCCTTCGGCGGGTTCGCCCGAGAGCCAATAAAGTGCACTCGGAATAGTCTTGCTGGCATCACGGATACGGTCATCCGTCTCCGGCTTCATCATGTCGAAAGCATAATAGAGATCGCCGAGACCGCGACTGCGTAGCAAGTCCCATGTACTCAGCTCGCCACGCGGCAGGAACGGGATTGCGCGAAAACAATCACTTGATAACTGCCCTTAAGACCGCATGGGTGCGCTCGATCACGCGGTCCAGCGTGTTGATCGGCGCTGTTACCTGTTTCAATCGGTTTGAGCACTGCCCGAAGAAGGTGGGCGCCACTCCGGCAAGAGCAAGGTCGAGCGCGTTGCGCGAGTTCGTAACATCAATGGAGAGCTCGGCACCAATCTTCTTGTCAAGCCACCGTGCCGATGGAGACGTTCCGATCACGCGAGCCCAAGTCCTAACCTCGTTGTTGCGTGCAGGCTCGCGGCGAATAGTGCTAGACCATGACAACCGCACTCATCGAGGCAGTCCCGCTGGCGCCAGAACATCTGAGCTAATTCTTCCATTTCAACAGATGTTGAAAACGCATCTTTTAGTGAAATGCACTTGACTGGTTTCACTATTGATGACATTTTCAGCAGATGTTGAAATCGCCTATTCCACTGAAAAAATTAGAAGAGCAAGCTGCCTTGGCGGTCAAGGAGCTGCTTCAACACGTACCCGCTCTGCAAGTTCACGGCGTGGAACTCATCAATGGTCCAGACGTCGGGGTCGACATCGTTGCCCGCTTTACACACCACAGTCGCCAGCACGTGCTTGCATGTGAGGTAAAGTCCATGGGGCAGCCTCGGCATGTTAGAGCAGCGCTCCTTCGGCTTCAAAGGGCCGCTGAGAATTTTACCCCTCGTGCCACCCCAGTATTCATTGCTCCATTTCTGTCGCAAGAGTCTCAGGCTCTTTGCCGAGAATACGAGGTGGGTTATCTCGACCTAATGGGAAATGCTCGCATAGCGCTTGATGGCATATACATCGAGCGCCAGGTCGCGGACAAACCACCCGCCTTCCAGCGCAGCTTTAAATCGGTATTCAAACCCAAGTCAGCACAAGTTCTTCGCATCCTGCTTCGCGATCCTGGGCGGGCATGGAAGGTCGTCGATCTCGCCGAAGCCTCTGCCGTGAGCCTTGGTCATGTTAGCAATGTTCGAACAGAGCTCGTTGATCGCGAATGGGCCGAGGTCACTGACGATGGTCTACGAGTTGCGCGGCCGGACGATCTGCTCGACGCTTGGCGGGAGGTGTACGTGTCGCCGAAGGGAGAGCGACTAACCTTTTACACGACCCTGCATGGATCTATACTTGAGTCGGCTACCCGTGAAGTTCTGAACGTCGGCTGTAATGCGCCACGCTCAGTTTTCGCTTCCTTTTCTGCAGCGCAGTGGCTCGCGCCGTACGGACGGATCTCCACTCAGTATTTCTACGCGGATGATGCTGGCGCCAAGCGCCTTCAGGATTCATTGAAACTGTCGCCAGCCACAGCTGGGTCAAACGTCGTCATCACAGTGCTAGCAGAAGAAGGACCGTTTCTCGACACAATCGCTCCGGCGCCAGGCATAGTCTGCACAAGTCCCGTTCAGACTTATCTCGATCTTGCGATAGCAGGGGAGAGAGGAGCCGAGGCAGCTGATCACCTGCGAAAGGAAAGACTTTCATGGCAAACGTAGCCGTACCCGATCCCCAATCTGCGGCTGATTATGAAGACCGCACTACGAAGGCCGTAAAGAGCGTGCTCCTTGAGATCGGTCAGATTCTCGGCAGCTTCAAGGGAAAGTTCGCCGTAATCGGTGGCGCCGTTCCCTGGCTTCTGCTTGACAACGAGGACATGCGTCACGTCGGCACCCTTGATGTAGACCTCGGTCTTGACGCGGAAGCGTTGGGTGATGGCGAATATGTGACGCTCGTTGAAGCATTGATGGGGCACGGCTACGAGCAGGGAAAGGAACTCCGGAGATTTCAGCTTGTCCGTGAGGTGCCCGCGAGCGACGGTGGCGTACCCATTAACATAATCGTCGATTTCCTCATGCCCCGGCATGCTGAAATCGTAAAAAATAGTCCTCCCATCTTGAGCGATTTTGCAGTTCAACGGGCTGATGGAGCGGATCTTGCTCTTCGTTTCTATCAGTTGGTGGCAATCTCAGGCGATATGCCAGAAGGCGGCACCAACCGCGTTGAGGTCGCGGTTTGTTCCATACCTGCGCTATTGGCCATGAAGGGTTACGCCCTCAACGGACGGCATAAGCAAAAAGACGCGTATGATGTCTATTATTGCATTCGAAACTATCCCGACGGGATAGAAGGGCTTGCCGAAGCTTGTAAGCCCTTGCTCGAAGAGAAGAGTGGTGTTCAAGGTTACCAGTACATTTCGGAAAAGTTTGACGTACCAGAGGGATACGGCCCAACGAGTGTCCGAAAATTCGTAGCTGAGACCGAGATCCTCGGCGACCGCACCCCCGACCAGTGGCAACTTGATGCTTTCGGACAGGTGGATGCATGGCTGCGGGCACTCGGCCTGAGAAGCTGAGATCGAAATCGAGATAGCGAGCCGCGAAACGCCGTTTGCCGGCGACGGTGAACCAAGAGGAAAAGGTAGGGCACCCGGGAGACTGGGGCCCGTACCGAGCCAATTCCAATTGCGTGGACGAGGCTGCAAAAATGCAAGAAACTTCTTAAGTAGGAAATTATATATGCCCACCGGCAAGGTGAAATGGTTCAGCGCAGCTAAGCAAGCTGAAGTTTTGCCAGAACGTCCTGCAGCGTTTCGATGACGACCGCAGTTCCATGTCCCTGGCTTGCAAACTGGTCGATGATGTCAGCGATAAGATCGTCAAGCTGCTGAAACAGCCGTTCCGGACTTCCGGATTGTTCGGTCATGATAGGCGCTCCTTCAGTTTACGGCTCGACGCTGTAGCCAATCTTTGTACGGCGCAAGGAGCTGCCCCGGAAACCGATCCACGATGGCCGTCTCGACCAAGGCGATTTTCGCGAACACATCGCTACCGTCGCGCTCGTCGGGACGGATGCCTTCGCTTTCCTCTTCAAGCCCCCGCATAGTTTCGAACAGTTCATCTTCGCTCATCGCCGCGAGACGATTGGCGAAACCACCGGCATCGAAGTCTGCTTGATCGGGCATGGCGCCACTCCTTCAATTGATATCTTCAGTACAGTCACCCGGCAGAGGGGCCCATAGCCAAGATGTCTGACCATGAGATAAGTTATCCCTCATCGAGTTCGATCCAGACCGGCGCGTGATCGCTGGTGTGCTCCCAGGCCCGCGCGAACTTGTCGACGCCGCAGGTCTGCAGTCTTTCCCGCAGTGACGGGCTGAGCAGGAAATGGTCGATGCGCAGCCCGGCATCGCGGGCGAAGGCGTTCCGGAAATACTTCCAGAACGTATAGATCCGCTCTTCCGGATGCAGCAGCCGAATAGCGTCCGTCCAGCCCATGGCAATGAGTTCGGCATAAGCTGCGCGAACCTCAGGCCGAAAAAGCGCATCGTCTCGCCAGCGCTCCGGCTTGTAAACATCAAGGTCGGTCGGCATCACGTTGAAGTCGCCAACTAGAGCTACGGGCACAACGAGTTCAAACAGTTCCGCCGCATAGAAATGCAGCCGCTCGAACCAGCGGAGTTTGTAGTCGAATTTTGGCCCTGGCGCTGGATTGCCGTTCGGAAGATAAAGGCAGCCGACGAGGATGCCATCGATTGCAGCCTCGATGTAACGGCTGTGACTGTCGTCAGGATCGCCAGGCAAGCCGCGTCGCGTCTCGCGCGGCTCCTGATCCCTGGCAAGGATCGCCACGCCGTTCCAGGATTTCTGACCGTGCCAGATGGCGCCATAACCTGCACGCTCGATCTCACGGCGCGGAAACTTCTGGTCCGGCGCCTTCAGTTCCTGCAGGCACACGACATCAGGTTTCGCCTCAGCGAGCCACCGGAGCAGGACCTCAAGCCGGCCGTTGATACCGTTGACGTTATAGGTGGCGAGCTTCACCGGCGTTCCGTCAGTGCTTGCGATCACCCTTGTCACCCTGACCCGGCTTCGCATCATGCTTCGCGTCGTGGCGGGCATCGGCGGACAGTGATCGCGAGACGTCGACGCTCTCCTTGAACTTCCCTTCCTTGTCCCGGCGGACATAACGTTTGTCGGTTCCCGTATCGATCAGTTCGCGCTTGCTCATGGCAGGACTCCTTTAGGGTTGGTGTCGGAGAAAACGCGCGCGACCGGGAAAAGATGCACGGGAATCAAGAGACTAGCGCAGACTCGCAAAACGAGTGGGCCTGATCGCGCTAAGTCCTTGAAAAATGATTCGTTTCGACTCGGAACAATTACATGCTGATTCGCTTGAATCGCATTGGTTGTGTCAGGAGTCCTGCGTCATGGTTGCCCCGAGAGCGAATTGGAAAGGCTTCATCAAATTCGGAGAGGTCGCTTGTCCGGTGGCGCTCTACACCGCGGCTTCATCCTCGGAACGGATCGCTTTCAACACGCTGAACCGCAAGACCGGCAATCGGGTAAAGCGCGAGTTTGTTGACAGCGAGACCGGCGATCCGGTCGAGCGGGACGATCAGGTCAAGGGCTACGAGATCGAGAATGGTCAATACATCGTACTTGAGCCCGACGAGGTGGCGGCCGCCGTGCCCGACAGCGACAAGACGCTGAAGATCGACGCCTTCATTCCCTGCAACGAGATCGACGGGGTCTATTTCGACAAGCCGTATTACTTGGCACCCGACAAGATGGGGACGGATGCCTTCGTGCTACTGCGCGACGGCATGAAGAAAGCGAAAGTCGCGGCCATTGCTCGCACGGTCCTGTTTCGCCGTGTCCGCACCGTGCTCATCCGGCCGCACGGCAAAGGGCTGATCGCCACGACGTTGAACTTCGACTACGAGGTTCGCTCTTCCGAAGACGCGTTCGAGGAACTGCCCGATCTGAAGATCGAAGGCGAGATGTTGGAGCTCGCCGAGCATATCATCGGCACCAAGAAGGGAAGCTTCGATGCCCGCACATTCGATGATCGTTATGAAGCTGCCGTCGCGGAGCTGGTGAAAGCGAAAATCGAGGGGAGGGCGCTCCCGAAGAAGAAGGCGCCGGCCGCGTCGAAACCCAGCGATCTTCTGCAGGCACTCAGAGAGAGCGCCGGCATAGGTGGGATGAAGGCCGAGCCGAAACGAGCGGCTGCCAATGTCAACAAGGGCACGTCGCGCCAGAAGGCCGCCAAGCCCGCCGCTGCCAAAACCAAGTCTGCGGCATCGCAGACCCGCCGCGCGGGTTGATCGGAGGAAAACATGGCTGTCCGTCCTTATTGGAAAGGCTATCTCAAGCTATCGCTGGTCACCTGCCCCGTGCAGATGATGCCAGCGACCTCCGAGAACGAAAAGGTTCGCTTTCACACGCTGAACCGTGAAACCCAGAACCGCGTCGTCAGTCACTATGTCGATTCTGTCACCGGCAAGGAGGTCAAGGACGAAGACGAGGTCAAAGGCTACCAGCGCGGCGAGAACGAATACATCATGCTGGAAGACGAAGAACTGGAAAACGTCGCGCTCGACAGCACCAAGACAATCGACATCTCGACCTTTACGCCGCGCGACAGTGTTGAATGGATCTGGCTCGACACGCCCTATTATCTGTCTCCCAACGATCCTGTCGGACAGGAAGCCTTCTCCGTCATCCGCGACGCGATGGAAGCCCAGCACATGGTCGGTATCTCGCGGCTGGTGATCTCACGCCGGGAACGCGCCGTCATGCTGGAGCCACGCGGCAAGGGTATTGTCCTTTGGACCTTGCGCTACGGGGATGAAGTCCGTGACGAGGATACCTATTTCGTAGGCATCGACGACGACGAGACGGCGGATTCCGATATGATGCCTTTGGTGCAGCAGTTGATCAAGAAGCAGACGAAGCATTGGGATGCGAAGATGGTGATCGACCCGGTGCAGGACCGGCTGCTCGATATCATCGCCGCCAAGAAGAAGGCGATGAAGAAGCCGGCAAAAGCCAAGCCGCAAGCGCCGGGGAAAGCCACGCCAAGCAACGTCATCAACATCATGGATGCCTTGAAAAAGTCGGTCGCCGCCGAAACCCGGTCCGGCAAATGAGCAAACGCGCCAAACCACTCCTACTAGATGACAGCTTCACCGCCAAATCGCAGCCGCGCCGAAAGCGCGACCCGGCTCAACCGAATCTTCCGTTCGATCCAATGCCAGCCCGGGTCGAGCCGTGCCTGGCGCTCCTGAAGGCTACGCCGCCGACCGGCCCTGACTGGGCCTATGAAATCAAATGGGATGGCTACCGGCTCGCCATCCATATCGAGCCGAAGGGCGTCCGCATCATCACCCGCGGTGGCCACGATTGGACACATCGGTTTCCAACGATTGCGGCGGCGGCAAAAGAGCTTGGAGTCGGGACGGCCATCCTGGATGGCGAGGCGGTGGTTCTCAATGCGCAAGGCCGTTCGGACTTCGGAGCGCTTCAACGTTCGCTCGGGGGACGCGGCGGCAAACGAACCTCTGCCGAGTCCGTCCTCTTTGCTTTCGATCTCTTGTATTTCGACGGACATGATCTGACGAAGTGCGAGCTGTCGGTCCGCAGGCATCTTCTGGCAGACCTCCTCGATGGTGCGGTTGGCGCGATCCAGCTTTCCGAGGAGGTGCAGGGTGACGGCGCCGAGCTCCTCGAAAACGCCCGCTCGCTTGGACTGGAAGGTATCATCGCCAAGCACCGCGATAGGCCGTACCGTTCAGGTCGCACCGGCGACTGGCTGAAGATCAAGTGCATTCAAAGCGAGAGTTTCATGATCGTCGGCTACGAGCAGTCGGCGGTTGCTCGCGGTGGGATTGGCAGTCTGCTGCTCGCCGCCCGTCGCGGACACGACTGGGTCTATGTCGGCGCCGTCGGCACGGGCTTCAAGGAAAAGGATGCGGCGTATCTGAAGAAGACCCTCGACAAACTGAAGACGAGGACGCCGGTGGTGCCGCTGAAGGGTAAGAACTATGTCTTCGCGCAGCCGACGCTGATCGCCGAGATCGAATTCCGCGGCTGGACCGACGACGGTAATCTGCGTCATGCTTCCTATAAAGGCTTACGCGAAATTCAGGATAATGCTGCAGTCTACGAGCTCGACTGACCTGATGTAGGCGGCCGTTGCGACTTCCGAATTTTTTTCTAGCGACGCTCTTGAATCGGAAATTCTCAAAAACCAAATCGATTGTCGCCAGCTGCTGAGGACAGGGCTGGCCTCGCTGGGAGCGCCGCTTTTCGGCGCTTCCGTACCCATGTTGCTTCAAGGAGGATATGGCTATGGCAACATCTTACGACTATGCACCCCTCTTCCGCTCGACCGTCGGCTTTGATCGGATTTTCAATCTTTTGGAAAATGCCCAGCGCGCTCGCTCGATCAGCGACTGGCCGCCTTATGACATCGCCAAGACCGGCGATGACAGCTACCGGATTTCGATTGCGGTGGCGGGCTTTGCCCAGGATGACCTCGACGTCACCTTCCAGTCCAACCTTCTGACCGTCACGGGCAAGAAGCAGGAGACTGCCAATGACGACTACCTGCATCGCGGCATTGCCGGCCGGCCCTTCGAACACCGCTTCGAACTGGCCGACCACGTCCGCGTAAATGGCGCCGATTTGAAGAACGGTCTTCTCTCAATCGATCTCGTTCGTGAGATCCCCGAGGCCCTGAAGCCGCGGAAGATCGACATCCAGACCAACCCGGCCCTCGTGCAGCCGACCGCTCCGGTGCAGATCGAAGCGCAGAAGGCCGCCTGACCGAAACTTTGGTGAAGGGCGCCGCGCGCAGCGGTGCCCTATCAGACATCCGGGTTGAGAGGAGAGAGACAATGAAACCCGATATGTTCGAACAACCTGTTACCATCCTTGTCGGCCTTGGCTTTCCGGCTGAGGTCCGAACCGTGATGGATGCCTACCGACATCTTGCTGAATGGCCAGGATCGTCGCGCGACACTGCACATTCAATCGCGCTGAAAGCGTGTAGCGCGGCACTGCGCGGCGAGATCGAAGCCGAGACCGCGCGCGGCCTGTTTGCCGCCTTCGCTGAGAAGCACGATCTGCTGGCGCCGGAAACCAATGCGATCGCCGCCTCCAGTCGCCAGCGTGACAAAGATCCGCACGTTCGCTAAGGAGGCCGACATGCACGAGGTTTTGCAGCAGGCCGCAAGCAGCGCCGCTGCGATGGGTCCGACGGTCCTCCTTCAGGGCATGCAGATTGAGCGGCCGCTTGACGTGGTGAAAGCGACCGCACTCTCCGCAGACGACAAACGGACCATCTTAGCCTCATGGGCCTCGGACTTCTACGCGGTCGACTCCAAGCCGGCGTTCCGCCATATCCCCGGAACACCGCAGCCGGTTTCCATAGATGAGGTTAAGGCTGCCCTCACAGAACTTGATCGGCGTTACGGATATTGATTGCGCCTACCGGCCGAACCGGCCGTTTATTCACGTGTCGGTCGGTTGCGATCGAGATCTGAATGGTCGAGACCGAAGTGCTCCAGAACGAGATCAAGGTTACGGCGGTTGGATTTGAAGTAGACGTCGAACAGGTCACCGACCAACGGAACGCTCCCGGCCGCCGCATCGAAACCGATATTGACCAACATCTTTACGAGCTTGTCGTTCGGCACCCCCACCCGTCGCGCTTCGTTGACGATGTAGAGGCTGATCGCCGCGCCGGCGAAATCGCCGAGGCCCGGGACCAATCCGATGATTGAATCCGCGCCGAACGAGAAGTGGGTCCCGGGAATGCGCAGTGCCGTATCCATGAGCCGCGCCAGCCCGCGCATGCGACGAAGGCGGATCAGGTGGTCCGTGTCGCGGAATTCCACACGCTGGCTACGCGCTCGGTTGTGCGTCATGCCGCCGCCTTCGTCATCTTGCCGAGACGTTTGATCGCCTGCTCCAGCGAACGCTGTCCATCGCAATAGTCTTGCCAGGCCGTCGTCTTTGCCAGGAGTGCGGGCACGGTGCGGATCGTGAAGCGTTTCGGGTCGAGATCCGTCTTCACCTGGCTCCAGGTGAGTGGCATCGACACCGTGGCGCCGGGGCGGGCACGTGGCGACAACGGCGCGACTGCTGTCGCCATCCGGTCATTACGCAGGTAATCGAGGAAGATCCGGCCATTGCGCTGGTTCTTCGCCATCTTGATCAGATAAAGCTCAGGGTTCTCGCGCGCCATTTGCAGGCAGACATCGTGCGCGAACCCTTTTGCCTCCGGCCAGGCCAGCTTCTTACCCTTCGCCACCGCAAGCGGCGTGACGACATGCAGCCCCTTGCCGCCCGTGGTCTTGCAGAAACTGACGAGGCCGAGTTCTTCCAGCCGGTCGCGCATTTCCCGAGCGGCTTCGACGACGGTTGCGAACGGGACATCCGGACCGGGATCAAGGTCGAAGACAAGACGGCCTGGCACCTCCGGCTGGCCCGGTTCGCAATTCCACGGATGCAGCTCGACACCACCGATCTGGGCAATGGCGGCAAGGCCCTCGACTCGATCGATCTGCAGATAGGGTTTCTTGTCTCCAAACACCTTCACCAGTTCGAGCAGGTTCGAGGTTCCCGGCATCGCATGCCGCTGGAAGAATTGCTCGCCGCCGATGCCATCCGGCGTTCGGATGATCGAGCATGGCCGTCCCTTGATATGGTTGATCAGCCATGGACCAACGGCTTCGTGATAACGGGCCAAATCTTCCTTGGTTACCGGCTCTCCGTCATTGGCATCGGGCCAGAGCGGCTTGTCCGGGCTAGAGATCATCACGCCCATCACCTCGGCCTTGGCATTCTTGCCGCGTCCTGGTCTTGATGGCTTTGTCACGGCCGGCGTCGGCGTGTCGGTCTTTGCCGGCGATGCCGGTTTTTCCGCCTCGACCTCGGCCGCAGGCTTGTCTTCGCGCAAACCCTTGAACGCCGCCTGACGCACCAGTCCGTCCGCTGTCCAGCCGGCGAACTGGATTTCGGCGACCAGTTCGGGTTTGACCCAGACGATGTTGGGATCCTTCTTCGGCGCGCCAATTCCGGTAAACGGTGATTTAGCGGCTTCGATCTCGCGGAGTCTTGGCAAGATCGTATCGACCGTTTTGGCACCGTAGCCGGTTCCAACCCGGCCGACATAGACGAAGTGATCACCCCTGAAGACACCGACCAACAGGGAGCGGAACTTACCGTTGGTCTTGGCATAGGCGCCGATGACGACTTCATGGCCAGCGCGGCACTTGGACTTCGCCCAGCTCTCGGTACGGCCCGATTGATAGGGCGCGTCGGCCTGTTTCGAGACGATGCCTTCCAGCGACAGCTTGCACGCCGATCTGAGAACGGCATCGCCACCGGTTTCGAAATGTTCGACGAAACGCAGGCGTGGGTCCTCGCCGGCATCATCAAGCAGTGTCTGCAGACGTTCCTTGCGTTCGGTCAACGGCAGTTGTTGCAGATCCTCATTGCCCTCGAACAGCAAATCGAAGGCAAAGTAGACCAGTTCGTCGGTCTTGCCTTCCGACAGTGCGGCCTGAAGTGCTGCGAAATCCGGCGCGCCGTTTTCATCGAGCGCGCAGATCTCCCCGTCGATGACGGCATCAGACAAGTTTGCCGCCGATGTCGCAATCGCCGGATACTTGGCCGTCCAGTCCAGGCCCTTACGGGTCTTCAGCGTCACCTCGCCGTTTTCGATGCGCGTCTGGATGCGGTAGCCGTCGAACTTGATCTCGTGGATCCAGCCATCGCCTGAAGGCGGGCGATCGAGCGTTTCGCAAAGCTGCGGCGCAATGAACTCCGGCATCGTGGACTTTGCCGGTTTTTTCGCTGCTGGCTTTCGCTTTGTCTTCGTGTCCGCGGCCCGTTCCTCCGCCGCAAGCCCATGATTGCTGTCCCAGACGGCATCCGCCTGAACGTCGCCGCTCTGCACCATGAACGGTTTTGGCTTCCTGCCCTTTCCCGCGGCGATCGCCTCCATGGTTCGGCCGGATGCAACGGAGGTTGCATTGTCCTCAAGGATGGCAGCGCCATTCTCTTCGACTGAGTAATCGTCGTGATGCTTGATCAGCAGCCAATTTGTGCGCTTGCCGCCGTCGCGATCGTTGCGCATCCGCACCAGCACGAAACTGCCATGCAGCCGCTCACCTTCCAGCGTAAACTTGAAATCACCCTTGGCCAGCGCCTGTTCGGGCGTCTTGTTGCCTTCCGGCTCCCAGTAGCCGCGATCCCACAACATCACCGTGCCGCCGCCATATTGGCCCTTGGGGATCGTGCCTTCGAAGTCGCCGTAGTCTAACGGATGGTCCTCGACCTCGACAGCCAAACGCTTGTCGTGCGGATCGAGTGATGGCCCCTTCGTGACCGCCCACGACTTGAAGACGCCATCGAGTTCGAGCCGCAAGTCATAATGCAGCCGCGTGGCGTCGTGTTTCTGAATGACGAAGCGCCTGCGGCTCGACGCCTTCAGTTTCGCAGCGCCGCTGGGCTCCTGCGTCTTCTGAAAATCGCGCTTCTGTTTGTAGGTCGAGAGCTTATCGCTGGCCATGGCAGTCCCCGGTACAAATCCGCCTCCAACGTCGAATGACGAGAGAGTTGAGGCGCGGCCGGACAGGTAGGAAGCTCGACTGCCGTTTCGTTGGCCGCAAGGAGAAACCGGAAAAATCCTCGCGTTCATCATCCCTATCACATCCGGTTGACACGGCACGCGACCTCGGAACTGAGAAGCATCCAGCCCGCATTTTGTTCCAAATCAGCGTGTTAAGACGCCGCGACGGAAACACGCCGCGCGTCAACTGACCTGCTCGACCTTCAGGATGCTGAAAAGACGCAAAGGTCGATAACCCGCGCCAACCGCTTTAGTTATGTTTCTCTCGTCCGATTTCTATCCACAGATCGCCCCCACCACGCGGCCTGAGGTGGGATCGGTCTCTAAGGTTACCCTGTTGTCTCGGTAATCATGGGTGACGGGTTGGCCGGGGGCGATCTGGCGTACGATGGTCACTCCAGTTCTTCGCTTGGCTTCCTCGTCGGTCGGCTTTGGTTGCCCATTAAGTGCCCGTGCAGCTACGGGATCGCACCGACCACTAGGGACTTCAGAGCCTGCGGAGCAAGCCACCAAAGCCGGGAGCGTGCCGAGGAAAACCAGAATAGTCGTAACACGCAGAGCAGATTTCATTGGCTTTTGCCTCTTTCGATCAACGTCAGATTGTGTCTTTGCATTGCCGCCAGCTAACTTCAATATGAAGTCGTTCTGTCATCGAAAGCGTTTTGATGTACCCGACGTATTCGAGATCGGCTACACCGTTTCGGCGGCTCTTTAGACTTGTCGCGAGCCGCCGGCATACCCGCATCCGTGGGGCCCGGGTGCAACGACATTGACCCGAAAGCCTCCTTGTTATTCATCCTGCGTTGCTTTGTACTGCCGAGCGACGCTCATAACCCGCGCGCCATAGAGACGTGCTGTTTCGAGATCGCCCGAGGACATTTCATCCGGGGCGGCGTCAGCGTCCGACTGCGTCATCGCGCCAATATATGAACCCATGCGGTTCGCGTCATCGCGCTTAGACGCTTTCACGTTCGATGGTTTGATGCCGAGGCTCACCCATAGGCCACCATGTTGCCCGGAAAGAAGGACAAAGTATTGCAGCGTGTTTAGCTTGTCGCCATTGAGGCTGGCGCTGTTGGTGAAGCCGCCAAAGACTTTGTCCTGCCACTTCGCGGAAAACCACGGCTTGGAAGATGCATCAGCGAATTTCTTAAATTGCCAGCTCGGTCCGCCCATGTAAGTCGGCGAGCCGAAGATGATCGCGTCGGCGGCATCCAACGCGGCCCATCCGTCGTCAGAAAGGTTGCCCTCGGCGTCAATCGCAAGGAGCTTTGCGCCAGCACCTTCCGCGACGGATTCAGCCATGCGGTGCGTATGGCCGTAGCCGGAATGGCAGACGATAACAGTGCTTGGGACGGAACTCGATGTGGTCATGATTGGCTCCTTATCCCATGGTTATGCGCCTCGCTGATGGAACTCAGCGCGGTTCGGATTAGTCGTTGCTGTGATTGAGGCTGGCGGTTTCCGCGCAGCTAAGATGAGAACTGGACGAGAGCTGCGATGATTAGTAGCAGCAGGAACACCGATGGCGGCGGGATATGGCGGAAATCGCGGGCCCTGATGATAGCGATAACGGCCGCGACCATGATGCAGGCTCCAAGCGCCACGCCGAATGCGAAGGTTTGCCGCAAGACCAACAGAACTGCCGTCAGGAATTCCAAGATTGCGGTGATCCAACACCACCACGATGGAAATCCGTAACGAACGAACTCTTCCCGAACAGCCTTGCTGCCGGACGCGTTGATGACCGCACCGAGAAGGAATGCGGCGGCGGCCAGGAGCGTCGCCGCATTGCCGACTGACAGCGATATGAAGTTGAACATTGGACGATCCTAACGGTGACACCCGCGAGCGATGCGGCGTCAATAGCGTCATAAATAACTATAGCACTGCTAGAATGTCAATCGTTGCTTAAGATTATTTGTGCCGCTATAATGCTTTGAAACGAATGAAGGTGAAGTTGTGGGCATAAGTGAACGCAAAGAGCGGGAGAAGGCCGAGCGAGAGCAGCGGATCATCGGCGCGGCAAAGATGCTTGCCGAAAAAGACGGATGGGCTTCGGTGACTGTTCGTCGACTTGCTCAGGAGATTGAATACAGTCAGCCCGTCCTGTACGCCCATTTCGAAAACCGCGACGCGATTGTCGGGGCGGTCGCTCTGGAAGGATTTGGGGAGTTAGGGCCGGTGCTGCGGTCATCGGTTCGCCGCGGCGCGAGTGCGGCGCAAGCAATGGAAGACGTTGCTATGGCCTACCTGGAATTCGCCATTGAGCGGCCGGCTTTGTACGAAGCCATGTTCGTCCTTCCGAGCGGTCTGCGGTTTGCAAAGTCCGATACACCTCAGTCCTTGCGCGATACATTCGGAGCCATGATGGCTGTCGTTGAGCCATTTTGCGCAAACGCTGAACTCGCCACCGAGGCTTTCTGGGCTACCCTTCATGGTCTAGCGGAGCTTGAGCGCCATGGACGGATCAGGACGGCGTTTCGCAAAGAGCGAGTTGCACATATCGTTGATATGTTTGCGTCTAAGAGTTGACATAGGAATACGCGAGACGTTTCCACACAGGCATCCCGACTTAAGGTCATTTGCGAGGTTTGCTGGGCTTCCTCGCACTTTTCCAAATGATCATATGGCGCATTCGCAGACTCAATTGTAAGCTGCATGAGATCGAGGCTACCTGTTGGCGCGCGGTCTCAACGGCCCCCGGACAGTGGCTTTCCAAACACATCTCTGCTTATCCGAGTTCCTCGGCAAGGCCGATGAGAAGACCTTCGGGTCCGCGGATGTAGCAGAGCTTGTAGGCGTTCTCATATCGGACGACATCGCCGACAAGCTGGGCGCCGTGCGTGCGCAATCTCTCAACGGTCTCTTCGACGTCATCGACTGTGAACATGGCTCGCAGATAACCAAGGGAGTTCACCGGAGCGTTCCGATGATCCGCGACGACCTCCGGTCTGAGGAAGCGTGAGAGCTCCAGCCGGCTGTGGCCGTCCGGTGTGCGCATCATGGCGATCTCGACGTGCTGGTCGCCCAGACCAGTGACGCGACCGGCCCATTCGCCCTCGATCGTCGCGCGACCTTCGAGTTCGAGGCCCAGCTCCTGAAAAAAGTCTATCGCCGCTCCAAGATCTTCAACGACGATCCCGATGTTGTCCAATCGCTTTACCGCCATGTCGGCCTCCTCCGGTTTTCGCACCGATTTTCTTCCAGACGTAGATGAACCATCGGTCCTGACATCACTATCAAAATCTTTAGGGAATCTATTCGGATGGGTTTCCCCCTTACGAGACTTCGTGCTGTTATTGGTGACGTTTGCCGAATATGATCGGCGCTACGCCAGGTGGCTTGACCGTCAGGCGTCCAAAAATACTTTGATTGACGGGGCCAAGATGTCTATTTCCGATGATCAGCAATGCGAGGACCAGGCGAAGGGCCCGCGACAACTAGAGGCTGACATAGAAGCTGCGCAGGCGGGACATATTGCTGCAGCTTTTCTTGCAGCGATCGTCGAATCCTCCGACGATGCGATCGTCAGCAAGAGCCTCAGCGGCGTTATCACGACCTGGAATAATGGCGCCGAGCGTCTTTTCGGCTATGCGGCGAATGAGGCCATCGGAAAGCCAATCACGATCGTCATTCCACCGGATCGCCTCGACGAGGAACCAGCCATTCTCGCCCGCATCCAGGCCGGCGAGCGCGTCGATCACTTCGAGACGATACGACGACGCAAAGACGGTAGCCTGATCGATATTTCTCTCACCATCTCGCCTATTCGGGACGGCAACGGAGAGATCATCGGCGCATCGAAGATCGCCCGCGATATCTCAGAGCGCAAGCGAGCTGCCGAGCATCAGGAACTTTTGCTTCGGGAAATGCATCACCGGGTAAAAAACCTATTCGCCATTACCGGCAGCATCATCACTCTTGCGGCTAGGACGGCAAAAACGACTACCGATCTCGCCTCGGGGTTGAAGGACAGGTTGATGGCCCTGTCCCGGGCGCATGAGATGACATTGCCGAGCTTGAACGCTGAGGCCGCGACCGGCACTCCACAGACGACCCTGTTCCGGCTTTTGTCCAATATTCTCGCACCCTATGAGCGGGAGGGTGCCACTCGTTGGCAGCTGACCGGAGATGACATCGATGTCAGCGGCAACAAGATCACAAATTTCGCGCTGCTGTTCCATGAATTCGCAACCAACGCCGCGAAATATGGTGCGCTGTCCGTCGAAGAGGGGAAGCTGGATATCGCAGTGACGGTGAAGGGCGAGATCCTGGAGATAGTCTGGCTCGAGAGCAACGGTCCTCAACACTCCACGTCGGAGACACGTTCGATCGGTTTTGGAAGCCGGCTTGAGCAGATAATCGGAAAGAGTCTCGGGGTCGATATCTCGCGCGAGTGGATGCCGAATGGGCTCTCGATTCGACTGTCCGTCCCCCGCGGCGCTATCAGCGATTCATCCGGAAGATAGGCGATGGCGGCATCGGCGCCCCCGGGCAGAAAAGCGATTGCTGCGGCACGGCCGATGCCTGAATCGACGCCGATGACGAGTGCCTTCCGCCTGTGAGCTTTCCCGCCCCGCGATAACTCTGAGCGCAACCGGCTTGCGATCCTCGGCTTCGATAAGGTCGATCACCTCCCTGGCATCCGCCTCTTGGTTGTACCCGACCTATTTGAGATCGGGTACCCCGTTTCGGCGGCTCCCTAGACTTGCCGCAAGCCGCCGTCAACGCATAGTTCAGCGCCGGCGATGTAGCTCGCGTCATCGCTCAACAAGAACAAGGCGGCCGCAGCCACTTCTGAAGGCCGTGCCATACGACCCATCGGAATCGGAGCAACAATTGCCGCGCGAGTGTCTTCCGCGACAGCTGCCATCATGTCCGTATCGGTGGGGCCGGGTGCAACGACATTGACGCGAATACCTTTGGGTGCGGGTTCTGCCGTCCAGGTTCTGGCGTAGGATCGAACGGCCGCTTTGGTTGCGCAGTAGGTTCCGTAATCCGAGTAGCCGGCGTTCCCGGCTATGGACCCGACGAGGACGACCGAGCCGCCTTCTGTCATTGCGGGAAGAGCTGCCTGGAGGCCGAACACCATCCCTCGAACGTTGACGTCGAAGTGGCGGTCGAAGTGCTCCGGCGTTATCTCGGCGATCTGCGAAGGCTCGGAAAGACCTGCATTCAAAACAAGGGCGTCGATACGACCGTAGGCTTTGCGCACTTTCTCGACAACGACGATCATGTCTTCCGGAGAGCTTGCGTCAGCGAGAATGCCGACCGTGCCATTGCCGATGCGTTTGGACGCCTTGTCAGCATCTTCAGCTCTACGACTGGTGATGAAGACAGTTGCGCCTTCGGCAGAAAGTCGCTCCGCAATCGCCAGCCCAATACCCTTCGCGCCGCCAACAACCAGAGCCACTTTGTTGTTCATTCGAGCCATCGTAAATCCTTTCACTGAATGGTCTCGTCATGATATACGATGGATATCTGATATCAATTACGCACCTGGAATAGCCTAGATATGGACGAGTATACCGACCTGGAAGCCCTCTCTCATAGCGCACTCTGCAACATGCCGCAGGTTCGCCCGGTGCTGGACAAGATCGCCGATAAATGGACGATTATGATCCTGACAGTGATCTGTCCGAAACCAGCGCGCTTCAACGAACTCAAAAGGCGTCTCGATGGGATCACGCACAAGGCTCTGGCCGACGCTTTGAAGAGGCTTGAGCGGAACGGCCTTGTCACGAGGACGGTGCTCCCAACGCAGCCGATCGGCGTGGAATATGCAATCACTCCGCTAGGCCATTCCCTGCGTGAGCCGTTTGAAGCACTGTGTGCGTGGGCAGCAGCCAATGCCGACAAGGTCGAGGCGGCCACGCAACACTACGACAACACCGGAAATCGTCGTTGACGGCGTCGCTGTGTCCGCTCCTAGCTCTTCAGAGACTGAGGTCTTGGCCCTCTTCGGCCCAATCAGCCATTCAGGAAGAGATTGGTAGCGGACCGTTCTTGGGCGTCGCCGATGGAGCCTAAATCGATAAAGCGCCGATCGCCAGTCACACAAAATTTGAGGGAGAGCTGAGTTCGAAGCAACTGTATCTGCATAATTGGGACGATGCGCTTGTCGTGTCGCAACCCCGCGTTTCGGTCCGCAAGGAAACCGGGGGTATTGTGATTAAATGAGTCGATGGAGTTACTTGGCTGAAATCCGCCTAGACCTCTGATTCGTCTCATCATTTGCGTGACATCGCTTTAGCGGAACCTAAATTACCGCCCTGAGACCGGCTTGACTCTTTCAACGGGGCGGAACAAAAGAGGAACGTCAACAATTTTCGGGGACGTGAAGTCCATGCAACGCGAGCCGGGGAGGTCCGTGAACGATGTCGCGCACCACCAGCCCTCGGGTCATCGAGGAACTCAGAGATCGTATCGCCCACCTTGAGGGGAGTGCGGCGAAAAAGGCCATCGTGCTACCCTTCGGTATCAGCGAGATGGATGAGCGGCTGCCAGGTGGTGGCCTGCCTTATGGTGCCCTGCATGAGATTGCGGGTGGCGGCGCCGGTACGGTGGACGGAGCCGCGGCTGCATTGTTTGCCGCCGGCATTGCCGCGCGCTCGAAAGGCAAGGTCCTTTGGTGTCTGACGAGACCTGATCTCTTTTTCCCCGCTATCGCCCAAGCAGGCCTGCATCCCGATCGCGTGATCTTTTGCGAGGGTGACAAGGAGGAAGACGTCCTTGCTTCCATGGAAGAAGGGCTTTCCTTCGGGGGATTGGCAGCAGTGGTCGGGGAACTGGTTCGATTGCCGATGGTGGCATCCCGGCGGCTGCAGCTGGCTGCTGAAAAGACAGGCACCATGGGGCTCGTTGTCCGCAGGTGGCGGCGACAGACGGAGGCGTCGGACTTCGGCAATCCGACAGCCTCGACGACACGATGGAGGGTAAGCGTGCTGCCGTCGGAGGCGTTGCCAGTCGCGGGCGTTGGCCGCCCAAGATGGGGTCAGAACAAGAGCAGTCCGAAATCGTACGCTAAGGCCGAACGAAGCATGAACAATGCCGTAGTTCTGATTTTGGATGTTCGATCTCTGTGGATTGCCATCGATATTCGCTGGTTTTGATTTCTCTGTCCGGCCCGACTCGACAACGCTAAGCGCAGATTGGTTATGAATGGAGTCGGGCTATGGCAAAGCGCAAGCTTCTCAAAGATCAAGATCGCCGAAAGCTTGTCGATATCCCTGTCGACGAGGACAGCCTATTCCGACACTACTCATTGTCACCGGCCGATCGCCTAGAGATCGAACTGCGCAGACGCAATCACAACCGACTTGGCTTTGCCATTCAGCTATGTCTGATGCGATACCCGGGTCGAGTGCTGGGGGCAGAAGAAATTCCGCCACGCGCCATGCTTAAATATGTTGCTGATCAGATCGGCGCCGCCCCGGAAGCATTTTCGCTCTATGCACGCCGTGAAGAAACCCGTCGGGATCACACAGCACGGCTAATGATGTATCTGGATACGAGAAGCGCGACGCTGCAAGATCGCCGCGCCGCGCTATTGTCTGCAATTCAGGCGGCGGCGACGTCCGACGACGGTGCTGCGATAGTTAGTTCGATTGTCGCCGCGTTTCGTGAACGCGGCGCTCTTCTATCGAACGGATTGGCCTTGCCGGCCGTGCGATAGCTCGCCGTCGGGCAGAGACAACTCTGATTAAAGACGTTCCGCTCGATACGCTCCGATCATTGGACCGGCTGTTAGAAGTGGACCCGTCGATCGGCCAGACGCGCTTCCATTGGCTACGCTCGGCGCCAGAAGCGCCAGGTGCGTCGAATCTGGTCGGGCTGACAGAGCGGATAGCCTTTCTGCGGCGGCTGGAGATCGATCCGACGTTACAGGCGCGCATATCAGCAGGACGGTGGGACCAGATGATCCGGGAGGGTAACGCAACCCCGGCCTGGCTTGCCAACGACTTCAATGCCAGCCGTCGCCAGGCTCTGATTGTGGCTCAAGTCATCAAGCTTTGCCAGAAACTCACGGACGAAGCGGTGACGATGTTCATCAAGCTGATGGGTAAGTTGTTCTCGCAAGCCAACAACCGAAAGAAGCAGCGGCAGATGGACTGCAGAGCGAACACCGCCAAAGCGCTGCGCATGTTTCTCGATACGATCACCGCCCTGCAGTCCGCCAACAACAATGGTCGGAATGCAATGGTTGTTCTCGACCAAAGAGTCGGCTGGGATCGACTGCTTCGGATGAAGCCTGAGCTCGAGTCGATGGTCGACGACAACGAGGCGCCGTCGTTGACCGTAGCAGCCGAGCAATATGCGACCGTCCACAAATACACTGGTGCATTCCTTCAGGCATTCACGTTCCGCTCGGCGCTTCGCCACGATCCACTTCTAGCGGCAATTGCGCTGCTTAAACGGCTTCATGCCGAGAAGCGACGGACGCTCCCTGATCGCGTCCCGCTCACCCACCTTAGCCAAACTGACCGGCGGCTCATCTTCGAACGAGAAAAACCTGATCGCCGTCTCTACGAGATCGCAACGCTCGCTTCTTTGCGAGACCGGCTTCGATCTGCGGAGATCTGGGTCGACGGCAGCCGATCTTTCCGGCCCATTGACGAGCATTTGATGCCGCGAACAACATTCATCACGTTGAAGGAGGGGGATCGTCTCGGATTAGGCGTCCAAGCTGATGGCGCGCAGTGGCTTGCCGAAGCGCGTCAGATGCTCGACTTCAACCTGCAGCGTCTGGCGCACAGGGCACGATCCGGAAAGCTCGAAGGAGTTCGTCTTGAGGCCGGAACGTTGATCATCACACCAACTGCCAGCGAAATCCCTGTGGCCGCCGAGGCACTGAATGCCGAGATCAGCGATATGTATCCGTTGGTCGAGGTTCCCGACCTGTTAAGGGAAGTGCATGAATGGACTGGCTTTGCAGATTTATTCACGCATGTTCGCACCGGCGACGTCCCAAAAAATGTTTCTGCCATGCTGGCTGGTGTATTGGCCGATGCTACGAACCTTGGCCCCAAACGAATGGCGGGCGCCTCCAAGGGGATTAGCGCTCACCAGATTGGGTGGATGCGCACATTCCACGCCCGATCGGAGACATACCGCACGGCTCAAGCGTGCATCACCGATGCCCACACCCAGCATCCGCATTCGCGCCTTTGGGGCAATGGCACAACGTCGTCGTCCGATGGCCAATTCTTCCGTACGAGCGACCGGGCTGCAAAGCGCGGGGACATCAATTTGCATTACGGTAGCGAGCCCGGATCGAAATTCTATAGCCATCTGTCAGATCAATACGGCTACTTCAGCATTTTGCCCATCAGTCCCACCGAGAGCGAGGCGGCCTATGTGCTCGATGGGCTATTCGATCAGGACACTGTCCTCGACATCCATGAACACTTTACTGACACAGGCGGCGCGAGTGATCATATCTTCGGGCTCTTCGCCTTGATCGGAAAGCGGTTCTCACCGCGACTGCGCAACCTCAAAGACCGGAAGTTCCACACGTTAGAAAAGAGCGGTGCATATCCGGCGCTGTCGAACCACATCGGCGGGCCGATAAATACCAGTCTGATACTCGATCATTGGGACGATCTGCTCCATCTTGCAGCGTCGATTACGACGCGGTCCGTGGTGCCGTCTACGATCCTGAAGAAGCTTTCTGCGTCTCCGAAGCAAAGCCATCTCGCGAAGGCGCTCCGCGAACTCGGTCGGATTGAACGTTCGCTCTTCATGATCGAATGGTACTCAAGCCCGGCACTACGGCGGAGATGCCAAGCCGGTCTCAACAAAGGCGAGGCCGCCCATAAGCTGAAGCGCGCTGTCTTTTTCCACGAGCGAGGCGAGATCCGTGATCGGTCGTTCGAGAGCCAGGCATTCCGCGCTTCAGGGCTCAATCTCGTCGTCAGTGCAATCGTGCACTGGAATACGGTCTATCTTAATCGCGCGGTCACACAGCTGAAACGAGCGGGACGAGACATTCCTGATACTCTGTTGAAGCACATCTCGCCGCTGAGTTGGGAACATATCAACCTTACCGGCATCTACACCTGGGATGCCGAACATCAGATGCCCAACGGATTTCGACCGCTCCGCCTTCCAGCTGGGCTACGGCGGGCCGCATAAGTTCTCATTCCGTTCGCCCTTAGCGTACGATTTTGCACTCCTCTTGTTTTGACCCCCTGAAGGCGATGCTGATTGCGGCCCAGGTACGCGCGGCAGACAAAGACGCCCAGATAGCCAGTAAGGAAGAGCATATCGCTCGCAAGGACGAGCGGATCGAAAGGCTTGAGAAGCTCGCACTGGCAGCAGAACGTGGCGCTCCCCAATGCAATCGGGGCAGTTACATGCAGCCCTCCGCGCAGCGCGCCTATCCTTCGCCGGCTTATGGATTAGCCGCGTCGAGCTCTTCAGAATACGCGATGATGCGGCGACAAAATTTTATTCGTCTAAATACTGAGACTAATATTGACCCGTGAGACATTGATGTGATCTAGTCTTATTTTCGTCATAAGGTCAAAAAGGGGAACAAAATGACCATGGACACCGCGTATCGTGAGGAAGTGATCTCGAGTCCAGGTGAGGTTGATGGAAAGGCAAAGAAGGCGATGCTGGGTGCCGCCATCGGTTATGCGATGGACGGGTTCGATCTGCTGATCCTGGGCTTTATGTTAAAAGCAATTTCGAGCGACCTCTCCCTAAGCCAGGGTCAGGCGGCATCGCTCGTTACCGCAACGCTCGTTGGCGCCGTCATCGGAGGCGTCCTATTCGGCATGCTCTCCGACAGACTGGGCCGCGTTAAAGTTCTTACCTGGACCATCGTACTTTTTGCCATCTTCACTGGACTTTGCGCCCTTGCACAGGGCTATTGGGACCTTCTTTTCTACCGGACGATGGCCGGCCTCGGCCTTGGTGGTGAGTTCGGCATCGGGATGGCCTTGGTGGCCGAGGCCTGGCCGGCAAACAAACGCGCCAGAGCGTCATCCTATGTCGGTCTGGGGTGGCAACTCGGTGTCCTGGCAGCGGCGATAGTGACGCCAATGCTCTTGCCTATGATCGGGTGGCGCGGGATGTTCGCGATCGGGATTTTTCCGGCTTTCGTTGCCTACTTCATTCGGAACTCGTTGCATGAGCCGGAGGTCTTTGTTGCGAACAAGGCAACAAAGTCTACAAAGTCGTCGCTGCGACTCCTCGTAGCCGATTGGGGCACCACAAAGCTGAGCATCGGCATGGCTATTCTCTGCTCAGTTCAGAATTTCGGATATTACGGCGTTATGATCTGGCTTCCGAACTATCTTGCTACTCGATTTGGTTTTGCACTGACACAATCGGCGATCTGGACGACCGTGACGATTGCGGGGATGGCGCTGGGCATTTTTATGTTTGGTCACATTGCAGACCGGATCGGTCGTCGTCCTGCCTTCTTCGGGTACATGTTCATGGCCGCTGTTATGGTCGTGATCTACTCGCAATTGACCGACCCATATGAATTGCTGGTGGCAGGTGCAGTTATGGGATTCTTCGTCAACGGAATGCTTGGCGGTTACGGTGCCCTTATCAGCGAGCTTTTTCCGACCGCGGCCCGCGCTACTGCACAAAATGTCCTCTTTAATGTCGGACGCGGTGTCGGTGGATTTGGTCCCGTCGTGGTTGGCACTATTGCTTCGTTTTACGGATTTGAACTGGCGATCGCGCTGTTGGCGACGTTGTATATTCTCGACATGGTCGCCATGTGGCTCCTGATCCCGGAACGGCGCGGACGTGAGCTTTCCTGACGATTGAGCGAGCATCAACGGCTGCAAATTCGACACCCTGCCGCAGAACGCGGCAGGGTGAACCCGACTGGCAAGCGGAGCGAAATGCTGAAATGATGCCGCCCATGCGGCGTTTTCGGCGCAACAGGAAGATGCATTGATTTTTTTCGCAGCATAATTCCCGCCTGCCCGTCACTGCAAAGTTCAACGGTCGTCCCATCGAGCGATTGCTTGGCGGTATTTTATCGGGGGGTCTAGAAGTTTAGATTTGTATAAATACCATGCGGGCATTGTGGCATGTTGCCCCGATCCTTCCGGTATGCGAACGGTATCGCTCATGTATTAGTCTTTGAAAGTTGGCGGCGGCATCAGGATGACTGACGAAACTGCATATGATGATGTAATTCGGATCGAGGAGATTGGTGCGCGATTGCAGGCCTATCGTATCGGTCACGGTCTTTCGCCGGAGGAAATGGCGAAACGTCTCGGCATTTCCCGTGCCGCCCTTTATCGCGCGGAGAAAGGGGAGATTCTCAAGATAGAGCTGCTCGTCAGCATCACCAAGGTGTTGGGCGTTTCTATCCAGAGTCTCCTTGGCGTTGACATCGAATATATTGACACCGCCGGCTCCTTCTTTGAGCGCATGCGTCAACTGGAGGAGAAGAGCGAGCAGATCATCGGTTTTTTTGGCCCGATCTCTTATCTGCTGACCTCCGAAGTCTACGATGAGATGCTTCAGGAGGTCTTCCTCGATACAGCTCCCATGGATGACGCGACCAAAGACGCAATCCGCCGGTTGATCGATACGTTGAAGGGACGAAAGAAAAACTACCGATTGCGCCGGCCTTTGCTCGTTAGCCTGATCGCCTCCTCAGATCTTGAGCGTTTCCTTCTCCATGGGCTGATTGGTCGCCAGGATTTGCCGGAAGAAGTTCAGAGGCGCCGCCGTGTCATGGCATGCCGGGAAGTGCGCCACATCAGCAGCCTGTTTCGAAAGCAGCCCCTGGGGGTGCAACTGGGGATTCTTCCGCAATCGGTCCCCTCGACCAGCTTCCAGATTTTTCGTCAGGCCGATCACTCGGTGTTGGCGATCAGTCCGTTCCGTTTGGGAGAGCAGCCAAATATTCGCGTCGGGGTCGGTCTGATAACTACCTCTCAGGACGGCGTGCGACTGCATGAGGACATCTCACGTCAAATGTGGGAGCAGGCGCTGAAGGCGACCGAAGCGGCGGACTTCATCGATAATCTGATAGCCAAATACGGTTTGGACGACGACCGGTAGGGTCGAGTGGAACCTCCGGTCTTTCGACGACGACGCGTCCCGCGCGGGTTGCTGTCGCGGGGTGGTTTGCATCAGCCACTGTAGTTCTCCGGCGGCTGATGGTCTGTGGACAGATCCGGTAACTGCCGGAGCGCGCAGTTAACGGGAGAAGCCGTCCACAAATGGAGACGGCCTCCAGGGTCAGTTCAGCACAGCCGTGACCGCCTGGATGGGATCCTCGGCGTTATAGATCGCCCGCCCGACGATGGAATAGGTGCCCCCGGCTTGCATAACCTCGTTGTGCTTGCCGCCCTGGGCTCCGACGCCGCAGCAAACGATGACCGGGTCGGGACCAATAATGTCTCTGATTTCTGCGATCCTGTTGGGTCTGTTGCCAGGCGCCTGGGTGCCGTAGACCCCCATGTCAGCTGCAAGCCGGGCCATGTCGTTGGCAATTGGAGCGGTAAATAATTTCCCACCCGGATTCGTCAGTTCCAACTGGACAATGATGCCTACCTTATCGCCGGCGGCCTCCATGCATTCCGAAATCCCGTCGGGACCGACAAAGCCGTGCACCATTACGGCTGAACCGCCGTTGTCCGCCACGATTTTCACGATCTGGGCACTCGTATGCGGAACGTCGGCGACCTTGAGGTCAGCAAACACAGGCTTCCCGTAACGGTCTGCCAGTTTGCGGATCGTTGCAGCGCCCTCCCGCATTACCAGAGGGTTACAGACCTTGATAACATCGACATATTCACTGATGACATCGAGTACCCGGGCATTCTCATCGAAAGAGGGCAAATCCGCCGCGAATATAAGACCGGTGCGTTTTTCTCCCAGAAACTTGCTCATTATTGCAACTCCATTCTCGTGATCAGATCGTGAAAAAATGCAAGGCCGGATTGCGCGTCGATCAGCCGCGAGAGCGAGAATTCGCATTCCGCGTTCAGCGTGAGCAATTCTCCGTCCGGGCCGTGCGCCACCAGTGCGGCGGGCTGCTTCAGTCGCAAGGTTCGCCAGCGGTCCTCGAGCAGGAGCGTGGCGATCTCGTCGAGTGTCGTCGACCTTAGATGGCCTACCAGGTGGATACGGTCGGGCTCCTCTGCGCAGGGGCGTGGTTCTTCGATTACAAGGCGATCGGATCGATATAGCGTCATGGCCGACCCGTCTCCTCTGCGACAAAGTCCGCAAATATCTGAACAGCCTCTACAGCGCTACGGATCTCGTCTTCACGAGTGAACCGGCTGATGCTGAAGCGGAGGGTGCCGACGTTTCCCAGACCTAGTTCTTCGTGAATTGTCGGGGCACAGTGAAGCCCTCCCCTGGCGATTATGTCCTGGCTGCGCAGAAAGGGAATCCAGTCAGCTTCCGGTGAGCCCGGCAGCTTGCAGGCGACAACGCCTGAACGCTTCTGATAGGGTCGCCGCCCGAGAGGCTGGATGCCGGGAACCGACTGAAGTCCGCTCCAGAGCATCTCGGTGAGGTTTTCGATCCGACGGCGAATGTCGTGAGCACCGTCATTCTGCTCTTCAAGTGCTGCGCCCAGTGCAAGTATCGCCGGTAAATTCGGTGTGCCAACCTCGACGAAATTCCTGCCAGTATCGCCGAGCGCGAGTTCAGCTGAATTGCTGCCGGTACCGCCAAGAATAAACGGAACAAGCCTGCGGCGTGCCACAAGCACGGCCGCACCAGGCATTGAATGCAGATGCTTGTGAGCCGGAAATACGATGAAGTCAGCGTCATCCAGATCGTCAATGGGGCAAAAGCCGACCGATTGTGACGCATCCACGAGCACAGCCGCTTTCGGAAATCGCGAGCGGATGCGCCTGATGAGCGTCGTCACATCATAAACAGAACCGGTGACGTTACTGGTGTGGGTCAGGCAAACCAGTTTTGGCTCGTCAATGACGTCGAGGAAGGAAAAGTCGGGTTCCTCGTGAAGATCATGAACCCGAGCAACCTGCCAACTGACGCCCGGTATTCCGTTGAGTGTTCTCAGAACCGCGTTGTGCGACCTGTTGTCGGTGACGCAATGGTCTCCCGCGCCGACGTATCCCCGGATTACGGCATTAAGCGCCAGCGTCGCATCCGAAAGGAAGAAGAGATGCGTGTGGTCCACGCCCAGCAGCGAGCCTATGCGCCCCCGCACCAGTTCGATTTGCGGCTCAGCGCTGTGACGCACATCCGATGGTATCGATTGCAGCGCCGCGGAATAGGCCTCTACCGCAGAGATGGCCTTTGGATATCCTGTGGTGGCATTGTTAAGGTAGACTGACATGATACACCGGCTGCGGAGAGGTGAAGGAGGGAACAGCTGACTGTGAAAAACGGTCCTGTAGATCACGCTCACAGTTGCGGCAGTTGACGCACAGCGCCGGATATTCCTTCCATATGTGCGGCATAGGGATGCGATCCAGCGCCCAGGCGTTGACGCACACGGATGAATGGAAAAGCGGCACGAGGCCCTGTGCCTTTACGGCGGCGACGAAGGTATTGAAATCGTCATCCAGCGGGCGCGCAGTGAGACTGGCGTGCACAGGATGAGTATAAGCCGAATCCTGCTGCTGCGTCGTTGTGTAGAGCATCCCGACACAGATCGCATCGGGCCGTTCCGCCTCCAGAACCTGGAGGACATGATCCAGGTCCTTCAGCGTGGCAGGCAGGAATGGCTTCAGATACATGCAGACGAACACACCGTGCTTGCGCGCCAGGGCGAAATTACGAATTCGATCGGCGACAGGGGCAGCCCGTGGCTCGATTTTGCCAGCCTTGGCGAGTGACGAGAAAGAGGTGAAGAGCACGACCTGATTAGGGTAGGCATGGGTGCTGATCACCTCCAGCGCAGCCTCCGGAACCTTTTCCTTCGTCGGAATCTGTACCGGATTGCCAAGCGAGAGCACTGCGCGCAGCACACAGAGAACCTTCTCTGTCGATCGTTCGTCCTTGAAGGGTTCGGAATCCGGGCAGAGCGAGACGATAGTGCCGTTGCGACCCGGCCGGAAATAGGGGGACTGAAGCAAGGCTTCGGCGCTGTTGGAAAGTGCGGCATCATCGACGAACACCTGGGGCCCCGCCGGGGAGATAATATAGCAATAGGAACAACCGCTACCGCAGCCCCGCGTCGTGATATTGATGAACACCCGGTCGCCCGGCTCATCGCCCTGATTGAGAAAATGGATGTGGTCTGGAAAAGGCATTCGCAACTCCTACGAGGCAGATGACCGACTGGCGGTCTGCAAGCGGTTCTTGGATCAGGCGAATAATGGCAAAGATGCCCTCAGAGCCCGCTCGATGCGTGCGGACAGGTCGGACCAGTCAATCTCCGCGTGGGAAAGACAGAAGAAGGATGGGTGCCCCTGAAGGAGCAATATGCCGTGATCGGCAAAGATGCGGGGTATCTTCGCCCGCAGACCGAGATTGTTTTCTATGTCTTCGCTGAAGCGTAATTCAAACAGCGATCCCCCGAGTATCAGCTCGATATAGATCTGGTCTCCAAGGCCGACGTTTGCTGCAGCGTTGGTGAATACATTGACGAAGCGCTCGGAAATTTCTCCAAACATCGAATATCCATGCAGCTCTTCCATGAGCTGATGCGTCGCCGAGGCGGCGAAAACGCCCAAAAGCTCCTTGCAATAGGTTCCGCTTATCTTCGCCTCGAGGTAATCACTGGACATGGATGGCGGGCCGACAAGCAAAGAGACCGGTGCGCCGTTTCCGATTGCCTTGCCAAGCACGACGTAATCCGCGTCAAGACCGACTGCGGCGAGCGCTCCCATAGGTGAGACCCGTCCTGCGGTTTTTGTTTCATCCGCCACGACCTGAACACTACGATCGCGGCAGAGTGCAATCGCTTCGGATAGATCCGCCGGCGACATCAATGACAACTGATAGGCGTCAAATAACAACGCGGCATAGGTATCGGGCGCATCGTCAAGAATCTGTCTCAGGCTGTCAATCCGCAGATCAATCCAGTTGACCACGGGTTCGCTCTCGCTCATCCCGCGAGTGAAAGAATTGGGGCGGATTTCACTGCGGTGCGGCGAAGAAAGCCGCTCGTGCCATCGTGGACTGTTGCCGATCTGTGCGTCGTGCCAGCCTATATAGCCGCATCGGATCAGACCTTTACGGCCGGTTTTCTTGCACGCCAGCCGCGCGGCTGCAGTCATGGCGTCAGAGGAGTGCTTGAAGTAGCCGACGCTGTGATTTTGATAGGCCTCAGGCAGAAAGGCTTCGAGAAAATCGACGTGTTGTCCGGCATAACCCGGGAAGTGTATTGCGCCAGCCGCTTTCTGCTGGAAAATACTTGTGAAATCAGGCCGCGCATGACCCAGCACAACCGGCCCAAAACCCAGGATGAAGTCGTAATAATTGCGGCCCTTGGTGTCTGTAACGAGCGCACCGCTGCCCTCCCTGAAGAGGATCTCCTCCCCGTTTGACAGAAAAAATTGACAAACACCCGATGTTGCAAGCCTTACCATGTCACTCCCTCAATGTGAGTAAATCTCTTGTCGCGTCATCAGGCGAAACTTGCCTGGCGGAGGCGCGGTAAATGTTCAGCGAGAATCTTGCGGAAGGTGCGAGATCCGCGGCGCTGAATGCGTGCGGATCAACCAGATGGAAGCCACTATTTTTTGCCGGTTCGGTAACGGTCAGGGGACCGGAGCTCCAGCGGCAGATATAAGACACGACAATCCACTTCGCAGATGCTCCCGACGCTCCTTCCCGTTCATGCTGGAGGCGCATGTGAGAAAACCGCTCGATTTCAATTATGGCCGCTGTTCCGACTTCTTCTGCAATTTCCCGGTGCAATGCGTCCCGAAATCGCTCTGCGTCGTGGCATTGCCCCCCAATCCCCTCAAGGAGGCCAATATTGTCGCGGCACATCGGTCCCCTCTTGATGAGAACCACTTGCCCTTCATCGTTCAGAACAAGTCCTTCAACGGCAAAATTGGTTGTGCTGATATCGATGCCCAGCCGTGAGCGGACCACAAAGAGTTCCGTAATATCCGTGGGTTCCGGGAAGGATAAAAGTGTAGGCATCAGCGCCCCTGCTGTTGCAGCAAGCGAGCGGAACGGGCAAAGCCTTCGATTGTCTCGCGAAGCCGGTCTCTGTCAGGTCCTGCCGAAAGGATTGACCGGGAGACTGTTGGGATTACACGCGATGCACTTGACCCGAACATTTTATGCGCGTCCTGCATCGTTGCCCCCTGTGCGCCAATACCCGGAGAAAGGAAGAGGGATCGGGGCAGTGCATTCAGAAGTGTTGCGCTTTCGGCTCCGCCCGTAGCGCCGACGACTGCGCCAACCGGCCCGATATCGCCCTCATTTTCCATGGCGTCGTTCCAGGCCGTGATGGATGTTGCGACATCAAGAGCGACGCTGCGCCCCTGCGTCATGGCGGATTGAACGGATGCGCCCTCTGGATTGGACGAGCGGACCACCACAAATACCGCCGTCTCCGTCAAAGCCGCTCGCCGAAACAGGGGCGATAGCGCCGAGGGTCCCAGATAAGGACTGGCGGTGACTGCGTCGGCACCGAAGGCGCTTTCGGGCCCAAGCCATGCGCTCGCGTAGGCTTCCATGCTCGAACCAATATCGCCGCGCTTTGCATCAGCGATAACCAGCAGGTCCCGCGACTTCGCCTCGCTTATAAAACGAGCAAGCACTTGCATACCTTCGGGCCCAAAGGATTCAAAGAAAGCCACTTGCGGCTTAACGATGCCAGCCAGCCCGTCAAGGGCGTCAAGAAGCACGCGACAGAGCTGTGCCGCTCCCTGTGCATCGGGCGCAAGCCCCCACGATTGAAGAACCGTGGTTGACGGGTCGAACCCGACGCAGAGTGGTGACGCCTTTTGAGCGGTTCGCATAAAGCGTGAGGAAAAGTTAGCGGATGACATGAATACCCTTTGTCGTCATTTCGTCTTAATAATGAGATTATTTTCATAAAAAACTCAAGCTAAAATCGGCGTTTTTAAATCCGAACGCCGGATGATCCCTGCGGAGTTTATATCTAAGTAAATGTTAAATATAGATATTATTGAAAGTTTTATTTTTCGTCTGACAGGACTTTAAGCGCCGTTAGCGCTAGATTTAGCATCTTGCGTGTCTCAATAAATGTACTAATGTCAGAAAATATCACGATCAAGTTCGCCATTGAGCGACCGCTGCGGAGGAAGTGCGGCTCTTTCGCCATTTCCGCCCCGTGGATCTGGGAGATCGAAGAGCAGCCCTTTGGAAGCAGGCGTCCAAAAACATTCGGATCGGTATTTGAGCAAAGAACAGGAGAGGGCATTTGGCCAGAATTGTAATACTCAACCGGGTTGATCCGGAGCGCATCGGGTACGATCAGGTAATCGACCACGATATGCATGAGGTGACCTATATCGGTCAGTTCCTCGACGGGGTGTCGCCTGTGCGAGCACGAATCATCACCGCAAAACTGTCCGACCTTGATCCGGATGCGCTACCGGCAGTGATAGAAGAGGCATGCGCGAATTGCGACTGCCTGGTTGCACGCGGTGAGCGTGACCTCATTCTCGCCGCCCAAATCCGTGAACGGTTCAATATTCCCGGCGACACGGTCGCAAAGGTGCTCCCGATCCGCGACAAACTGACAATGCGAATGTCAGTCCGTGGATCAACCGTCAGGCAGCCCGCATTCTGGTCGCTTGCAAAATACAAGCGCGCGAGTGGCCGGATACCGCTCCATCAGACACTGGTGCTCAAGCCGCGACTGGATGCAGCCAGCAACGGTATCTGGATCGGTTCACGAAATGAACTTGATGCCCGCGTCGAAACCATTCGTGAGACAGACTGGCTCGTCGAAGAATATATCCCCGGCGACATCCTTCATCTTGACGGGCTTTTGCAGGGGGGAAAGCTGGACATCCTGCAAGCGTCGAAATACGTCAATACGTGTTTTTCCTATGCGGCTGGCTCAGCCCTTGGCTCAACGCAAATCGAAAATCCCGAATGGGCGAGAACGGCTGTAACGGAGCTTTCCCGCCTGCTCAATTATTCCAACGGTGGGTTTCACCTCGAAATGATTGTTGACTGCAATGGTCAACCACATTTTCTGGAATTCGCAGGTCGCATCGGCGGCGCCTATATCGCCGAAGCCTTCGAGTTAAAGACCGGAGTCAATCTCCACCACGCGGATTTGCGTTGCGCAGTTGGCGAAACTGCAAACGTTGTCCTCGGCCGGGGCGCCCAAGACATGTTTGGGTGGTTCCTCTTTCCTTATGGCGCGAACCTCGATTGCGGCTCGGTCAGGCAGACCTTTGACGACCAGTTCGTCCGGTGCCTGATCAACGCGCAACCCACCAGACCGGACGTTCCTTCCTATAGCGAAATCCATTCGCCGTTTGGCGGGATCGTGCGGAAACCGTCGTCTTGCGAGGACGTCATTCATGAAATTGTCCGTCACGTGACCGCAGTACCCGTGGCCAGCGCATCCTGAACCGGGAGAAATTTATGACGAACGAAAAATCGATATCCCCTCAAACACAAACCTGGGAAAAGCGGTTCGCGGACAGAGCCAGGAACATGCACGCATCGGAGATTCGGGATCTGTTCGCTTTGCTGGGAAATCCCAATATCATTTCCTTCGCGGGTGGATTTCCTGACGCTGATCTTTTTGCCTCCCCACAGTTTCTTGACGGCTATCAGAAATACCTTCGGGATTGCCCGCAGGTCTCCCTGCAATATTGCGCCAGTGAAGGCTATCTGCCGCTGCGACGCTGGATCGCCGGTTTCATGCACCGACAGGGCGTCATCTGCAGTTCAGACAACATCCTGATTACGTCGGGAGCGCAGCAGGCCATCGAATTTCTTTCTCGTCTCTTTCTCGAAAAAGGCAATTCTGTTGCGATCTCAAAACCGAGCTACCTCGGTGCACTGCAAATCTTCGACGCGTATGAACCCGACTACTGCTTTTTCGACGCGAAAGGGAAAGCTGCAGGGCGCCCGAGCCCAGACGCCAGTCCCTTGAAGCTCATCTATGCCAATCCGGACTTCTCGAACCCGACGGGTGAAACGATGGGAACATGCGCGCGGCGTCGGCTGCTTGCCCTTGCACGCGATAATGACATTCCCCTGGTAGAGGACGCGGCCTACAGCGCGTTACGATACGAAGGAAGCACGCTTCCTTCAATCATGCAGCTCGACATCGAGGAATGTGGCTCGATCGAAAACTCTCTTGTTGTCTATTGCGGCAGTTTCTCCAAGACAATGACTCCCGGCATGCGGATCGGCTGGATATGTGCTGCAACCCCCCTCATCCAGAAGCTGGTGTTGCTGAAGCAGTCCAGCGACCTCAACAGTTCAACGATCAACCAGATGGTAATGCACCGCGTTGCCGCTGAAATGTTTGACGAGCGTGTGCTTGCCTCGCGGCAGGCCTATCGGCAAAGACGCGACAATCTGATCAGTGCGCTCGAGCAATACATGCCCGACAAGGTCTGCTGGCAGAAACCGGAGGGCGGGATGTTCGTGTGGCTGACGCTGCCGGACGGTCTCGACGCCAATGCTCTGCTTGCCAAGGCTATTGCTCTCCAAGGCGTAGCTTTTGTTCCTGGTCGCCCCTTCCACCCCGATGGTTCGGGCCGGAATACGCTTCGCCTCTGCTTCACCTCCTGCCCACCGGAGCGCGCGCGGGAAGGCATCAAGCGACTGAGCCGCCTGATCACCGATGAAATGGCGGATCTCGGTTCAGTCGCGCCGCCGGAAATGGTACCGGTTCCCGGTCTCTGAGAGAGCTTTTTTCAAGCCTTGTGTACTCTATGCGGGGCGTTGCAGTGCAGTCTGGCGCTTGCCGCGATTTCTGACGGTCGGGAAGCGTACTGTCCCGCACTACGGCGGCGGGAAAACCACGCCGCCAAGGCGGGAGACCAGGGGCGCGAAGGCATGGATATCATGCCTCTCGACTTTCAGGCCGTTCCTCCAGACTGGGTCGTTGCGTCTCAGGTACGTTTGTCTACAGAAAATGCCGGCAGGACGCCTCGGTTGTGTATGGCGAACATCGGGAGCGAGAGGCGTTTTCCGGGAAGTGCTTCAGATGCGCAAACCGGTGGCGCCGGCAGGCGCGGGCCGTCTTGTCGTCACGTCTTAATCGGGCGCAACCAGCTGCCATATCTCACGGAACACCTCTTCCCTTTCCGCTTGTGCCGCCACTATGTTCAGCTCGGGGCCCAGGCTCCTGAAGTTATCCATAACGCGGTTGATGGTCTCGATTGAACTTTCTTCGTGCTTCAGCTTGTCACCATCGCGCGCCAGCAGCCGTTCCCTGACAATCTCTGCTTTGACGTCGAGATAGATCGCACAGTCTGGCCGGGGAATCCCCTGATTGATCGTCCGGATGAACTCCGGGTCGATCCCCCTGCTCCAAAAAAAGGCAACAGAAGAGAATACATAGCGGTCGCTGATGACTGTCTGGCCACGGGCAAGTGCAGGTATTATGACGTTGCTGCAGTGCCGCACCCTGTCTGCTGCCGCAAACAAAGCGAGTGCGCGGACGGTTTCCGGCGTGCCGCCACTGTTCAGGAACTGCTGGACAAGTTCGCTCTGGCGATACCAGTCGGATGGCTGTCGGGTCAGGACGACATTATGGCCGAGTTCAGCGAGCCGTCTGTGCAGAAGTTCGATCTGTGTCGTTTTGCCTGCGCCGTCGAAGCCCTCGACTGCGATTAACCTTCCAGGCCAGCGTGATTGCGCCCAGGTGAAGGAATGAGTTTTAGTCATGCGCGTCTCTTTCCGTGGTTGCTTGCCCGACGGCTGCGCAGGCAAAATTGGTGGTGAGATAAATTGCTGCTGCAATTACGACGACACCCAGCCCCCAGAAGACATAATGGGTTCGTACGCTTTCCACCCCCGTCAGCGCCGGCATTGAAAATACTATCAGTCCAAAGGCGCTGGTGACCGCCTGGGTATATGTGCGAACCCTGCCGATCGATTCCATGTCAGCTAGCTCGATCATTCTCCCGTCGCACAGGATCTTCGAGAACGAGAATGCAAAGCCCATCAGAAGATACAGACCCGCGACCGACATGGAGTTCAGTGAAAACGATACGATGGCGGTGAAAAGCCCCAGGGCGACGATGGAAAGATACTCGAAGCCACCCAGGCCGGACCGTCTCAACAAACGCGCGACGCAGGCCGCGGCGGCGATGCCGCCGACTGACCAAAGTGCATCAATCAGCCCATATAGCTCGCTGCCGCCGTTAAGTTCGTTTTGCACCAGAAGCGGGAGCATAACATTCGACAACTGACCGACAGAAGTGCTTAAGCCAATCAGAAGAGCCAGCCGGCCAAGTTCCGGCTTGCGCAGGAAGAACCGATAGCCTTCCCCCATCTGCGCTAAATAGCTTTTCCGCGCACTGACCGGTGGATTTGCGTCCGGCAGGCCGAGCAGGCAGACTACGACGAGGGCGCATAGAGCGGAACCGACGATGAAACCCGCATGGATCGGCAGCCACATCAGAACGACCCCTCCAAGGCCCGCCCCTGCAATCATCGATCCCTGCCGCAGACCGTTGGCAATTGCATTTGTACGCTTAATGTCGCCCTTGTCGACGATGGACTTCTGAATAGCGTCGAGGGCTCCGCCTTGGACAAGCGCCGCTGCGGCAATGCACGCGGCGATGAGAAGAAGCATCGCATAGGACGGCGCGTAACCGAGCAAATGTGCAAACCAGGGCGTTGCCATCGCGCATCCGAACAACGTCTGTCCGAATATCGCCAACCGTTTTCTGCTGCGCCGGTCGATCAAGGCTCCGACACTTGGTGCCAGGATCACGTTCATGAGATGACCAACCAGAAAAGCTATGCCCACGAGAGCTACCGATCCCCCGATCAGTGCCGATGACCATCCGAGGGTAATCACCCAGAGGCCTCGGGTGACGCCAGCAAGCGTTATCGCCGTAAAATATCGGGAAATCAAAGGCGCGCGCCTCCTCATATTGTGGAAAAGTCTCAAAATTGATATATTACTGAGATTGATCACGCAATATATATTTTTAAGCGTCGGCAGCGCGGCGCCGCGGTTTCCCTCCATACCTCAGAGATACGGCGTTTTGACAAAAAAAGTACTGCAATACTGCATTTCATGGCGTGTTCCGACGTTACTTTGAACCTCTTGCGCGCCCATCCCACGGTTGTGGCGGACGGTTGACAATGAGAAAAGTATAAATAATGATACTTTATTCGCAATCGTAACCCTAGCAGGTGTCAAATGAATCTTATGCCGGCCACACCATCGACATTCTCGTTTTTAAACGGCCACCTGCGGATTGATCGCGATGAAATCCTGGCCCGCTGCCGGCCAGCTGAGGGCGATATCGTCGTTTTGTCGGGGACGCTGGTGGAGGGTATCGGGAACAAGCACTCTGACATCGACGTCTACGTCATATGCGACGAGCTTCCGCCGGTCCGGCACACTGGCGATCACAGTTTCTTCATTGAGCAGAACGGCGGATTGCGCACTTTCGTCGACTACATTCGTGAAGATGGCGTGGCTTTTGACGTCGAATATTATACCCGAGCCGAGGTCGAGGCGATGAAGGATGATGTTCTGGCACTTTACCAGTTGGCGCGTCGGGGAACAAAGACCTTGCGCAAAAAGCTTCCCCTTTCGTCCGAAGATGCGCTGCACAAGATGCAGGTCGGCATCACGGTCACGGGCAGCAGCGAGTTTGCGCAACTGTTTCCGACAGACTTCTGGGAAAAACTCTCCTTCGTCCAATACCGTAATCGGACCGGTGGCTATCCCGAATTCAAGGACTTGATGGGGACATGGGGTTCCGGCGACTTCGATACCAGCCTCCTCGTCTGTACCATGTTTTTGATGGATCAGGCGGCTGGACTTTGCCATCTCGCCGGGAGCACCAACGCCAAGCCCAAATGGGTCATGCAAAACCTCAAGCGCCTGCCGGAACCGTTGCGTCCCCTGGGTCAGGAAGTTATAGCCTGGTACGGCTCCGCAGGCAGTGCAATATCCGACAGGAAGGCAGCAGTGCTTGCAGCCTGTGAATTGATGACCAAAATCTACGAGGCGAATACAGCGCTCCTAAACGCCAGCGGCGATATTTTCTACTCGGCTGAAGAAGCTCTGCGCCTGACGCAGGAGGAATTCATGCGAGAACCTTTCCACGACCCGCAGACGGTCCTGGAGTTCGAATTCCGGCGGCTGCTTTTCAACAACGGCACGCGTTCGGTGCGGGAATTCCTCGCCCAGAACGTATGACTGGCAACAGGATCGCACGAAACGCGACGATCGGGGAAAAGGCGTTATAGCCACAAGCCGTCACGCCGGATGCTGCATCGGTCTGCGATCAGCACCAACGGTCCATAGAAATGTCATCGCCATCGGACGCCAGCGTGGCAATCGACTGGACCACAGCGCCAGACTGCTGTTCCAGGCGGCTTCTGACTGAACTTGCAAATGGCGGGATAAACGCGGATGTGAGAGTCCGCAGCAACGGACCGTGTCTGGTGATGGGAACCGGACTGGTCTTGTCCGCTATCAGTTCACCCGCCCACGCATGGGTGCCCGTCATCGGTGGTTTTCGTTTCGCCGACCCCTTCGTACATCCCGGCAGTCAGAATCCGCGAAGGAAGACGGCAGAACACCGTGTGCCTCAGGGTGACTGGAACCTGCCAACCAGGCGGCGTCTCATCAATTCGACAGCCTCATAAAAGGCCCAGCCGATCAGTGACAGAAGCATGACCATGCCGATGACAACGGATGTGTCGCTGTTTTCCTGACCCGATGACAGAAGATAGCCGATCCCTTCATTTGCGCCCATCAGTTCGCCGATGACAGCTGCCGTTATGGCAAGCGTTGTGGCGACTGCCATGCCTGCGAGGACCGACGGTAACGCAGTTGGCAATTCAATGTGGCGGAACCGCTGCCATGGGCTTAACCTGAGCACCGTTGCGAGATCACGGAAGCTGCTTTCCCCATAGCGCAGGCCGGTCATCACGCCGGACATGACCGGAAAGAACGTGACGATCGCGATCAGAACGATCTTCGGGGCCGGCCCGATACCCAGCCACAAAAGTAAAAGCGGGGCGACTGCAATTTTTGGAGCTGTCTGCAGGAGCAGAACGAGCGGCGTGGCAAAACGTTCGACCCGGGGCAGTCGGACAAAGACTACGCCGGCGAAGACGCCGGCAAGCGTGCCGAGCATGAACCCCGCGACAATTTCAGACAGCGTCACCCATATATGCCGGCCGAGGCTGGCGTTTTTGTACAGGAAAGCGAACCTGTGGAATACTTCGACGGGCTCCGGCAAAAGAAACGCCGGCACGTCGAAGAGATAGATGATTGCCGTCCACAGAAAGAAGGTTGCGGTCAGACCCGCCACGCCACGCAGAAGCATCCTTATTGGCCGATCGAATAGGGGTCGATAACGAAATCCGCAGCCTTGGGAGGAGTGTCGATCACCTTGTATTGCGCCAGGATGTCGGCATTCTTCTGCCAGCCCGCCATGTCGGCCGCGCCAAGACCCTTGTCCCTGGTAAGGGTGCTCTGCCAGACGGAGGGCACGAATGTCTGTTCAAACGCCGTGGTCAACATGGGCTTTTGATCCCTGGGCCAGGTTGGCGCGTATTTTTCAAGCGCGATATCAAGTGCCTCAGACACGTGGCCGTCTATTACCCATTGGTACGACTGGGTGATTGCGGTGGTGAAGCGCCTGGCAAGATCGGCGTTTTCCGAAAGTTTGCTGTCGCTGGTAACAACGACATTGCCAAAGGAGGGCAGGAAGTCGTTGGATAGAATCAAGGTGACCTTGGAGCCGTCGGCTTCCAGGTTGTATTTTCGCAGTTCGGAAAAGACTATGGCATCGACCTGATCAGCCTGCAGCGACTGGACGATCGCTCCTGTCGCCACGACTTCGACGGAAACGTCGTCAAGTGTCAGGCCGGCGTGTTGCAAACCAACCTGAAGCTGGAGGTAGTTCGGGCTGGCAAGGCTGGTGACGGCGACCCTCTTGCCTTTCAGGTCCGCGTAAGATCTGATTCCGCTCTCTTCCTTCGCCAACAGCGCGCCGATGCCGCGCTGATATGTGGTGTGGATCACCTTGACGGGCAGACCGTTAGCCACAGCGGCAACGACCGCATCACCATTCGGAAAGCCAAAATCGACATTCCCGGCAGCAATGTTGGTGAGAATGTCAGCCGCAGCGGCGTAAATGAATTCAACCTTGATTCCGTTTTTTTCGAAAATCCCGTTCTCCACACCTGCGTAAAGGGGGGCGTAAAACGGTGCGGCAGCACCGTCGATCTGAAGTATCACCTTGTCTGCAGCGCTCGCCGTCATGGCAACAAGTGGCGAAATTGAAACAGCAATAAGACCGGCCGCGGCCGCGCTGGAAATTTTGAACATCGTTTGACCCCTCGGTTGTTTACGGTCTGGAGAAAGCGCGTCCCGCAATGCGCAGAAGATTTCGCTGGGTGGGCTCGTAATCGTCGAGCCATTCATCTGTGGCGCGATTTCCGTGAATTCCAAGGAGGCAAGCGGTTTCGAGTCCGATTGCACTTCCGACTGTCAAAAGGATCTCGCTTTCCATTTCGACGCCAATCGCACCCAGAGCCTGGAAGTGGCCGACGAAATTTCCACACACGTCCCGACCGTCGTCGACAGGCCGGTAGCGGCGGTCCTGGCCCAAATAATAGCTGTCGGTCGACGCGACCATGCCGGTGCGACAGGTGATGCCAAGTTCGGAGGCCGCATCGACCAGGCCGGTAACGATACGCGAGGACGCCTTGGCCTCGCCGCCAGCCATGCGGTAGGTGCGCGCAGAGCCGGTATCGCCTACAGCTTGGTTTACTGCGACGAAAGAGCCGGGCGAATATTGCGCCGCCAGCGCCGACATGCCTCCGATGCGCACGACCTTCCTGGCGCCGAGCATGGCAAGTTCCACCAGGGCGATTTCAGTCGAGGGACCGCCGATGCCGGTGGAGCATATGGTCAGTCTCCGGCCCTCGTAGGTGCCGGTTATGACTGCAAACTCCCGCTTGCGGCCGAAATCGGTCACGTCCTCCATCATGTCGGCGAGCAAATGGACACGGTCCGGATCGCCAGGCGTTAGAACATTTTCTGCAATGTCGCCGGGCCCGCAGGGCAGATGCGGCGGCCTGCCGTTCTTCCAGGGAAAGGCGGCGCTTGTCATTTCCTCGCCCCCTTCCACGAGAGAAGCCGGTTTTCCAGCGAGGACAAGACGACATGCATCACAAGACCGAGTGCGACGGTCAGCAGAACGGCAGCAAAGAGCAGCGGCGTCTTGTAGGTAGCGGCGGCATAGGTCATCAGGTATCCAAGTCCGAGCTTTCCCGACATCCACTCGGCCAGCACCGCACCAACCAGCGCCTGGACCGCGCCGATCTTCAGGCCGACGAAGATCTCCGGCAGGGCCGACGGAAATTCGATCTGCATAAACCGCTGGATTTTGCCGAGACCCAGAAGTGTCGCTAGGTCCCTCATTTTTGGATCGAGCGTTCGGAACCCTGACAGGGCACCAATAAAGACCGGAAAGAACACAAGCGAGAAGACAAGGATTATTTTGGACAGAACCCCAAAGCCGAACCACACGATGAACAGGGGCGCGAGCGCAATTTTAGGTGCTGTCTGAAGGATGACGAGCGGGCCGTCAAGCCAGACCGAGAGTTTCGGAAAACGCGTCATCGCGTAGGCCAGAGCGATGCCGGCGATCAGGCCCAGGAAGAGCCCGAGCACGATGTTTTGGATGGTGAAGCCGAGATGCAGCCAGAGATCACCGTTGCTCGCAATGGCGACCAGTGCACCCCAGGTGCGCGCCGGAGAGGGCAGAAGATAGGCAGGCATTGCCATCGGACCAGTAGCAAGCCACCAGAGTGCAAGCAGCGCTGCCAGTGACAGGATATAATCGAGACAGGCGGTGAAGTGCCTCGCCATTATTGCGGCTTCCCGTCAGGGGTTTCGCCAGGCGTACGTAAATCGCGGCGAAGCCGGGCGACGAGTGAGTGGTAGGCGGGGTCGAGTTTGGTTTCTTCGCCGCGTGGTCGCGCGAGATTGACCTCATGGATAGATTTCAGTTTGCCCGGGCGCGCGGTCATCACCATGACCCGGTCAGCGAGATAGACGGCTTCTTCGACGCTGTGGGTAACCAGCAGGATCGTTTTTCCGGTGGCCTGCCAGATCCGCAGCAGTTCGTCGTTCAGCGTGTCTCGTGTCAGTAGATCGACCGCGGAGAACGGCTCGTCCATCAACAGGATCGGTGGATCATCCGATAACGAACGGGCGATTGCCGCGCGCTGACGCATTCCACCCGACAGCTCGCGCGGCAAAGCGCCCTCGAAGCCGAAAAGGCCCACCATTTTGATCAGATCGAGTGCTATCCTGTCCGCCGCAGCGCGAGAAACCCCGGCGGTGTCGAGGGGAAAACGGACGTTTTCGAGGGTCGTTTTCCAGGGAAGAAGAATCGGCTCCTGAAAAACGAAGCCTACCGGACGCTTATGGCCGGCAGTGTCGAGCCTTATGGTGCCGCCGCTTGGCTGGTCAAGACCGGAAATCAGCCGGAGGAGCGTCGATTTCCCGCAGCCTGAAGGCCCAACGATCGAGATGAATTCGCCTGGCCTGACGTCAATGGTTAACGGCTCCAGCGCAGTCACTGTCCCGTGGTCAGCGACAAACGTCTTGTGGATACCTGCGATATCGATCATCGGCCCGGATTGCGTCACCCTCATTCTCCGTATCCCGAACAAGAAACCGGCGTCGCCCGACTGCCTTCCCTGCCTGTCAGTTTTAGTCGCGTGAATATAAAGGTTCCACAAAAAGTTTCACAAAGCAAGCGATGTTCTCAAAGGTGAGACGTGTATCAATAACGTGTTTTTGACCGAAGTAATTCCGGCGTCGGGCGGCTAACAGCGCGTCCCCGCTCGACAAATTCGTGCCGAAGTTGTCGGTAAACCCGCTCCCGTCTGATTATTAATGCGATAAATCTCAATTTTGAGAATCTTATTGACTTTTTGTGCGTTGAGGGACATGTTTTGTTTTTGAACGCAGGAGTGCACATGACACTTTGTTGCCTTATGGCCCGACGCTGATCTGGGTTCTGGTCGCGCGATGACGGTGTTTTCCGTCTGCGTACTTTCCTCTCCGTCTATGCTTGCCTCAACAGCGGACTTGGCCCCTGGAGGGTAGCCCTTTTTTCCCGGATTCACGACATGTCAGCCAGTCTTTGTGCTTTTTCAGCTTCTGCTCCTCTTCCACCCCGTCGATCCATTCATGAGGTCGAGACGATCATAAAACGACACGAGCCGGTAAACGGCGAGTACCGCCTGGTGGTGCTCTCGGCCCCCGATTCGGTCCTCGATTGCCGGCCGGGCCAGTTCTTTCACATTCTTTGCCCTCAGACGGATCGATTCCAGCCATTTTTCCGTCGACCGATGAGCATCTACTCGTATGACCTGGAAGAAGGAGAGCTTGCCTTCCTCTATAAGGTGGCTGGTGCCGGTACCCGTGCGCTGTCTGAACTGAAGGCAGGCGACACGCTCGATATCGTCGGCCCAATTGGCCAGGGTTTCGAATTAAAGGCTGAATGGCAACGGCCTCTTCTTCTAGCGCGGGGTGTAGGGCTGGCGACCCTTGCGCCGCTTGCCAGGGAATGTGCGTACACGGGGCGGCGACTGACCGCGATTTGCAGCGCGCGCTCTCCCAAGCTTCTTATGTCTACAGATCTTTTTCGCGCTTATGGCGCGGAAGTCATCACCGTTACCGATCTGGAAAGCAATTCAGGTGTGGAGAGCCTGACACCTCTAATCGATAATCTGGTTGAACGCCACCAGGTCGATTCTCTCTTCACCTGCGGGTCAGCCCGCCTGATGCGCATGGTGCAGGACATCGCTACCAAGCATGCTATTGGGGGGCAGGTTGCACTGGAGCAGCACATGGCGTGCGGCATTGGCATGTGCCAGGCCTGTGTACGACCCTTCAAGCGCTCGGCAGAGGCAGTCAATCTCAGGGTCTGCCGTGAAGGTCCTGTCTTTGACCTTGATGAGGTGCTGTGATGACGGATCTTTCCACGCGGATCGGAACTCTGTCGCTAAAGAACCCGATCATGCCGGCGTCCGGTACATTCTCCGAAGAATTGGCGGATGTTTTCGACCTTGACTGCATTGGTGCGCATGTGACCAAGACCATCACCCGAGAAAGGCGCTCAGGCAACCCCGTGCCGCGTGTCTGTGAGATCCGTGGTGCAATGCTGAACTCAATCGGGATACCAAGCAAGGGCGCGGAGTGGTTTGTCAGGAACACAATTCCTTTCTACACGCAGTATGAGGCGCCTCTTGTCGTCAGCATATCTGCGGGAACGGCCGACGATTTTGCCCGGTTCTCCGAGGAGATCAGCATTCCAGGTGTTGACGCGATCGAGGTCAATATATCCTGTCCCAATATTGAAGATCACGGCAAGGCCTTCGCCATGCGTCCCGGTTCGACCGAAAACGTGATTCGGAAAATCCGTGACGCAACGGATCTGCCTCTCTGGGCGAAGCTTTCGCCTAATACAGGTGAAGTGGTGGAGGTGGCGCAGGCGGCCGAAGCGGCAGGTGCCAACGCACTCGTCGCGGCCAACACCATGCTCGCGATGGCCATTGACAGCCGCACCGGCGAGATCCGGCTTGGAAATGTTATGGGCGGCCTGTCCGGCCCGGCCATAAAACCAATCACGCTGCGCATGACGTATCAATGCGCTAACGCGGTTTCCATCCCTGTAATCGGTTGCGGGGGCATCTCTACGGTTGATGACGTCATCGAATATCTGATGGCCGGCGCACGTGCCGTGCAGGTGGGCACCGCCACTTTCATCAGCCCCAATACCATGCCGCGTCTTGTTTGTGAGCTCGAAGCTGTGCTCATTGCCCGCGGCCTCGCCAGTGTGGATGCATTAATCGGCACTGCAAAACTTGCCAGAGAAACAATCGCTCTTGCGGAGTATACCTGATGTCTGCGAGCCTTGCGAACACGGACGAAATCAACGACCTGTCCGGCACAGCCGTCCATCTGTTCAGGCAGGTCGCCAAACAATCCGCTGATCTCGAAGGCGTCAGTCGACCCGCGTTCTCCGATGTCGAAACTGGTACGCTGCAGTTCCTGATGGATTTTGCCCGTGCTGAAGGGCTGGCCGCTGTTTGGGATCAAGGTCGCAACGTCGTATTCTCGCTACCCGAACATCACACGGCCGATCGCTTTGTATTATGTGGTTCACATGTCGACAGCGTTCCTCGCGGAGGGAATTTCGACGGACTGGCCGGGGTTCTGTCAGGTATCATGTGCTTGGTTCGTGCCAGGCGAGAAGGCAACAGCTTCTCCCAGCCGGTAAAGGTCATTGCCATGCGCGGCGAGGAAAGCGCGTGGTTTGGTCCTTGTTACGTGGGGTCCAAAGCTCTTCTTGGCGTACTTTCACCGGAGGAACTTGCCGCAAGACATCGAGGTGACGGACGGACGCTTTCCAACCATATGGAAGCCGCAGGCATCGACATGGAGCCGATCCGTGCCGGCAGACCGATTATCGACGCGAAATGTGTGAGCGCCTATCTCGAGGTCCACATCGAGCAGGGTCCTGTTCTAGTAGAGCGCAATCTACCGACCGGGATCGTGTCGGGAATACGCGGTAATTTTCGATACAGAAAAATCGCTTGTTATGGCGAGGCGGGTCATTCCGGGGCGGTTCCCCTCGCTTATAGACATGACGCGGTGCTCGCCATGGCGGAACTCCTCAACGTTCTTGATGCCGCCTGGCATGAATTTGTCGCCGCCGGCCGTGATCTCGTCATAACCAGTGGTATGGTTTCGACAGATCAACAGAAACATGCATTGACCCGGATCCCCGATTTTATAGAGTTCAGTCTGGATATTCGCAGCCAGGATAGCGGGATGCTTAACAGCATGCATTCGTTTGTTCTTGCCCAGATCGCTCGCATCGAGCGCGAGCGCGCGGTTCGTTTCGACACCGGTGAAGCTTTATGGACGAGCCCGGCGATCTGCGATGAGAAACTCATCGCTCATCTGGAGGAGGCCACGAGGGCGACAGGTTCACCCGTTTGCCTGCTTGCATCAGGTGGCGGCCATGATGCGGCGGTGTTCTCGGAAGCGGGAATTCCATCCGGTATGATCTTTATCCGCAATCGCAACGGATCTCATAATCCGAAGGAAGCGATGACAATGGAAGATTTCGACGTCGCGACGGACATTCTCTATCAGTTTCTGGTCAACCCGGTTGCATTACCTTCGAGGGAGCCCTCCCCTCGGGAAAAAGAAAAGGCGAAGAAACCCATGTTTAAAATGATTACCGATATCATCCGGGAAAAAGGTAACGGCTCTCGGGCTTATCATAGCGCCGCAACCGTGGCCCGGAAGGCCGCGCTGGAGGATCCCGAGCGGGCTGCTGGCTATTTCATTCTTGCGGTGGCAGCCCAGGAGTTTGCCGATCTGCATTATGGCGAGGCCACGCAGGCGGATGTTTTTGACCGCGAATTGGATCGCTTCCAGAATGCCGTCGACATGCTTGATCAGGCATTTGAAGCCTCGGACGCAGAGCAGAAGCTGAAGGTGGTATCGATGATGGCTATGGAGTTTATCGCTGGAGAACAAGGCCGCTAAATTGGCTCAATGGTGACGTCGCCTGGCGTACTTCAGTTCCGGACCGTCAAGATGATAAGGCTCAACAAGGCAATCGGCAGGAATTCCCCATTCCTTGTGCAGCCGGTGAATCATTTCGACAGTCAGAGCACGCTTTTTGTTCAGCACTTCGGATGCACGAGAACGAGAAGCGAACAGCGTCGCGAGGTCACTCTGGCTGCGTCCTGTCAGCTCCATGTGGGCCTTGATAAGTTCAATCGGCTCGGGTGCATCGATGGGGTAGTGCTTGTCTTCGTACGCTTCGATGAGATCGGAAAGGACATCGAAGCGCATACCATCGGGACTGAAAGGATCGGGCGGGTTATCGAAATACTGGCTGACCTCTGCAATGGCCCATGCGAGGTCATCATCGTTTCTGATGGCGCGGATGTTGTCCATTACACTGTCTCCGGGTTAATCTGGTCATATTCCTTGTGAGTGCCAATGAACTTGATCAGCACTCGTTTGTAGGGGTAGGCGACGTGGACAATGAGCCGGTATTTGTTGCCCGATATGTCGAAAATGATGCGATTGTCGGAAACGAAATCTACCGTCGCGCCAAATGTTGCCTTCACATCGGCCGGCGTCGTCCATTCGGCCTTGCTGACCATCGCGTGCCACGTTTTTAGGGGCGTCTCGGCGTGAGTGTGAAGCTCCCAGAATTGTCTCAATGTAGACTTGGCGATGATCTGCATAATCTTTGTCTACCACATTCCCAAATTGGGAACAAGAGGGGTATTGGATGCGGAGAATAGCAAGTTTAATCTCCGCAATTATGCGGATTTTATCGTACTTAATCTCCGCACGGCGCTTCAATCAGTGATGCTAGCTGGCGCGATGAGATGAAGAGGCTGGTCGATCTCATTCAAATCGTGCCAAGAAATTGCTTTGGTAAGACAATCTCCCAACCGAGGAAAATTGATTAGCGGGGTCGCTGGTTCATATCCTTTCAAGGCGGGTAAACTAATATGAACATCGCAGTGGAAAGGCCAGAAGTTCGCAAAGATTTGCCAGGGAAGACTAACCGAGTGTCATTGCCCGAGTTCTTTTTGGTGATTGGGTGGGTCATGTCTTGATGACGGGGCTATAGTACTCACGACAACATCGGCCAAAAGATCGGCCAAATGTGATGGTATATCGACAAAAATCCCATATATATAAATGATATAAGGAAACTGGATATCGGCCAAAATGACTGTCGAAGAAGCATCTACCCGCATCGAACCGGCGCGTATCGAGCATCCCAGTGGCGAACTGCTGGACCTTTCGCTTGAGATTGTCGCTAGGGCCGAACGACTTGGCCGGGCTCTCCATCCTGAAACCGCAGCCCAACTGGCCCGCACCGTCAGGATCATGAACACCTACTATAGTAATCTGATCGAAGGCCACAACACCCGGCCACGTGAGATCGAGCAGGCCCTGCAGGGAATTAAGCCCGAGGACGATCGGCGCGACCTCAAGATCGAAGCCGTCGCCCACTATCGTGTTCAGCAGGAGATCGACGAGCGAGAGGCGGCAGGGATGTTGCCTGATCCTGCATCGATAGAATTCATCCGCTATCTTCACCGCGCCTTTTATGATGGCGCAACAGTAAAGATGCTGACGATTGTCGGTAACCACCACAGCTTTTTTATGACGCCCGGCGAATGGCGGCGAGGGGAGGAGCAGGACGTCGAGGTCGGCAGACATTTGCCTCCCGCGAGCGATCGCGTGCCCGATTTCATGGCCTACTTCCATCAGCGGTTCGCCTTCCAGCCGGCTCCAGGAGAAGCGATGATGGCAGTTGGGAGCAGCCGTAGCGCCCGCCTTTTTGCGATGGCGACCGCGCATCACCGTTTCAACTACATCCATCCGTTTCCAGACGGCAACGGCCGAGTTAGCCGTTTGATGAGTCATGCGATGGCACAAGCGGCCGGAGTGGGAGCTCATGGTCTCTGGTCAATTTCCCGCGGCTTGGCTCGAGGCTTGGCGGGGGGGCCTGAAGGACGCGCCGAATATAAGCAGCATATGGCTTGGGCAGACGAGCCACGTCAGGGCGACCGCGATGGACGGGGCAACCTGTCGCTCAAGGGACTGGAACTGTTCACCAGTTGGTTTCTGCGCGTGTGTCTCGATCAGCTCGAATACATGGACAGCCTGTTTGACCTCAAAACACTAGGGGGACGCCTCAAGCGTTATGTCTATCGTCAGGAAACTTTGCCTGACGAGTGCGCGCCCTTACTTCAGGAAGCCCTTGTGCGCGGAGAATTTGAGCGGGGAGAGGCTTCGCGTATCACTGGCCTGCCAGATCGATCGGCGCGGCGCGTTCTAAAGGCGCTGACGGATGAGGGCCTGCTTGCGTCAGTTACCGAAAAGGGGCCTGTGTCGCTGCGCTTTCCAGTCCAAGCGCTCGATACCCTTTTCCCTCGTCTCTATCCCGAGGACGTATGACTATTTCGTGTACTGGCGGACCCCTCACTGATGCCTGAGAAGCGTCCAGAGGAGGATTAATGATACGCCAAATAGCAGCTTAGCCGAATTATGGGTGCAGCGTTCGGTTCCCATCAAGAGCTGTAATTGCGAGCTCATCATTAGTTTAACAAACTTTGCCATCAGCGAGTATGTTGAGGCATTAGGGAGACTCGAATGGCGACGATGAATGTATCCCTGCCAGACCTCATGAAAGATTGGGTTGAAGCACAGGCCAAAACTGGTCGATACTCGAATGCGAGCGATTATGTCCGGGACCTGATCCGCAGAGACCAAGCGCGTACGGATAAGATTGCCGAGATGCAGCGATTTGTCGACGACGGGATCAGAAGCGGAGTTGGGAGCCGTTCAACGGAAGAGTTGTTTGCTTTAGCCACTTCTCGAGCTGACATCAGCCGCGGACGCGCTTAATGCCATTTAGCCTATCTGTCCAAGCGGAAGAGGATATTATTTCCATTGCAGAAGAAGGCATCCGCATCTTCGGAGCACCAGTCGCGAGACAATATCACGATGAGCTTTTTGCCTTGCTCGAACTCATCGCCACCAACCCAAGAATGGCATGCGAACGCTATGAGATTTATCCTCCTGTCAGGATCCATCCTTTCAAGGCTCACCCTGTCGTGTACCGCATCATTGAAGACGGGAGCGTATTCGTCATCCGCATAAGGCACGGCCATGAAGATTGGGCGGGAGATTCTTTCTAACCAACCCCTTCGCCGAATTTATAACATATTGGTCGTAAGTGCGAATCTCATCAAGGCGACAGCATTACAATCTGCGAAGGCTTAGGCAGCTATGCGCGCCCCATTTCGGTTGTTCCTGCCAATAGTCTTGGCTCCAACCAGCGCACGTTGCTCGGCTAGATCGAGAGGCATCCTGAGCGTAGCCCGAGATTAAGGACCCCCCATTTCAGAGCGTTGCAGCCTCCCAGTCTGGAGCAAAAGGTGGATCAACGTAGCGCACGTCCTTCGGCAGAGCCGCGATAGCCGCGCGGTCCTCCTCGTCGAGGTGAATATTGAGCGCATCGAGATTGGCTCGCTGGCTGGACGAGCGAGCGGCTTTGGGGATAGCGATGACGTTTTCCTGATCCAGAAGCCAGGCTATGGCGATCTGGGCTGCGGTGGCGCTGTGCTTCTCACCGATCCTAGCGAGAACGGACTCCTTTGCCGCCCGGCCTTGCGCAAGCGGCGCATAGGCGGTCATCGGAATACCTCTGCGGCGAAGGTAATCCAGCATCGGCGTCTGCGACAGGAACGGATGATATTCCACTTGATGAACGGCGATGGGGGCGCCGATTTCCTCGATCGCATGCCGGATCATGGGCAGGTTGAAGTTGCAAACGCCGATGGCGCGCGCCAACCCTTCCTCTTTCAGTTTGGTGATGGCGTCGAGCGTGGCGCTTATGTTCATCTTCGCTGATGGCCAATGCACGAGGAAGAGATCGATATGGTCGAGGCGAAGCTTGCCGAGGCTCGTGTCGAAGGACCGTCGCAGGGCATCGGGGGAGAGCTTGTCGTGCCAGACCTTGGTGGTAACGAAGAGGTCAGCGCGGTTTATGCCGGAGGCCGTGAGCGCCGCGCCGACGGAGGCTTCATTGTCGTACATGGCGGCGGTATCGATGTGGCGAAAGCCGAGTTCAAGCCCACTTTCGATCACCGGTCGGGCGGCATCGCCCGGCATCCTGAAAGTCCCCAGTCCTAACCTGGGGATAGCGACACCGTGAGTCTCAATCGTTTCCATGATCAATCCTTTCGAGTTGCGAGGGACGCGACGGCAGAGGCAGAAGCCGTCCGCCGCCCGTTCTCCCGGCGGGTTCACGCGGTCTCGCTCGCCGCTGCTTGCCGGACCAGCGCTTCGATCACCTGCTCAAGCGACGTCTTGCCCCTGACACGGTTTCCGCCGTCGGCTTTGAAGTCGATCCAGCCTTCGTTGAAACCGTCGAGCATACGCATGCGCGGCTGCGGGTGACGCGTACCCTGGGCACGGAATAGGCCGTCCCAGCGTTCCCGCGGGACGATCTCCACCCGTACCGGATGCCCGAGCACTATCGCGAAGGCATTGGCGAGATCGTTGGGGGAGACCCGTGCCGGGCCTTCCAGTTCCACCACCCGCTTGCCGATCCATTGCTCGCGGATAAGATCTGCAGCAAGCCGGCCGATATCCTGCGTCGACACCATGGCGAAAGTCTTGTCGGCAGGCTGGAGGAAGCTGTGGAGCACGCCTTCGTCGCGCGCCGCGACCACGTCCCAGACCGCATTTTCCATGAACCAGCCAGGCCGCAGGAAGGTGACGTGAAGATCGAGGTCGCCGAGGGCTTTTTCCAGCATCGTCCGCTGGCACAACAAATTGTCGACTTCCGCGTCGGCGCCGATGGTCGAGAGGCAGACGACCCTTTCCGGGCGGGCAGCAAGGAGAGCGGTCGTCAGCGCCTCATTCTGCTTTGCCGCTTCCGGATAGCCGGGCGCCGGATCGAAGTCCGACGGCGGTAGGATGAAGACGCCCTTGGCGCCCTTGAACGCGTTGGCGAGCTTTGTTGCGTCGCCCATGTCGGCAAAGGCGATTTCGCAACCGCGCTTGCACCAGATTTCCGCCTTGGCGGGATCGCGCAGCACCGCGCGGACCGGTTCTCCGGCTTCGATCAGGGCGTCCGCAAGCGCGCCGCCGACCTTGCCGGTAATTCCTGTAATCGCATACATGATATGTCTCCTGGTTTTGAGGTTGGAAATGGATCAGGCGAGGCCGTCGTAGAGAGAGCGCTCGAATGTGCCGTAGAGCTGCACGACATTTTCGTCGTGGAATGGGAGAAGCTGGGTGAAGATGGCGCCGGTCACCTGCCGGGCCGGGTCGAGCCAGAAATAGCAGTTGAGCAGGCCAGCCCAGGAAATGCTGCCGACCGACCGACCGTTCGGACCGGGCAGCGTATTGATGTCGAACGAGTATCCCCATTTGTGGGGTTCACCGGGAAACTGGTCGAAGCTCTGCGAATAGGCGGGTTGGGCCGTCGTCATGGCGCGCACGTCGAGGTCGCCGATTTGGTTTCGCATCATCGACGTGACCGTTTCCGGCTTCAGCACGCGCACGCCCTTATGGGAGCCGCCGTTCAACAGCATCCGCAGGAAGGCCATGTAGTCGCGTGGCGTGCTGAAGGCGCCGCCGCCGCCCATGAAGAATTCCGGCCGTTGTGGCATCTCGAAGGGCGCGGGCGTCAGTCCGCCGTCCGCGTTCCTGTTGTGGAAGGTGGCGACCCTGGCCTTCTGCTTGCTGCCGATCAGGAAGCCTGAATCGGTCATGCCGAGCGGATCGAAGATGTTTTCGCGGAAATAGACCTCCAGCGACTGGTCGCTCACCGCCTCCACCAGCTTTCCGATCCAGTCCATGCTGATGCCGTATTGCCAGCGATCGCCGGGATCGAACTCGAGCGGTGCCAGGAAAGCACCGTTTTTGCAGGTTGCTATGTCCGGCATTCCTGTAACCTGCTGATAGCGGGTCAGCGCATCGCTCCAGATCGAATAGGTATAGCCGGAGGTGTGGGTGAGCAGGTGCCGCACCTTGATGGCCCGCTTGGCCGGGCGCAGGCGCGGCTGGCCATCGCCGTCGAAACCCTCCAACACCATGGGATTGGCGAGTTCCGGCAAATGTTTCGCCGCATCGTCCTCGGGATCAATCTTACCCTGCTCGATGAGTTGCATGCAGGCCGTGGCGGTGAAGGCCTTCGTCATCGACAACAGCCAGAACACCGTATCGGCGCGCATTGTCGCTCCGGTCACTGTATTGGCCTTTCCGAAGGTCCCTTCATAGATCATGCCGTCCGGTCCTGCGGCTGTGGCAACGACTCCTGCCACTGTTCCGTCCCGAACGGCCTGCTCCATCGCCATGTCGATCGGTTTGAAATTTCCGGACCGCGCTTGCGGTTTGGCTGCCAGCGCATGAGCCGGCGTATTTGCAGCGGCGGTGCCGGCTGCCAGAAAGAGGCCGCCGCGCGCCAACAGGTTTCTGCGTGAGATCGCATTCATGCATGAAGTCCTTCTCTGCAAGGTCGGAGATTTCCACGGTTCCGGCATGCCGCTGGCGCCGCCCGGGCGCTAAGTAACTATTTACGGGATGAAGAAAGATGATTCACGCGCATTAAAATCAAGGATAAGATGACTTCAAATCATCATGAGAAGACGGTCGGCGAAGACCGACCTTGCGGCGGAGAGGTGCATGAGTTTCGACACGCGGCTGCTGACCGGGGTCGGCGTTTTCGGGGCGGTGATGGAAGCGGGCAATTTCGTGCGCGCCGCGGATGTTCTCGGCCTCACGCCATCGGGGGTCAGTCGTGCGGTAGCGCGACTCGAGCAACGCGTCGGCGTCAGGTTGTTCGACCGCAGCCCGCGTAAGGTTACGCTGACGGAAGAGGGCGTCCGCTTCCATGCCAGGATAATGCCGTTGCTGGCCGGGCTGGAGGAGGCGGCCTCCGAAGCAGCCGGTTCGGCGGCGTTCGTCGGCGGGCGGATCAGGGTTTCGATCGATCCCTGGTTCGCGCGCATGGTGCTGGCGCCGAGGATCGGTGAGTTTCTAGCGCTCTATCCCGCCCTGACGCTCGATCTGACAACCAGCAACTACCGCGAAGAGATGATGAGTGGCGCTGATGTCGCCGTGCGTTTTGGTCCGCCGGACGAATCCTCGCTGATCGCGCGCAAACTGCTGGACGTACCGGTGCTGACCTGTGCCGCACCAGGCTATCTCGAGCGTCACGGAGTTCCAGTCACGCCCCACGACCTGATGCGCCACGATTGTATTCTCTTTCGCGACCCGCAGACCGGGCGACCGTTCACCTGGGAATTCCAGGGGAATAACGGCGCCATCGAGATCAAGGTGGCCGGGCGGTTGGTCATGGACGATCCCTCCGCTGCGGTCGCGGCCTGTCTCGCAGGGCAAGGCATATTCCAGAGTTTTGCCATCGGCCTCGACGAGTGGCTTGAGAGCGGGGCGCTCACGACGATCCTGACGGAATGGTCGGGCGAGCGGTTTCCACTTTACGCCTATCATCCGTCACGCCACATGCCGCCGGCCAAGGTGCAGGCTTTTCTGGATTTTGTTCAACGAATCGCGGTGACATAGCGCGGGGTGCATTCTTGCCGCTTCGCACGATTGGTGTTGCATACTGGCCGTAAGAGCCGAAGGGGAGTATATCAGTCCCCGATGACGGGTCAAATCCGCGCACCAGTTGGCATCGTGCCGCAATGCTGTTCCCAACGAACAGTGCTTACGGTTCGATTCCGTCCAATGCGGTCGGTACGCACACTGCATGCCTGCCTCGTTGATGAAATCCAGTTCGGATGACATCCAAGCTTCGCCGCGACTTTGTGACGTTCCGATCGGATGGTCCTAAAGAATAGTCAACTGTGATCAGTCGACAGCGTTTAAGTTGAGCGTCGAACGACAAGCTCTCCCCGAAGAGTTACCGTCTTCAAAGCCGAACTCCCCTTGATCATACTCAGAATTGCATCAATCATTTCGTCGCGCGGTTGCTCATAGGTGGTAATGCCGTATCCGAACGAACCGGATATCTCGTAGTTGTCGAAACCCACTATCGCAATATCTTCGGGAACTTGAAGGCGAAAGTTTGCCCGGATCTCATCCATTGCGCCCATCGCCAGAATGTCGTTTTCGCACATTAGCACATCGACGCGATCTTGCGGTGAAGTCTCGCTTAAGTACTTCCTCACCGAGGCCGCACCAGCGTCCAGACTGTATTTTTCCGCGCTCATTTGGACGATGTTTTGGATGCCTTTTTCTGCCCAGAACTCCGTGAAGTAATGGCTTCTTTTTAAAGCCGTGGACAAAGCGGCAGCACCGCTCATGAAGCCCGGGCGCTTGTATCCCTGCGCATGAAGGTGGTCGACGATCTCCCTGAGAGCAAGTTCCGCGTCGCAGACAACCGCTGGCACGCCGTCGATCTGACTGTCACGTGCAAGCACGAACATAGGCGGCATGCCGCGTCCGTGCTGCAGGTCTGTCAGGGTTTCGTCGCGAAACGCTGTACCAAACAGAATGATGGCATCGACCTGACGCTGGTCCGCATGGAGAAGTGCGTTCACATGGTTAAAGTGGCTATTGATATTGATCAGCATCACGACCAGGCCTGCGGCCTGGAGCTTCTCGGTAAGCGCCTCAAGGAAAGGGAGTTTTTGCGGGTTGGAAAAGTCATCCACGAAGACAGCGATCTGACCCGTCGAGTTGGTGGCGAGGCTTCGTGCAAGAAGGTTCGGCGTGTAGTTCAAAGCTGCAGCGGTCTCCAGTACCTTCCGCTTGCTTTCGTCGGTAATCGAAGCTCCCGGCGTGAAAGCGCGTATCACGGTCCACTTGGAGACTCCCGCCGCATCTGCCACTTGTTTCGCCGTTGCTCTCTTCCGCATAAACTCTCCGGTAATGGAACATAAATTCCATTTTTTTGATTCAGTGAAATGAATGCTTGCTTTTAACGCATTCTGACATAACATGCACCTGCTTGCACCCGGTAGCAAACACATTTGCACCCGGTAGCATTCGAATTCGTCACTCAGAGGAGTGGGTGACATTGAGGAGGAAAAAAATGAAATCCATTTGGAAGAATTTCGCTTCTGCGGCTATTGCCGTGTCACTGATTGGCGCTTGGTCGGTTAGCGTCAAAGCCGAGGAGCAGCCCAGCATCATCGCGGTCACTCATGGACAAGCTTCTGACCCCTTCTGGTCGATCGTGAAAAACGGAATGATGCAGGCCGGCAAGGACATCAATGCCAAGGTTGACTACCGGGCACCCGAGACTTTCGATATGGTCGCAATGGCTCAGCTCATTGAGGCCGCAGTCAATCAAAACCCGGCGGGCATTGTAATTTCCAATCCCGATCCGGATGCGCTAGGCCCGGCGATTGCCAAGGCCATCGCGGCCGGTATCCCCGTCATTTCCATGAACTCCGGCATTGCCGCAACGGAAAAGCTTGGCATCAAGCTTCATGTTGGCCAGGACGAACTTACCGCAGGGGCCAAGGTCGGCGAAAAACTCAAGTCTCTCGGCATGAAGCATGTGCTGTGCGTAAACCAGGAGGTGGGAAATGCCGCCCTTGACCAGCGCTGCGCAGGTACCGCCAAGGGCTTCGAAGGTGGAAAGGTAACGGTCCTGCCGACGTCCGCCGACCCGGCGGAAATTGAATCAAAGATCCAGGCTGCTTTAACCTCGGATTCTTCTGTCGATGTCGTGCTTGGCCTGTCGGCACCGCTCGTCGGTGAGCGAGCGGTTGCTGTTGTCGAGAAGATGGGCAATGGCGACAAGGTCAAGGTCGCTTCTTTCGATCTCTCGGCCAATTTCCTGAAGGCTGTTTCGGAAGGCAAGGCGCTTTTTGCCGTGGATCAGCAACCCTATCTCCAGGGATATCTGCCAGTCACATTCCTCGCGCTGAATGCAAGATATGGCACGATTCCTGCTGGAAACGTTGCCTCGGGTCCGAGCTTTGTCGAGAAGGATACCGCCGCTTCGGTGATTGAGAAATCCTCCCAGGGTATCCGCTGAGCGGGACCCATCCGGCAGCTCCCGCACCTCCAACGGGGGCTGCCCTCATCGCCCGACATCCGGATCCGCGTGAAGCGTGAACGGCAGCCGATGGCGCACGTAAACAACTGACATCTGAGGTACGACCATGACGCTGGCCAACGAACAGAACGGGTCCCCGACTCGATCCGACGAGCGCCTGAAAAAGGTTTCGACATTGACCGCGCTCGCGCGACGTCCGGAACTCGGCGCAGTCGCAGGACTGGTGCTCGTCACAACATTCTTCATGCTGACCGCAAACCCCGCCATGTTCACACTTGCAGGCGTTGTAAACTTCATGGCGCCAGCTGCTCAACTGGGGATTCTTGCGGCTGGCGCGGCACTCTTGATGATCGGCGGCGAGTTCGATCTGTCGATCGGCTCGATGGTCGCGTTCGCAGGGCTAGTTTTTGGCACGGCCCTTGTGGTCCTTAATCTGCCGCTCAGCGTCGCGATCCTGATCGCGCTTGCTTTCGCCGTGGTCATCGGTGTCACCAACGCCCAGCTCACCATGCGCACCGGACTTCCATCGTTTATAGTAACGCTTGCGTTTCTCTTCATTCTTCGTGGCCTCACGCTCGTCGGACTGAAGTGGGCGAGCGGCGGTTCAACACAGCTTCGCGGCATGAGGGAAGCTGTGGCGGACAGTCCCCTTGCGCCGCTGTTCTCAGGCGATGCCTTCCCGGGCCTCTTCACGTGGCTTGGCAGTGCAGGCGTCATCGAGACCTTCCCCAATGGAACGCCGAAAGTCCCCGGTATCCCCGTAGAAATTCTCTGGTTTGTGCTGATTGCACTCGTCGCGACCTGGGTTCTGCTGCGCACGAGGTTTGGAAACTGGATCTTTGCATCCGGAGGCGACCCGAAGGCAGCTCGCAAGTCGGGTGTTCCCGTCGCGCGCGTAAAGACCACCCTTTTCATTGTTACCGCCATGTGCGCCACTCTTGTCGCGATCCTCACCGTGCTTGATGCGGGTTCAACGGACGCACGACGGGGATTTCAGAAGGAGTTCGAAGCCATCATTGCGGCCGTCATCGGCGGATGTCTCCTGACTGGAGGATATGGTTCGGCAATCGGTGCGTTCTTCGGATCGATCGTCTTTGGCATGGTCTTGATCGGTCTCACCTACACGTCAATCGACCAGGATTGGTACCTCGTCTTCCTCGGCGGGATGCTGCTGATTGCGGTTATTTTCAACAACATCATTCGCAAGCGTGTGACGGGAGAACGCTGATGAGCACGAGCCAGACACCACTCGTCGAGGTCAAGAACCTCGTAAAGCACTTCGGCTCGATTATCGCACTCAACGGCGTTTCGCTGAGTGTTCACGCAGGAGAGGTTCTGTGCCTCCTCGGAGATAACGGAGCCGGAAAATCAACTCTGATCAATACTCTTTCCGGCGTTCACAGACCGACATCCGGCGACTTCCTCGTCGAGGGGAAACAACATCTCTTTACCGGGCCAAGAGATGCGCTCGATGCGGGGATTGCTACCGTCTACCAAGATCTGGCGATGATCCCGCTGATGTCTGTCACAAGAAACTTCTTCATGGGTCGCGAGCCGTTGAAGGGTTTCGGTCCGTTCAAATACATGGACATGGAATTCGCGGATCGCGTGACCAGCGAAGAAATGAAGAGAATCGGCATCGATGTTCGTGAACCCGGGCAGGCCGTCGGCACGCTCTCCGGTGGCGAACGTCAATGCGTGGCGATCGCACGCGCCGTGTATTTCGGGGCGAAAGTCCTCATTCTCGATGAACCGACATCTGCACTCGGTGTTGCACAAACCTCGATGGTCCTGAAGTACATCGATCAGGTTCGTCGCAAAGGTCTGGGCGTGATTTTCATTACGCACAACGTCCGACACGCTTTTGCCGTCGGCAACCGTTTTACAGCTCTGAACAGGGGAAAGACGCTTGGCACATTTGCCAAACATGAAATCAGCCTCGATGGCCTGCAGAACCTGATGGCCGGCGGCAAAGAACTCCAGTCGATCTCCGCGGAGCTGGGCGGCACCATTTGAAGACACTTGGAAACATGAATTTTGGCCCGGCGCGTTCGCCGGGCCTTGGGACAGTCATATCCAAAATCCAGGGAACCACCCCAAATGAGCAGTACGAATAACACCCCGTTTCCGTTAGCCGCCTGCGCGGAGATGCTGTGGCGGGACAAGCCTATCGAATGGCGCGCTTCCCGATTGAAGGAGCAGGGATTTGGCGTGGGCCTCTGGAATTGGCCAGAGCACGACATCGCCAAGCTCGAAGCCACAGGTGCGACCTTCACAATTATGAACGGTTACCTGACCGGGCGTCTTACGGATGAAGAAGGTGCAGCCGAACTTTTGAGAACCGCGCGCGAAACAGCTCAGATCGGTAAACGTCTTGGCGTGCAGCGCCTCAACCTTCACGGCACTGGCCTCGGGGATCGTGGACTACCGATTCAGCCTGTCGAGGTCGTCACGGGAGCCATGTGGCTGAAGGCTCAGGATACGCTACGCCGAATCGTCGACCTCGCGGAAGAAGAAAACGTGGTTTTCACGCTGGAAAACCTCAATCTTCCCGTCGATCACCCCGGCGTTCCGTTCGGGCGCGCCGAAGACACGTTGGCACTCGTATCGAGCATCGACCACCCGCGCCTGCGTTTGAACCTGGACCTTTACCACGCGCAGATCGGTGAGGGGAACCTGATCGAACTTTGCCGCAGGAGCCTGCCGTGGATCGGTGAGATTCAGGTGGCCGATGTACCCGGGCGATTTGAGCCGGGCACCGGCGAAGTGAACTGGAAGGGGATCGCAAGAGCCCTGAGCCACATGGGCTACTCCGGCCCGATCGGGATGGAAGCATGGGCATCCGGAGATGCTGACACCGCGCTTGCTGCCTTCCGCGAAGCCTTCACTCTCTGATTTCAAAAACAGGACTAAAAATCATGACCAAGGTCAAAACAGTCAACGTCGGACTTATCGGGGCAGGGCGCATCGGTTCGTTTCATGGTGAGAGCGTCGCAAAAAGGCTTGTGGACGCGGAGCTGATAGCCGTCGCCGACCCCGCCCCCGGAGCCGCTGGAAAGCTTGCGGAGAGGCTGGGCGCCGACGCTTCTTACACCGACGTTGCAGAACTGCTTTCTCACCCCGGTCTGGATGCGGTCATCATTGCGACACCCGCACGCTTTCACACCAATATCCTCGAGCAGGCTGCGGAGGCCGGCAAAGCGATATTCTGCGAGAAGCCAATGGCGCTCACGCTTGAAGATGCGGACCGCGGCATTGCCGCCGCCAAGGCCGCAGGCGTTCCGCTGCAGGTCGGTTTTAATCGTCGCTGGGACCAGGCATTTGCCGAAGGCCGCGAAGCGATCGATGCCGGAAAGGTCGGCGCGGTTCAACTCATCCGGTCGCTAACGCGTGATCCTGGTCCGTTCGGCGGCGACCCAGACAGAATTCCTTTGTGGACCATCTTTTATGAAACGTTGATCCACGACTTCGACACCCTGCTCTGGTTGAACCCCGGCGCAAAGCCTGTCGAAGTGTTTGCAATGGCAGACGCGCTGGTTCGCTCGGACGCACGCAATACAGGCTTCCTCGATACCGCCGTCGTCAATATTCGTTTTGACAACGGCTCGATCGCGGTTGCGGAAGCAAACTTCTCTGCAATGTACGGCTACGATATTCGCGGCGAAGTATTCGGCTCCGGCGGAATGGCTGCGATGGGCGACGTGCGACGTTCTAGCATGACGCTGTTCGACGCTACTGGCGTATCCAACGAGACATGGCGGCGCGATACGGACCACTTCGTTCAGGCCTATACGGCGCAGCTTGCTTCCTTTGTCGATGCGGTTCGTAACGGTGTTGTTCAGAATGCACCAACAGGAGCCGATGCTCGCAACGCTCTGGCGATTGCACTTGCTGCGATTGAATCCGTGTCGAAAAAACAGCCGGTTCCTGTGAGTTGAAGGCATAGATGGCAGGGGCCGATAGTGCCCCTGCCATCACATAGGTATTGGAAAAATCAGCCGCTCAGAAACGCATCGGCGGTGCGAACGACAATCGTCATGGCAACGAAATCAACAGTTCAGAAGCCCAAAACAGTATCTGATTTGAGAAACATGCTTGCGGTCAAAAGCTTGAGGCTATCGAGCCATCAAGAGAGAGTAGCGCGAACTGCAGTCGCCTGCCCGGAAGTCGTCGCCTTCGGGACAGCAAATTCGCTTGCTGTTTGTTGTTCCGTCACCCAGTCGACGGTGGTTCGGTTGGCGATCTCTCTTGGGTTTGAGAGTTACCGCGAATTCAGACGCGTTTTCCGGCAGCATGTGAAACTCAACGCAACCTACAGATAAGGTATCGATTCCTGAGTCTCGCCGTACACCTACCGTGAGGGAAAGCTGCTATTGCCAAGTTTGTTAGCTCGTGTGTCGCCGCTCGGATAGGAGCACACATTATCACTAATCAACATCGTGCATGTTCGGCGCAGGCGCGAAGAAGTGTCGGTTCACCCGGTCCAGGTATCTTCATCATAAAATTCGGTTGCGCCGGCGAATTGCCGTGAGACTAGCTTGGGCGGCAAACGCCGGAATAGGCAATGCGTTCCGATCAGTTGAGCACAGTTTCGATGCGATCATCCGTTGTGACGTTGACCTGGACTGACATGCCCTCGTAGTCAGCAGCTGTTCCGTCGTAACTTCCCCACAAAGGAACTGCCTGCTTCGGATCCCGCGCCACCCCAACACGGATAAGATCATGGTTGCCCACGATACCGTTGGTTGGGTCGAACTCAGCCCAACCGGCGCCTGGCAAATAGATCTGGCACCACGCATGGGTGGAACCGCCGCCAAGGGTGGTGGATCCGTCTCGGTCTGGAACGTAGATATAGCCCGTGACGAACCTGGCCGCGAACCCAAGTGATCGAGCGGCCTCCATCATAAGTAGCGCGAAGTCGCGGCAGGTTCCCTTTCGAAGCTGCAGCGTCTCGGTCGGCGCTTGCGTTCCATGCTCTTGTCGTCGGGCATAGATGAAACTTTCATGGATGGCGTAGCACAACGTCATCAGCAGGTGCCCGGTTTCAGTGGGTTGCCCGATTCGCACGAATTGGCGCGCCCATTTACCGACCTGATCATGTGGATCAGCGTAGTGGCGCTGGATGGTTCGTTCCAGATCCAGCGCTTCGTCTGGATCATATGAAAACGGGTAAGTCAAAGCTTCCTGATCGATTTGCAGATCAATTGCGACATAGGGTGTATGGTCAAGGCGAATGACGGTTTCGAAGCGGAGCTCTCGTGAGGGTTGAGCAAATCCGATCACTGCGACGCAGTTTCCGAACACATCATGGATCCAACGAAGATAGTCCGGTCCCGGGTCAATGAGGAGGTGGGAGCTCAACAGCGTCTGATCGAAACTGTCTCTCGGTCTGAACAAAAGTCTGTGCTCTCCGAACTCAACCGGCCGTTTATAACGATAGGACGTGACGTGTCGGACGGTAAATATTGTCATCGATCACCGGGGGGTACGAGGTCCAAGACGGCTGGCACCGTATCACTCTAAAGAAGCACATGCATTGTTACATCGTTCCAGCTGGCATGAGATAATCCGCGCGGGCGATGGCCCCCAACCTATTGGCGACAATCCGGGTGAGGTTGAAAACCGTGATGCGGCATATCAAATGCCCCGAAGAAGCCCACGCCTAATCCACCTTGAGCCCGCCCGATTGGTTCGCGACGTTAAGCTAAAATCACTCTTTGTCCACTTTCAGCCGAAGCGAAAGATAGTTTTAAGACGAAACTTCCGAAGAGTTCGTGATAGCGCAACGGTCTGTCAGGGTAGATTCCTACGTCTGCAGTGTGGGGGTCAGCGATTCACCTCTCATCAAGAGCAATATGCCTGTCACCCGTCTCAACGACAGCGGATCTCCCAGGACAAACGAACTTTCGCTCGTCTCGGCCAGAAAGCTGACGTCGGCCACCGTCCGTTGCCATTTAAGGCATGGCCAAACGCTGAACCGGCGAGCCGCTTAGCTCGACTGGGCGGCCGCGCTGAGCTTGCGACTTCCTTCAAGCAAATGACGCTGCAAAATTGTACTTGCAGCGTCGATATTCCGATCTCTGCAAGCCTTTAGTAGAGCACGGTGCTCCCCCTGCGATTGCTGCCCATAGTCCAAGCTGGATAGCAATACACGTACGTAGCGGTCGGCTGCATCATGGTGGGTAGCGATAAGGCCGATGAGCCGCTCATTTTGGCAGGCGCCGTAAAGTGTCATGTGGAACTGCTTATTCAGCGTCCCCCAACGTCCCACATCCTTCTCAGCGTCGATCTGGGCGAGAAATGTTGCCGCCCTGTCCAAATCGGCTGTCGTCAGCCCTACATATGACAGGCGCAAGGCTTCCGTCTCCAGTAGCGAGCGAATGGAATAGATCTCCGCAATCTCCTTGGCATCTATTCTTGCCACGAAGGCCCCCTTTGTCGGGTGAATGGTTACGAGGCCCTCGCTTTCCAGAAGCCTCAAGGCATCACGCACAGGCATGCGGCTGAACCCAAATCGTGCGGCCAGCTCGTCTTGTCGGAGCGCGACGCCACTGCGAAGCTCTCCACCGGAAATCGCTTCCCTGAGAACCCTTGCGATACGATCCGCCACGGTCTCCGGCCGGATGGTTTCAACATTTATTGCGACGAAATCGTTCATGGCCAACCTTCTCCGAGACAGCAATCATCTTGATCATGCCAAGCAACCTCGTATACGAGTATACCGCTCAGGAGATTTTTGCCATGCCCTTATCATCAGGCGTCGTTCCTTATTTCAGTCAGTGGGAAACACCGGAGATGACATTGCCCGTGCTTGCCGAAGGATCTGCGGCGCTGCTGCGCGATCCGCTCTGGCGGCAATCGGGTGCCGAGACGATCGAGGAATACGCGCGCTGGGCGGTCAATGTCTGCGGCATGGCCTGCCTGAAGATGATCCTGGCAGCGCGCGGCGACCTGCTTCCGACGCTTGCTCTCGCCCGTGCCTGCACCGCCTATGGCGGCTATGTCGTCAACGAGCTGGATGCTTCGATCAAGGGACTGATCTATGCGCCCTTCGTGACCTATGTGGGCGAGCGCTTCGGGCTCTCGGCAGAAACGATGACGGGTGTCGCAACAGAGAGCATCCCCGGTCTGCTCGCTGAACGCCCGTTCTTCATCGCCTCGGTCAATAGCGGCATACGCTGGCCGGAACGCATGCCGCCCTCAAAAGGCGGGCATCTCATTCTGGTGACGGCAGCCTCGGCTGATACGGTCCGTTTCCACAATCCATCCGGTCATGATGCTGCGAGCCAGGCGGATGTGCTGCTACCGCTTGCCATATTCGACCGCTTCTTTGCCAATCGCGGCATCGCGATCGGCTTCTGACATCTATTTAGACTATTTAGACACGAGATTATTTTGGGGGTTTTCATGACATCTTCCCGCGGCAAGCTGCGCATCGCCGTTCTCTTCGGCGGCCGCTCGGCCGAACACGACGTCTCCGTCATGTCGGCGACGAATGTCGTGGGCGCACTGGAGCCCTCGAAATACGAGGCGGTGCCGATCTTCGTGACGCGGGAAGGCGAGTGGCTGCTCAGCCATTTCGAAAATGGCGTGCTCGCCAGGCCGGCAAACGGCACCGAAATCGCATTGGTGCCCGGCGGGCGTGGGCGGATGATCGCCATCGACGGCGGCAGGATGAGCGATGCCGGGAAGATCGATATTCTGTTCCCGGTTCTGCATGGTATTTTCGGCGAGGATGGTTCCGTGCAGGGACTGGCGGAGGTGGCCCGCGTGCCACTGGTTGGCTGCGGCATCCTGGGTTCAGCGACAGCGCTTGACAAGGATATCGCCAAGCAGCTGCTGCGGGCGGCGGGGTTGCCGGTGGCGCGTGCTGTTACCGTGCATGCGGATCGGGTGCCGTCCTTCGACACGCTTGAGATCGCGTTGGGTTTGCCGCTGTTCGTTAAGCCGGCGCGTCAGGGGTCTTCGGTCGGCGTGCGCAAGGTTTCCGGCAACCAGGAATTTGCGCCGGCGCTCGCGGAGGGCTTCAAGCATGACCGCAAGCTGCTTGCCGAGGAATTCATCCGCGGCCGCGAGATCGAGTGCAGCGTGCTCGAGGACGCCAAGGGTGGCCTGTTCGTCTCTCGCCCGGGTGAGATCATCCCGGCCGAAAGCCATGGCTTCTATAGCTACGATGCGAAATATATCGACGACGATGGCGCGGCGCTGACGGTTCCGGCAGAGCTTCCGCCAGAGGTTGAGACGAAGATCCGCGAGACGGCAGCACTCGCCTTCCGGGCGCTCGGTTGCGACGGTATGGCGCGCGTCGATTTCTTCCTGACCGAGGACATGGCTTTTTTGGTCAACGAGGTGAACACCATTCCGGGGTTCACCGATATCAGCATGTATGCGAAGGCGATGGCGGCAAGCGGCGTCAGCTATCCTGAGGTAATCGACCGGCTCGTTGAACACGGTTTTGCGCGCGCCGGCCTCTGAGCCGCAAAATGCCTCTTCCCGGTGTAGTAGACATGCACCGGGAAGAAAAACGCCGCAGCTTCGTCTGCTCTTGTTACAAGAACTGGAATAAGCCGGATTAATGCCGTTGCATGCCTGCGTCTGCTGTGTTTCTTGCGTTTTTGGCGGGTATGTATTACATAACTTATTGAAAATTGGTGGTGATAACGATGTCTAGCGTTGCGATTAAGGTACTGTCGACGGTGAACGCCCCTTACGGGACGAACCTTTCGGCTGAGCAACTCGCTTCGAAGATTTCGGATTTTGCGAGCGTTGAGAATTTCGATGCTTCGGCATTCTCATTCTATTCCGAAGTGAAAGCCGAGCTCCAGCACCAGTTTCTGGATGAGATGGAAATCGACCACGGTACAGCATCCGAGATTGCCCAGAAATTCTCGCAGCTAGCTGGATATCCCCTCGCCCTAGCCGCCTGAGGGTTGTCCTGATGAGCCAATGGGAAAGCCTTTTCGACCAGGCTGCGTCAATTATCAATCAGGCGAACTCTTCTTTTAAACTCCTCGATAGCTGGACTTTCGGGGGTGGCACCGCCCTTATGCTCCAGATAAACCATCGTGAAAGCTTCGATATCGACATTTTCGTCGATGATCCGCAGGTCCTCCCATATCTGAACCCGACAACACAGGGCTATACCCTGCAGGTGAACCCAGATGAATATGTTTCGGACGGGACGCATGCGTTGAAAATCGTGTTCGCGGGCATCGGTGAAATTGACTTCATTTGTGCTCCAAGTCTAACCAACGATCCAACATCCCGCGTCGCAGTACGTGGAATCCAAGTTGACCTTGAGACCCCGGGCGAAATCATCGCGAAGAAGGTTCACTATCGAGGATCCTCTCTTCAGCCACGTGACATGTTCGATATCGCGTGCATCGCCAAGGCATGCGGCGATGGATACGTTCTCGAAGCTCTCTTGCCATTCAAAAACAGGGCCGCCGCTGCATTGGCCGTCGCCGAGAGAATGGATGCAGGCCTCGCTAGCACAGTTATGGGGAAGCTTCAGTATAGAGAAGGATATGCGGATATTTCGAAAACTGCTCAAGCGACGACAATCTCGCTTTTGAAAGCGGTGTGCGATCACAAGCCAGCGGTATCCGCAGCGCCTTCCTCTACGTCTCCGCGCTGATTTCTCCGCAACTTGGCGACCTTAGCTATACCGCCGTTCGGTCGATCATTCTTTCGGTGCGCATCATTCCGATTAGCCAGCAAAACCAAGTTAGGGCGGCGCCAGCGAGTGTGAATGAATTGCGTCGCAAAATGCTTAGCCAATCCACGACGCGTGGACGACGGTTCGAATCCGTTCAAGAGCCACAATATTGCTGGGCGTCCTGCGTTGCTGGGCTAACGAGAGGCTTGCGCGTGCGTGTAAAGTGCCACACCAACTTTTTGTGCTGCGGCCGCTAGGCGCTTATCTCTTGTCCACAAGCTTGATCGCCGGTCGAGCAACGTTGAAGTAAGTAAATGCGCATCTGTGTAACCAATCCCCATGCTGAATATCGAATGACGATCAATGATCGTCATTACTTCTGCATGGGTCGCGATTAGCGCCTCGCGTTGAGCTGCTAGGAATTCTAAAACTGCAGCCCTCTCTCTTAAGCTGCCGAGCGCCAATTCGCCCACAACGAATGGGTGGCAGAGCAACTGGTCATCATTGATGATTTTTCGTAGTTCTGAGTCATCGTATCGAAAATGATTTATCCAGATCGAGGTGTCTACCAGGATCACTTTGCCACGTCGCTCCGTCGGCGAGGCGACGCTTCAGCCTCAGGCATAGAGCCGCCAAGCGCGATCAGCCGTTTGCCGGATTCCACACGCACGAGTGTCTCCAGCGCTTGCCGCACGAGAGCTGCTGTTTCCTTGGTGCCCGTGAGGGACTTGGCCCGTTCCATAAGATTGTCGTCGATATTTATGGTTGATCGCATGTTCCAGCCCCCGTAGATGAGTAGCTCATATAGCACCATTTGGTGCGAAAATCCACGACTCATCGCGTGCGGCTAACATCTTCATGTTTCACGGATGGTTGATTCGTATCCGTTCAAGGCGTGGGTATTGGTGTTTTGGGGACATGCACTTAGAAGTAACGCGCATCCTCTCAATAGCTTCAACGCCGAAAATCCAAATGATTGATACAAAGGGGGGCTGTCGATCCCGGATCCCAGCGCTACCGTCGCCTCTCTGATCGGCTGGGTGAGGTCGAGCCCTTTTTCGACCTTGTTCCTGAGCGGGACGACGCAAGATCCATCGTCCGTAGTAGGCCCATTGTAGTCACCGCACGTGCTGCAAGGGCCGACCAGTGTTGAGAAATTCGACTACTCGGAAAATCACCTCGCGAAGTAGCGGGTCGGTGTTGTTCCCAATGCCTTCTTGAACATGACGATAAAGGCGGTAGGGGATTCGTATCCCAAGTCGCTCGACACCCTCTGGACCGTCGCGCCGCTGGCCAGTTCGCGCAACGCGATGACCAGATGCAGTTGCCGCCGCCATCGGCCGAAGGTAAGTCCCGTTTCCTGGACCATCAGCCGCTTCAAGGATCGCTCACTCATGGCAACGTGTGTCGCCCAATCCAAGAGGGTGCGACGATCGCTCGGCTCCGCCATCAGGGCAGCGGTGATCGCGGCGATTTTGGGATGGCTGGAGGCGGGCAAATCCAGCCCCTGTATCGGCATTTGCGCGAGTTCGTCCAGCAAGACCTGCACCATACGGCCGACATGATTGTCCGGAGGAGAATTGACGGGTACATCCGCCAGTCGGAGGATCATCTCGCGGAGCATCGGTGACACAGACAAAGTACAGCACTCATGAGGCAGTGTCGCTGCGCCTGGTTGAACGAACAGATAGGACAGGCGTGCGTTGGACGTCACCTGGTTGCTGTGGGGCACGCCGCCGGGTATCCAGACTCCGCAGTCTGGTGGGACAATCCAGATGCCATTTTCCGTCTTGCAGGTGACGGCCCCATGCAGGGCCAAGATGAGCTGCCCTTCCTTGTGCTGGTGCTGGGGTACTTCAGCCTCATAGTCATTGAAGTCGAGGCGAACAGCGAAGGCCGGACGATCCGACTGGTCGAGATCAATGTCATCGTAGCAGGAACGCAGCAGTTTTGCGGATTGGCCCGATTTCGAGATCATTTGGCACTATCTCCAAATTCGTACGCACAGCAATAGTCTACTAATCGGCGATCAACAACCGCAGGGAGACTGTCATGCGAATTTCTGTCGTCGGTGCCACGGGACGAGTTGGCGCTAAACTTACCCGGAACTTACTGAAGGCCGGGCATCAGGTTAGAGCATTGTCGCGAGGTGGCCCCGCGCTGGGCGCGCTGGTCGAGCTTGGTGCAGAGCCATTTCTGGGAAGCTTTGACACCGGAGAGGGAGACCTTGACCAGTTTTTCCAGGGTGCCGATGCTGCGTTCCTGATGGTGAAGACCGATTGGAACAACATCGAGGGGCATTACCCCGCTGTTGCCAAGCGCTTTGTCGATGCGCTCAAAAAATCCTCTGTCAACCTGGCCGTGAGCCTGACGGCCATGGGTTCGGACGTGAAGGGGAAAACGGGCCATTTCGAATGCTTTCACGATCTGGACGAAAAGTTAAACGAACTCGGCAACATCGATTTGGTCCACCTGCGCGCCGCTTGGTTCATGGACGACGTATCGGCGTGGACGGGGCCGGTTGCCAAATACGGTCGAATTGCCTGGTTCTGCAAACCCGATTTGAAGATGCCCTGGGTGGCGACCGATGACATTGCGTGGCTGGCGGCCAAGGAATTGACCAATCCGAGGGGCAGACACCGCGTATACCTCGAAGTAGGCTCGGAAGATGTCTCGATGAACGAACTGGCCGAAATCATTGGCAAGAAGATCGGCAAGCCGGTGGATTACCGATACATCGAAACGACCCGTAAAGACGTCGAGGCTGAATTTCTGGCACGGTTCGGGACGCTGGAGAAATGGCAGGACGACACCCTCAGTGCTGACGCTTTGAACAGTGGCATCGTAAGGTTCCATGGGGAGCACGAGTATCGTCCGAAATTGCCCACGACGATGGAGACGTTCATTGCTGATGTCTGGAAGACCCGCTATCTGGACGCGGTCAAAGCGGGAGAACAGCGAGAAACGTTTTTCATGTGGGCTGCCAGAGACTAGCTATGGCGGCTCTTTTGACCCGTCCCCCACGCGTTCGACCATCCCGGATGCTACCGCAAATTGTTGATGTGCGGTAGCTAAACGAGCGAAATTTGCGCAGCTTGGCCATCAAACCGAGATCACACCACTGCACTACGGATCAGTCTTTAATTTCCATCGCCGCGCCCTTGAGAGCTCAACGAGTTAACTCAACGGATTTCTGGTTGGGATCCAGTCTGCTGACTGTCGCTGCTCAGCATTTCAACGATCGGTTCATAGCCGTAGAGAGTAGCGAGGCTCAGTGGTGTTAGGCCCGAGTGAGTTTTCAGATCACGGCGAGCACCAGCGCGCACAAGGGA
>NZ_LMFF01000004.1:0-110779 GCF_001427205.1 Rhizobium sp. Root491
TGATCGTTCCGATCGCGATGGAAGAAAAGCTGCGCTTCGCTATCCGCGAAGGCGGCCGTACCGTCGGCGCCGGCATCGTCGCTTCTATCGTCGAGTAATTTCACGACGTTGAAATTCAGACCGGCGGCGGTGTAACCCACACCGCCGCCGGGCTTTTAGTAAAAAAGCCTGGCGGCGTTGCATTTTTAGTGCTTGAAAAATTCGGTGAAAGCGCGTAAACGCGCATTCACACTCACCCGCTGGATTCGCAAGCAATTGCGGAGCGCGGTGTTTTAGCAGTACAGACTACTGAAATGATTGGGGTGCGACGCGCATCCCTCTCGATTTTTGAAAATCTGCGGCGCCACGATCAATAGAAGTTCATGTGTTTCCGCGTGCGGAAACGAATAACAAAGAACAAGGACAAGACGAATGAACGGCCAGAATATCCGTATCCGCCTCAAGGCGTTCGATCACCGGATCCTCGATGCCTCTACCCGTGAAATCGTGTCGACCGCAAAGCGCACCGGCGCCAGCGTTCGCGGCCCGGTTCCGCTCCCCACCCGCATCGAAAAGTTTACCGTCAACCGCTCTCCTCACGTTGATAAGAAGAGCCGTGAACAGTTCGAAATGCGGACGCACAAGCGTCTTCTCGATATCGTTGACCCCACCCCGCAGACCGTCGATGCTCTGATGAAGCTTGACCTGGCTGCCGGCGTTGACGTTGAAATCAAGCTCTAAGACTGGCCTGACCTCATCCAAGTGAGGGCCATATAACAAGGAAGGTACGTGGAGAAATCCAACGGCTTCCAATCCGGAGACCGGAAACATCGTGAGATGTCGAAGGGCACTCCTTAACAAAGGCCAAAAAGGGTTTTCCCTTCAAGGCTCGCAAGAGGATGAACCAATGCGTTCAGGTGTGATTGCACAGAAAGTGGGTATGACCCGCGTCTACAACGACGCTGGTGAACATATTCCAGTAACAGTATTGCGGATGGATAACGTACAAGTCGTTTCCCAGCGCACGGAAGACAAGAATGGCTACACCGCAGTTCAGCTCGGTGCCGGCCAGTCCAAGGTCAAAAACACGACGAAGGCGCTTCGCGGTCATTTTGCCGCTGCCAATGTCGAACCGAAAGCAAAGCTCGTCGAGTTCCGGGTTTCCCCCGAGAACCTGATCGATATCGGTGCAACACTGACCGCAACTCATTTTCAGGCCGGCCAGCTGGTCGACGTAACGGGAACCACGATCGGTAAGGGTTTTGCCGGTGCTATGAAGCGTCACAACTTCGGTGGTGGTCGCGCTTCGCACGGTAACTCCGTATCGCACCGTGCGCACGGTTCGACTGGTAACAACCAGGATCCGGGCCGCGTGTGGAAGGGCAAGCGCATGGCTGGTCATATGGGCCAGACGCGCGTTACGACCCAGAACCTCGAAGTCGTTTCGACCGATGAAGACCGTGGCCTGATCCTCGTTAAGGGTGCAGTTCCCGGTTCCAAGGGCGCCTGGATCATCGTCCGCGACGCCGTCAAGTCGGCCGCGAAGTAAGGGAGCCTTATCATGGAATTGAACGTCAAGACCCTCGAGGGAAAAGACGCCGGCAAGGTTTCTCTGTCGGAAGAGATTTTCGGCCTCGATCCCCGTCAGGATATCCTGGCCCGTATGGTTCGCTGGCAGCTTGCAAAGAAGCAGCAGGGAACGCACAAGACCAAGACCCGTGCGGAAGTTTCCCGTACTGGTGCGAAGATGTACAAGCAGAAGGGTACGGGCCGCGCTCGTCACCATTCGGCTCGCGCACCGCAGTTCCGCGGCGGCGGCAAGGCCCACGGCCCGGTCGTTCGCAGCCACGCACACGACCTTCCCAAGAAGGTTCGCGCGCTTGCTCTGCGTCACGCCCTGTCTGCAAAGCTGAAGGCTGAAGATCTGATCATCGTCGATCAGCTCGTCGCGTCCGAAGCAAAGACCAAGGCTCTGCTGGGCAGCTTCGCTTCGCTTGGCCTGACCAACGCTCTCGTTATCGGTGGCGCAGAACTTGATGGCAACTTCAAGCTCGCAGCTCAGAACATCCCGAATGTGGACGTTCTGCCGGTTCAGGGCATCAATGTTTACGACATCCTGCGTCGTGGTAAGCTCGTGCTTTCCAAGGCTGCTGTAGAGGCTCTGGAGGAGCGGTTCAAATGACGGATCTTCGCCACTACGATGTGATCGTATCTCCTTCGATCACGGAAAAGTCGACGCTGGTATCCGAACAGAACCAGGTCGTATTCAACGTCGCCAAAAGCGCTTCCAAGCCTGAAATCAAGGCTGCCGTGGAAGCTCTCTTCGGCGTCAAAGTCACGGCTGTGAACACGCTTATCCGCAAGGGTAAGACCCGTCGTTTCCGTGGGTTCGCCGGTAAGCTGAAAGACGTCAAGAAAGCCGTCGTTACGCTCGCCGAAGGTCAATCCATCGACGTGTCCACCGGACTCTAAAGGTTAGGCCCAAGCGGGCAAAGACCCAAAAGGGAACAAGAATATGGCATTGAAAAGTTTCAATCCGACCACGCCAAGCCAGCGTCAGCTGGTTATCGTGGACCGCGCTTCGCTCTACAAGGGCAAGCCGGTAAAGGCTCTCACCCAGGGCCTCAGCTCCAAGGGTGGCCGCAACAACCAGGGCCGGATCACCGTCCGGTTCCAGGGTGGTGGTCACAAGCGGACCTACCGTCTGGTGGACTTCAAGCGTCGCAAGTTCGACGTTGAAGGCACCGTTGAACGTTTGGAATACGACCCCAACCGCACCGCGTTCATCGCGCTGGTTACGTATACCGACGGCGAACAGGCTTACATTCTCGCGCCACAGCGTCTCGCTGCCGGTGACAAGGTGATCGCCTCCGACAAGGCAGTGGACGTGAAGCCCGGCAACACCATGCCGCTTCAGTACATTCCGGTCGGTTCGATCATCCACAACGTCGAGATGAAGCCAGGTAAAGGCGGTCAGATTGCCCGCTCCGCCGGTACGTACGTCCAGCTCGTCGGCCGCGATGCCGGTATGGCTATCCTGCGTCTCAACTCGGGCGAACAGCGTCTGGTGCACGGCTCCTGCCTCGCATCGATCGGCGCAGTTTCGAACTCCGATCACGGCAACACTAACGACGGCAAGGCCGGTCGTTCGCGTTGGCGTGGCAAGCGTCCGCACGTTCGCGGCGTCGTCATGAACCCGGTCGACCACCCGCACGGTGGTGGTGAAGGTCGCACGTCGGGTGGTCGTCACCCGGTTACTCCGTGGGGTAAACCCACGAAGGGCAAGCGCACCCGTTCGAACAAGTCGACCGACAAGTTCATCATGCGTTCGCGCCATCAGCGCAAGAAGTAAGAGGAGAAGTCTCAAGTGGCTCGTTCAGTTTGGAAAGGTCCGTTTGTTGACGGCTATCTTCTCACTAAGGCTGAGAAGGTGCGCGAAAGCGGACGCAATGAAGTAATCAAGATCTGGAGCCGTCGCTCCACGATCCTGCCGCAGTTCGTCGGATTGACGTTTGGCGTCTACAACGGCAGCAAGCATGTGCCCGTCTCTGTCAATGAAGACATGGTCGGACACAAGTTCGGTGAATTCTCTCCGACCCGTACCTATTATGGTCACGGCGCGGACAAGAAGGCAAAGAGGAAGTAATCATGGCGAAGGCTAAGACCGAACGCCGGCTGAAGGACAATGAGGCTCAGGCCATTGCCCGTACGCTCCGCGTCAGCCCCCAGAAACTGAACCTGGTTGCCGCTCTTATCCGTGGCAAGAAGGTAGATCGCGCTCTCGCCGAGCTCGAATTCTCCCGCAAGCGCATCGCAGGGACCGTCAAGAAGACGCTCGAATCTGCGATTGCCAATGCGGAAAACAACCATGACCTCGACGTCGACGCTCTCGTCGTCGCCGAGGCCTATGTTGGCAAGTCCATCACCATGAAGCGTTTCCACGCTCGTGGCCGTGGTCGTGCATCCCGCATTGAAAAGCCGTTCTCTCACCTCACGATCGTTGTTCGTGAAGTTGAGGAAAAAGGGGAGGCCGCATAATGGGTCAGAAAATCAATCCGATCGGCTTCCGCCTCGGCATCAACCGTACCTGGGATAGCCGCTGGTACGCTGACACCGCTGAATACGGCAAGCTGCTGCATGAAGACCTGAAGATCCGGGCTTACCTGATCAAGGAACTCAAGCAGGCCGGTATCGCCAAGGTTGTCATCGAGCGTCCGCACAAGAAGTGCCGCGTTACGATCCATTCGGCTCGTCCGGGTCTCATCATCGGCAAGAAGGGCGCGGACATCGAGAAGCTTCGCAAGAAGCTTTCTGAGATGACCAACTCCGAAACGCACCTCAACATCGTTGAAGTGCGCAAGCCGGAAATCGACGCGACTCTCGTCGCTCAGTCGATCGCCCAGCAGCTCGAGCGCCGCGTGGCTTTCCGCCGTGCGATGAAGCGTTCGGTTCAGTCCGCAATGCGTCTTGGCGCCGAAGGCATCAAGATCACCTGCGGTGGCCGTCTCGGTGGCGCCGAAATCGCTCGTACCGAATGGTACCGTGAAGGACGCGTTCCGCTGCACACGCTGCGTGCGGACATCGACTACGGCACAGCTGAAGCGGAAACCGCGTTCGGCATCTGCGGCATCAAGGTCTGGATCTTCAAGGGCGAAATCCTTGAGCACGATCCGATGGCCTCTGAGCGTCGTGGTCTCGAAGGCGATGCTCAGGGCCCTGCAAGCCGTGAGCGTGGCGATCGTCCCGATCGTCGTCGCGAAAACGCTTGATTGACGCTGGCGAAAGATAAGCTCGGAGAAGTAAGAAAATGTTGCAGCCAAAGCGTACTAAGTACCGCAAGCAGTTCAAGGGACGCATCAAGGGCGTCGCCAAGGGCGGCTTTGACCTGGCATTCGGTGAATTCGGCTTGAAGTCGCAGGAACCGAACCGCGTGAACGCACGCGAGATCGAAGCGGCCCGCCGCGCGATCACGCGTTACATGAAGCGCGCAGGTCGTGTGTGGATCCGCGTATTCCCTGACGTTCCGGTAACGGCAAAGCCGACCGAAGTTCGTATGGGTAAGGGCAAGGGTTCGGTCGAATACTGGGCATGCAAGGTCAAGCCCGGTCGTATGATGTTCGAGATCGACGGTGTGTCCGAGGAGATCGCCCGCGAGGCGCTTCGTCTCGGCGCTGCCAAGCTCTCGGTCAAGACGCGCTTCGTACAGCGCATCGCAGAGTAAGGAGCAAGGCACATGAAAGCCGATGAAGTTCGCGGCCTCAGCGCCGACCAGCTCAAGGACAAGCTCGCCGATCTGAAGAAGGAGCAGTTCAACCTGCGCTTCCAGAAGGCGACTGGCCAGCTGGAGAAGTCCTCGCGCATCAACGAAGTCCGCAAGGACATCGCCCGCGTTAAAACCATTGCCCGCCAGAAGGCGGCAGAAGCCAAGGCCTAAGGAAAAATAATATGCCGAAACGCATTCTGCAGGGCGTCGTAGTGTCCGACAAGAACGAGAAGACTGTTGTAGTCCGAGTTGAGCGCCGATTCGCTCACCCGCTGCTCCAGAAGACCGTTCGCCGTTCGAAGAAGTACAAGGCACACGACGAAAACAATCAGTATAAGGTCGGCGATGTCGTTTCCATCGAGGAATGCGCACCGATCTCCAAGGACAAGCGCTGGACGGTCGTTTCCGCCCAGGCTTAATTTCATCAGAATCGCGCCAGGTCTCTTGTACTTGGCGCGAAATACTGTATGAAGCACCGCAAGGACGCTCGTGAATCGAGCGTCTTTTGCTTTGATGCGCACGGAAGGTCCTTCGGGAAACCACCCTGTCACGACATTTCCGCGCAAAAAAAGAGACATTCATAAGCTGGGGCAGGGGGCTCACTCGGGAGAGTTTGCCCAACCGTTCCGGTAACAACAAGAAGGCGACCTGACATGATTCAGATGCAAACAAACCTCGACGTGGCGGATAATTCCGGCGCACGTCGTGTCATGTGCATCAAGGTGCTGGGCGGCTCGAAGCGCAAATATGCTTCTGTTGGCGACATTATTGTCGTTTCCATCAAGGAAGCTATTCCGCGCGGCCGCGTCAAGAAGGGCGATGTGATGAAGGCGGTTGTCGTTCGCACCGCCAAGGACATCCGTCGCGCTGACGGCAGCGTCATCCGTTTCGATAACAACGCAGCCGTTCTTATCGACAACAAGAAAGAGCCCATCGGCACCCGTATCTTCGGACCGGTTCCGCGCGAACTTCGCGCCAAGAACCACATGAAGATCATCTCGCTGGCTCCGGAAGTACTGTAAGGAGCGTATGCGATGCAGAAAATTCGTAAAGGCGACAACGTTGTCGTATTGACCGGTAAGGACAAGGGCCGTACCGGCGAAGTAATCCAGGTTTTGCCGAAGGAAGATCGGGCCGTTGTGCGTGGCGTTAACATGGTGAAGCGTCACCAGCGCCAGACCCAGGCTCAGGAAGCTGGCATCATCAACAAGGAAGCGTCCTTGCACATCTCCAACATTGCCATCGTCGATAAGGATGGCAAGCCGACCCGCGTTGGCTTTACTGTTGTAGACGGCAAGAAGGTCCGCGTGGCCAAGCGTTCGGGAGAAGTGATCGATGGCTGATAAGTACGAGCCGCGTCTCAAGACGGAGTACGTTTCCCGTATCCGTGGCGCCATGCAGGAGAAGTTCTCCTACGCCAACGTGATGATGATCCCGAAGCTTGAAAAGATCGTGATCAACATGGGTGTTGGCGAGGCAACTGCCGACTCCAAGAAGCCAACCATTGCTGCCGGTGACCTGGCTGCGATTGCCGGCCAGAAGCCGGTTGTTACCCGCGCTCGCAACTCGATCGCTGGTTTCAAGGTTCGCGAAGGCATGCCGATCGGTGCGAAGGTTACCCTTCGTGGCGCCCGCATGTATGAATTCCTTGATCGCCTGGTCAACATCGCGCTGCCGCGCGTTCGCGACTTCCGGGGTCTGAACCCGAAGAGCTTTGACGGCCGTGGCAACTTCGCCATGGGCATCAAGGAACACATTGTGTTCCCTGAGATCAACTACGATAAGGTTGATCAGATGTGGGGCATGGACATCATCGTTTGCACGACGGCGACGTCGGACGACGAAGCACGGGCTCTGCTTACAGAGTTCAACTTCCCGTTCCGTCACTAACCGTAACGACGAGCGTAGAAAAGGAACTCCGATATGGCGAAAACAAGCGCAGTTGAAAAGAACAAGCGCCGCCGCAAGTCGGTCGCCCAGCAGGCCACCAAGCGGGCTGCACTGAAGGCGATCGTGATGAACCAGTCCCTTCCGATCGAAGACCGGTTCAAGGCCACTCTGAAGCTCGCTTCGCTGCCGCGTGACGGCTCGAAGACGCGTATCCGCAACCGCTGCGAAGTAACGGGCCGTCCGCGCGCGTTCTATCGCAAACTCAAGATGTCGCGTATCGCGCTTCGTGAGCTGGGCAATTCCGGCAAGGTGCCGGGCATTGTCAAGTCGAGCTGGTAAGGAGACGGGCACATGACCATGACTGATCCTTTGGGTGATATGCTCACCCGCATCCGCAATGGTGCTGCTCGCCGTAAGTCTTCGGTAAGCACGCCTGCTTCCAGCCTCCGCGCACGCGTTCTCGACGTGCTGCAGGCTGAAGGCTACATTCGCGGTTATTCCAAGGTCGATTTCGAAAACGGCAAGGCCGAATTCACGATCGAACTGAAGTACTACGAAGGCGCGTCCGTGATCCGTGAGATCGGCCGCGTTTCCAAGCCGGGCCGCCGAGTTTATGTCTCGGTTAAGTCCATTCCGCAGGTCGCGAACGGCCTCGGCATCACCATCCTTTCGACCCCGAAGGGCGTGATGGCCGATCACCAAGCTCGCGAACAGAACGTTGGTGGCGAGGTTCTTTGCTCGGTCTTCTAAGACCCGAGCACGGATCTCCATAACGAACAGACAGGATTGAACAATGTCTCGTATCGGTAAAAAGCCCGTTCAGGTTCCAGCAGGTGTTACGGCCAATGTCGACGGCCAGAAGGTCACTGCTAAGGGCCCGAAGGGTGAACTGTTTTTCGTCGCTAATGACGACATCCAGCTGAAACTCGAAGATAATGGCGTTTCCGTAACGCCGGCCAACAACACCAAGGAAGCTCGTTCGAAGTGGGGCATGTCCCGCACGATGATCGAGAACATCTTCAAGGGTGTTAAGGACGGCTACGAACGCAAGCTCGAAATCAACGGCGTCGGTTACCGTGCCGCCCTGCAGGGCAAGAACCTGCAGCTGGCTCTCGGTTTCAGCCATGATGTTGTTTACGAGCCTCCGGTCGGCATCACCATTGCCGTTCCGAAGCCGACGGAAATCATCGTTTCCGGTATCAACAAGCAGCAGGTTGGCCAGGTTGCCGCGGAAATCCGCGAATACCGTGGTCCCGAGCCCTACAAGGGCAAGGGCGTGAAGTACGCTGAAGAGCGTATCGTCCGCAAAGAAGGCAAGAAGAAGTAAGGATCACGCGAAATGGCTAGCAGGAAAGAAGCACTTGCACGTCGCGCGAGCCGTGTGCGCCGCCAGATCAAGGCGGTTGCCAATGGCCGCCCGCGCCTGTCGGTTCATCGCTCGTCGAAGAACATCTACGCTCAGATCATCGATGACGTTGCTGGCAAGACGCTTGCGTCTGCCTCCACGCTCGAAGCCGATCTGCGCGGCTCGCTCAAGACCGGCGCCGACGTTGCAGCAGCAGCTGTCGTAGGCAAGCTGGTTGCAGAGCGTGGCGTCAAGGCTGGCGTCAAGGATGTCGTATTCGACCGTGGCGCATTCATCTATCACGGCCGTATCAAGGCTGTGGCAGAAGCTGCCCGCGAAGGCGGTCTGAACTTCTGAGTGCTTGACCCTTTCGATTGTTCGCAATCGAGAGAAAGGGTCACGCACCACTCAAGATCCTGCAGCGTCCTTTGCGTGTCGGTTTCGACACGCGGCGCTGCAGTTTCCGCCCTGACAACGATCCGGGCGGAATTTCACCGGACCATGCGGGTCTCTTCATCGAGGCCGGTGGTCTTTTCGTTTGCCGTTCCACCCGTAAAAGAAAAAGGACAAGGACAATGGCACAGGAAAAAAGAGGTTCTCGCGACGACCGCCAGAACCGTGAAGAACGCGATAGCGAATTCGTCGACAAGCTGGTCGCGATCAACCGCGTTGCAAAGGTTGTTAAGGGTGGCCGTCGCTTTGGCTTCGCCGCTCTCGTCGTCGTCGGCGACCAGAAGGGCCGCGTTGGCTTCGGTCACGGCAAGGCTCGCGAAGTTCCGGAAGCCATCCGTAAGGCAACCGAGAGCGCAAAGCGCGATCTGATCTTCGTTCCGCTGCGCGATGGCCGCACGCTGCATCACGACGTCAATGGCCGTCACGGCGCAGGCAAGGTTCTGCTGCGTTCGGCCAAGGCCGGTACCGGTATCATCGCCGGTGGTCCGATGCGCGCTGTTTTCGAAACGCTGGGCGTTCATGACGTTGTTGCCAAGTCGACCGGTTCTTCGAACCCGTACAACATGGTTCGCGCAACGTTCGACGCTCTGAAGCATCAGGTTCATCCTAAGGACATCGCTGCACAGCGTGGTCTCAAGTATGCGACCCTTCAGTCTCGTCGTGCCGCTTCCGGCAACGCTTCTGAAGAATAAGGAGCTGGATCATGGCCAAGAAGACTACTGAAGCCAAAAAGACTGTTACGGTCGAACAGATCGGCAGCCCTATCCGCCGCCCGGCAATCCAGCGTCAGACGCTGGTCGGTCTGGGTCTCAACAAGATGCACCGTCAGCGCACCCTGGAAGATACTCCTGCGGTTCGCGGCATGATCCGTGCGGTCCAGCATCTCGTTCGCGTCGTTGACGAGAAGTGAGACGGAGTAACCTATCATGAAACTCAATGAAATCAGAGACAACGAAGGCTCCACCAAGGACCGTATCCGCGTAGGTCGCGGTATCGGTTCCGGCAAGGGCAAGACCGGTGGTCGCGGTGTGAAGGGTCAGAAGGCTCGTTCGGGCGTTGCCATCAACGGTTTTGAAGGCGGTCAGATGCCAATCTACCGTCGTCTTCCGAAGCGCGGTTTCAACAACATTTTCGCTTCCGAATTTGCTGTTGTATCGCTCGGCCGCATTCAGACCGCCATCGACGCCAAGAAGCTCGACGCTTCCGCAACGATCGATGCTGCTGCTCTCAAGGCTGCTGGCGTTATCCGTCGCACCAAGGACGGCGTTCGCATTCTCGCTGACGGCGAACTGACGAGCAAGGTTGCTTTTGAAGTTGCCGGCGCTTCCAAGCCTGCACTCGAAAAGATTGAGAAGGCTGGCAGCTCTATCAAGCTTCTCGCAGTTGCAGCTGAAGCTTCCGAGTAATATATAGACTTCAGACGCCCGGGGCATAGTCGCTCCGGGCGTTTGCGCTCCCTGGCTTATGGTGCTCTCGATTTAAATCGATTTATTGTGGCATCATGGCAAACTCTTCGCGGTGCAGCTGTTATGCGCGCCACATGCGGCATAAAGTGCCGCAGGGAGAGCCTCACAGTTCTTGAACTTCCTTGAGGGAGGGGATAGGACATAAAAAAACAGGGTGAGGCATGATGGCGGCGCAACGCCGTGTTCGTCCGAAGCCCGTTTTTGAACCGGTATTTTTAGACCTTTCCGCATTGGCCGGTTTCGCTGGCCGGCAAGGGTCATTCGGAGAAATTTATGGCTTCAGCAGCGGAACAACTGGCTTCGAACCTGAATTTTTCGACCTTCGCTAAGGCGGAGGATCTGAAAAAGCGTCTCTGGTTTACTCTTGCCGCACTTCTCGTCTACCGTCTTGGTACCCACATTCCGCTTCCGGGTCTGAACCCAGAAGCCTATGCGCAGGCCTTCCGTGGCCAGGCCAACGGTATTCTCGGTCTTTTCAACATGTTTGCGGGTGGCGCAGTCGAGCGTATGGCGATCTTCGCCCTCGGCATCATGCCTTACATCTCCGCTTCGATCATCGTGCAGCTCATGACCTCGGTCGTGCCTTCGCTCGAAGCGTTGAAGAAGGAAGGCGAAGCCGGACGCAAGATCATCAACCAGTACACGCGCTACGGCACGGTACTGCTTGGCACCCTGCAGGCCTACGGCATCGCTGTCGGCCTTGAGAGCGGCAACGGCCTCGTGGTCGATCCTGGCCTGTTCTTCCGTATTTCCACCGTCATCACGCTGCTCGGCGGCACGATGTTCCTGATGTGGCTTGGCGAACAGATTACCTCGCGCGGCATCGGCAACGGTATTTCGCTCATCATCTTTGCCGGTATTGCCGCAGGTCTGCCCAAGGCGCTTGCCGGCACGCTGGAACTCGGCCGCACCGGTGCGCTGTCGACGACGCTCATCCTCATGGTCGTTATCGTGGCAATCGGCGTCATCGCGCTGATTGTTTTCGTGGAGCGCGCCCAGCGCCGTTTGCTGATACAATATCCGAAACGCCAGGTCGGCAACCGGATGTTCCAGGGCGATACCTCGCATCTGCCGCTGAAGCTCAACACGGCTGGCGTTATTCCCGCGATCTTCGCATCCTCGCTGCTGCTTCTGCCTGCGACGGCTGCCGGTTTTGCCGGAAACACCAACCTGCCGGGCTGGGCAACTTCGATCATCGCGTCGCTGCAGCATGGACAGCCGCTGTTCATGGCGCTCTACGGCCTGCTCATCGCGTTCTTTGCATTTTTCTACACGGCTATCGTCTTCAATCCGAAGGACACGGCCGATAACCTCAAGAAGCATGGCGGCTTTATTCCGGGCATTCGTCCGGGCGAGCGCACCGCGGAGTACATCGATTACGTTCTGACCCGTATCACGGTTGTCGGCGCTGTTTATCTTGTCTTCGTGTGTATCCTTCCTGAGACACTTATCGCACGTACGGGCATTCCATTAGCCCTTGGTGGTACTTCGCTTTTGATCGTTGTCAGTGTAACTCTGGACACGGTTGCGCAAATCCAGGGACACCTGATCGCGCAGCAGTATGAAGGACTGATCAAGAAGTCGAAGTTGCGTGGAGGAAAGAGGGGACGATGAGACTGATATTTTTAGGTCCGCCGGGTGCGGGCAAGGGAACCCAGGCCAAACGCCTGACTGACAAGTACGGGATCCCGCAGCTTTCCACCGGTGACATGCTTCGCGCTGCGGTTAGCGCGGGCACGGAAATAGGCAAGCGCGCCAAGGCCGTCATGGACGCCGGCGGGCTGGTTTCCGACGATATCGTCAATCAGATCGTTTCCGAACGCATCGAAGCTCCGGACTGTGCCAAGGGTTTCATTCTCGATGGCTATCCGCGCACCGTTCCGCAGGCCAAGGCGCTTGCCGAGAACATGCACAAGAAGAATGTCGCCCTCGATGCCGTCATCGAACTGAAGGTGGACGAGGAGGCGCTGATTCGCCGAATCGAAAATCGCGTTGCAGAGACCATCGCTGCCGGTGGCACGGTTCGTTCCGACGACAATCCGGAAGCCTTCCGCAAGCGGTTGACGGAGTATCGCGAGAAGACTGCGCCGCTGTCGCAATATTACAGCGAGCAGGGCGAACTTGTGACACTGGATGGCATGGCTGATGTCGATGCCGTCACCGCGGCCATCGAACGGGTTCTGGAAAAGGCCTCGGCCTGATGGTTGGAGCGGGATGGTGAAAACCGCAGGCGGTTTTCCCGGCAAATCCTGTGCTCCTGATACGGCGTATCCTTTGGATCGCAAAAGAATCTTGGCGGAGCCGGTTGCTTTTTAGCGCTGATTCCGTTAAACACCGCGCCAACTCGCGACATCCCAAGCGACTGGCGCGGATTTCCCTTAAGGGAGGGAAATCCGGGTTCGGTCGTTTTGACTTGTCACGGACATCAATTTTGAACTGGCGGTCGTGTCGGCCGCTCGAATGGAATCACCACTTGCCGGATGGCAACTGGAACCAAGGAGAAAAGACGTGGCACGTATCGCTGGCGTCAACATCCCGACTGCAAAGCGCGTTGTTATTGCGCTGACGTATATTCACGGGATTGGTCCGAAATTCGCGCAGGAAATCATGGACAAGGTCGGTCTTCCGGCTGACAAGCGCGTTCATCAGCTTACGGATGCTGAAGTTCTTCAGATCCGCGAAGCCATCGACCGCGACTATCAGGTCGAAGGCGATCTTCGTCGCGAGACCTCGATGAACATCAAGCGTCTGATGGACCTCGGCTGCTACCGCGGCCTGCGTCACCGTCGTGGCCTTCCGGTCCGCGGTCAGCGCACGCACACCAACGCCCGCACCCGTAAGGGTCCGGCGAAGGCTATCGCTGGTAAGAAGAAGTAATTTTCCGGTTCTCCGGAAAGGAGAGGCTGGTGCGGTCTGCGCCAGCCTTTCTGAGTTTGGCGTGAAGCTTGGAAACGGGTCGATCGCCGGTGTAGCCGCTGGTGTTACGGCGGTGAAGAGATCAATGAAAGGTATAAAATGGCCAAGGAAGCCGCACGCGTTCGCCGTCGCGAACGTAAAAATATCACGTCGGGCGTCGCGCATGTCAACTCGACCTTCAACAACACGATGATCACCATCACCGACGCACAGGGCAATGCTATTGCCTGGTCGTCTGCTGGTGCCAAGGGTTTCAAGGGTTCGCGCAAGTCGACCCCGTTTGCTGCCCAGATCGCTGCTGAAGATTGCGCGAAGAAGGCTCAGGAACACGGCATGAAGTCGCTTGAAGTTGAAGTTTGCGGTCCGGGTTCCGGCCGTGAATCGGCACTTCGCGCTCTGCAGGCTGCCGGTTTCATGATCACTTCCATTCGCGACGTGACGCCGATCCCGCACAACGGTTGCCGTCCGCGCAAGAAGCGCCGCGTCTGACGCGACCGTGGTTCGGAAATTCCGCCTTTCCTTCGGTCTGGCGGAATTTTCGTGTATCTGGCGTGTGCGCGTCGATTTCGATCGACGGACTTGCGCTCAAGAACCCACTGATGAACCGCGGAATTAGGTTCCTCTCAGTGTTTTCATGCTCGGTCCGTCACGATTGGATGGTGGCGGCGAACGGAAGGTTTAAAGATGATTCAGAAGAACTGGCAGGAACTTATCAAGCCGAACAAGGTCGAGTTCACCTCGTCCAGCCGCACCAAGGCAACGCTCGTTGCCGAGCCGCTGGAGCGTGGTTTCGGTCTTACCCTCGGCAACGCGCTGCGTCGCGTTCTGTTGTCTTCTCTGCGTGGTGCCGCTGTTACGGCCGTGCAGATCGACGGTGTCCTGCACGAATTCTCCTCCATCCCCGGCGTTCGGGAAGATGTGACGGATATCGTGCTCAACATCAAGGAAATCGCCATCAAGATGGATGGTGACGATTCCAAGCGCATGGTCGTGCGCAAGCAGGGTCCCGGTTCGGTAACCGCTGGTGACATCCAGACGGTTGGCGACATCGAGATCCTGAACCCCGACCACGTGATCTGCACGCTGGACGAAGGCGCTGAAATCCGCATGGAATTCACCGTCAACAACGGCAAGGGTTACGTACCGGCTGAGCGCAACCGCGCGGAAGATGCCCCGATTGGCCTCATTCCGGTGGACAGCCTGTATTCTCCGGTCAAGAAAGTGTCCTACAAGGTGGAAAACACCCGTGAAGGTCAGGTTCTCGACTATGACAAGCTGATCATGACGATCGAGACCAACGGTTCGGTTTCCGGCGAAGACGCCGTTGCCTTCGCCGCTCGCATTCTTCAGGACCAGCTCGGCGTCTTCGTCAACTTCGACGAGCCGCAGAAGGAAGCAGAAGAAGAATCGGTTACCGAACTCGCGTTCAACCCGGCGCTTCTCAAGAAGGTCGACGAGCTGGAACTGTCCGTTCGTTCGGCAAACTGCCTGAAGAACGACAACATCGTCTATATCGGCGACCTGATCCAGAAGACCGAAGCCGAAATGCTTCGCACGCCGAATTTTGGTCGCAAGTCGCTGAACGAAATCAAGGAAGTTCTCGCTTCCATGGGTCTGCACCTCGGTATGGAAGTACCGGCATGGCCGCCTGAGAACATCGAAGATCTCGCCAAGCGTTACGAAGACCAATACTAACAAACAAGAAGGCAGACCTTAAAGACTGCCTTTCCCCGTCAAACAGCAGATAAGTCATCTGCATGTGCCAGGAAACGGCAGGCCTTAGAGAAGGCACCTGCGTAGAAGGAGAATAGCAATGCGCCACGGTAATTCAGGCCGCAAGCTCAATAGAACCGCCAGCCACCGCAAGGCAATGTTTGCCAACATGGCTGCTTCGCTCATCACCCATGAGCAGATCGTCACCACCCTTCCTAAGGCGAAGGAAATCCGTCCGATCGTCGAGCGTCTCGTGACGCTTGGCAAGCGCGGCGACCTGCACGCTCGTCGTCAGGCGATCTCGCAGATCAAGGATCAGGACGCTGTTCGCAAGCTGTTCGACGCAATCGCTTCGCGTTACGCAACCCGCAACGGCGGCTACCTGCGCATCATGAAGGCTGGCTTCCGCCAGGGCGACAACGCGGCTCTGGCCGTTGTTGAATTCGTCGAGCGCGACGTTGACGCCAAGGGCGCAGCCGACAAGGCTCGCGTTGCTGCGGAAGCTGCTGCTGCCGAAGCTGCGTAAGGTCTGACGCCGTTCAGGCGTCGTGAATTAAAAAGCCGGGTGAGAAATCACCCGGCTTTTTTATTTTCCAAAAGAATAGTCATGAACGACGCAGATAATAACCGTCAGTGCCGTCGTCACCTTCGATCAACTCGACGGTCCGGTTGAGAAGCCGTCTAATTCCCTTACCTTCGGCACCAAATTCAGCATTGGATGTGTTCCAAAGATCTCCAATCAAGCTATCTGAAACATCAGAGCGCAACAGCGATGCAAGGAATGTATTGAGCTCATTTCGCTCCTTTTTGGTTAAGTGATACAAACCTAGAAGTAAGACGCCATCCAAGCTTTTGAACATTTCGAAGTCTTGGATCATATAGCCTGTAAATTTCAGGAATACGGGCGCGGGTGTAATGGTCTTTTTCACAATATCGGCGTTCCGAGGGTAAGCTGTATCAACATAGAAGCCATTAGGGCGGCTGGCATCGTGAACAATAAATACGCCAACTTCGTAATTTTCGCCTGTCTTGTATATCGCCCGATAGATTTTTTGGCAGGATTTACTTAATGATATCTAAGTTATTGCTCTCTATCGGCTCGATGTCCTGCAATCGTCGTTTTTAACGATGCTTGGAAAGCGCTCGCTTCACTCCGGAACGTGTATACGGGCCTTGATGTGCTTGAGTTGCGCGACAATTGTAAAGGTCATGATGACCAGCAGCGACCATGAACTCCATTTGCCGATATGGACGACGGACCAGGCGCCGATCTGATCGGGATATTTCCAGATACCGAAGAATGTGGAGATGTTTTCCGCCAGCCAGACGAAAAACCCTATCAGGACGAAGGAGAGAAGCAGCGGCATCTTTCGATCCCGATCATAGGGACGGTAGACCACTGTTGCGCGGGAATAGAGGCCGATGGCGCAGGCGGCGATGTACCAGCGGTAGTCACCGATAAAGTGGTGGGTGAAGAAGTTGGCGTAGATGGCGATACCGATCAGCGTTGCCATCCAATAGGTGGGATAATTGCGAATGCGCACATCCAGCAGGCGCCACGCCTGGATGATGTAGCTGCCGACGGCGGCGTACATGAAGCCGGAAAAGAGCGGCACGCCGAGGACCTTGCTATAGGCGAAGTCGGGGTAGGACCAGGACTGGATAGCGCTTGACGTCTTGAACACCTCAAGCGCGAAGCCGACGATATGGAACAGCAGGATGGCCTTGGCCTCGTCAAGCGTTTCCAGCCTGCTCCAGATCATGAAGAACTGGATGCCGAGTGCGACGATCAGCAGCACGTCATAACGCGGAATGCCAAATACCCCACCATGCGGCACCACGAAGATGGAAATGAAGAACAATCCCGCAAACAGGCAGGCACGGGCTTCCTTGATGCCGAAATAGAGAAATTCGATGACAAAGCGCCTGATGCCCTTGAGTTCGCCCCAAGGATAGGTATCGCACAGAAGATTGTCCAAAACCGAGAGGCGGGTTGCGGCTGGGCCTGTTGCTGTGCTCATGTTCGCGCCTCGATTTGTATCCGTTAAATTTTCATACGAAAACCGGAAGGAACTCGCATGGGTCCGTCACGCCTTTCCCCGCCTTATTTTGCCCGCATCCGGCTTTTGGCGGCGGCCATGATTGTGATCATTGGCGGTCTTTGCTTGCGGGCGTTCGGCTACGAGGTGGGATTGCCGTTCGTGGCGGTAAAATATGGCGGATCCGTGCTCTGGGGGGCGATGGTCTATCTGCTGCTGGCGGCCATCATTCCGTCCCGCTGGTACGGTTACGAGGTTCACATCGCCGTCATCGCCGTCGTCGTCGTGGAATTGATTCGGCTCGTTCATTTCCCGGCGCTGGACGCGTTTCGCGCAACGGCGGCCGGAGCTTTGCTGCTCGGCCGCGTTTTCTCGGTGTGGAATATCGTCTGTTATATCGGCGGGATCGCGGTGGCGTCCTCTACGTCCGGACGGGGCTTGCGCGCCTTGCCCGCTTCGCCGCCATGATCGAGGGCCGCACCAGCCGATACCCGAGCAACACCACCATCGTACTGATATAAAACACCGGCTCGAGCGTGATCGATTTTCGCGCCAACACGAAATGCAGTACGCCGACGATGAGCACGAGATAGACGAGCTTGTGCAGCGTGTTCCAGCGGCTGCCGAGCTTGCGGATCGACCAGCGGTTGGAGGTGAGCGCGAGCGGCAGCAGCATGACGAGCCCCGCCATGCCGAACATGATATAGGGCCGCTTGAGAATATCAGCGGCGATGGAGCTGAAGACCAGGCCGCGGTCCAGAACCAGATAGACGCTGAAATGTGCCAGAACGTAATAGAAGGCGATCAGTCCCAGCGCCCGGCGATAGGCGATGAGGTTTATGTTGAAGAGATCGCGCAGCGGCGTCACCAGCAAGCCGAGGCATAGAAAGCGCAGTGCCCAGATGCCGAGCAGGTGCTCGAAATCCTTGACCGGATTGAAGCCGAGGCCGCCGGTTGCGGCGAGGTAAAAATACCAGAGGCCGGGACCGAGGCCGATGACATAAAGCGACCAGATGGCTGCCGGCTGGTAACGCTTCGGCAGTGAGGGAAGCGAAAAGGCGAGGGCCATGATCAGTAATTCGCCTTTAGATCGAGGCCGGTATAGAGGCTTGCCACCTCGTCGTAGCCGTTGAACATCAGGGTAGGGCGGTTCTGGGTGCCGAAAAAGCCGCCTTCGCCGATGCGCTGTTCCGTTGCCTGGCTCCAGCGCGGATGGTCCACATGCGGATTGACGTTGGAATAGAAACCGTATTCGCGGGCGTTGGAGTTTTTCCACGTCGTTTCCGGCTGTTTCTCGACAAGCGAAATACGGACGATGGATTTGATGCCCTTGAAGCCGTATTTCCAGGGAACGACGAGGCGAATGGGTGCGCCATTCTGGTTCGGCAGGGTTTCGCCGTATAGTCCGACGGCGAGAATGGTCAGAGGATGGCGGGCCTCATCTAGGCGCAGACCCTCGACATAGGGCCAGGACAGAGGCTGGAACAGGCCGCTCTGGCCCGGCATTTCCTCCGGCCGCACCACGGTTTCGAAGGACACGTATTTCGCGCTGCCGAGTGGCTCCACCTTGTCGAGAAGTGCGGCGAGAGGGAAACCGATCCACGGAATGACCATCGACCAGCCCTCGACGCAGCGCATGCGATAGGTGCGCTCCTCTAGCTGATATTTCATCAGCTCTTCGATGCCAAATTCCTGCGGTTTGGAGACAAGGCCATCCACCTTCACCGTCCATGGGGTGGGCTTGAACTTGCCGGAATTTTCCTTCGGGTCGGATTTGCCCACTCCGAACTCATAGAAATTATTGTAGCTGGTGACGGCATCGAGCGGGGTGAGCTTCTCGTCCAGCTTGTAGGCGCCTGCTTTGGCAGCAAGCGGAGTGGCGACAGCCTCGCGGCCGGAAAGCCCGATTGCCGCAAGCCCCGCCGCCGTGCCCAGGAAGCCACGTCTCGAGAGGTAGATATTCTTCGGCGTGATTTCTCGTGCCGGGATGAGGGGCGGACGATAGGCGGGCATTTCAACCTCCACAAAAGCCGGGTGCATCGGCGATAAATCGATTATGATAGGCTATACGGCCGCTGCACAGATATGTTTCAGCACTCTGCGCAAAAACAGCGGTCGGGCGGCAAAAATCGCGCATTTGTGATGACGGGCCGCGCGAATTGCAACATTCAAACCGGGCGTACCGTACCGAACCGTACTGTTTTGCCCGAAGGTGACAGTGACAGGGCTTACGGTTTGCGCTAGAAAAACCGCAAAATAGGGCGAGGGCATTTTGACCGCGGTGCGGGAATGCGCTCTTCTGCCCAAGAGATCGAGGAAAACACCATGCCAGTCTATCGCTCCAGAACGACAACCCACGGCCGCAACATGGCGGGCGCGCGCGGCCTATGGCGCGCCACCGGCATGAAGGACAGCGATTTCGGAAAGCCCATCATCGCGGTGGTCAATTCCTTCACGCAGTTTGTGCCGGGCCATGTGCATCTGAAGGATCTCGGCCAGCTCGTTGCGCGTGAAATCGAAGCGGCCGGTGGCGTTGCCAAGGAATTTAATACCATCGCTGTTGATGACGGCATCGCCATGGGCCATGACGGCATGCTTTATTCGCTGCCGTCGCGCGAAATCATCGCTGACTCGGTCGAATACATGGTCAATGCCCATTGCGCCGACGCGATGGTGTGCATCTCCAACTGCGACAAGATCACCCCCGGCATGCTGAATGCGGCGATGCGCCTCAACATTCCCGCCGTATTCGTTTCCGGTGGTCCGATGGAAGCGGGCAAGGTCGTTCTGCATGGCAAGACGGTCGCGCTCGATCTGGTTGACGCCATGGTCGCAGCTGCGGACGACAAGATTTCCGATGAGGACGTCAAGATCATCGAGCGTTCCGCTTGCCCGACCTGCGGTTCCTGTTCCGGCATGTTCACTGCCAATTCCATGAACTGTCTGACCGAGGCGCTAGGCCTGTCATTGCCCGGCAATGGCTCGACGCTTGCCACCCATTCGGACCGCAAACGCCTGTTCGTCGAGGCCGGTCACCTGATCGTCGATCTGGCGCGCCGTTATTACGAGCAGGACGACGAGACCGTTCTGCCGCGCACCATTGCCAACAAGGCTGCGTTTGAAAACGCCATGTCGCTGGATATCGCCATGGGCGGTTCCACCAACACGGTGCTGCATATTCTGGCGGCAGCGCATGAGGGCGGTGTCGATTTCGGCATGGAAGACATCGACCGTCTTTCCCGCAAGGTTCCCTGCCTTTCCAAGGTCGCGCCTGCCAAGCAGGACGTGCACATGGAGGACGTTCACCGCGCCGGCGGCATCATGCGCATTCTCGGTGAGCTGGATCGTGGCGGTCTCCTCAACCGCGATACCTACACGGTGCACGAGGCGACGTTGGGCGACGCCATCGACCGTTGGGACATCACCCGCACCAACAGCGAAACCGTGCGGCAGTTCTTCAAGGCTGCCCCCGGCGGCGTGCCGACGCAGGTGGCCTTCAGCCAGTCGTCGCGCTGGGACGATCTGGATACGGACGGTGAAAACGGCGTTATCCGCTCGGTTGAAAAGCCCTTCTCCAAGGATGGCGGTCTGGCCGTGCTTTATGGCAACATCGCTCTTGATGGCTGCATCGTGAAGACGGCGGGTGTCGACGAATCCATCCTGAAATTCAGCGGTCCGGCGGTTGTTTACGAAAGCCAGGACGCGGCGGTGAAGGGTATTCTTTCCAACGAGGTCAAGGCAGGTGATGTCGTCGTCATTCGTTACGAAGGACCGAAGGGCGGCCCCGGAATGCAGGAAATGCTCTATCCGACCAGCTACCTCAAGTCCAAGGGCCTCGGCAAAGCCTGCGCGCTGATCACCGACGGACGTTTTTCGGGCGGCACATCCGGCCTGTCCATCGGCCATGCCTCGCCGGAAGCGGCGCAGGGCGGCGCTATCGGCCTCGTGCGTCAGGGCGACTTGATCGAGATCGATATTCCCAACCGCACGATCAACCTCAAAGTTACGGATGCGGAACTGGCAGCCCGCCGCGCCGAGCAGGATCAGCTCGGCTGGAAGCCTGCGGAGTTCCGCAAGCGCAACGTCACGACAGCGCTGAAGGCCTATGCGGCTTTTGCGTCCAGTGCCGACAAGGGTGCTGTTCGGATTTTGCCGGAGTAATCTGGCGGGCAGGGTCCTACATTGCAGGCAGCCTGAGCCGCTCTTCTGAGCGGCTTTTTCTTGTTCTGACCCAGATTACGCGCGTTGTTAAGAAACAGATTCAATTGCCTCAGAGCTTGATTCTCCAAGCTCGCGCAACACGTTGTTTCTGAAACGCAAATTCTAAACCATCCGGCCGTCCACCCTCCATGCCAGCAGTCACATTGGAGTGATGTTCCGTCACTTGCCCTTTTCCAACGCGCCGCGATGCCTAACTTCAGCACCATGAAAAGACGAACCGCAATCGGCCTTATCGCATCCCTGCCTTTCGCCCGCCTTGCCCACGGGCAAACACCCGGCAATGGCGCCCGCTTCAGTCCATTGCTCAACGAGGCGGATGGGCTTTCGAGCCTGAAAGCCGTCATCGTCAGTATTGACGGCGAGGAGGTGGCCAGCCGTGCCTATCACGGCGCCAGCCTTATGGGTTCCACCAACATCAAGTCGGCCTCGAAATCTGTGATTTCCGCGCTGGTCGGCATGGCGATCGATCGCAAGATATTGGCCGGGGCGGATCAGCCGATTGCCACGATCCTGCGCAGCGATTTTCCGCCGAACCCCGATGCGCGTCTGGAAAGGGTAACCATCGGCAACCTGCTTTCCATGCAATCCGGTCTGGAACGAATGTCCGGCCCGAACTACGGCCGCTGGGTCGCCAGCCGCAACTGGGTGCGAATGGCGCTGGGGTCGGGTTTTGCCGGAGAGCCGGGCGGTGGCATGCTTTACTCTACCGGTTCCACGCATCTGCTTTCGGCGATTTTGACCAAGGCATCCGGCCGTTCGACGCTGTCGCTGGCGCGCGACTGGTTCCGGCCGCTGGAGGGTTTCTCAATCGGCGGCTGGGAGCGCGATCCGCAGGGCATCTATCTCGGCGGCAACCAGATGGCGATGACGGCGCGGTCGCTGCTGGCTTTCGGCGAGCTTTACCGGCTGGGCGGGGTAACACCAGGCGGCGAGCGTTTGATTTCGCAGAGCTGGATCGATCAATCCTGGCAGCAACGCACCAATTCCGTCTTCAACGGCGATGGTTACGGCTATTGCTGGTTCATCAAGGAGATGGTGGGCGAGACGGTCTATTACGCCTGGGGCTACGGCGGGCAGATGCTCTATATCGTCCCCGGCAAACGGCTTTCGGTGGTTATGACGTCCCGTGAGGATGCGCCTTCGGCGAGAACCGGTTATCGCGATCAATTGCATCGGCTGATGGAGAATATCATTCGCGTTGCGTGAAAATCAGAGCGGTCTGTTTATGCTCTGAAAAGCTTCCCCGAGCCGCTTCATGCGCTCCTCATAGGCACTCGTGATGCAGGCGACATCAGCGTTGCATTCCTGGCGCCTTTTCAACCATTGGCTCTGTTCTTCGCGCAAGGTGTCGCGTGCGCCCATCGCCATCAGTTGTGTCAGGATGTCGAAGGTGGTGACCATCTTCACGTCCTGGTCGTTGAGGGCGCGGTTGTCGCAGATCGCCTTTTCATCCGCGGCCAGATCCGGCTTCGTGCAATCGAAGCTGGCGGCGTTGGCGGGCGAACCCAGTGAAGCGCAAGCGAGAAGGATGCCGGAGGCAAGGATTGTCTGTTTCATGTGCATGGGTCGTCTCATTTTGAGGACAGGCTCGTGCGGGTGAAACCGAAATGGGGTGCTGTTGGTTCCACCTGCACAAGCCGGTCATCGCATGAAAAAGATCGGCCATCATCTTGCCGCGCTTTGCTTTATAGGCTTTCGCGTTATAACTCCATCATACTGATGAGGATGAGGAATCACATGCAGAGCGTGCTGAAGTATCTGTCCACCGGCTTTCTTGCGGCGCTGCTTCTCGTTCCGGTCGGAGCGCAGGCGCAGGACAACAAGACCGTGCCCGCAAGCCACATGGAAATGCAGCTTTCCTTCGCGCGGCTGGTCAAGCGTACCGCGGGCGCTGTGGTGAATGTCTATGCCGAACGCATCGTGCAGCGGCGCTCGTCGCCCTTTGCCGGCGACCCGTTCTTCGAACAGTTCTTCGGCCAGCAGATGCCGAACCGCACGGAGAAACAGTCCTCGCTTGGATCGGGTGTGATCGTGACGGCCGGCGGCCTCGTGGTGACCAATAATCACGTCATCGATGGCGCCGACGACATCAAAGTGGCGCTGGCGGATGGGCGTGAATTCTCCTCCAAGGTGCTGCTGAAGGACGACCGGGTCGATCTTGCCATTCTGCAGATCGACGCGAAGGAACAGTTTCCGGTGCTTTCGCTTGGCAATTCGGATGCCATTGAAGTCGGCGATCTCGTGCTTGCCATCGGCAACCCCTTCGGTGTCGGCCAGACGGTAACAAGCGGCATCGTCTCGGGGCTGGCGCGCAACCAGGTGACGCAGGGCGATTTCGGCTTCTTCATCCAGACCGACGCCTCCATCAACCCCGGCAATTCCGGCGGCGCGCTGATGAACATGGCGGGTGAGTTGATCGGCATCAATACTGCCATCTTCTCCAAGGGCGGCGGGTCGAACGGCATCGGTTTTGCCATTCCCGCCAATCTGGTCCGCGTTTTCGTTGCCGCCGCCGAGCGTGGCGACGCGAACTTCCAGCGGCCCTATATCGGCGCGACCTTCGATCCTGTCACCTCCGATGTCGCCGAGGCGCTTGGCCTGCACCGCGCGCGCGGTGCGCTCGTTGTCAGCGTCGTCAAGGGCGGCCCGGCGGAGAAAGCTGGCATCGAGCCGGGGCAGGTCGTAACGGCGGTCAACGGTTTGGAGGTGGAGCATCCCGATGCACTCGGTTATCGCCTCACGACGGCTGGCATCGGCAAGTCCGCCGAATTGACGCTGGTGGAGAAGGGTAAAGAGAAGAAGGTGACCATTGCGCTCGACACGGCGCCGGAAACCGCGCCGCGTGACGAACGGCTGCTGGAGGGACGCAATCCCTTGGCGGGCGCGACTGTCGCCAATCTCTCGCCGAAGCTTGCGGATGAACTGCGCATGCCTTCCCAGGTGACCGGCGTCGTCGTCACCGATGTGAAGCGCGGTTCGCCGGCCTATCGGGTCGGTTTCCAGCCGAAGGACGTCATCCTATCGCTGAACGGCTCGGATATCGGCTCCACGGCTGCGGTCGAAAAGGCGCTGGATGACAATCCCGGCTTCTGGCGGGTGGAAATCCTGCGTGACGGTCAACGCATCCGGCAGTTCCTGCGATGAGCGATGATCTCTTTGCCCCACAGGTGCCTGTCGAGGTCGCCAACCGGCGGCCTCTTGCCGACCGCCTGCGTCCGAAGACGCTGGCGGAGGTGACCGGGCAGCCGCATCTGACGGGTGAAGAGGGCGTGCTGCGCCGTATGATCGATAGCGGCTCACTCGGATCGATGATCTTCTGGGGACCGCCCGGCACCGGCAAGACGACGGTCGCGCGTTTGCTTTCGGGCGAGGCCGGGCTGGCTTTCGAACAGATTTCGGCGATCTTTTCCGGTGTTGCCGATCTCAAGAAGGTCTTCGAGGCAGCACGCACACGCCGGATGAACGGCCGGCAGACGCTGCTTTTTGTTGATGAGATCCATCGTTTCAACCGTGCCCAGCAGGACAGCTTCCTGCCGGTCATGGAAGACGGCACCATCATTCTTGTGGGTGCAACCACCGAAAACCCGTCCTTTGAACTGAATGCCGCTCTTTTGTCGCGGGCGCGCGTCCTCACGTTCGGTTCGCATGACGAGGAGAGCCTGGGCGAGCTTTTGAAGCGCGCCGAAGAGGCGGAGGGCAAGCCTCTGCCGCTGACCGAGGAGGCGCGTGTCAGCCTGATCCGGATGGCCGATGGCGATGGCCGCGCCGTGCTGACGCTTGCCGAAGAGGTCTGGCGTGCGGCGCGCAAGGACGAGACTTTCGATACCGAAGGGCTGACGCGCATCGTGCAGCGGCGCGCGCCGGTTTACGACAAGGGACAGGACGGCCACTACAATCTGATTTCCGCGCTGCATAAATCGGTGCGCGGTTCGGACCCGGATGCGGCGCTTTATTATCTCTGCCGCATGTTTGACGCCGGCGAAGACCCGCTCTTTATCGGGAGGCGGCTGGTGCGCATGGCGGTGGAGGATATCGGCCTTGCCGATCCGCAGGCGCTTGCCGTCTGCAATGCCGCCAAGGACGCCTATGATTATCTGGGGTCACCGGAAGGCGAACTGGCGCTGGCGCAGGCCTGCGTCTATCTCGCCACCGCGCCGAAATCGAATGCCGTTTATACAGCCTTCAAATCGGCGATGCGGGCGGCCAAGGAAAACGGCTCGCTGGTGCCGCCAAAACATATTCTGAACGCGCCCACAAAGCTGATGAAGGGCGAGGGTTACGGTGACGGTTACCGTTACGACCATGACGAGCCGGATGCCTTTTCGGGACAGGACTATTTTCCGGAAAAAATGGGTCGCAAGACGTTTTACGATCCGCCCGACAGGGGTTTCGAGCGGGACATCCGCAAGCGTCTCGACTGGTGGGCGAAGCTGCGCCGCGAGCGCGGTTCGCGTTAAAAAGCTTTCTTCACAAAAAGAATCATGCGCTTGCCAAAGTGAGTCGTAAAACCGCGCCATCCAACTGTTTCCAAAGGGAAATCAGGATGCCTTCCGGTGTTGTATGACCTGCGACGGCGCAGGCAGCATCTTGACCGAGGATTCCGCCAGACCGCTATGCCCTTCCGCATCGATCACCAGATGCCAGTGCAAGGTCTCGGGAATGCTGATGCGGATCGGCGATTTTTTCGCGACGCCGCCGAGATATTTGAAATCGAGCAATTCGGTGAAACGCTGGAAGTTTGCGCCTGTCATCAGCCGTACATTGTTGACGGCCGACAGGGACACCTCAATGGTCGTCCCAGCCCGCAATTCCTTCAGGTCATAGTGTGTAAAGCGGAAATTCGGCCGTGACATTGCGCGTCTCCCTGTACCTGTATTTTGGCAAAAGAGGATAGGACGTCAGGGTTAACGAGCTCTTTAAAACGGCAGCACCCTGTAGAATTTCGGGTCGCTGCGCCGGCTTTGAAGGGCCGTGGAGAGTATTGGCGGGTTGGGAGGAGGAGGTCTGGAATAATACTAACGTATAATAAGCGTATTCAGTTATAATAAATTTTTTAACTCTAACATACGCTGGTCGAAGTGCCGTCAGCGGCGTTGGGGGGAATATGAAAAACGTCACGATATCTATGCGCCTTTATGCGCTCGTTGCATTGTTTCTGGCAATATTGACTGCGGCACTTGCATTCAGCCTGTTCGAGACCTTTCATGAGATGGAACGCGAGCGTAAAGCGGGGCTCGCATCCATGAACGAAACGGCTGTCGCCATTCTTGAGCAATATTACCGGCTGGAGCAGGGTGGCACCCTGACGCGTGAGGCTGCGCAGCAGCAAGCCAAGACCACGATTGCGGCGATGCGCTATGGCAACGGTAGCGGCTATTTTTGGATCAACGACATGCATCCCAAGATGGTGATGCATCCGATCAAGCCCGAGATGAACGGCAGCGATCTCACTGCCAACAAGGATCCGAACGGCAAGGCGCTGTTCGTCGAATTCGTCAATACGGTGAAGGCGGGCGGCCAGGGCTTTGTCGATTATTATTGGCCCAAGCCCGGCGCGCCGGACCCAGTCGAGAAATTTTCCCATGTCGCCGGTTTCGCGCCCTGGGGATGGATTGTCGGCACTGGCGTTTATGTCGACGATCTTGAGGCGGTTTTCTGGAGCAACGCCTATTTCAACATCGCAGTGTGTGTTCTGTCCGGCCTTCTGGTGATCGGCGTGGCTGCAGCCGTCGTGCGCAGCGTGACACGGCCTATCGATCGCATCCGGCAGAGTATGAAGCGGATCGCTGATGGTGACGGCGAGGCGGAAATTGAATTCGCCGACCGTCGCAACGAAATCGGCGCCATTGCCAAGACGTTGCTGGTGCTGCGTGACAGCGTCAACGAGCGCAGCGCCTTGCAGGCCCGCGAGGCGGGGCAGCAGCGGGCGCTGGAGGAGGCGAGGCATGGCAACGAGATGGCGTTGCGCTCCGCATCCGAGCGTCAGGCTCATGCCATGAACGAGCTCGGCAGTTCGCTGGAAGCACTCGCCAATGGCGATCTGACCGTCGAGCTTGCCGATATCGGCGGCGAATATGAAAAGCTGCGCATGGATTTCAACCGCGCCGTCGGCGCGCTGCATGGGGCGATCGAGGCGATCGCCAGAACCGGCCATGTCGTCAACGATAGCGCATCTGACATCAGCGGTGCGACCGGCAATCTTTCGCGCCGGACAGAGCAGCAGGCAGCGGCGCTGGAGGAGACGGCGGCGGCTCTTGACGAAATCACCGCGACGGTGCGCACCGCTTCCGAACGGGCGAACGAGGCCCGACAAATGGTGCAGGATACAAAAACGAGCGCAGGCCGCTCGGGCGAGATCGTGCGCAATGCCGTCGATGCGATGGGCCGTATTGAGGAATCTTCGCGGCGCATCGGGCAAATCATTTCCGTCATCGATGAAATCGCGTTCCAGACCAACCTTCTGGCGCTGAATGCCGGTGTCGAGGCCGCAAGGGCAGGCGAAGCGGGACGCGGTTTTGCCGTGGTGGCGCAGGAGGTTCGCGAACTCGCGCAACGCTCTGCCAATGCCGCCAAGGAGATCAAGACCCTTATCAATCGTTCGGCGGAAGAGGTCGGCGGCGGTGTCGCACTCGTTCGCTCCACAGGTGACGCGCTGGATGAGATCGTGACGCTGGTCAACCGGGTCGACGGCCACGTCAATTCCATCGCCACGGCGGCGCGGGAACAGGCCACCGGCCTGCAGGAGATCAACACCTCCGTCAACCACATGGACCAGATGACCCAGCAGAACGCCGCCATGGTGGAAGAGACGACGGCGGCCAGCCAGACGCTGGCCGAAGAAAGCCGGCAGCTCCGCGCGCTGCTGTCCCGTTTCGAACTCGGGCACGGGGCAGGGCGTGAGGTTTCGCGGGCGGCTTGATTTTTATCCGCTTGAGATAGTTTACAGGGCGCGGCTTTGGCTGCGCACTTTCTGTTTCGAGGAAGTGCGACAAGCTCTCCTCCGTCGTGCCGGACCCGTGGTGTGTCTGCATCGTGAGAGGCGTTGGTTTGCAGAGCTTTGCTCACACCTTTGGTATGATTTCGCTCGAGGCTTCCGCATTTCCCGCTTCACGGAACAGCCCGGTTCGTTATTTCTCCCAACCAATAAGGATTCGTTTACCCCGTTTCTTTAAAATTTACCTGTATTGCCGCGGGTAGCGGCCGCTGAAGGTACAGGTTCTCGTATGGCGTATGTTTCCCTTCCGCGTCGTCTTGTGACGTTGTTGATGATTTCCACGGTCATGGTGTCGTGTTCGGCGGAGGGCCTTGTGCCGCCGGCCGAGGTTGACGGCACGACGCGTGTCGGCGCCATCCGGTCGTCGCGACAGCAAGGCTACAGCGCGCCGCCGGGTGCGGTCTATCAGGCCGAGCGGACCGGGCAGGCCACCAATTATCCCGCAGCCGTGTCGCAACCGATGCCGGAGCCTTATGCCTCGCAGGATCCCCTGCTGCAATCGCCACAGGGCGGCCAGGGCTATTCCACGCTGGATGGCCAGCATCAGGCGCGGATGGCCGCGAACGGCCAAAGCATGGCCTCCCCAGCCATGCCTAACCAGCAGGGCGCCGCAAATCAGATCGCCGAAGGCGAGGGCGGGGTGAACATGGATTCCATGCTGGGCGTGGAGCCGGTTCGCGGACTTGCGGAAGAGCAGGACGCCGATATTGCCGAAGGCGCTTCTGCCCAGCCGGTGGTGGACGGCATCGGCACCGACAATCCGGTTGCCGTTTCTCCGGCTCGCCGGCAACAAAGTGCGGGTCAGTCGCGGTTGATACCGCCACCGCCGCCCGGGTCTTCTTCCCGCCGCCAGCCGGTGGAGGAGGTCGCCATGTTGATGCCTAATGATCCGATGGCCCGCGACGGATTGCAAAGCAACCGCTCGGCCATGCCGCCCGGCGTCATGCCATCCTCGGAAGTGGCCTGTCGCTCCGAGCTGCGCCGTCTCGGCGTCGCCTTCCGCGATGTTGCGCGCATTGCAGATGGACCGACCTGCGGTATCGACTATCCGATCGAACTCAGCGGGCTTGCCAGCGGCGTTGCCATCCGCCCGGCCGTGAAGCTCAATTGCCAGGTCACGCTTGCCTTCGCCAAATGGGTAAAGTTCGAACTCGTGCCGTCCTCCCGCTTCCGTTACCTCTCAGGCGTCGGACGCATCACGCCCATGGGCGGTTATTCCTGCCGCAAGATGAATTCGCGCTCCAGCAATCCGTGGTCCGAACATGCGCGCGGCAACGCCATCGATATCGGCACCATAACGCTGAACAACGGGAAGGAGATTGACGTTCGCAGCAAGAACTTCTTCGCCTTCCGGGAAAAGGCGCTGCTGAAGGCAGTGAGGTCCGATAGCTGCAAATATTTCTCCACGGTTCTCGGGCCAGGCAGCGATCCCAACCACTGGAACCATTTCCACTTCGACCTGCGCACCCGCAAGTCCGGTTACAGGCATTGCGATTAGGGGGCGACGAGACGACACGGTGGTGCATTACGATAGGCGTGAGGCATTAGTTGTGGTGCGTCACGTCGACCCGTAACTTCCCGTCCGTCCCGGCGCTACCCGGAATGACGGAGTGGGGGATGTGGCCACATTACAATTTGGGCCTGTTGGGTTTGGTGCTAGCCGCCCAAAAAAAGACCGGCCCTAAGGCCGGTTGAAGAAGACTGCCTAAATCGGGGGATATCGGCGTCTTTGCAAGGGCATGCAATGGGAAGAAATCCCATAAAACGGTCCATCCGGTGCGGATATCCGGCAAAAAACATCGCGCCGTACTGACCTGCGGCCAACATGGCTTGCCGCCCTTTTCTGATACGCTATGAGCGTCACATGTTTGTGACAACGGCCCGCTGGAGCCTGCTTTCATGCCCCCTGTTTCAGAGATACTGATCTTTGCTTCGGCGCTTGCGGCCGCGGGCGTGGTCGCTGGACTTCTGGCGGGGCTGTTCGGCATTGGCGGCGGTGCTGTCCTGGTGCCGGTGTTCTACCATGTGTTCGGGCTTCTGGATGTGCCGGAGGCGGTGCGCATGCATCTGTCGCTTGGGACTTCGCTCGCCATCATCGTGCCGACCTCCATTCGTTCCTTCCTGACGCATCGCCAGAAAGGTGCCGTTGATATCGATCTCCTGAAGGGTTGGATCGTCGCCGTGCCGCTGGGCACCATCCTCGCATCTGTGGTGGCTGCGCATGCCTCGAGCGTGGCTTTGCGGCTGATCTTCGCTTTCATTGCGCTTGCGCTCGCCTTCCGGATGATCTTCAACCGGGCGAGCTGGCATCTCGGTTCAGACCTGCCGAAAAACCCGGTCCGCTTTCTGGTCGGCACCGGCATCGGCCTTCTGTCTGGCCTGATGGGTGTGGGCGGCGGGGTGATGAACAATACTTTCATGACACTTTACGGACGCACCATCCATCAGGCGGTTGCCACATCCTCCGGTGTCGGAGTACTTATTTCGCTGCCGGGTCTCCTCGGCTATATCTGGGCCGGCTGGGGTGATGCAGGTCTGCCGCCTTTTTCCACCGGCTTCATCAACTGGATCGCCGTCGCGCTGCTGATCCCCATCACGCTTGTCGTCGCGCCCTATGGCGCGCGGCTGGCGCATGCACTCAGCAAGAAGCAGCTGGAGCGGGCCTTCGGGGTGTTTCTGGTCTTCGTCGCGGCCCAGTTTTTCTACAGCGTCTACAGCTGATTTTCCCTCCCCGCCGAATGCAGTGTTCAGGCCGTTGGGCTGGCAATTGCGGGTTGTACGGCCTATATGGCGTGCATCTTACTCGTTTTTTCGAAAGATTCGCGATGAATGCCATTGTTTCGATACGGAATCTGACCAAATCCTACTCAAATGGCTTTCAGGCGCTCAAAGGTGTCAGCCTCGATATCAGAGAGGGGGAAATCCTTGCTCTTCTCGGGCCCAACGGAGCCGGCAAGACGACGCTGATCTCTATCATCTGCGGGCTTGTCAATCCGGGTGAAGGCTCGGTTCTCGTTGGCGGATATGATGTGGTGAAGGATTTTCGCCAGACGCGCGCCCTGATCGGCCTTGTGCCACAGGAACTGACGACAGATCAGTTCGAGACCGTATGGAACACCGTCAGCTTCTCGCGTGGTCTGCATGGGCAGAAGAAGAACCCGGAACTGATCGAGCGGGTCCTGAAATCGCTGTCGCTCTGGGACAAGAAGGACAATATGCTGCGGGAGCTTTCCGGCGGCATGAAGCGACGCGTGCTGATCGCCAAGGCGCTTGCGCACGAACCGAAGGTCCTCTTCCTCGACGAGCCGACGGCGGGTGTGGATGTTACCTTGCGCCGCGACATGTGGAATGTCGTTTCCGAGCTGCGCTCCAAGGGCGTCACAATCATTTTGACCACGCATTACATCGAGGAGGCGGAAGAGATCGCCGATCGGGTGGGCGTTATCAATGGCGGCCAATTGTTGCTGGTGGAAGAAAAGACCGCGCTGATGAAGAAGCTCGGCCGCAAGCAGCTTTTCCTTGAACTTTCGCAGCCGGTGGAGGCGTTGCCGGACAGTCTCTCATCCTTCGGCCTTTCGCTCTCGGATGACCGCAACACCATCACCTACGAGATCGAGGACAACGGCGAGCAGGGGCGCATTGCCGATCTGCTGACTGCGCTTTCCGGTGCCAACATCCATTTCAAGGATATTTCGACACGTCAAAGCTCTCTTGAGGATATTTTCGTCTCGCTGGTAGGAGACCAGAAATGAATTTCGAAGCCGTCAAGTCCATCTACCTGTTCGAAATGGCGCGCACCCGCCGCACCCTGTTGCAGAGTGTCGTGTCGCCCGTCATTTCCACCTCTCTCTATTTCATCGTTTTCGGAACGGCGATCGGTTCAAGGATTCAGGAGGTTGGCGGGGTTTCCTATGGCGCGTTCATAACGCCCGGCCTGATCATGCTGACGCTTTTGACGCAATGCATCAGCAACGGCTCTTTCGGCATCTATTTTCCGAAATTCACCGGCACGGTCTACGAGATATTGTCTGCGCCAGTGGCGATGACGGAAATTGTTGCCGGTTATGTCGGGGCGGCGGCGACCAAGGGGCTGATGATCGGTACGATCATCCTGATAACGGCCTCCTTCTTCGTGGATATCACCATCGCCCATCCGTTCATGATGATCCTGTTCTTTGTGCTGACGGCGGTGAGCTTCAGCCTGTTCGGCTTCATCATCGGCATCTGGGCCACGAATTTCGAGCAGCTGAACCTCATCCCGATGCTGGTGGTGCCGCCTCTGACATTCCTCGGCGGCAGCTTCTACTCCATCGACATGCTGCCGCCCTTCTGGCAGACGGTCAGTCATTTCAACCCGGTGCTCTACCTCATCAGCGGTTTCCGCTGGAGCTTCTACGAGATCGCCGACGTCAATCCCGTCATCAGCCTGGCGATGATCACGCTGTTCCTCGCACTCTGCCTCGGTGTCGTCGGCTGGATGTTCAAGACCGGTTACCGGCTGCGCAACTGACCGGAAAGAGGTTTGCCGTGAATGTGATACGCCCGGTTTGCACCGGGCGTTTTCGTATTCGGATAGCGAGACGTTATTTTTTGATCGCGAGCAGGAACTGTCTGCCCGGCAGGTTTTACCTGTCTCGCAATCTCAACTCATCGGTCTGCATCTGCATCGAACCAAGCGTCGACAGGAAGCTCATGCCGAGCAGGCTCTGGCCCAGTTGGCCATCCTGCGCGACGAGGGCGGGGATGTTGCTCCGCGCGATCGGGCCGATGCCGATCTCGGACAGGGTGACGGGCGCTGCCGCCGTGCGGCCGTTCGCGGTCATCACCGGCACGGTGTAGCGCAGTTTCGTGGTGTCGATGCCGATGGCGGCGGCATCGGCATTGGCCAGCACCACGGAGCTCGCGCCGGTATCGACCAGCATGTGGATCGTTTTGCCTTCAATGCTGACATTCGCCTCGAAATGGCCGCTCATCGATTTGTGCAGTATGATCTCCTGTTCGCCGCCAGCGGTCGTAACCACCACCGCACGGCCGGGCATCAGGCCACCCAGCAGCCGGTCGGCGAAGGATTGCAGGTCGTAGCGATAGAGATAGACGGATACGAGGCCGAGGATAATCACGAGCCAGATGGCGAGTTGCCGGACAACGCTTGCGAAGCTGCCGCGGCTTCCCGCCAGAATGCCGACGGATAGCAATCCCGCAATCGGCAGGAGATAGACGATCTGCCCGAATTTCTCGTTGTCGATGCCGAAGGTGCGGCCGCTGTCGTGATTGACGAGAAGTAGGCCGAGACCCACGGCCAGCAAGAGGAGAACGAAAGTCAGCCTGTTCATGCGGTGTGCGTCTCCCTGGAGGTGTCCTTGCCTGTTTTTGCCAGTCTTTCGGGAAGCGCCTGCATGATCATGCGGCGCTTTTCGTCGCTATAGGTTGCCCAGCCGCCGATCTCGTCCAGCGTGCGTCCGCAACCGATACAGAGGGTGTTTGTGGCGTCGAGGGAGCAGATATGAATGCAGGGTGTTTCCATGGGGATCTATATCAGTCTGTCACGTCGCAAGGGCAAGAGCGACGAGAGTAACGATCTCCGTGATCTGCTGGCTGGCGCCGATTGTGTCACCGGTGTGGCCGCCGATCTTGCTGACACAGAGCCTGCCGAACAGCACCGTCGCGAGGCAGGCAGCCGCCAGAACGACTACGATCGACACAAAGGGCAGGGCATGCAGCGTGAAAAGCACGAGCAGCAGCAACCCTGTTGCGAGCGCGATGTTGCGCTCGCTTTCCCCGGGTTGGCCGGCGCCGGCGGCGATGCCGGAGGTTTTGGCGGCGGGCAGTGACTGCCAGTGCCATACCATCAGGGCGCGGCTCACCACCAGCGCGGCAATCAGGCAGGCGGCGGCGGTCTTGGCAGGCAGGGTTTCTATAAGCGATGCGAGTGCCGTGGCGCGCAGTGCAAAGGACAGGACCATGGCGATCGTGCCATAGCTGCCGATGCGACTGTCCTTCATGATCTCAAGCGTTTTCAGCTTGTCCTTGCCGCTGCCGAAGCCATCGGCCATATCCGCCAAGCCGTCTTCGTGCAATGCACCTGTTATGAGCGCGGTGACGGCGATGGCAAGCCAGCCGGTGAGCTGCGGTGAGGCGTCGAACTTCGCTAATGCCACCACGAGGACAGCAGCGGGCAGGGCGATCAGGAGGCCTGCGGCGGGAAAAGCGCGTGCTGTCCGGCGCATCGATGGACCGTCACCTTCACCGAAGAAGCGCGATGGGACCGGCAGGCGGCTGAGAAAGGCAACGGAATGCATGACATCTGTTATAAAATCCCCGGCCTTCATGCTCTCTCCGCTGCTGTGCTTGCATTTCCGGTTGTTCCGCGGCGCGTCCGCGATTATGAGAGGCGCAACAAAGACCGATTTGCCGGAAAACACAAGTTTCCGCCAACCCGACGACAAGAAAGACAGATACCATGAGCATGAGCGGATTGCCCTTCGACGATTTCCGCGCGCTGCTGCGCGAGCTTCCCGGCCCGGATACGCATGCGCTGGTCGCGGCCAAGGAGCGCAATGCGCAACTGACGAAACCGGCCGGTTCGCTCGGTCGGCTGGAAGAAATCGCCATGTGGCTTGCCGCATGGTCGGGCCGCTCGCCCGCCGTTACCCGTCCGCTGGTGGCGATTTTCGCCGGCAATCATGGCGTCACTCGGCACGGCATCACGCCCTATCCGACGTCCGTGACGCAGCAGATGGTGGAGAATTTTGCGGCAGGCGGTGCGGCGATCAACCAGATTTGCGTCACCAATGATCTCGGTCTGAAGATTTTCGATCTGGCACTTGACTACCCGACCGGCGACATCACCTGCGAGCCTGCCCTTTCCGAGCGCGATTGCGCCGCCACCATGGCCTTCGGCATGGAGGCGATTGCTGGCGGTACCGACCTTCTCTGCGTTGGCGAAATGGGCATCGGCAACACCACCATCGCAGCGGCGATCAATCTGGCGCTCTATGGCGGCACGGCGGAAGAGTGGACCGGTCCCGGCACTGGCTCTGAAGGCGAGGTCATGGCCCGCAAGATCGCGGCGGTGAAGGCTGCCGTGGAGTTCCACAAAGACCATCTGTCCGATCCGCTCGAAATCATGCGCCGTCTCGGCGGACGCGAAATTGCGGCGATTGCCGGCGCGATCCTTGCCGCGCGCGTGCAGCGCATTCCTGTGCTGATCGACGGTTATGTGGCGACTGCCGCTGCCGCGCTGTTGAAGGCTGCCAATCCTTCCGCGCTCGACCATTGCCTGATCGGCCATGTCTCCGGTGAACCGGGCCATCTGGCTGCCGTCGAGAAACTTGGCAAGACGCCGCTTCTGGCGCTGGGCATGCGGCTTGGCGAGGGCACGGGTGCCGCTTTGGCCGCCGGCATCGTCAAGGCTGCCGCCGCCTGCCATTCCGGCATGGCGACTTTCGAAGCTGCCGGTGTCGATACTGGCACCCATTCCCACACTGAGCATTGAGGCCGAAGATGGACGCAACGCCGCAGAAGAAGCAACCGGAACCTGCCTTTCGCAAGGAAAAGGGATGGCGGCATCTTTTTGCTGCTGCCCGCTATTCCTTGCAGGGGCTTGGACGGCTGTGGCAGGAAGCGGCGTTCCGGCACGAGGTTCTCGCCTTCGGCGTCGGCCTTGCCCTGCTTCTGGTCGCCGGCGCGCCGTTTGCGCATCTTCTCGTCTTTACGGTGCTGATGCTGCTTTTGTTCGCGGTCGAGGCGCTCAATACCGCGATTGAGGAGTTGGTGGATCGCATCTCGCCGGAAATTTCTTCCGTCGGGCGGCACGCCAAGGATCTCGGTTCCTTCGCCGTCTTCTGCCTTTTGACGGCAAACGGATTTTTCGTGCTTTATTCGCTGGTGACGACGCTGTTCTTCTGAACGGCAGATTTGACGCTTAGGCGAAGGACCGGCGGCGTGGCTGGATGGCGTGGGTTTCCTCCACGGCTGGCAGGCTTTGCAGCACGCGTTTTGCCGGCAGGATGGCGATGCCTTCGGTGCCTTCACGCAATTTCGATTTCAGGATGAACTGGCCGTCATGCTTGGCAAGGATGGCCTGAACGATGGGCAGGCCGAGCCCGGTTCCCTGTTCGGCGCTTTTGATCGCGATCGATCCCTGACCGAAGGCCGACAGCACCACGGGGATCTCTTCCTCTGGAATGCCGGGGCCGTTGTCCTTGATCGACACATATTGCCCGCCACCCGCCGTCCAGCCTGCCTTCACGAGGATTTCACCGCCCTGCGGGGTGAATTTGACGGCGTTGGAGAGCAGGTTGAGGATAACCTGGCGGATCGATTTTTCATCCGCCCAGACCTGCGGCAGGCTGCTTTCAAACTGCTGCGAAATCCTGATGGTCTTGGCGCGGGCGCGAAGCTGGATCATGCCGATGCAATCTTCGGCGATCTCAAGCATCGAGACCGCTTCTTCATTGAGGTCGTAGCGGCCGGCCTCGATACGCGACAGGTCGAGGATTTCGTTGATGAGGTCGAGCAGATGCTGGCCGGAACGGTGGATGTCGCCCGAATATTCCTTGTAGAGCGGATTGTTGAGTGGACCGAGCACCTCCGCTGACATGACTTCGGAGAAGCCGAGAATGGCGTTGAGCGGGGTTCGCAGCTCGTGCGACATGGAGGCGAGAAAGCGCGATTTCGCCAGATTGGCCTCTTCCGCACGCCGCCGCGCCTCATCCGACATTGAGTTGGCGACTTCGAGTTCGGCGATCAGATCATCTTTTTCAGTCTGCGACGACAGCAGCTTGATGCTGGTCTGGTAAAGCCTGCTGGTGATGCGATGACAGAAAAGAATCGCCATGCCGAACATCAGGGCGAGGCCAACATCGAAGGGATCGCGGGAGACGACGGAGGTGACGCACAGCGCCGCCAGCACAGGCAGGAAGGTCATGAAGGTGGCCCGCCGCAGCATGAAATTGGCCATGGCGGTAAGCGAAAGCGCGATCAGCAGCGTCGCGCCCTTGAAGAAAAGAACGAGTGTCGGGTTGTTGCGCACCGGTTCGGCCAAGGCGAACATTGCCCAGGCGCAACCGATGAGGATCTGCATGGCAAGGAAGAGATTGCGCCACTTCGGCAGATTTTCGGCCGTGATCCCCTGTTTGGCGGCTCTTTTGGCCAGCACCAGAGACATGGCATGGAAACTCAGCGCAATGAGCGACCAGATGATCAGCCCTATGTCACCCGTGATATACAAACCGATGATAGAGGCTAATACGATGAAAAGCGGCATGATCATCGCGCCCTGAAGGGCTTCTGCGATGTGCATCGTCAGCATTTCACGTTCATAGGCTTCGCTGCCGCCAGCGCCTTGCTGCAAGCGTTCACGCGTCGTCTTCACCGTGTCGAAAACAGCCTTGTTACGGTGCTTTCGTGAACGGTCGACGATGATCTTATCGGTGGACGTGCTGACGCTTTTACTCATTGTTACAACGCAGGTGACATGAACCCTTTGCAGGCTACGCACAAAATCTTAAGAAGATGCTGCCGTGAAAGGATTTGTTTGCCATTTCTGACAAGGGTTTGTTGTGACATGAGACGAAATGGAGGCAGGCGCGGCTTTTTCTCGACGTTTCGCGACGGCGGGCTTTTCCTTGCCACCGTTTTTCTCGGCATTCTGATTGCCGCCAAGCTCGATCAGATCAATAGCGAGACCCATACCGGCCGTTTCTTCGTGATCGATGGCGATACGCTTTCAAAGGGCGAGGACCGGTTCAGGCTGCTCGGCATCGATGCGCCGGAGCTTTCGCAGACGTGCCGACGCGGCAGCGAAACCTGGCCGTGCGGCGCGGAGGCGCGCCGCGTTCTGCAACAGATGATCGAAGGCACGACCTTTTCCTGTTCCGGCAGTTCCAGGGACCGTTACGGACGTCTGCTGGTCTATTGCTCGGCGGGAGACCGGGACGTGTCCTCGGAAATGGTGGCGTCGGGTTTTGCCATCGCTTCAGGTTATTTCCAGTTCTCCGGCGAACAGGCGCTGGCGCGCAAAGAAGCTCGCGGCATATGGGCCGGAGAATTCGAAAAGCCGGCAGAGTGGCGGCGCGAACATCGCGCAGCGGATTTGCAAACGCCCGCAGCGGGTTTCCTCACCATCATCCGTCATCTTCTGGGATGGAATCATGGCTGAGGCGGATCGAGCCCTGCCGATGAATGACGACGGGTTGGACGGGCTGCGGGGCGCGATTGCCCTCTGTCGCATCTGTCGCGACACCCCAACCTACGGACGCCTGCCGCACGAACCCCGACCGGTCGTGGTGATGTCGACCAAGGCGCGTATCCTGATTGCAGGGCAGGCGCCCGGGCTTCGCGTGCATGAAACGGGTGTGCCTTTCAACGATGCCTCCGGCGACAGGCTGCGCCAGTGGCTGAATGTTGATCGTGAGACATTCTACGATCCGGACCGCTTCGCTATTGTGCCCATGGGGTTCTGTTTCCCCGGCTATGACGACAAGGGCAGTGACCTGCCGCCTCGACGCGAATGTGCGCCGCAATGGCGGGAGAAGGTGCTGGCGGCGATGCCGCAGGTGGAGCTGGTCCTTGCCATCGGTCAATATGCCCAGGCCTTTCATCTCGGCGAAAGACGGCGGAAAACCATGACCGAGACTGTGTACGACTGGCGCAGCTATTTTCATTCAAATTCGGGACCGGCCATTTTGCCGCTGCCGCATCCAAGCTGGCGCAACACCGTCTGGCTGAAGAAGAATCCGTGGTTTGCCGAGGAGCTGCTTCCTGTTCTGCGACAACATGTGGAAATGCGACTTTAGTGAAACAATTTTCTGTTTTTCTCTAAAAATTAGTGTATTGAAAGGAAATTAATTCAGGAGGGTAGACGCATTGGATCGCCTAGACCGTAAGATTTTGCGCATTCTGCAAGAGGATTCCACGCTGGCTGTCGCTGATCTGGCGAAAAAGGTCGGCCTTTCCACGACGCCCTGTTGGCGGCGTATCCAGAAGATGGAAGAGGACGGTGTCATCCGCCGGCGCGTTGCGCTGCTGGATCCGGTCAAGGTCAACACCAAGGTCACCGTTTTCGTCTCCATCCGCACTGCCTCCCATTCCATCGAATGGCTGAAGCGGTTTTCCGAGGTGGTGTCCGAATTCCCCGAAGTCGTCGAGTTTTACCGCATGAGCGGCGATGTCGATTATCTGCTGCGCGTTGTCGTGCCTGACATCGCGGCCTATGACGCCTTCTACAAGCGGATGATCGCCAAGATCGAAATTCGTGACGTGTCGTCTGCCTTTGCGATGGAACAGATCAAATATACGACGGAACTGCCGCTCGATTACATGCTGCTGGATAATCCCAAATCCGGCGAGGAATGATCCCGGCTGATCAGGCTTTTTGAACAATGCCCTTTCCGGCTGCCGGGGAGGGCATTTTTCGTTGGGCAGTTTTGCTTTTCCGCAAGCACTCAAGTCGGCCATCCGGCGGTTGTCCGGGGAATGCACACTCCTGGCGTGCCGAGGCGGCCAGGCAATCTTATTCCGCCTGCGACGGCAAATTAGCACATTCAATTCTCTTTGCACTCGCGCCGCGCAAAGTGGGATTTTGATAAAATCACTCGAATATCTACGCTTTGTATATCTGATGATGGCAACAGCGAAGGATATCCACATGCTCACACGACGCGGAACATTGGGACTGATTGCGGGTGCAACGGGGGCGGCGTTCCTGCCGCATATCCGGCGGGCTGGAGCCGCGACCACCACGTTACGGATCGGCTGGCAGAAGAATGGCGTGATCGCGTTGGCAAAGAGCCAGGGCGCGCTTGAAGCGCTGTTGAAGGATCGCGGCATTGAGGTCAAATGGTCGGAGTTCTCCTCCGGGCCGCCGCTTCTTGAAGCGCTGGGCGCAGGTGCGCTGGATATCGGACCGACGGGCGATGTGCCTCCGCTTTTCGCGCAGGCTGCCGGTGGCAATCTGCGCTATGTGGGAACTTACAAGGGCGCCGCCGGTGGATCGGCAATCCTTGTGCAGAAGGATTCGCCGCTGAAGACGCTGGCCGACCTCAAGGGCAAGAAGGTGGCTTTCAAGCGCGGCTCCAGCGCCCATAACGTTACTGTCAAAGCATTGCGAAAGGCCGGTCTGACGCTGAACGACATAACATCCATCGACCTTGCCCCGCCGGATGCGGCGGCCGCTTTCCGAAGCGGCAGCATCGATGCCTGGTCGATCTGGGATCCTTATTTTGCCGTGGCGGAAAAGGAGCCGACGACACGGGTTCTCACGACTGCCGAAGGTATTGTCGATCCCTGGAGCTATTTCCTCGCCAATGGCGACTTCGTGGAAAGCAATCCCGACCTCGTGCCGCTGCTCCTCAAGGAACTCGCAAGCGTCGGCGCAAAGGCTCAGGCCAATATCGATGAGACTGCAAAATTGCTGGCGGCGATAACCGGCGTCCCGCAGGATGTCACCAAGGTGTCGCTGACGCGTCCGGGAGCGGATCTGGGGCGTGTCTCGCTGGTTTCGGATGAGGCCATCAGCTATCAGCAGGCGCTGGCCGACGAGTTCTACGATCTGAAAATCGTGCCGAAGAAACTCAACGTTACCGATATCGTCTGGCGTCCCAAAGCGAGTTGAGCCGGGCGAAAGCTGAGTCTCTTCAATCGTCTGGCTGTTGTTGCTGAGAGATTGATTCAGGCAAGCGCTCCATTTCAGGAGCGCTTGCCTCTGCCTCAGCCCTTGAGCCTGGCAATCACCAGATGGCCGGGTGTGGGATTGCCGTCCTGCATGCGCACGTTGATGTCGGTGACTTCGACTATGTCGAAACCGGTCGCTGCCAGTCTTTCCCGAACATAGGTTTCGGCGTGGGCGAAACGCTGGTGCGGGCCGACCATATAGGGGCGTCCGGCCATGGTTGCCTCGGGCAGCGTTTCCGACGAGAAGATCAGCAGGCCACCAGGGACGAGGTTTTCAGCGGCGCCGAAAAACAGCGGTTCCAGCGCGCCGAGATAGGGCAGCACATCGGTTGCGGTGATGATGTCGAAGGGCTCGTCGTCATTGTCTTCGAGAAAGTCCTCGGCTTCGGCGACATAAAGCGTCTCGTAGAGGTCCTTTTCATGGGCGATCTCGACCATGTTTTCGGAAATGTCGATGCCGGTGATGTCATCAGCCATGTCGCGCAGCGCTTCGCCGGTGAGGCCGGTGCCGCAGCCGAGATCGAGCAGGCGCTTGAAGGGGCCGAGATCAAGCGTTTGCAGGCGCTGGCGCACCATCATCGGCACTGCATAACCGAGCTGTTCGACAAGAATATCCTCGAAGGCTTCGGCGTGCTGGTCGAACAGGGTTTCGACATAGGCGTCGGGCGCTTTGGAAGGCGGTTCGCCGCGGCCCATGGCGGCGATGCGAACGGCTGCGCCGCCATGATCGTCCGGGTCGATGGCCAGAACCTCTTCATAGGCCTTCACCGCCGCGTCAACATCGCCGGCTTTTTCAAGCGCGAGCGCGCGGTTATAGGCTTCGGCAAGCGCCTCTTCGTCAATTTTCTGGTTCTTCGTCATCGTGCGGTATCCGTCAGCATCTTCAGTTGAAGTCTGCTGTAAGCCGCAAGACGGACGGGCGCAATGCTTATGTGGCGATGGGCCTCAGTGGAGAATGAACTCTCCTTTCAGTGCGCGCCATTCCTGCGCCGAGATCACCTGCCGGTGCACATAGCGGACCGAGTGCAACGGACCGTCTAGCTTTTCTTGCCAGAATTTGAGGAAACCGTGCATTTCGGGGAAATCCGGGGCGAGATCATAGTCCTGCCAGACATAGGTCTGGAGAACCAGCGGATGGTCCGGCATGCGATAAAAAATCTGGGCGGTGGTGAGGCCGTAGCCCCTCAGCATCATTTCCATTTCCTTGTTCATGTCGGCTGTTCCCGTTCTCATGATTGCCGATCACAGCGTTGTCGCTGTATCTGATATGGGAACACGACAGGGTTAACCCAACCTTGCCAAAGGTCTGGGTTGTCACAAAATAGTTATATTTTTCAAAATGTTGGCAGTCTTCTCTGTTGAGTGCTGCCAACCGTGCCCCTAGCGCTTGAGATGGCGTGTCAGGCGGGCTTCGAGCCATGCCCAGACATGCCGGAGCGTCTCGACGATCGTCAGGTAGAAGATCGCCGCCCAGAGATAGGCCTGATAATCGAATGTGCGGGAGAAGGCGTAGCGCGTCTGTCCCATCAGGTCGAAGACCGTGACGATGGAGACCACTGCCGAACCCTTGATCATCAGGATGATCTCGTTGCCGTAGGGGCGCAGAGCCACGATGAGGGCCTGCGGCAGAATGACCTTGCGGAAGGTGATGAATTTCGACAGGCCGAGCGAGGCCGCACCTTCAATCTGGCCGCGTGGCACGCTTCGGATCGCGCCCCTCAGAATTTCGGCCTGATAGGCGGCGGTGTTGAGGGTGAGCGACAAGAGGCCGCAATACCAGGCCTCGCGGAAGAACCACCACAGGCCAACGGTTTCCAGCCCCTGACGGAAACTGCCGAGGCCGTAATAGATCAGGAAAAGCTGCGCCAGCAGCGGGGTGCTGCGAAAGACGTAGACATAGGCATAGGCCAGCGCGCTGATGACGCGATTTTCCGACATGCGGGCGAAGGCGATCGGCACCGAGAGAATTGCTCCGAGGATGATCGAACTGCCAACCAGCGTAATGGTGGTGATGAGGCCATCGATATAACGCGGCCCGTAACGTTCGAATTTCGCCCAGTCCCAGCCTTCGATCATCGCAAAGATCAGCCCGGCGGCCAGCAGCAGCCAGAGCGTTATAACGGCGATGCCGACGACGCGCGATATGTTGAGGGGCTTGTCTGTGGCAACCGGCGCGGGGCGCGGCGGGATGAGTTCCTGAACATGGCTCATCGGCTTGCCTCCGACTTACGCGACCAGCGATCGATGAAGCCGATGCCGATGGAGGAGAGCAGAGCGAGGATGAGGTAGAGCAGACAGGCGATGCCGTAGAAGAAGAAGGCTTCCTTGCTGACGCGGGCAGCGATGCCGGTCTGGCGCACGATATCGGCAAGGCCGATGATCGAGACGTAAGAGGTATCCTTGAGCAGAATGACCCAAAGGTTGGTCATGCCGGGCAGGGCGATCCTGACCAGCTGCGGAATGATGACAAGCACCATGGTGTGGCCGCGCGAGAGGCCGAGTGCATGGCCCGCCTCATATTGGCCCTTTGGGATGGCCTTGAAGGCGGATAGCAACACTTCCGAGGAATAGGACGAAAACACCACTGACAGCGCGACCATGCCCGCCACGAAGGCGTTGATCTCTACCGGGCCGGTTATCCCGACATAACCGGCGGCCGATTGCAGCAGCATCTGTATGCCGTAATAGACGATGAACAGGGTCAGGAGTTCCGGCAGGCCACGGAAGATGGTGGTATAAACACCGGCCGCCAGCCGCAGCGATTTTTCCTCCGATTGCGCGGCGAGCGCAATGAGGAAACCGATCACAAGCCCGACGGGCAGGGTGGCGAGCGCCAGCGAGATCGTGACCTTGACGCCGAAGGCGATTTCGTCGCCCCAGCCGGCATCGCCACAGGTGACGAGGGTGCCGTTTCCGAAAAGCGTGAAGAGACCGACCGGCCCACAGAAAGGGTCGAGAAGTGTCGAGACATAGGTCCAGAACGCACCTATGGCGGAAAATGCTCCGCTCATGCCAGTTTTCCCCCGCGGTCTTAAGCCGCCGTGATTGTTATGGTTACGTTTTCAAACAAAAATGGCGGAAGGGCAAGCCTTCCGCCACCAGATTTCAACAGGCGACGCGCCGCTTACTGGCCGTAAACGTCGAAATCGAAGTATTTCTTGTTGATTTCCTGGTACTTGCCGTTGGCGCGGATGCCGGCGATGGCAGCCGTGAACTTGTCGGCGAGCGCCGTATCGCCCTTGCGAACGGCTACGCCTGCACCATTGCCGTTGATCTCGACATCCACCGGAAGCGGCGTCAGGATCTTGCAGCACTTGCCTGCATCCGATTTCAGCCACTCCGACAGGACGACGATATCGTCGATGACGGCGTCGATGCGGCCGTTGGCGATGTCGAGCTTATATTCGTCGGCGGTCGGGTACATTTTCAGGTCGGAACCCGGGAAGTGCTTTTCGGCATAGTTGGAGTGGGTCGTGGAACCCTGCGCGCCGAGCGACTTGCCCTTCAGGTCGTCGACGGACTTGATCGGCGAATCCTTCGGTACGGCGATTGCCGGCGGGGTGTTGTAATATTTCTTGGAGAAATCGACCTTCTGGAGACGCTCCGGCGTGATCGACATGGACGCGATGATAGCGTCGAACTTCTTTGCCTGCAGGGCGGGGATGATGCCGTCCCAGTCATTGGTGACGAAGGTGCATTCAGCCTTCATTTCGACGCACAGCGCCTTGGCGATGTCGATGTCGAAGCCGGTCAACGTACCGTCGGCTTCCAGATTGTTGAAGGGCGGGTAGGCGCCTTCCGTGCCGATGACGATCTTGTCCTGCGCGAGGGCCGCGCCGGAAAACAGGGAGATGGCGGCAATCGATACGGCTGCGAGCAGACGGGTGGAAATAGGCATTTCGATCCTCTCTTTTGGTCGTTCATCCGCAGTCTGTTGTTGTTTTCAGTGCGGACGTCGTGAGCGCAGGCGCAACAGAACGGGTTGCCATTCGTGGCCTTCAGCGCGCGGCAATTATTCGTCCGGTTGGTCAAAAAATGCAACTGCAATATTAGCGCCCTCTTTTTCGTCGCGGAGCTTTCACGAAATGGCCTTGATCTGTTCATTTCCGGTACAGAACGCTTTGGTCATCATGGGAACCGAAGCGTATGCAAGGCGTTGACCAGCGCCTGCACGCGCGGCCGGATTTACAATGTCGCGGCATAAGCGGCGTACAACGATTGGCAGATGAGGAAGCACCGATGCTGAAGAAGAACACATTGCTGACGGGGGTGGTTTTCCCCCTCATGTCGCTGGCGATCGCGGTGGAGCCGGCCGCCGCCGGTTATGCCGGCGCCGCACGGACGCAAACGCAAATGCCCCAGGCACAGGCCCCGGTGATATTGGCGCAGGCGCAGCCGCAAGCGGAGGAGCAGAACCCGGAAGAGCTGCTGCGCAAGCAACGCCAGCAAGCAGAAGAGGCGCAGCCGAAGCCAGAGCCAGAGCCGAAAAAGCAGGAGCAGGCTCCGGAACCGCAGCGCGAACAGCCGAAGGCTGAAGCCGCACCGGCCGAACCGCGTCCTGAACCCAAGCGTGAAGCTCAGCCCGAGCCGCAACGCGAGCCTCAGCCAGAACCGAAACGGCAACCGCAGCAGCGCGAAGCCCAACCGGAACCGGCGCCAGCTGAACAGCCACCCGCCCGCAAGCAGCGTCCGCAGCCTGAGCCCGAAGCCGCACCTGCACAAGCCGAGCAGCAGCCGCAGGAACGGCCGCGCAAACCGGCTAGAGCCGAGCAGCCGGCAGGCGAGGGCGAGCAACGCCCCGCACGTCCGCGCAAGCCGGAGCCGGCGGCCGAACAGCCAGCCGCACGCCCTGAAAATACCGAGCAGCCGGCGAAACAGCGCGAGCCCGCCGCCGAGAAAAAGCCGGTAGAGGAAAAGGCGCCTGCTCCAGCACCGGAACCGAAATCGGAACCCGCCGAAAAGGCCGTTCCGGAGAAAAAGCCAGCGGCTCCTGAGCCAGCTGTAAAGGAGGCTCCTGTTCCAACGGAAGCGCCGACACCGGCACGGCCACCGGCTCCGGAAGCTCAGCCCAATCCTGCGCCCGGCCAGCAGCCTTCTGAGAAGCAGCCGGTAGAAGGCCAGGGCAAGACGGAGCCTGCAGCGCCGCTGCCGGGTGCTCCGACACCTCCGCCGCCAAGCGGTGCCACGACAGGACAGGCGCCTGCCGGCGAAGCCGTTCCCAATCAGGTCGCCATTCCGCAGACGGAAGCGCCTCCGACGACGAAGCAGGAACTGGACAAGGCCAAGGCTATCGCCAAGGACCCGTCCAAGACTGCCGACACCGTCATTCTGCCCGTCGACAAGGGTGCCGCCGTTCTCGACAGCGACAAGGAAGTGGAGCGCTCCGGTAACAACCAGGCACGCGAGCAACGTCGCCGCGAGCGTGAGCAGGCCGGTGACGTGAAGGTGCCGACTTCCGACGCCGAAGCGCAGCGCGCCGGTGCTGCCGGAGGCAAGGCTCCGCCGCCCGTGAAGATGGAGGCGATTACCTCTCAGCAGGGCGAGCGTGTCGACCGCCGTCCGCAATATGACCGGCCGGAAGGTGCGCGGGAATGGCAGCCGCGCGAAGGCGGCCGGCGCGATCAGGATCGCGATGCGCCGATCATCCTGCAGTTTGGCGACCGCGTGGTTGTGCGCGGCGACGACAATCAGCGCTTCATCCGCGATGGCGGCGAGCCCTATTACGAGCGCCTGCCCGGCGGACGTGTCCGCGAGACCGTCGAGCGTCGCGACGGCACGCAGGTGGTGACGATCCGCAACCGCTATGGTGACGTCATCCAGCGTTCGCGCATCGATGACCGTGGCCGGGAATATGTTCTGTTCTATGCACCGGAACTGATGGACGAACCGGACCGTGAATATGTCTATCGCGATCCCGGCCTCGACCTGCCGCCCATGCGTCTGCGCATTCCGGTTCGTGACTACATCATCGACACGTCGAGCGATCCGGACCGCGATTACTACCGCTTCCTGGAGCAGCCGCCGGTCGAGCCGGTGGAGCGTGTCTACTCGCTGGATGAAGTGCGTTATTCGGCCCGTATCCGCGACAAGGTGCGCCGTATCGACCTCGATACGATCACATTTGCCACTGGAAGCGCTGACATTCCGATGGCGCAGGCCCGTTCGCTGCGGAAGGTAGCGGATGCGATCAACAAGGCTCTGGCAAAGAACCCGGCGGAAACCTTCCTGATCGAAGGCCACACCGATGCTGTTGGTTCGGATGAAAGCAACCTCGTTCTTTCCGACGAGCGTGCCGCTTCCGTCGCCAATGTCCTGACCGACGTTTACGGCATTCCGCCGGAAAACCTGGCGACGCAAGGCTACGGCGAGCGTTACCTGAAGGTTCAGACACTCGGCCCGGAACAGCAGAACCGCCGCGTCACCATCCGCCGCGTGACACCGCTGGTAAGACCGGTCGCCCAGAACTGATAAGGTTCAGGAACTGAAAAATGAAAGCCCGGAAAGCGCAAAGCTTTCCGGGCTTTTTTATTGGTAGCAAAGTTCCCAGGCCGACACATTATCCGTAACTCCGGACTAGATCCGGGGTCCGGCGTGATCAAATCCGGCATGACTGGGATGCTTCTCACCCTGCCATCATCCTCAAATTTGAGGATAATCCAGCCTCTAACGCTTAGTTAAGCGCCACAGCAATCTCTGCGGCGAGTTGGGCATTGTTGCGTACCAGCGCGATATTGGTCGCGAGGCTGCGGCCGTCGGTCAGGCGGAAGATATCGCCGAGCAGGAAGGGCGTGACGGCCTTGCCGGTGATGTCCTCGCGCTCGGCGTGGGAAATGGCGCGATTGATGTAGATTTCCATCTCCTCGCGCGGAATTTCGTCCTCTTCCGGCACGGGATTGGCAATCAGCATACCGCCATCGATGCCGAGCTGTTCGCGGGTCGTCTGGAAATTGGCGATGGCTGCAGGGCTGTTGAGCGACAGCGGGCTGGGAAGGCCCGAAGAACGCGACCAGAAAGCCGGGAACTCTTCCGAACCGAAAGTCACGACAGGCACGCCGTTGGTTTCGAGAACTTCCAGCGTCTTCGGGATGTCAAGAATGGCCTTGGCGCCGGCGCAGACGACGATCACGCCGGTTTTGGCAAGCTCGGTCAGATCGGCGGAAATATCGAAGGTTTCCTCCGCGCCCTTGTGCACACCGCCGATGCCGCCGGTGGCGAAAACGCGGATGCCGGCGCGGGCAGCGGCAATCATGGTGGCTGCCACTGTCGTGGCACCGGTGCGGCGCTCGGCAATCGCAAAGGCAATATCGGCGCGCGAGACCTTCATGGCGTCGGTGGTCTGGGCAAGCGCTTCGAGCTGCTCCTTCTCGAGGCCGATATGCAGCGTGCCGTGAATGACGGCGATGGTTGCCGGAACGGCTCCCTGATCGCGGATGATCTGTTCGACGCCTTCGGCCATCTCGATATTGCCGGGATAGGGCATGCCGTGGGTGATGATGGTCGATTCCAGCGCGACGATCGGCGCGCCGCGCTGTTTGGCAGCGGCAACCTCTTGCGAATAGACGATGGGCAGGAGCGGGGAGATGGGGCGGGTCATTCTGTTTGTTCCAGATTATAAAAAAACGGGTTCATGCCAGCATTTCGGCCTTGGGGACAAGCCCCAACATGGTCTCGACACTGTCTTTTGACAGGTCTTGGGCGGTGGCGAAAGGCGATTGCACGGTGATGGCGGCCGCCGCGGCACCCAGTCGCAGGGCCTCAGTGATGGTTTTGCCCTCCGCAATCGCCGCGAGATAACCTGACGCCATGGCGTCTCCGGCCCCGGTTACGTCTTTCACCTCGCGGATGATGGGTGGGTGGAGGCTTGCGGTTTGCGTCGCGTTGAAGGCTACCACTTCGCTTGCGCCACGGGTGATGACGCCGCCGGCAAGGCCTGCCCTGCGGAGAATGCCCGGCCAGTCGCGAACATTGTCTGCCGTCTGTCCGGTCAGCGCGCGCGCCTCTGCCTCGTTCATGAAGAGAATGTCGATATCGGCGAGCATGTCCTTCAGCTTCACCGCCTTGGCGGGCGAAATGGCGATGGCCGCGAGCGGCTTTTGGCAGGCGCGGGCAATGAGACCGAGCGCCTTCAACGTATCCTCCGGCAGATTGGCATCGCAAAGCAGAAGGTCGCTCGCGGTAATCGCTTCACGCACCGCTCGAACTTTGAGGCGGCGCGGCGAAAACAGCTTGTAAAGGTCCATATCCGCAAGTGCGATGACAAGATTGCCGTCGCGCTCCAGAATGGCGGTGTAGCTTGGCGTGCGGCGATCGAGGAAAACGAAGGGCGTATCTTCCACGCCCGCCTGCCTTGCTGCCTCCGCCACCGCTTCGCCGGTCACGTCGCCGCCGCGCGGTGCGATGATACGGACGGCAAAACCGAGCCGGGAAAGATTGCGCGCCGCGTTGAAACCGCCGCCGCCAGCCTCTTCCATCCATGAGCCAGGATTGCTGGCGCCGGGCGCCGTTTCAGTCTCGATCATGCCGCGCCTGTCTATATGCGCGCCGCCCAGAACGAGTATTTTCTTCACGCTTGTGTTTCCCTCTTTCGCGGATGGAAAAGGTGGACGATTCGTCCCAATCTTCTGTTTGTTCCCCTTCACATCCGGTTCGCAGCGATAGGCCGGACACGGAAAAACGAAAGCAGAACAAACCACTTATCGCTATTTGTTTTCAATATGCTGGCTGCGCCTTGCGATATGAGAACAAATAGAGTACATCCTATTTCCATACTGCTTCATTGCCTGTGCGGCTTCAATAACCTAAAGGTGGATCGGATGGCACAAAATTCTTTGCGTCTCGTAGAGGATAAATCGGTGGATAAAAGCAAGGCACTGGAAGCGGCGCTCTCCCAGATCGAACGGTCGTTCGGCAAGGGATCGATCATGAAGCTCGGTTCCAATGAAAACGTGGTTGAAGTAGAGACCATTTCGACGGGTTCTCTCAGCCTGGATATAGCGCTCGGTATCGGCGGTTTGCCGAAGGGGCGTATCGTTGAGATTTACGGCCCGGAAAGCTCCGGTAAGACGACGCTTGCGTTGCAGACGATCGCGGAAGCCCAGAAGAAGGGCGGCATCTGCGCCTTCGTGGATGCCGAGCACGCGCTCGATCCGGTCTATGCCCGCAAGCTCGGTGTGGATTTGCAGAACCTTCTGATCTCGCAGCCGGATACGGGAGAGCAGGCGCTTGAAATCACCGATACGCTGGTGCGCTCCGGTGCCGTCGACATTCTGGTGGTGGACTCGGTTGCGGCGCTGACGCCGCGTGCCGAAATCGAAGGCGAGATGGGCGACAGCCTGCCGGGCCTTCAGGCACGTCTGATGAGCCAGGCGCTGCGCAAGCTGACCGCCTCGATCTCCAAGTCGAAGTGCATGGTGATCTTCATCAACCAGATCCGCATGAAGATCGGCGTCATGTTCGGTTCGCCGGAAACGACGACGGGCGGTAATGCGCTTAAATTCTACGCCTCGGTGCGTCTCGACATTCGCCGTATCGGCGCCGTCAAGGAGCGTGAAGAGGTTGTCGGCAACCAGACCCGCGTCAAGGTCGTCAAGAACAAGATGGCACCGCCTTTCAAGCAGGTGGAATTCGACATCATGTATGGCGAAGGCGTTTCCAAGACCGGCGAGCTTGTCGATCTCGGCGTGAAAGCCGGTATCGTCGAGAAATCCGGTGCATGGTTCTCCTATAATAGCCAGCGTTTGGGGCAGGGGCGTGAAAATGCCAAGACCTTCCTGCGCGACAATCCGGAAATGGCAAGCGAGATCGAACTGGCGCTGCGCCAGAACGCTGGTCTGATCGCCGATCGGTTCCTGCAGAATGGCGGCCCGGAAGCCGGCGAAAGCGACGACGGTCCCGACGAGGGCTGATGCATTCGAAGGTCCGGGCGTTCGCGTCCGGTGGCTTTGCCGGCATGAGCCGGTATGGATCAAAAGGGTCGCGCGATTTTCCTCGCGTGGCCCTTTTTCTTTGCCTAGACGCCTTGGTGCGCCTCCATGGCTGGACAGGGCAGGATGCGGACGATAAAAGCCTTTGATTTTGCAAGATAGCCATCATTCGGGATGGCGGTGATGGACTCCAGCTGTGAGCGGTGTGTGGGTATGAGCGGTGTGAATGAAATTCGGTCGACCTTTCTCGACTACTTCAAGAAGAACGGACACGAGATTGTGCCCTCCAGCCCGCTGGTGCCGCGCAACGATCCGACGCTGATGTTCACCAATGCCGGCATGGTGCAGTTCAAGAACGTCTTCACCGGTCTCGAAAGCCGTCCTTATTCCACCGCTGCCTCGGCGCAGAAATGCGTGCGCGCCGGTGGCAAGCATAACGACCTGGACAATGTCGGTTATACGGCCCGTCACCATACGTTCTTCGAAATGCTCGGCAATTTCTCCTTTGGCGACTATTTCAAGGAAGAGGCGATTACCCATGCCTGGAACCTGATCACCAAGGAATTCGGCATCGATCGCAACCGTCTGCTGGTCACGGTCTATCACACCGACGACGAGGCTTTTAATCTCTGGAAGAAGATCGCCGGTTTCTCTGACGATCGCATCATCCGTATTCCGACCAGCGATAATTTCTGGGCCATGGGCGATACCGGTCCGTGCGGTCCCTGCTCGGAAATCTTCTATGACCACGGCGATCATATCTGGGGCGGACCGCCCGGCTCGCCGGAAGAGGATGGCGACCGTTTCATCGAGATCTGGAACCTCGTCTTCATGCAATATGAGCAGCTGACGAAGGAAGAGCGCATCGATCTGCCGCGCCCTTCTATCGACACCGGCATGGGTCTCGAGCGCATTTCGGCGTTGTTGCAGGGCAAACACGACAATTACGACACCGATCTGTTCCGGGCGCTGATTTCGGCCTCCGTCGAAGCGACCGGCGTTCCGGCAGAGGGCGAGAAGCGCGCCAGCCACCGCGTCATTGCCGATCATCTGCGCTCCTCCGCTTTCCTGATCGCCGATGGCGTCCTGCCGTCGAATGAGGGCCGTGGTTACGTTCTGCGCCGCATCATGCGCCGCGCCATGCGCCATGCCGAGCTTCTCGGTTCGCGCGAGCCGCTGATCTACAAGCTGCTGCCGGCGCTGATACAGCAGATGGGCCGCGCCTATCCGGAACTGGTTCGCGCCGAGGCGCTGATCTCCGAGACGCTGAAGCTTGAGGAAACCCGTTTCCGCAAGACGCTGGAACGCGGCCTGTCGCTGCTGTCCGACGCGACCTCGACCCTGCACAAGGGCGACATGCTGGACGGCGAAACCGCCTTCAAGCTTTACGATACCTATGGCTTCCCGCTCGATCTGACGCAGGATGCGCTGCGCGCCCGCGAAATCGGCGTCGATATTTCCGGCTTCACCGATGCCATGCAGCGCCAGAAGGCGGAAGCACGCTCGCACTGGGCTGGTTCCGGCGACAAGGCGACCGAAACGGTGTGGTTCGAACTGAAGGAAAAGCTCGGCGCGACCGAATTCCTCGGTTACGACACTGAAACAGCCGAAGGCGTTATTCAGGCGATCGTCAAGGACGGCAAGTCGGTGGACAGTGCTGCCGAGGGCGAGACGGTTCAGATCGTCGTCAACCAGACGCCATTTTATGGCGAGTCCGGCGGTCAGATGGGCGATACCGGCGTAATCTCTGGCGATAACGGCACCTTTACCGTTTCAGAAACCCAGAAAAAGGGCGAGGGCCTTTTCGTGCATTCCGGCACGGTGTCCAAGGGTGGATTGAAGCTCGATGACGCCGTGCAGCTGACGGTCGATCACGACCGCCGCTCGCGTCTGCGCGCCAACCACTCCGCCACCCACCTGCTGCATGAGGCGCTGCGCGAGGTGCTTGGTACGCACGTTGCTCAGAAGGGTTCGCTGGTCGCACCCGAGCGTCTGCGCTTTGACGTTTCGCATCCGAAGCCGATGTCGGCCGAGGAGCTGAAGGTCGTCGAAGAAATGGCAAACGAGATCGTCTTGCAGAACTCGCCTGTCGTGACGCGTCTGATGAGCGTTGACGACGCCATTGCCGAGGGTGCTATGGCGCTGTTTGGCGAAAAATACGGCGATGAAGTCCGCGTTGTGTCCATGGGCACCGGTGTTCACGGTGCGAAAGCCAACCGTCCGTACTCGGTCGAGCTTTGCGGCGGCACCCATGTTGCCGCAACCGGCCAGATCGGCCTTATCCGCATTCTAGGCGAAAGTGCCGTCGGTGCGGGCGTGCGCCGTCTTGAGGCCGTAACGGGTCAGGGCGCGCTTGCCTATCTCTCCGAGCAGGATGAGCGCGTAAAGGCACTGGCCTCGTCGCTGAAGGTTCAGCCGGGCGATGTGCTGTCGCGTGTCGAGGGACTTCTCGACGAGCGCAAGAAGCTGGAGCGCGAGCTTGCGGATGCCCGCAAGAAACTCGCAATGGGCGGCGGCTCGTCGGATGCCGGCGCAAACGACGTACAGCAGGTTGCGGGCGTCAATTTCCTCGCAAAATCCCTGTCCGGGATCGATGCCAAGGACCTCAAGGGTCTTGCAGATGAAGCCAAGGCCAATATCGGCTCCGGCGTCGTGCTGCTGATCGCCGTGTCCGAAGACGGCAAGGCAAGTGCTGTTGCTGCCGTGACCGAGGATCTGACTGGCCGTTTCAGCGCCGTCGATATCGTCCGCACGGCCTCTGCGGCCCTCGGCGGCAAGGGCGGCGGTGGACGCCCGGATATGGCGCAGGCCGGCGGCCCCGATGGCGCCAAGGCACAGGACGCCATCGACGCGGTGGCGGCAGCGCTCGCGGCCTGATCTGGATGAATTGAAAAAAGGCGGGGTTCTACCCCGCCTTTTTGATTCTGGATGTTGAATTCCGAAAGGAACGTGATGCGCTTTGTAAATCCCATCCCTTTCGTGTGCGATATCAACCGCTCCAGGGAGTTTTATCGTGACAGGCTCGGCCTGAAGGTTTTGGACGATTTCGGAAATTTCGTCCTCTTTGAAAGCGGCTTTGCAATCCATGAGGGGCGTTCGCTCGAACAGACGGTCTGGCGGACATCGCCGGACACGGACGAACCTTACGGCAGACGGAATCTGCTGCTCTATTTCGAACATGAGGATGTCGATGCGGCATTTCGGAATATTGCGCCGCATGTGGAGTTGATCCATCCCGTTGAGCGGCAGGCATGGGGACAGAGAGTGTTCCGTTTTTATGATCCGGACGGGCATGCAATCGAGATCGGCGAACCACTCGCCCAGTCCAACGAATAAGCCCGCTTCCTAAATCCGTTTTGTGACCCTTGCGAGAGCCGGTGCTCCGCTGTCAGGCGAAATGCCTGTCAGTTTCCTCAACCCGCCGCCTGCATATCCTTCGCTGCCGCTTCATCAAGCTGGGTGGCCCGCTTGAAGGCGGGGCGGTCGGTCAGATGCGCCATATAGTCCGTGAAGGCCGGACGTTTTTCGATTGTGCCGAACTGCAGGCCCCAGCCGACATGGGCACCTACATAGACATCCGCCGCAGTGAAGTGATCGCCGGCAATGAAGCGGTTTTCGCTGACGGCACGTTCGAGCGTGTTGATCGCATCCGCATAGCTGCCGCAGCCAGCCATACGCAGCTTTTCCTGCGGCACCTCGAAACCCATCGCCTTCATGCTGGTTGTCATTTCCAACGGACCGGCAGCAAAAAACATCCAGCGGTAATAAAGTCCGCGCGCTTTGGGCGTCGGCGCAAGGTTGGCGCCCGGAAAGGCATCCGCCAGATAGGCGCAGATCGCTGCCGCTTCGGTGACAATGGTGTCGCCGTGTTTGATGGCGGGCACCTTGGCCATCGGGTTGATCAGCCGATAGGCCGGCGATTTCATCGACGTCGAGAAGCCCAGTATCTCTGTCTTGTAGGGAACGCCCACTTCCTCGAGCATCCATCGCGCAATGCGTCCGCGCGACATGGGATTGGTGTAGAAGATCAATTCACTCATTGCTTTGCCTCCCCAAGCAAAATTGCAAAAGCATCATTGAAAACCCGCGCGCAGTTCGCGCTGACACGGTGCGTTTTTATAGTCCACAGCATTATCTGTTTTCCCGAAGGATCGCGCTGGTAACCACATGAATTTTTGACTGTGCCGGACAAGTTATGTGTCGTTTTATGCTGTTTCAGCTATATATTTTTATTTTTCTGACTGCGGCACGCTGTGGAATCGAAGTCTGCGCCTAGTGCAACATCTAAGCAAGATACTGTGAACAAAAAAAGAAACCCGGCGTTGCGGCCGGGTTTCCTTTTGTCGATATTTCAAACGGGCAGTGCCCCGTTCTTTTAAGCCGCCATCGCCGTCTTGAGGTTTTCATCGATCTTGTCGAGGAAGGCGGTGGTGGAGAGCCAGGGCTGGTCCGGACCGATGAGGAGCGCGAGGTCCTTGGTCATGAAGCCGCTTTCGACGGTGTCGACGCAGACGGTTTCGAGCGTTGCTGCGAACTTTGCGAGTTCTGCATTGTCGTCCAGCTTGGCGCGGTGGGCGAGGCCACGGGTCCAGGCGAAGATCGAAGCGATCGAGTTGGTCGAAGTTTCCTGACCCTTCTGATGCTGGCGGTAGTGGCGCGTGACCGTGCCGTGTGCCGCTTCAGCTTCAACCGTGCGGCCGTCCGGCGACAGGAGAACGGAGGTCATCAGGCCGAGCGAACCGAAGCCCTGGGCAACCGTATCAGACTGCACGTCGCCATCGTAGTTCTTGCAGGCCCAGACGTAACCGCCGGACCATTTCAGAGCGGAGGCGACCATGTCGTCGATCAGGCGGTGTTCATAGATGATGCCGATTTCATCGAACTTCGCCTTGAACTCGGTCTGGTAGACTTCTTCGAAGATGTCCTTGAAGCGGCCGTCATAGGCCTTCAGGATGGTGTTCTTGGTGGACAGGTAAACCGGCCACTTGCGCATCAGGCCGTACATCATGGATGCACGGGCGAATTCGCGGATGGATTCGTCAAGGTTGTACATTGCCAGCGCAACGCCAGCGCTCGGCGCGTCGAAGACGTCCTTTTCAATGACCTGACCGTCTTCACCGACGAACTTGATCGTCAGCTTGCCCTTGCCGGGGAACTTGAAATCGGTTGCCTTGTACTGGTCGCCGAAGGCGTGGCGGCCGACGACGATCGGCTTCGTCCAGCCGGGAACGAGGCGGGGAACGTTCTTGCAGATGATCGGCTCGCGGAAGATGACGCCGCCCAGAATGTTGCGGATCGTGCCGTTCGGGCTCTTCCACATCTGCTTCAGGCCGAATTCCTCGACGCGCTGCTCATCCGGCGTGATCGTCGCGCATTTGATGCCGACGCCGTGCTTCTTGATGGCATGTGCCGCATCGACGGTTACCTGGTCGTTGGTAGCATCGCGGTTTTCGACCGAGAGGTCATAATATTCGATGTCGAGATCGAGGTATGGCAGGATCAGCTTGTCCTTGATGAGCTGCCAGATGATACGGGTCATTTCGTCGCCGTCGAGATCGACGACTGGATTGGCTACCTTGATCTTTGCCATGAATTCCTCACCTTCGAAGCTGTGGCGCCTGGTGACGCCGGTATTCGGAAAAATATCCGGTGCGGCTATAGCATCGCGCGCGCCTGAGGCAAAGCCATGGGGGGCGCTTTTTTGGCGCGGTGCAATAACGCTTTGCGCATTGCCAAACCATATTGCCGGAATACAGTCAGGCGAATCGCTTCGCCCGCGCGTCGGGCCTACCTCCGGGATCACATCATGCGGAATATTCTGCTTCTGACTGCCGCCGTCCTCTTTTCCCACAGCGCCCTTGCGGCCGGCCCTGCCGATCCCGTCCAGAAGGTGATGGACATTACCGTCAAGAACTGGTCCGGCGATGCGGAAAACTGGAAATACATCTTCGACGAGGACATGCTGACCAGCCTGTTCAGCAGGGACTTCGTTGCCCAATACCGCGAAGCTTCCAAGAAGCCGGCTTACGAGGCGGAAAGCGGCGAGACCGGCGATCCCTTCGGCTACGATGTGGTGACCAACTCGCAGGATGGCTGTCCGCTGGTGGATGTTTCGGTAACGCCCGGTGAGGTGAAGGACGGCGTGACTGACGTGACGGCGAAGTTCAAGCTCTGGGCCTGCATGGATGAGGCAGAGATGAAGGCAACGGTCGACGAGGTGCATTTCGATGTCATCGAGGAAAACGGCCAGCCTGTCATCAGCGACATTCACCGGGTTGGAGACGAGGGCAGGGATTCGCTGCGCGCAGAGATGGCGGCGATCATCAAGGGCGAATAACAGGGCGTTCTGCCTGCCCCGGCTTTGATTTTGGCGCCGATCTGTGCCAGTGAAGCGCGCTTTAGAGCATTTTCAGGAAAAGCGGCGACCGGTTTTCAGTCTGGAAATGCGCGAAAACCATAAAACGCATCGGCCTGAAAATCGATGCGGCGCTTCAGAAACTGGAAAACGACGATGGCAGGCACAAACAGCGAGCTTGAACTTGTGGCGGAAGGCCCGGCGATCATTCTGGTCGAACCGCAGCTCGGCGAAAATATCGGCATGGTGGCACGGGCAATGGCCAATTTCGGTCTTGCCGAACTTCGCCTCGTCAAGCCGCGTGACGGCTGGCCGAACGAGAAGGCGCGCGCCGCCGCTTCCAAGGCCGATCATGTCATCGACGGGACGAAGGTGTTCGAGACGCTGGAAGAGGCGATCAAGGATCTCAATTTCGTCTATGCCACGACCGCGCGGGAGCGTTACGGTTTCAAACCGGTTCGTGCCCCCGTCACCGCAGCCGGCACGCTGCGCGCGAAGTTCAAGGCGGGTGAAAGAACCGGCATCCTGTTCGGGCGTGAGCGCTGGGGCCTTACCAATGAAGAAGTGGCGCTGGCCGATGAGATCGTGACATTTCCGGTCAACCCCGCCTTCGCCTCGCTCAACATCGCGCAGGCCGTTCTTTTGATGTCCTATGAGTGGATGAAATCCGGCATGGACGATCTGGACGAGACGCTTTTCCAGCCTATCGAGCAGCGGCCCTCGACCAAGGAACAGGTCTTCGGCCTGTTCGAACACATCGAGGAGGCGCTCGATGCGCGCGGATATTTTCATCCGCCCGAAAAAAAGCCGAAAATGGTGGACAATCTGCGTGCGGTGCTGTCGAGACGCGGCTTTTCCGAGCAGGAAATCAGTGTTTTCCGTGGCGTGATCAGGTCACTCGATCGTTTTCCCCGGCAGTGGCCTAAGCAGGCAGGCCGGGCCGGAACGGCGGAGGGACCATTGTCGGAGAGGGCTGGGGAGAATGCTGAAGACGACTGAGGCTCTGGCCGATGTTCTCAAACCGGTGCTGGTGTTCGATTCCGGCATTGGCGGGCTGACGGTACTGCGCGAGGCGCGCGTGCTGATGCCCGAGCGCGGTTTCATCTATGTGGCCGACGACGCCGGTTTCCCCTATGGTGGCTGGGAAGAGGAGGCGCTGAAAGCGCGCATTCTTTCGCTCTTCGAAAAGCTGCTTGAAGACTATAGCCCTGAAGTCTGCATCATTGCCTGCAACACCGCCTTCACACTAGCAGGCGCCGATCTTCGGGCGCGCTTTCCTGATATGACTTTCGTCGGCACCGTTCCAGCTATCAAACCTGCGGCCGAACGCACCCGTTCCGGTCTCGTTTCCGTGCTGGCAACCCCCGGCACCGTCAAGCGCGCCTATACGCGCGATCTCATCCAGTCATTCGCCACGCAATGCCATGTTCGCCTCGTGGGATCGGAAAATCTGGCGCGTATGGCCGAAAGCTGGATCAGGGGCGAGCCGATCTCCGATGAAGCCGTGCTGGCGGAAATCGAGCCCTGCTTCATCGATAGCGACGGCAAGCGCACCGATATCGTTGTTCTCGCCTGCACTCATTATCCCTTCATGGCCAATGTGTTTCGCCGGCTGGCGCCATGGCCGGTGGACTGGCTCGATCCGGCGGAAGCGATTGCCCGTCGCGCGCGCCACCTGGTGCCGCTGCCGCAGGATGCGGAGCATCCAGATGGTTTCGATTTCGCCGTCTTCACTTCCGGCAAGCCGGATTTCGCCACACGGCGGCTGATGCAGGGTTTTGGCCTCAGCGTCTCGCTGAGCTGAACGGCTTGTTGCATTTTTGCATCTATTCTGCCGGACTTTTGCAATTCGAGATTGCGACCTCTTGTCGCGTCCGGCATCTCGTGTAAGATGCATCTTGTCTGTAACCGCTATAAAAAGGAGGCGTGGAATGACTGACTATATGAATATGCGCCTTACCGGCATGTCTGGCTTTTCCGGCATGGTCATCGGCGGTTACATGTCCCGAGGCATCGACCTCCGATAAGGCTTCCTGCCTGATTTCCCTGCCGTTTGGCATCTTCACTTCGTCTGACAGCTGAATTGTGCGTCCGCGCTACCGCGTGTTGCGCCCGCCGTTCCTGCATGTCGTTTTATCATCGATAAAGGACCTGGCTGCTTCGCCGCGCCGGGACGGATTCCCTATGCAGAAAAATCAACCATTGGTAGCATATGCGCTGCCGGATGCGGTCGACCGCCTGTTCGTCACATTCGGCGTCTGGACAACCCTGAAAGCGGTTCTCGTCGCGGCAATGGTGCCGCGCCCGCCGCCGACCGATCTTTCCGATCTGCCGGAGCGTCTTCTGGACGATATCGGCCTGGAGCCGTCCGACCGCAAAATGCGGCGGGAGTGGGCCCCTCCTTACTGGGCGCCGCGGTTTTGATGGCGACAGTCTCTCCGGCGAGAAAATGCCGGGGAGGCTCCGTCGTCCGTTTCACACTTCGAATGATGTTCGAAATGCGCGCGTCCGCCATGCCGGACTTGACCCGGCATCCACCCACGGCGCGTCCGCGAGGAGTTCATCGCCGCACTTCAGTTTTCCGTAACGGAAGCTGTGGAAAGGCCTGGCATATAGCGCGTTGCACTATCCTCCTGAACGTCCGGGCGGGCGTTACCCCTGATCTTGCCCTGCGGCTGGAGCGGGCAGGGGTCAGCGCGGCGCGGCATGGCTTGCCATGCAGTCAAATTACGATCTTGCACAGGCGATGAAGCGGCAGCAGCAGCCCCTTCGTCCGCTGGATGACAAAGCGGCACAGCCTCCGAAAATTTGGCTTGATACCGGGCGCTTTTGGTGGCTTGCTCCAAAGACCGAACGGGGGAGATTGCATCATGCCACTGGAGAACTGGCTGGCCTTCGTGGCCGCATCCGCCATCATGCTTGCCATTCCGGGGCCGACGATCCTGCTGGTGATTTCTTATGCTCTGGGGCATGGCCGCAAGGCGAGCACCGCGACGGTGACGGGTGTGGCGCTTGGTGATTTCACTGCGATGACGGCCTCCATGCTGGGGCTCGGCGCGCTGCTTGCCACATCGGCGGCCCTTTTTACCGGTCTGAAATGGATAGGCGCGGCTTACCTCATCTATCTCGGCATCAAGCTGTGGCGTTCGCCGGTTGGCGTTGAAGGTGGTGAAGCCGCAGGCGTGACCGGCCGTGAAAGGCCGCTCAAAATCTTCCTGCATGCCTATGTCGTCACGGCGCTGAACCCCAAGAGCATTGTCTTCTTCGTCGCCTTCCTGCCGCAGTTTCTGGTGCCGACTCTGCCTTTCTGGCCGCAGGTGCTGATTTTCGAAGCGACATTCCTTGTGCTTGCCAGCTGCAATGCGGCGCTTTATGGACTTCTGGCAAGTGCCGCCCGCAATACGATCCGCAAACCCAAGGTTCAGCGCATCGTCAACCGCACGGGCGGCGGTCTCCTGATCGGCGCCGGTCTCATTACATTTGGCTGGAAGAGGGCGGTTTCGGCGTAAAACGCCCGTCGATCGCCTGAAATTCGGACATAACAAAATGGCGTTGCCGCATATTCTTCTTGCCCTGATCACCGTGTTTTTGTGGGGCTTCAACTTCGTTGCCATCAAGATCGGCGTCGCCGACATGCCGCCTCTGTTTCTGACGGGGGTGCGCTATCTGTTTGCAGCCGTGCCGTTGGTGTTCTTCCTGCCCAAACCTAATGTGCCGTGGCGGCATATGATCGTTTACGGCATGGCGATGGGTTTCGTGCAATTCGGCCTGCTTTACCCGGCCATCAAGCTCGGCCTGCCGGCTGGGCTTGCTTCGCTCGTCATGCAGTCGCAGGCCTTCTTCACGCTGGCGCTGGCCGTGGTGTTTCTCGGCGAGCGGCCGTTGCCGTCACAGATCGTCGGCGCAATCGTTGCCTTTGGCGGGCTGGCGGTCATCGGCGTGGAGCGCATGACGGCTGCAGCGTTGATACCGCTGCTGATGGGCGTCGGCTCGGCCATTGCCTGGGCCTGCGGCAACATCGTCAATCGCCGCATCGGCCAGGTGAATGCGGTCTCCTTTGTCGCGTGGACGAGCCTTGTACCCGTTCTGCCGTTGGTGCTGCTTTCGCTGGTGGTGGAAGGACCTGATGCGATTGCGGAAGGGCTGCGCAATGCGACGCCTACGATGGCTCTCGTGGTGATCTACATGGCCTATGGTGCGACCATCGTCGGCGCGGGTATCTGGAGTTACCTGCTTCTGCGTTATCCGGCCGGAACGGTGGCGCCGTTTTCGCTGCTGGTGCCGATTGTCGGTTTCGTCAGCGCCTATCTCGCTTTTGCGGAGCATATTACCGTCTTCGAAGTGGTCGGTGCCGCATTGGTCATCATCGGGCTGATGCTGAATGTGTTCGGCAGGCGGCTATCATTTTCGCGCGTCTCGTCCGGGGCCGCATAGATGTGGCGCAATTGCCTGTGCATTATCGGCACGGGGCAGACGCAATCGGTGATTTTTTGGTAAAGAGCATGTTCGGCCGCCGTTACGGGAATCGGCCGGATGACATGCAGCACGAGGAACGGAACATTGCAGGTCGGCATCGACATGGGAACCCTATCGGGCGGGCAGCAGGCCAAGCTCGATATTGAGGAATTGCTTGCAACGCGTTTGCTGGTGCAGGGCAATTCCGGGTCCGGCAAGTCACACCTTCTGCGCCGGCTCCTGGAGCAATCGGCGCAATGGGTGCAGCAGGTCATTATCGATCCCGAGGGTGATTTCGTCACGCTGTCCGACAAGTTCGGCCATGTGGTGGTGGATGGAGAGCGCACGGAAGCCGAGCTTGCGGGCATTGCCAACCGCATCCGCCAGCACCGCGTTTCCTGCGTGCTAACGCTTGAAGGTCTTGATATCGAACAGCAGATGCGGGCCGCTGCCGCTTTCCTCAACGGCCTGTTCGATGCGGATCGCGAATTCTGGTATCCCGTGCTTGTCGTTGTGGATGAGGCGCAGATGTTTGCGCCCTCCGTCGGCGGCGAGGTGACCGAGGATGCGCGCAAGGCGTCGCTGGGCGCCATGACCAATCTGATGTGCCGTGGGCGTAAACGCGGGCTTGCGGGCGTTATCGCCACGCAGCGCCTTGCCAAGCTTGCCAAGAACGTAGCGGCGGAAGCCTCGAACTTCCTGATGGGCCGCACCTTTCTCGATATCGATATGGCGCGCGCTGCCGATCTGCTCGGCATGGACCGGCGGCAGGCGGAAATGTTCCGCGATCTGCAGCGCGGCAATTTCGTGGCGCTTGGACCGGCGCTGTCGCGCCGCCCGTTGCCCATCGTCATCGGTGCGGTGGAAACCTCGGCGCGGTCTTCCTCGCCGAAGCTTATGCCGCTGCCGGATGCACCGCAGGATGTGGAGGATCTGATCTTCACGCCGGACCCGGAAGAGTTCACGCGACCCGCCACGCGCCGCACGCCGCCAGCGCCGCGCCCGACAACCGATATTCTCGCTGAACTCTCCCGCTCCACCCCCGCCGCCGCCGGTCCTTCACCGGAGCAGTCGGCGCGTGCAGGTCAGCCGGAGCTGACGCCGGAGGAGCGCGAAGAGAAGATCGCGGCAGTGCTGGTCGAAATTCTCGACGATCCGCAATCGGCCTATCGTACCGACGCCGTGCTGTACCAGGATTTTCTGGTGCGCGCGCGCATGCGCCGTATTCCCGGCACGCCGATGACGCTGGCGGATTTCCGCCGGCAGGTGGCGATTGCCCGCTCCGGCGTGGATGCGGCAATGGCGGCCAGCGAAGGCTGGGAGAAGGCGCTGGAATTGTCGATGTCGGTCTCCGACGATCTGCAGGGGGTTTTCCTGCTGTTGGTCAAGGCGGCGCTCAATGAGGAGCCTTGCCCATCCGACGCCCGTATTGCCCGCGCTTACGGTACCCATTCCGCCCGCCGTGCGCGCCGTCTTCTCGGTTATTTCGAGGAGAAGGAGCTTGTGGTGGTACACGCCGATTTCTCCGGCAAGCGCATCGTGGCGTTCCCCGATCTTGACGCGAAGACCGCACCCGGCGATGCGGATGCGGCTGAGGATGATGCGAGGCTGGCGGCGGAGTAAGTTGGGGCAGGGTTTCCTGCCGCCAACATTTTCAGGTGTTACTCGATAGCCTTTGTTTCCTTGCGCGTTGCAATCAGCGAGCCGATGATGCCGGTTGCGAGGATGGCGACGGTGACGCCGAGCGAGACGGCGGGCGGGATCTTGGCGATGCCGAGCATATCCGCGACGAAAATCTTCGAGCCGACGAAGACCAGAACCGCAGCCAGCGCGTATTTCAGATAGGCAAAGCGGTGGATCAGGGCGGCAAGTGCAAAATAGAGGGCGCGCAGGCCGAGGATCGCGAAGATGTTAGAGGTATAGACGATAAACGGATCGGTGGTGATCGCGAAGATCGCCGGGATCGAATCGACCGCGAAGATGAGGTCGGCGATTTCGACCATGATGAGCGCCAGAAACAGCGGCGTCACAAAGGTCTTAAGCTTGCCTGTGGCAGCATCGGTCTCCTTGACGAAGAATTTCTCGCCATGCAGCTTCTCCGTTACCGGAAGGCGGCTGCGCAGGAATTTCAGGATGCGGTTATTGCCGATGTCGTTCTCGTCATGGTCGGATGAAAACAGCATCTTGAGGCCCGTGAAGACGAGGAAGGCCGCAAAGAGATAAAGCACCCAGTGGAAGTTTTCGACAATGGCGGCGCCGCCGGCAATCATGATGCCGCGCAGAACGATCACGCCGAGGATGCCCCATAGCAGCACGCGGTGCTGATATTGGCGGGGAATGGCGAAATAGGAGAAGATCATCGCGATGATGAAGATATTGTCCATGGCGAGGCTTTTTTCGACCACGAAGCCGGTGACATATTCCATCGCTGACTGTTCACCGGACTGGTACCAGATCCATCCGCCGAAGGCCAAGCCGATGGCGATATAAAAGCCGGACATCAGCAAGCTTTCACGGATGCCGATTTCCTTGGAATTCTTGTGCAGCACGCCGAGATCGAGCGCCAAGAGGCCAAGGACAAGAGAAATGAAGACCGCCCACATCCATGTGGGGGTACCGAGAAAATCGTTGAGGAGGAACTCCATCAGTCAACCTTTAGCCGGACGAGGTTGGCTTTGCGGATGGGGACGCGTATCAGGAATAAACGTGGGCCCCAACCTTCAAGAGACTCGACATCGCGTGTTGTCCGGTAACACGCCAGAGGGGCCCGAGTCCTGATTACGGCTTAGAAGTGGGTGGGCCTTCCAGCTTTTCAAGGGGTGGATCGAGAAAAAAGCGGCGGGCTTTGTTTGACAAATTTGTAAAACGTGTTTAGAAGCCGCCCCAACGCCGGGCAGTCATGTCCGGTGTGTTTCGTTGACTGCCTTGCAGTTTATAAGCTGACGTTCGGCGGTCAACATCACCGACATGTCCCGTGGTCTCTCCATTCGCATGTGAGAAACCTGTCAGAGGTCCTGAAACGGGCTTCAGAGGAGGGCGTGTTTCCTCAAACCGGTTTGGCAACAAACCGGCATAACCTATTGAGAAGGAAATACGATGAGCAAGCGCGAATCGGCTAAGTATAAAATTGACCGCCGTATGGGCGAAAACATCTGGGGCCGTCCGAAGTCCCCGGTAAACCGCCGCGAATACGGCCCGGGCCAGCACGGTCAGCGCCGCAAGGGCAAGATGAGCGACTTCGGCACGCAGCTGCGCGCCAAGCAGAAGCTCAAGGGCTACTACGGCGAACTGCGCGAAAAGCAGTTCCGCGCCACCTACGACGAAGCAAACCGTCGCAAGGGCGATACCTCCGAGAACCTGATTGGCCTGCTCGAGTCGCGTCTGGACGCCATCGTCTACCGCGCCAAGTTCGTTCCGACCGTTTTCGCATCGCGTCAGTTCATCAACCATGGCCACGTCACGGTTAACGGCGTTCGCGTCAACATCGGTTCTTACCGTTGCAAGCCGGGCGACGTTATCGAAGTTCGCCAGAAGTCCAAGCAGCTGGTGACCGTTCTCGAAGCTGTTCAGCTCGCAGAACGCGACGTTCCTGATTACATCGAAGTCGATCACAACAAGATGGTTGCGACCTATGCTCGCATCCCGGCTCTGTCTGACGTTCCGTACCCGGTCGTCATGGAACCGCATCTGGTCGTCGAATTCTACTCGCGTTAATCGGCGCGTTTCAGTATTGAGAAAGCCGCCCCTCGGGGCGGCTTTTTTGTTTGCTGGGGAAGGCTTTGCATGCAGGACATTCAGGCGATCGTCGATTCCATTTACGACAGCATGGTGCCGCGCCTGGGCGAGGGCAAAGTTGCGGATTACATTCCGGAACTCGCCAAGGTCGATCCGAACCAGTTCGGTATCGCCATCACCACTGTCGACGGAACCACCTATACGGCCGGCAATGCGCTCACGCCGTTTTCGATCCAGAGCATCTCCAAGGTCTTCATGCTGACGCTGGCGCTCGGCAAAGCGGGCGAGACGGTATGGAACCGGGTGGGGCGTGAGCCGTCGGGGTCGTCCTTCAACTCCATCGTCCAGCTGGAGCATGAGCACGGCATTCCGCGCAATCCCTTCGTCAATGCCGGTGCCATCGTGGTGACGGATATCGTTCTTTCCGGCCACCAGCCGCGCGAGGCGATTGGCGAGCTTCTGCGTTTCGTCCGTTATCTCGCTGATGATGACACGATCAGCATTGATGACACCGTGGCGAAATCCGAGCAGGCGACGGGTTTCCGCAATTTCGCGCTTGCCAATTTCATGCGGTCCTTCGGCAATCTGCATCACCCCGTTGAATATACGCTGGGCGTCTATTTTCATCAGTGCGCGCTGTCCATGACCTGCGCGCAGCTTTCACGGGCCGGTCTTTTCCTTGCCAATCGCGGCCGCAATCCGCTGAGTGGTCATACGGTTGTGTCAGACCGACGCGCGCGGCGCATCAATGCGCTGATGCTGACCTGCGGCCATTATGACGGATCGGGCGATTTCGCCTATCATGTCGGCCTGCCGGGCAAGAGCGGCGTGGGCGGCGGCATCATGGCAGTGGCGCCGGGCAAGGCGTCGATTGCGGTCTGGTCGCCGGGTCTGAACAAGGTCGGCAATTCGGCGCTTGGGTCGCATGCGCTGGAAATGCTGGCGACGAAAACCGGCTGGTCGGTATTCGGGGCTTGATATTGCGGGCGGATGCGGGCATTTCCTGCATTGAAAATGGCTGAACGCCAGAGCGGGCTAATCATGAACATTGTCACCAGCATCGCAGATGAGGTCGAGGCCGATCAGGACCTGGCCGGAGAAAATGGCGCTTCGCATCCGCTGTTCGACGCGGCGCCCCGTTCCGTCTCCTTCAACAAGCTGCGCAAGCGGCTGTTGCGCAATGTACGTCAGGCCTTCGGGGATTTTGGCATGCTGAACGGCCAGAAGCGCTGGCTGGTAGGCCTTTCCGGCGGCAAGGACAGCTACGGTCTTCTGGCGCTGCTGCTTGATCTGAAGTGGCGCGGCCTTTTGCCCGTGGAACTCATTGCCTGCAATCTGGATCAGGGCCAGCCGAATTTCCCCAAGCACGTCCTGCCGGAATATCTGGCGAAAATCGGCGTCGCACATCGCATCGAATATCGCGACACTTATTCCGTTGTGAAGGAAAAGGTGCCGGCGGGTGGCACCTATTGTTCGCTCTGTTCGCGGCTGCGGCGCGGCAATCTCTACCGTATTGCGCGGGAAGAGGGCTGCGACGCGCTCGTGCTCGGCCATCACCGCGAGGATATTCTCGAGACCTTCTTCATGAACTTCTTCCATGGCGGCCGTCTGGCTGGCATGCCGGCAAAGCTGATGAACGACGAGGGCGACCTGATGGTGCTGCGCCCGCTTGCCTATTGCGCCGAAGAGGATATGGCGAAATTCGCGGCGGCGATGGAATTCCCGATCATTCCCTGTGACCTCTGCGGCTCGCAGGACGGGCTTCAGCGCAATGCCATGAAGGAGATGCTGGCTGACATCGAAAGGCGTATGCCGGGCCGCAAGGACGTGATGCTGCGGGCGCTTGCCCATGTCAATCCATCGCATCTGCTCGACCCGAAGCTTTTTGATTTCTCGGCGCTTTCTGTCACCGGGGCGTCACCTGAAGAGCGTACGGAGGCCAGCCCTCCCTTATGAAGAAGTGCCCTTAGCGATGACCCTTTCCGATAAAGATATCGACTTTCTGATTTCCACCGTTGCCGCTGCCGGCCGCCAGGAAATCATGCCCCGCTTCCGCAATCTCGACGCAGGCGCGATTTCCGAAAAGACCTCTGCCGTCGATCTCGTCACCGAGGCGGATATTCTGACGGAAAAGGCGATAACCGCCGCTCTTCTGCAACGGTTTCCGAAGGCCCATATTGTCGGCGAAGAGGCCTATGACGCGGATCAATCCGTTATTCCTGCCCTTGCCGATGCACCATTTGCCTTCGTGATCGATCCAATCGACGGCACTTTCAACTATGCTTCCGGTTTTCCAGCTTTCGGCACGCTGCTCGCCGTCACCGTCAAGGGTGAGACGGTCGCAGGCATCATCCACGATCCTGTCATGGGTGATACCATCCTTGCTCTCAAAGGCGAGGGCGCTTATCTCCACCGCAAGGACGGCTCACAGGCAAGGCTCAAGGTTGCCGATCCCCTGCCATTGTCTGAAATGGTCGGCATATTTTCCTGGGGTCACAGCCATGAAGATCGCCGCCCGGTGATCGCCGCCAATATGGCCAAGATCAAGATGGCGCTTTCAATCAATTGCTCGGCTCATGAATATTGGCTTGCCTCGACTGGCAAGCTGCACTTCATTGGCCACGAAAAGCTGATGCCCTGGGATCATCTCGCCGGCGTTCTCATTCATCAGGAAGCGGGCGGCTACACGGCCCGTTTCGACAATACGCCCTACCGGCCAGGACAGACGACAGGCGGCATCCTGTCGGCACCCGACAAGGAAAGCTGGAAGATGCTGCGCCGGGAAATCGTGGCCTTATAATATTGATGCTTAAATAGAAGGATATCGCCCATGGCTATCGAACTCGACATCGCCTCTCTCGCCAATGCGCTTCAGGAGGCGGCGGCAGTGGAAATCCTGCCGAGGTTCCGTAATCTGGGTGAGGGCGACGTCAGGATAAAGAGCGAGGCGATAGACCTCGTAACCGAGGCTGACGAGGCTGCTGAGCGGCTGATCCGCGCCCGCGTGCAGGAAATCATGCCGCAGGCGCTGTTCATCGGTGAAGAGGCGGTTGCGGCGGATGCTTCGCTGCTTGGCAAGCTTGCGGATGCGGATCTTGCGGTGGTGGTCGATCCGATCGACGGCACCTACAACTTCGCGTCGGGCCTGCCGCTGTTTGGCGTGATGATGAGCGTCATCTCCAAGGGCGAGACCGTTGCCGGTCTCATCTTCGATCCGATGGGCAATGACTGGGCGATTGCCGAAAAGGGTTCCGGCGCATGGCTTTGTGCCGCCGATGGTTCGCAGACGCAGATGTCCGTCGTTCCGGCACCGGCACTGTCGCAGATGGTCGGCATCGCCAACACCGGTTATTTTGACGTGGAGACCCGCCGCAAGATTCTCATGAACCTCGCGGATGTGCGGCTCTTCACCAGCTACCGTTGTGCTGCGCATGAATACCGCGTGTTCTGCGGCGGCCACATGCATTTCCTGATGTACAACAAGCTTATGCCCTGGGATCATCTCGCTGGCACCCTGCTTTCGCAGGAAGCGGGCGCCTACGCCGCCCGTTTCGACGGCTCGCCTTACCTGCCGCGCCACCTTGAGGGTGGCCTGCTGCTTGCGCCTGATCAGGAAACATGGGAATTGCTGCGCGAGAAGATTTTCACGGTTTGAGTGAAGTTCGGCTTTGATCAACAAAAAAGGGCGCGGAACCGAGTTCCGCGCCCTTTTTATTTGTCTGTCCGCCCTTAGTGCGTCGGCTTGTTGTGGGCCTGAAACAGCACGCCCTTTTCTCCGATCAGCACGAAGACGAGGCCGATAATGGAGACGGCGAAGAAGCCGGCTACCATTGGCAGCGCCGTGCCATCGAAAGCCTGACCGATAACGGCACCGATCAGCGAACCGCCGACGGTTCCCATGAAGCCAATGACGGACGAGGCCGTGCCGGCGACATGGCCGAGCGGCTCCATGGCGAGCGAGTTGAAGTTCGAGCCGATCCAGCCGAACTGGAACATGGCAAGCGCGAAGAACACGATGAAGATCGCAAAGGGCATCGGTTCCGGCCCAACCATCTGTACCACCAGCCACACGAAGGTGATGGCGATGAAGCCGAGCAGCGATCCGTGCGACAGCTTGCGCATGCCAAACCTGCCGACAAGCCTCGCATTGATGAAGGACGAGAAGGCCATGAACAGGGCGACGCCCGCAAAAGCGGCCGCAAACCATGCGCCCAGCCCGTAGATGCCCTTATAGACCTGTTCGGCGGAATTGATGAAGCCGAACAGCGCACCGAAGATAAATGTGCTGGAGAGCGTGTAACAGAGCGCGATACGGTTGGTGAGCACGATCTTGAAGCCACCGAGGATCGAACGAACCGTGAAAGGCCTGACGTCATCGGCATGGAGGGTTTCCGGCAGGCGGAAATACATCCAGGCGGTTACGACGGCGGCAATTCCGGCCATGAAGGCGAAGATAAGGTGCCAGTCACCGAAAAACAGCACGATCTGGCCAGTGCCGGGTGCGATGACCGGAACGACCATGAATACCATCATGATCAGCGACATGACTTCCGCCATCTGACGGCCGCCATAGATGTCGCGCACGATCGAAATGGTGATGACGCGCGTCGCCGCAGAGCCGATGCCCTGAATGAAGCGCAGAACCAGCAGGCCAGTGAATGACGGTACGAAGACGACGGCAATGGCCGAGACGATGTAGATTCCCAGCCCGACGAGCATCGGCTTGCGGCGCCCGAAACGGTCCGAGATCGGTCCGTATAGAAGCTGGGCAATGCCGAAGCCTAGAAGATAGCTGGAAATGACGTATTGACGGTGGTTTTCATTCACGACGCCAAGTGACGCGCCGATTTCCTGAAGGCCGGGAAGCATGATGTCGATGGCAAGCGCATTCAGCGCCATCAGCATCGCGGCAAGCGCGATGAATTCCGTGCGCCCCATCGAAACGGCGCGCGAAGTGGTGGATTGTGAAAGTTCTGTCACAGGATTGCCCCAAAAAGAACGGCAAAGGCGTTGCATGAAGCAACGCCTGGCATAAGTTTTCTGACAATCAGGGTGGGCCGGATGAACCGGCCGAAATCAGGCCGCGCCGCGGACGCTGATACCCTGTTCTTGGAAGTGATTTTGAAGTTCACCGGACTGGAACATCTCTCTTACGATGTCACAGCCGCCGACGAATTCGCCCTTGACGTAGAGCTGCGGGATGGTCGGCCAGTTGGAATAATCCTTGATGCCCTGACGGATGTCGGCATCGGCGAGCACATTGACGCCCTTGTAGTCGACGCCGAGATAATCGAGGATCTGTACGACCTGACCGGAAAAACCGCACTGCGGGAATTGCGGGGTGCCCTTCATGAAAAGAACGATGTCGTTGCTCTTCACTTCGCTGTCGATCATATCGTGAATGCCGCTCATAGGCCTATTCCTTTCACATGCGGTTCAAGGCCGCTGCTTTGACTTTGTCCCTAAATAACATGTCGCGGCGCGATTTCCACCCGGGAAGCGTAAAAAATACGCTGCTGTGTAGTCGCAAAGTGAGGGCCGAAACCTTGGCTACCAGGTTGGAAGCACGCTGAGGTGATGCATCATCGAAGCCGCTGTCTGCTGCGGGCGGCGGCGGTGCGTCTTTTGCTCACCTGTTTTTTGGCCGGCTTGGGTTTGACGGCTGCTTTGATTGCCGCTTCCAGCACGGAGCCGACGATGCCGCCTGCGAGGGACGTGTTGCTTTTGGTCCGGCGGCGGATGCGGCGGGTTTTGCGAAGGCCTGTCTTGGCGAGGACTTCGGACAGAGCGCCTTTGACGACGCCGTTTAGCAATTGATCGACGATCCCAGACAAAATTCCCTCGCAACAAATAAATCATATTTCCGTCGCGTTTTTTACTATACGTGCATCGCCCACTGTATCAAGCGATCCTTTCGGGTGTCTCCAGCCCGAGGGTTTATGCATGCCGACCGTCAAGTCACGACTTGTTCTTTATTTCCCGGGCTTCGATCCGCTCGATGCGGCTGCGCATCATCTGCGCTATCAGCGGGCGGCAGCGCTTGCTGGCAAGACGTGGGATGTCAATTATGCCGTGGGTGCGCTGGAGAACTCGCCGGCTGGCGAAACATTCACGGTGGAGGCCTCGGCGGGCGATTGGCGGACGCGTTCCACCATCTTCGTCTACGACCACAATGCGGTGATATCGCGCCTGCGGGATGCGCCACTCTGGCGGCAGATCGCACTAGGCTTTGCGGCTGCGGCCGGTATCGTCGCGGAAGGTGGGGCAGGGCGTTACCTCCGTCACGCCTGGCGTTTCGGCCTGTTCTTCATTTTCCCGTTTCTGCTGATGCTGGTGGGTGGTGCACTTGCGGCGGGGATCGCGCTCTCGCCATGGCTGTTCGGTTTGCCGCTCTGGCTGCTTGCGATCAGTCTTCCCGCTGCGGTCTTGTTCTTCGTGAAGGCGTTTCTGCCTTTCGCCGAACGGTTTCATACGTTGCATCTTTATGCCGACTGGCGCTTTGCGCTGGCCGTCGGGCGGGATGAGCCGATTGCCCGCAACTGGATCGAAGAGAAGGCAGCCCTCGTTCTCAAGGCGCTGGAGCAGCCGTCTGAGGAGGTTCTGGTCGTGTCGCATAGTATGGGCGCCAGCCTGGCGCTCGCCGTGATAGGCCGTGTGCTGGAACTGCGGCCAGATGCGCTGGATGGCCGGAAGCTGTCCTTTGCGACGCTCGGTGGCGCTGCGCTGCAATGCGCGCTGCTGTCGAGTGCGGACAGGCTTCGCCAGAGCGTCGGCGTGATTGCGCGTCACCCTGAAGTGACATGGTTCGATATCCAGTGCCTGACGGATCCGATCCACCTCTACCGCTGCAACACCGTGGCGCTGACTGGGCATAAGGATGCGCCGCAGCCGAAGATCGTGCCGATCCGTTTCAAGCACTCGCTTTCACCCGAACGCTACAAAAAGAACAAGCGCAACTTCCTGCGCATGCACCGGCAATATGTTCTGGGGCCGGACCGCAAGTCCGGTTACGATTTTACCCTGCTGACGGCTGGGCCGTTGCCGGCTGCCTCCTTTGCCGATCTGGAATCGCAGCAGCCACCTGTTTTGTAAGCGGCACGCACCATTTGCCGGAAAAGAAAAGGCCCGCGTGACAGTCTCACGCGGGCCTTTTTCAATCCATGGCTTCAAGCGTTGCCGCGGCAAGGACAGTGAAACCGTCCTGCCGGAGACGCTTTTCCGGGCGCAGTCATTCGGGAGCCGAGGTCTGCAGGGCAAGGGCGTGCAGAACACCGCCCATATTGCCCTTCAGCGCGTCATAGACCATCTGGTGCTGCTGCACGCGGGTCTTGCCCTTGAAAGCATCCGCGACGACTTCCGCCGCGTAATGATCGCCATCACCGGCCAGATCGCGGATCGTGACCTTTGCCCCGGGAATTCCCGCCTTAATCATGTCTTCAATGTCGCCGGGTTTCATGGGCATGGTGTATCTCCTTAATTCATTCTGCGGCGATTAGAGTTTCGCCATCCATGAATTGAGGGAACCACGATTCATAGGCCAAGTGCAATTCTTTAATCTCGATAGCGCGTGCCGTGCCCAGCTTTACGCTTGAGCCGCCGGTGACGCCGATCGCCGGGCAGGAAACGCCCGCTGCCTTCGCTGCCGCGCGCACTTCATCCAGATCGCTCTTCTTGACGGTCAGCACATAACGGCCCTGATCTTCGCCATAGAAGGTGAGGACGGGGTTATGGCCCTCGACCGCGTCGATCGTCGCGCCGATGCCGGAGGAAATTGCCATTTCGGCAACTGCGAGAGCCAGGCCGCCCGAGGAGCAGTCGTGAACCGCTGTGGCAAGACCGTCTGCGATAAGGGCGCGGACGAAATCGCCATTTCTCTTTTCAGCTTCCAGATCGACATGCGGTGCGGGGCCATCGATGCGGCCATGCACGTCGCGCATGTAAACGGACTGGGCAATATGGGTGCCAAGACCGGCAGGCGCGCCCGCCAGCAGCACGACTTCGTCCGCGGCGGCAAAGCGGATGCGCGCCATACGGCCCCAGTCCTTCAGCAGGCCAACGCCGCCAATGGTGGGGGTGGGCAGGATCGCCTGACCGTTGGTCTCGTTGTAGAGCGAGACGTTGCCGGAAACGATCGGGAATTCCAGTACGCGGCAGGCTTCGCCGATGCCCTTGATGGCATGGACGAGCTGGCTCATGATCTCGGGCTTTTCCGGATTGCCGAAATTGAGGTTGTCGGTGGCCGCGAGCGGCAAAGCGCCGGTTGCGGTGATGTTGCGCCAGCATTCGGCCACGGCCTGCTTGCCGCCTTCAAAGGCGTCGGCCTCGACATAACGCGGTGTCACGTCGGAGGAGAAGGCGAGCGCCTTCTTGTCATGGCCTTCAACGCGGACAACGCCGGCATCGCCACCCGGCAGCTGCAGGGAATTGCCCTGGATCAGCGTGTCATACTGTTCGTAGACCCAGCGGCGCGAGGAGTTGTTGGCAGAACCGACCAGGGACACCAATGCGTCGGCAATGTCTGTATTAGGAACGTCGTTCTCCGCAAGCGGAGCCTGAACCTTTGCGGGCGTCCACGGGCGGTCGTATTCCGGAGCCTGATCACCGAGATCCTTGATCGGAAGGTTGGCGACTTCCTCGCCATTGTGCAGCACGCGGAAACGCAGGTCGTCGGTGGTCTTGCCGACGATGGCGAAGTCCAGGCCCCATTTGACGAAGATCGCCTTGGCGACTTCTTCCTTGGAGGGCTCGAGAACCATGAGCATGCGCTCCTGGCTTTCCGATAGCATCATTTCGTAGGCCGTCATGCGCTCTTCGCGCACCGGTACGGCGTTGAGATCAAGTTCGATGCCGAGATCGCCCTTGGCGCCCATTTCGACGGCCGAGCAGGTAAGGCCGGCGGCACCCATGTCCTGAATGGCGATGACCGCGCCTGTTTTCATCAGCTCGAGGCAGGCTTCCAGCAGGCACTTTTCGGTGAAGGGGTCGCCGACCTGAACGGTTGGGCGCTTTTCTTCGATCGACTCATCAAATTCGGCAGAGGCCATGGTCGCGCCGCCGACGCCGTCGCGGCCGGTCTTCGCACCGAGATACACCACCGGCAGGCCGACGCCCTTGGCTTCCGAAAGGAAGATCGCATCGGACTTGGCAAGTCCGGCGGCAAAGGCGTTGACGAGGATGTTGCCGTTATAGCGGGGATCGAATTCCACTTCGCCGCCGACGGTCGGCACGCCGAAGGAGTTGCCGTAACCGCCGACACCGGCGACGACGCCAGCCACGAGGTGGCGGGTCTTCGGATGGTCGGGTGCGCCGAAACGTAGCGCATTCATGGCTGCGATCGGGCGTGCGCCCATGGTGAAGACATCGCGCAGGATGCCGCCGACGCCGGTTGCCGCACCCTGATAGGGCTCGATGTAGGACGGATGGTTGTGGCTTTCCATCTTGAAGACGACGCAGTCGCCATCATCGATATCCACCACGCCGGCATTTTCGCCGGGGCCTTGAATGACACGCGGGCCCGTGGTGGGCAGGGTCTTCAGCCATTTCTTGGAGGACTTGTAGGAGCAGTGCTCGTTCCACATGGCCGAGAAAATGCCAAGCTCGGTAAAGCTCGGCTCCCGTCCGATCAGGTCGAGGATACGCTGGTATTCGTCGGGCTTCAGCCCGTGGGATGCAACGAGTTCCGGGGTGATCTTGATGGAGTTTGGAATCGACATAGGTCTCACGCGGTTCGAGCCGAGGAAAGTTTCCGGTTCTTTAGCGCAAGAGGCCTCTCCGTGCGACAGGAAAATGCGCAGTTTTGCCAGCAAAACGCTGCTTTGTTGGGTTATTCAGAACTTGTAGCCGACCATAAGTCCGACACGCGTCAGCCCGTCATTGGGGCCGTCGCACAGATTGGCATGGGAGGCATGTTCGATCTGGGTCGAAATATTCCAGTTGCTGTTGAAGCGATATCCGATGGCGGCATATTCATGAAAAAGCACGCGGCAACCGAATTCCGCGCCAGTTTCGCCCGGACCATTTATCAGCCTGCCGTCATGCCACAGCCCGCCAAAGCCGAGGTCGACGAAGATCTTCGGATTGAGGTCGAAGGTCCAGTTGATACCGCCGTAAATGGTATTTGCTTCGCCCTCGGTGCCGATTTCCGCACCCAGATGCAGACGTGGTCGGGCAAGTTTTTCGCCAAAGGTGACCGCCGAGGCGCTCGCGAAAGGATCGAAATAGGCAGTGAAGGCCGGGAATACACCATCTTCGCCGCCACCATTGCGATCGGCGAGCGAGGTTGTGACCCCGAAACGCAATTCATCGAACACCGTGCCGTCTGCGGCGGCGGCCGGCGTCATGTCACTCAACACACATGCTGCGAAAACCATCGCGAGAGCAACAAATGCCCTGGCGGATATGGAACTGAATGCTGCCATCGAATCATTCCCCGCTCCGAAGTAGGGAAAGGATGGCAGATTCGTCGACGTGGTAAATAATGAGTTACTGAATTAGGGGGCGTGTTGCAGGAAAGACTCGTTCCCGCTCACGCCTCGCTTTCGTAGCCGGCTGAACCATTGTCGAGCAGATGCCGCAGGATACCCAGGGCATGCTTCAGTTCTTCCTGGTTTGACGGCCCAGAAAGGCTGATGCGGACACGGTGGTAAACCTTCTCCGTGCGCCCGGCCTTAAACTCGTCCTCGTCGTCTATCAGCACACCTTCCTTCATGGCAGCGCTGCGGAAGGTTCCAGACAGCCACGGTTCAGGCAGCCTCAGCCACAGAAAGGCGATGTCTGGCAGGGCGTTGAATTCCAGCCCCGCAAAGATGCGTCTGGCGAGGGCCTCGCGCTGGTTGATCTCGGCGATACAGTCCTTGCGGATGTCGTCTGCGTCGCCGCTGTTGACGAGGCGTGCATTCAGTTCGGCCAGCATGAACGGCAGTCCGCCGGTTATCATCGAATGCGAAATGCGAATTCTCGAGGCGAATTGCGCCGGGCAGGCGACCCAGCCACCCCTGACGCCGGCGGAAACGGATTTCGACAGGCCGCCGACAACGAAGGTAAGATCGGGCGCGAATTCCGCAATGAGTGGGATCGCATCCCGCGTCATGGCGCCATAGAGATTGTCCTCCACGATCCATACGCCGTATCTGCGGGCGATATCGGCGATCGCCCGCCGCCGCTCCTCGGGCAGGGTGGCGCAGGTCGGGTTCTGGCCCGCCGACATCAGGAAGATCATCTTTGGATGCTGTTGGGCGCAAACGCGCTCGAAATCATCGGGGATAATGCCTTTCTCATCCACTTCCACCAGTGTCACCCGCCGTCCGGCAAGGGCGGCACTGCGGCTGATATGGGAATAGGTGAGGGGTTCGAAAACGATACGGTCGCCCGGCGCGGTCATTGCCGTTACCACACTCATCACCGCAGCATGGGCGCCAAGCGTCGAAACGATGTTTTCCGGTTTCGGCGACCAGCCATTCTGGGAAAGCCAGCGAACGCCCGCCATGCACCAGTTGTCGGGAAAGGAGCGGGTGTAGTTGGAAATTTCGAAGGGATGCTCTCTCGTCACGGCCTCGACGTGTTTGCTGACCAGCGCGCTCTGCCCGACATCGGGAGCAGCCGTGGTGTTCAGGCGGAATTCGGCGCTGGTGTCCACCGCGTAGCGCGTGCCGCCGAATGCCGATGCCGTCGGTTCCACGCGTGATAATGGGGCGGCAGCCTTACGCTCGTTGACATAGGTGCCACGGCCGACTTCGCCGCTGACGAGGCCGCGTTCGTGGATGAGGGCATATGCCCGGCTGATTGTACCGATTGTAACGCCCAGATCGAAAGCGAGATTGCGTTGCGGCGGCAATTTCGACCCGGCCTGCAAGATGCCATCCGAAATTGCGCCTTCGATCTTGTCCGCGAGGCGAAGGTAGATGGGGCCGTTGCCCTCGGTGATATCGGGAAGCCAATTTGTCATGGTGACAATTTATGCATTGTATCTATCCGCAAGTCAATTGTATTTATCGGATGCAGTCAATGAGATCAAACGCACGGAGACAATAGGTGCAATATGCGCAAGATGGATCAATACCTTTCGACAGCGGATACGCTTTATCCTGACGGCTACGAACGGGAACGCGTGTTCCGCGATACCGGCGACATGGTCGCACCGTCGCCCTTTCCGGCCCGGATCGCTCACACGCTTATTGGCCGCCTGATTGCGGGATTGTCCAACTGGCATGGCAAACGTCAGGGACGGCTTGCCTTGCGGGAATTGTCCGACGATCTTCTGGACGATATCGGCGTTACGCGGGACGAGGCCTTGAAGGAGGCCGCGAGATCGCAGCTGTTTTCATGGCCGTCGCGGCCGCTTTGATTTTCTGCCGGAGAGCGGCGCCATCTTTCCCCGGTGCCTGAACAGCCATTCGGCAGGCCCGCCACGCCAGTCCCAACCGGCGTCGGCGGGTCTTTTTTGTATTTGGCCGGCTTTTAGCGCAGTTTTGCCCGATCAGCAGCCCTTGCCGCCATTCGCCCAGCGTTTGACGTCGGTTGCGATGCGGCCGGAGATGGCTTCGTTCATAACGGGGCCGAAGGCGTCGAGCTTTGCCGGGTTGCCTTCTGCCTGAATAACCAGCATCGGGCGCGATTCCGGGCTGTTGCGCGGTACGAGCAGAATGCGCGGACGGCCCGAGAAGGAGTTGAGTTCGGGCGCCAGGCGATAGGCCTTGAACGCCGGATCGCCCGATTTGAACCAGCAAGCATTGGCGCCAAGCGCGATTCGCTCCATCGTCGGCAATGCCGCACGGGATGCGGAGGACGATGCCGGTTGCGGCTTGGGCTGGCACGCAGCAAGCGCTGCTGCGGCGAGAAGCAATCCAGCGGCCTTCGGGGCGTGGGAACGGAGCAGGCGTTTCATCGCGTCATCCAAGGTAAGGGCCAAAAACTGGAGCCATAAAAAGCATCATCGGGAAGAGGGCAGGCGGGGATGGCCCGCCCGCTTGTCAGGCTGCGATAACGCCAAGCGCCGAGGCGAAGAGGCCACGGCCGTCATTGCCGCCATGGGCAGCTTCGATCAGGTTTTCCGGGTGCGGCATCATGCCGAGAACGTTGCCCTTGGCGTTGATGACGCCGGCAATGTCGTTCAGCGAACCGTTCGGATTGGTGCCATCTGCATAACGGAAAACGACCTGACCGTTGTCTTCGACGGACTTAAGCTCATCCGTATCGAGGAAATAGTTGCCATCGTGGTGGGCGACGGGGCAGCGCAGAACCTGGCCCTTGTCATAGGCGCGGGTGAATTCGGTGTCGTTGTTGACGACTTCGAGTTTCACTTCGCGGCAGACGAATTTCAGTGAGGCGTTGCGCATCAGCGCGCCCGGCAGCATGCCCGCTTCGACCAAAATCTGGAAGCCGTTGCAGACGCCGAGAACCTTGACGCCCTGCTCAGCCTTTTCGCGAATGGCCTGCATGACCGGCATGCGTGCAGCAATTGCGCCGCAACGCAGATAGTCGCCATAGGAAAAGCCGCCCGGAATGACGATCAGGTCGACATCCGGGATAGTCGTCTCCGTCTGCCAGATGGTGACGGGCGCCTTGCCGGAGATTTTCGTGAGTGCCGCGATCATGTCGCGATCGCGGTTGAGGCCGGGAAGTTGGACGACAGCGGATTTCATGGTCGGCGGCTCCTGCGGCTTAGAGAATGGCGATAGAATAGTTTTCGATAACCGTATTGGCCAGGAGCTTTTCGCACATCGCCTTCAGGTCGGTCTCGGCCTTGGCCTTGTCTGCACCTTCCAGTTCCAGATCGAAGACCTTGCCCTGACGGACATGGCCGACGCCACCGAAACCGAGGCTGCCGAGTGCGCCTTCGATTGCCTTGCCCTGCGGATCGAGAACGCCGTTCTTCAGCGTAACAGTCACCCGTGCCTTGATCACCTGATCTTCTCCTGATTTTACCTTGCTAGGCCGATATTATTTCACGAGGCCGAAATTACTTTACCAGGACAGGGCCGGTGCCGCGGATCGGTTCGTTTTCATTGATGATGCCGAGACGGCGTGCCACTTCGGAATAGGCTTCCACGAGGCCGCCCATGTCGCGGCGGAACAGGTCCTTGTCCATTTTTTTCTGGGTCTCGATGTCCCACAGGCGGCAGCTGTCGGGCGAAATCTCGTCGGCGAGGATGATGCGCATCATGTCGCCTTCAAACAGGCGGCCGCATTCGATCTTGAAGTCGACCAGCTGGATGCCGACGCCCAAGAACAGGCCGGACAGGAAGTCGTTGACACGGATCGCCAGCGCCATGATGTCGTCAAGCTCGGCAGGGTTGGCCCAGCCGAAGGCCGTGATGTGCTCTTCGGAGACCATCGGGTCTTCAAGCTCGTCGGACTTGTAGTAGAACTCGATGATGGAGCGCGGCAGAACCACGCCTTCATCGATGCCGAGTCGCTTCGACAGCGAGCCGGCGGCGACATTGCGCACGACGATCTCGAGCGGGATCATCTCGACTTCCTTGATCAACTGCTCGCGCATGTTGAGGCGGCGAATGAAGTGTGTGGGAATGCCGATCTTGTTCAGATGCGTGAAGACATATTCACAAATCCGGTTGTTCAACACACCTTTGCCGTCGATGACTTCGTGTTTTTTCTTGTTGAAGGCAGTCGCATCGTCCTTGAAGAACTGGATAAGCGTGCCTGGCTCCGGACCTTCGTAGAGGATCTTGGCCTTGCCTTCGTAAATACGGCGGCGACGGTTCATAATGGCAGGTCTCTTGGTTCACGCCGATTCTGGTGGCGTTGCGTTTCTGTCTTTGAGCGGTCCCATAAAGGAAAAGAGTGCATTCTACAATGCGGCTCGCATATCTTCCCTTCAATTCTTGTGTCGGGCGGAAGAATGTTGCCCGGCCGAAAATCGACCGGCTTCAGCGGCTGGCCGCGATGGTCAGGGCTCGTTCACCTTGAGGCGGCTCAGGAACTGGGCAAATACCATGCCACCCTCGGGCCAGGGGCCATGGCCAGACTCGGCGTTGATATGGCCGGACATGCCTGCATCCACCAACATCGCACCCCAGGCGGCGGCAATATCGTCGGCATGCTCGTAGGATCCGAAGGGATCGTTGCGGCTGGCAATTGTGATTGCCGGAAACGGCAAGGGATCGCGCGGATAGGGACCGAAGGTCATCAGATGTTTCGGCCTGATATCGGGATTGGCGACATCCGGCGGCGCCACCAGAAGCGCGCCTGCAACCTTCTTGCCGATTTCCGGAAGGGCGTGGATGACGGTCGGCACACCCAGCGAATGAGCGACGATGACAACTGGCTTGGTCGAGGCGTTAACCTCTTCCACCAGCCGCGCGATCCAGTCTTCCTTCACCGGTTTTGACCATTCAGCCTGCTCGACGCGGCGCGCTGTCGAAAGCTTGCGCTCCCAGCGTGTCTGCCAGTGGTCAGGACCGGAATTGGTGTAACCCGGTACGATGAGAATATCTGCTTCTGAAACTTTCATGGGCCCATATCTGTGGTTTCATGCCGTCACGATCAAGGTCGCGACGGCATTAACTTCGGGAGCCTCGCCTCAGGCGTTGCCGAAGACGCGGGCGAAGATCGTGTCGACATGCTTGGTGTGGTAACCGAGGTCGAATTTTTCACGGATGACGCTTTCGGGAAGGGCGGCGCGCACTTCCTCGTCGCCCAGCAGTTCCTCAAGGAAATCCGCACCCTGTTCCCAGACCCTCATGGCGTTGCGCTGCACCAGACGGTAGGCGTCCTCGCGGGAAACGCCGGCCTGCGTCAGCGCCAGAAGAACGCGCTGCGAGTGCACGAGGCCGCGGAACTTGTTCATGTTCTTCAGCATGTTGTCGGGATAGATCACCAGCTTTTCGATGACGCCGGCAAGGCGGTTCAGCGCAAAATCGAGGGTGACTGTGGTGTCGGGGCCGATGGCGCGCTCCACGGAGGAGTGGCTGATGTCACGCTCATGCCAGAGCGCCACGTTTTCAAGCGCGGGAACGACCGACATGCGCACCAGGCGGGCAAGGCCCGTGAGGTTTTCGGTGAGAACCGGGTTACGCTTGTGCGGCATGGCCGACGAACCCTTCTGGCCGGGAGAGAAGAACTCTTCCGCTTCCAGAACCTCGGTGCGCTGCATGTGGCGGATTTCGATGGCGACGTTTTCGATCGACGAGGCGATGACGCCGAGGATGGCGAAGAACATGGCGTGGCGGTCACGCGGGATGACCTGCGTGGAGACCGGCTCGGGCACGAGGCCGAGCTTTGCGCAGACATGTTCCTCGACGCGCGGATCGATATTGGCGAAGGTGCCGACAGCACCGGAGATCGCGCCCGTGGCGATTTCCGCGCGCGCATTGACGAGACGCTCGCGGTTACGATGCATCTCGGCGTAGAAGCGGGCGAAGGTCAGGCCCATCGTGGTCGGCTCGGCGTGGATGCCGTGGCTGCGGCCGATGCGTACCGTGTTCTTGTGTTCGAAAGCGCGGGTCTTGAGCGCCGCCAGCACGCGGTCCATATCGGCCAGCAGCAGATCGGCGGCGCGGACGAGCTGGATGTTGAGGGTTGTGTCAAGCACGTCGGACGAGGTCATGCCCTGGTGGATGAAGCGGCTGTCGGGACCGACGAATTCCGCAAGGTGGGTGAGGAAGGCGATGACGTCGTGTTTGGTGACGGCCTCGATCTCGTCGATGCGGGCGACGTCGAAAGTCGCGCTGCCGCCTTTTTCCCAGATGGTCTGTGCGGCCGATTTCGGAATGACGCCGAGCTCGGCCAGCGCGTCACAGGCATGCGCCTCGATCTCGAACCAGATGCGGAATTTTGTTTCCGGCGACCAGATGGCGACCATTTCCGGCCGGGAGTAACGAGGGATCATGGCAATGACTTTCTTTGTGGAGGAATTTTGCTGCCCGTTTAGCAAAGTGTTCCGCGAATCTCAATCTATCAAGCCTGCGCATCGGCTCGATGCGTACATTCAAAATGCTAGAGCGTCCGTTGTACGTCCGAACGGACGCGTGGCGCTCTGTGCGCACGGCGGCAAAGGATTGCGCCTGCCAGCGCAAGCGGAATGGCGGCAAACGGAAAATAGAGGCCGAGGCCGAGAATGCAGAACTGGTAGATCGCGCCAAGCGAGGTGAAAAATTGCTGGAAAAACCAGATGCGGGAAAATGCCGGCGCATGCCATTGCGCATAAAAGATGCGGTACTGGAGCGCGAAAAATGCCGCCGCGACCGCGATCGTGAAAAAAGCGATGGCAAGGCAGCTTGCCGCAAAGCGCAGCGGCAGGCTGGTGGATGCGGGCAGGAAGCGCAAGGCAACCATGGCCAGCGGCCAGCCCAAGAGACCGCCGAAGAAGAACAGCACGGCGATATCGGCGGCATGGTCGGTTTCCAGCCGGTTGCGGAGATAGAGGCCGAGGGTAGCGGTGGCTGCCGAGATGGCGGCCCAGACAAGCGGAGCGAGGAGCGAAAACAGCGCTGCCGGGATGACGTTGTGGAAATTCCGCCTGCCGCTGTTCATCAAAGCCCCCACCCAAACGCCCTGCCGTCCCGTCTCCGGTGTATCCGGCTGCTGTGGCGGGTCAGGACCGGGCGGCTTCCGACACCGAGCGCAACAACGAAACCGTCTTGCGATAGTCTGCGACACCATCGCCCTTGAAGACGGCCGAACCGGCCACGAGTGCGTTGGCACCGGCTGCGACGATGGCGCCGGCTGTCTCCGCCGTCACGCCGCCGTCCACTTCAAGTTCGATCGGCCGGTCGCCGATCATGGCCTTTGCCGCACGGATCTTGTCGAGCATGGCCGGAATGAATTTCTGTCCACCGAAACCGGGATTGACGCTCATGATCAGCACGAGATCGACATCGTCAAGCACGTTTTCGATGACCGAAAGCGGCGTGGCGGGGTTGAGCGTCACGCCGGCCTTCCTGCCGAGCGTGCGGATGGTCTGGAGTGAGCGATGGAGATGCGGGCCTGCCTCCGCATGGACGGTAATGCCGTCGCAGCCGGCCTTGGCGAAGGCTTCGAGGTAGGGATCGACGGGGGCAATCATCAGGTGGCAGTCGAAAAAGGCATTGCTGTGCGGGCGGAGCGCCTTGATGACGTCAGGACCGAAGGAGATGTTTGGCACGAAATGGCCGTCCATGACATCGAGGTGGATCCAGTCTGCGCCCGCTTCCGTCACATCGGCGACTTCCTGTCCCAGCTTGGCGAAATTGGACGCCAGAATGGAAGGTGCAATCCGGATGGGCAGGGACATGGGGCAAACTCCTCTCGACGCGTTGCGTAAGCTGCCTTTAGCATCAAGTATCAGGGTTTGAAACGGCTTGTCGCGCGGTTGCCGCCGGTTTTCAGCCGCGGCTTACTGAATTTCCAGCGATACCGGCTTCACCTATTGTCTTTCGGCCTTGTCCGCCTGTTCGAAACGCTGGCCGTTCCAGCGCTGCAGGCGATAGGGATTGTCTGCAAGTTCATGCGAAGGGTTGAAAGCGATATCGCCGAGCACGGTTTTGAAGACGGTACCGTTCGCCAGTATCTCCGGTGCGGGTTTACCTTGGGATTGGGCTGCTTCGGCAAGCGCCGCGGTCAGTTCCGCAGCCGCATAGGAGGGCAGGACGTAACCTTCCGGCTCGATATTGGCGGCACGCAATTCGCCGGCGACGGCCTGTGCCGAAGGTAATGTGTCATAGGCCGGGCGCGTGACCGCTAGCACATTTGCTGCAAGTGGCACGGGGTTGTTTGCCGCATTCATGGCGTCGCCGCTCATGATGGTGAGCGGAATGTTTTCGGAGCCGGCGTCTCTGGCGACAATCGCGACGTCGTTGCGTTCCGCGCCGATGAAGACATGGGTGATGCCGGTGCGCCCCAGCCGGCGCACAAGCGCCACCTGTTGCTCCTGTGCCGGGCGCAGCGTATCGGTGAGTGTCGGTTTCAGCCCGTTCTCCTCCAGCGCCGAACGGATGCGATCTACCAGATCGCGACTGAAGATCGTGCCATCATCCACGAGGCCAATGGAATGTCCCTTCCAGTCGCGCAGAATGATTTCTGCGGCCCGGTCCGATTCGGCCTTGTCCGATGGCGCTAGGCGGAAAAGCGGCCAGCTATATTTCAGAGCGTCTTCCATCAGGATCGGGGCACGGCTGGAAAGCGTGATTGCTGGAATGGCGGCTGACTTCAGAGGCGGCAGAACGCCCTGAAGCGTTTCCGTGCACAAAAAACCGATTGCCGCGCTGACCTTGGCGGCCACGAGACCATCGGCAATCGCGCCGCCGCTGCCGTCTTCGCAGCTTTCATGGATTTCGACGACATCTAGCCCGAGCTTGGCGGCCGCGGCCTTCGCGCCCTGCCTGACCTGTTGCCCCAGCAGTTCATATGGGCCGTTCTGTGGGGCAACGATGCCGATCGACGCCGCGCATGCTGAGCCCGCAAAGGCAAAACCGGCGATGATCGTTAGCAGGCGAAGTGAAAGCATGACGTGCGCGAAATCCTGTTGTCCCGGTTTGATGTTTATCGGCAACAACTGGTTTTCCAAAGGAAAAATCGCTGATACCCATCATAATCGCACATCATCGTTCACTGCACGGCGGTTTTGATCGCAACTCATCCAATTTGAAACAACAGTCTGCAATGACGCGTTATGGTTGTATATATTCAATGTGATCGCGTGCGATTGTTTTTTGCCGAGATTCATCTTTTTAAGGTCGGCAATTCACTCTGTAATTTCATAAGAGCGGAAGTACTGCTCGTCATGGTTTAGAGCATTTTTACTTTATAAAACTGTAACATGCAGTGCGTATAAGCACAGTTTTATAAGGGCGGGTTTGCGATTTTGCCTTTTATAGTGCACCCCAATAAAATGCACATTTTATTTCCACTCATCTAATTTATTGATATAAAAAGAGAATATACATATTTCCCTGCGCTTTATTTGTGCTTTGCCATGTTTTTTTCGCATTTGCGAGAAGATCTGCTTGACGAAAAGTAAATGGTTAGATTAGATATAGGTGTTTCAGGGGACGACTGAAATTGGCTGTAACAAGCCTCGGAAGTGTTCCGAACGTAAGCACTGCCAAACTATATTACATTCTATATTCTATTATTTTCATTACGTATAAACCGCTTCGGGCAACCGGGGCGGTTTTTTATGTGATGCTAATTTAGGCAATTTTAAATTGCATTCAAAACGCTTCCCGAAAAGATATTCTTCCAGCATTGGGTTTTCCGAAAGCAAATCGCGCAGGAGCGTCGCGTCTGTCGCAGGCGAGGCCTGTTTTTAGTGTAGCTCAAGGCGCCGTTGAAAGCCGCGAAAAGCCCACGCCGGTCAGCGCTGATGCTGCTTCCGTCTGCTAGCGGCTTTATTTCGTCAGAGCAGCCAGCGCGTCTTTTGCAAATGCAGAGATGGGTTCGGGAAGGTTATCGGGGTCGAACCAGCCGATATCGGAAAGCTTGTCCGGTTCTGTCAGTACCGGCTCACCCTGCGTGTCGCGGGTGACGAAGATCAGCGAGACCCAATGGTGCCGGTCTGCGACATTGATATATTCGCTATGACAGAGAAATTCGACCTTGCCGATTGTCAGCCCGGTCTCTTCTTCAGCTTCTCGCCGTGCTGCGGCGAGGGATGATTCAAGGTGATCGACTTTGCCGCCCGGAATATTCCAGTATCCGGCTTCCGGCGCTTTCAAGCGCCGGCATAAAAGCAGGCGGCCATCACGCAATATGGCAAGCCCAACGCCGACGCCCGGAAAATCTTGTCCTGGCTTGATCGTCGGCGTCATGCGTATTGTTTCCTGCGTCAGGCCGTCGGGGCTCAGCCCTTGGCGTTGGCCACGATCAGCATGAAAGCGGGAATGTCATCGCCGAAACCAACAGGCGTCGGACCATCGTCATGGTCACGGTAATGGCGGCGACGGTCGCGGTTGTCGTCATTGGCGTGCAGCGGGTTCAGGTTGCGGCTGTTGCGCTCGGAATTGCGCGGGGTCTTTTCCGGTCTGCGTTCTGCCTTCACCTTGTCTTCTCCGTGAGCCGCGATGTCCGTATCCACAGTGGTGGATTGTGCACCCTGATTGATGTTTTCGACCGGCGATGCAGGTGCATCGCGACGGTTTCTGTCGCGGCCTCTGCCGCCACGTTCCTTGGTGCCCCGGCGGCCGGTATTGCTTTCAAAGCTTTCCATGGGCGCGGGGAGGGAGGACAGGTCACCGTTCAGCCATTCGACCTTCTCGGTGATCAGCTTTTCGATCGCGTCGAGATATTTCGCATCGCTCTTGGTGACGAGGGTGAAGGCCTTGCCCGAACGGCCAGCACGACCGGTACGGCCAATGCGGTGGACATAGTCTTCGGCATGAATGGGAACGTCGAAGTTGAAGACGTGGCTGACATCGGGAATATCAAGACCGCGGGCTGCAACGTCGGAAGCGACCAGCAGCGTCAGCTGACCGTCCCGGAAGTTCTGCAGCATGGTCGTGCGCGAACGCTGGTCCATGTCGCCATGCAGCGCGCCAACGGAAAAGCCGTGACGATCCAGCGAACGGAAGAGGTCGGCAACGTCCTTTTTGCGATTGCAGAAAATGATCGCGTTCTTGAGTTCGGCTTCTTCGGCACGGACGAGATCGCGCAGGACAGCACGCTTCTCATAGTCCTTGTTGTGCGAAGCGACGATGCGTTGGGTAACGGTTTTTGCCGTGGAGGAGGGCTTGGCAACCTCGATACGGGTCGGGTTCTGCAGGAACCTGTCGGCAAGCTTCTGGATTTCCGGCGGCATGGTGGCTGAGAAGAACAGGGTTTGCCGGGTAAAGGGAATCATCTTGGCGATGCGTTCGATATCGGGAATGAAGCCCATATCCAGCATGCGATCGGCTTCATCGATCACGAGGATTTCAACGCCGGTCATCAGGAGCTTGCCGCGCTCGCAATGGTCGAGAAGGCGGCCGGGCGTGCAGATGAGAACATCGGCGCCGCGCTCAAGCTTGCGGTCCTGATCTTCAAAAGAAACGCCACCAATCAGAAGGGCGACGTTCAGCTTGTGATTCTTGCCGTATTTCTCGAAGTTTTCGGCTACCTGAGCCGCCAGTTCGCGGGTCGGCTCGAGGATCAGCGTGCGCGGCATTCTTGCGCGTGCGCGGCCTTTTTCCAGCAGTGTGAGCATCGGCAGAACGAAGGATGCGGTTTTCCCCGTGCCGGTCTGTGCGATACCGCAGATATCACGCTTTTCGAGAGCGGGCGGAATTGCGCCAGCCTGAATGGGTGTCGGCGTCGTGTAGCCGGCATCTGCAATAGCGGAAAGAACTTTTTGGCTCAGGCCAAGATCAGAGAATGTTGTCAAAGGAAGAACTTTTTCCGTTCTGGTTCGGTAAGAATACCTGCGTGCCGCTGCGACACTTGCAAAGACTTGGCGCGGGGATATGCCCAAATTGCCAGAAAGTCAAGGAAACAACCGGAAATGCGCGCGAAACGGCGAGACGTTGGCGAGGCTTTTGAGCCTTGGACGCGGTTTCGGGCGATTTATCGCAAAAAGGGCGAAAAAAGCGTTAAAATCGTACTGCTATTTGAGATAGGTTTTAAGCTCGGCCCCAGCGACCAGAAACCGCATCGGATCAACAGGCGTGTCGTTGCGGCGGACCTCGTAATGTACGTGCGGACCGGTGGAGCGGCCGGTGCTGCCAGCACGGCCAACGATGTCGCCGGCCTCCACCTTGTCGCCGGCTTTGACCAGAATGGTGGAGAGATGGCCGAATCGCGTCGATACGCCCTGGCCGTGATCGATCTCGACCATATTGCCGTAGCCGCCGGAGTTTTCCGCAACCGTTACCTTTCCAGCGCCCGTCGCCTTGACGTCGGCGCCTGTTTCGGCGCGAAAATCGATGCCGGTATGTAAGGCAGGCCGTCCAAGGAACGGGTCGAGCCGGTTTCCGAATCGGCTGGTGATCGCCCTGCCGGGGGCCGGATTGCCGAAGGGCAGGGCGGTTGCGGTTTCCTTCACGATATCCAGCCGGTTGAGCGCATTGTCTAGATTGGTCAGAGACATATTGAAGGGATCGGTTTCATTCCCTTGCGGATCCGCATAGGGGCCGCCGACACTGTCCGTGCCACTTTCGTCGATTTTCAGACCCGCCTGCCGGATGATATCCTGCATCGCGCTTGCCTTGTCCTCGGCGTCGCTGGTCAGTCTGGCGATCCGTGATATCTGCTGGCGTTCGATATCCTTCAACGACAGCGTGACCTTGGAAAACACGCGGTCGGCGCGGTCGGAAGGCGTTTCGCCGTTTTCGGGCACATAGGACGCCCGCTTGTCGGTTCCGGCTGGCTTTTCCGGCTGCGACGGGCGGGGCGCCATCAGATTTTCTATGGCGGAGAGGCCACCTGTCAGATCGGCGCGTTTTTCCGGTGCCATCGCGTTCGAGAGCGAGGAGGGCGCGGTTTGAATGGGGGCCGTGGCCGTGGAGGCGGCGATGCCGGAATTTTCCGCGCGCTCCAGCAATTCGCTCATCCGTCCGTGTCTGGACGTGAGTGCCGCCTGCTGTTGGAGCAGCTTTTCCACTTTCTTTTCAACCACCTGCTGGTCGAGCAATTGTCTTGAGGTAACGCGGTCCACCTGCGCCCTCAGCGCGGCGATACGGTCTTCGTAATCGTGCTGCATGCGGGTCTGGCGCGCCATGGTCGCGCCGATCAGGTCGTCACGCAGGATGAGATAGCCGGTGGCGCCCAGATAACCGAGCGAGAAAAGGCCGATCGTGCAGCCGGCAAGCGCCGTCATCCAAGGCCGGATCGTCATGTGCCGGACCTTGTCACCGCTTGCCAGCACCAGAACGTGCTGCTGCCGCTTTTTGCCGAATACCCGGTTTTCCGCTGTATCAGTCAAAATCTCTCTCCGGACTGGCCGATTTCTCACAGGAAATCATACTTCGTTAAGGTTAACGAAGTTTTGCACCATGCGCCGGGCTGCGGGCGTCAGCCGCTGTTGCTGACAGCGGTGAGGGAGCGGTAAAAGGATGGCGTCAACCCGGCTTCGGCGCGGGCGAGGTCGTTGAAGGGCGGTTTCAGCGGTCCCCGGAAATTGGCACGCACCAGTTGCCTGAAGGTTGCTGCCGGGTCCTTCTTTTCACGGGCGCACAGGAAGCGAAACCATTTGGCGCCGATGGCGACATGGCCCTTTTCGTCATTGTAGATGACATCGAGAACGGCGGCGCTTTCAAGGTCTCCGGTTTCGCGCATCTTCGCCTGCAGGGAGGGCGTCACGTCCAGTCCGCGCGCCTCGAGGATGAGCGGCACGACTGCGAGCCGCGCGGTGAGGTCGTTGCGGGTTGAATGCGCCGCCTGCCAGAGCCCGTCATGGGCGGGCAGATCGCCGTAATCCGCGCCGAGGTTTTGCAGCCTTTCCCGCACCAGCCGGAAATGTTTCGCCTCCTCGAAGGCAACCTGCATCCAGCCGTTGAAAAAGGAATGCGGCACCGGCTCGCTGGCATAACGGGCGACGATGTCGAGCGCGAGGTCAACGGCGTTCAGCTCGATATGGGCGATGGCGTGCAGCAGCGCTATGCGACCCTTGACGCTGTGGAGGGAGCGGCGCTCCACGGCGGTCGGCGGAACGAGTTCCGGTTTATCCGGCCTGCCCGGACGTTCGGGCAGGGGTGGATCTAGGGGGGAGCGCAGCGACAGGCGGCGCTCGAACCATCGTGTCGCCGTTTCCTGCGCCAGTGCGGTTTTTCTGTCGAGATCGGCGCAGGCAATCGCCTCGGTGGCGCCGCCGCGCAGCGAGATGATCCTGAAGGTGGGCGTCACGACAGGGGCGTCTCTCAGAGCTTCCGTGCGGCGTCGAGAACGGCCTGTGCGTGGCCCGGAACCTTCACCTTGTTCCAGATTTCCGCGACCGTACCGTCAGGTGCTACGAGGACGGTGGTGCGTTCGACACCCATGTATTTTTTGCCATACATGCTTTTTTCCTTCCAGACGCCGTAGGCCTCAAGAGCCTTCCGTTCCTCGTCGGCGGCCAGCATCACCGAAAGCTTGTGTTTTGCAGCAAACTTGTCGTGGCTTTTGACGCTATCAGGGGAAATGCCGATGACGACAGTATTGGCGGCCTCGAATTCCGCGCCAAGGGCACTGAAATCTATCGCTTCGGCGGTGCAGCCGGATGTGTCGTCCTTCGGGTAGAAATAGAGAACGACCGCCTTGCCTCGCAGGCCGGACAATGTCACCGTTCCTTCACCGTTGCGGGGCAAAGTAAAATCCGGTGCAGGGCTGCCAATCGTCAGTTCTGTCATAATCATCTTTCTTTCGCCGGGATGTTGAGTGAAAGTCGCCACATTCGATATATAGCGAAACCGGGCGTCGTCCAGTGTTGAGGCGAAACAAAAGCTATTCAGGGGCAAACACGGGCGTATGGCTGAAGTAAGGGGTGAAAAGGTCAAGTTCAGCAAGCGCGATATCGTTGCGCTGCATGATCTTCCTTCGGCGCAGGCCGAAGATCCTCTCATCGTGCATTGCCCGGCGCCGCGCTCCATGGCGCGTGCTCTCATCAAGATTTTCGCTGCTCTTTTCGTTCTGGCCTTCCTGTCCATCGGCGGCATCATTGTCTCCGTCGAAACCGGATCGATCGACAATGCCCTTTCCAGCCAGGCGCAGCAGGCGCTCGAACGGGCGCTCGGACCCCACTACAGCGCGCGAATCGGTTCGTCCGCCATCAGGTTCTCGACCGGGCTGCGGCTTGCGCTGGTGGCCGAGGATGTGGATATCGTCGAGAAGGAATCCGGCCAGCATTTGAGCCGGGCAAGGGCTATCGGTATGGCGCTCGATCCGCTAGCGCTTTTGACCGGACGCGTCTCCGTGCAAAGTCTCGAGGCCGACGGGATGGAACTCGATACGGCCCTTTTGCCGAAGGGTAACGGTTTCGACCTCGCCAGCATCCGGCTGGACGCGGTGCCGCAGCAGTTGCAGGCGGCGTTTTCCCAGCTGGACAAATTGGCGCAGGCGTTTTTAAGCAGCGGAACCGAGGAAATCGATATTTCCAGCGTTTCGATCCACTTGCCACCGAGCGAAGCCGGCAAGCCACGCGTCGTTGAAGTGCGTGAACTTTCGTTGACCCCTGACCAGCAGGGCGGATATTCGCTTGAGGGTGAAACGCTGTTTAACGGCGAAATCGCCAGCCTGTCGCTAAAGACATCGGGATCAGGCGGTGTGATAGACGGTTTCGACGCGCGCATCGACGGTTTCGACATCGGTCCTTTTCTGGAAAAATTCGATCCTGAAGGCAATCTTCATGAGGGGCTGAACGTCAAGACCGGTGTCAGCATCCTCGCCCGGCGTTCCATGCCCGGACATGAGCCGCGGCTGGAAATCTCGCTCGGCATGGGCAATGGAATGCTTCTTATCGGCGGCGAGGCTCAGCCCTTCACGGCCGGCACCGTCAATGCGCGCTACGATTTTCAGAAAAGCAGTCTTGTCATTGCGAATTCGCGGATCGACCTTGGGCGAACGGCTATTCCGGTCACTGGGGAAATCACGGATACCCAAGAGGGCTTCGGTCTTTCGCTGCAGATCGACAATGCGGTTGCCTCGGCTGAAGCCTCTGGCGAAGACCCCGTTCCTTTCAGCTTGAAGGCGGATGGGCAATTCAATGTCGCGACCAGGCAGCTCGAGGTTCCCTCGCTATACGTTACCGGCCCTCTTGGAGACATGGCAGGCTCGCTGAAAATCCGCTTCGGCCAGGGCTCGCCTGAAATCAGTTTCGCCGGACAGATTCCCAAGATGGAGGCCACGGCGGTCAAGCAGCTCTGGCCGTTCTGGATGGCGCACAAGCCGCGCGAGTGGGTGGTCTCCAATCTTTATGGCGGCACGGTCACGAACGGCTCGATTGCGATCTTCATTCCGCAGGGACGGATGTGCGGTCCCGGTTGCCCGCTGGTGCTGGGCGAGAGCGAAATGCAGATCCGCTTCGATATCGACGGTACGCGTCTCAATACCACCGGCGACATTCCGCCGCTGCGCGACGTTGATGCGCATTTCAATCTCGTCGGCGGCCGGATGAATGTCGATCTCAAGAACGCGACATCCTATTTCGCCTCCAATCGGTCGCTTGCGCTGGAGGACAGCCGGTTCTCCATGTCCGACGTCTATGCAAAGCCCCTGCTTGGGAATCTCGAGCTGAACGTTTCGGGCTCGGCCGATGCCGTGGCGGAGCTTGCGACGCTGAAGCCTATCAATGCGCTCAAGGATACGCAGTTCAAGCCGGATGACTTCACCGGCGACGTGACGGCGAATGCAAAGCTGACCGTCGGCATGCTTTCCAGCCAAAATCCACCGCCGCCGGTGTGGACGGCCGATCTCGATCTGAAGAACCTGTCGCTGACAAAGCCGTTTGCCGGCCGCAAGGTGACCGCGCTTGACGGTTTCATGTCCATCAACGACCGGCAGCTCAAGCTTGAAGGCAAGGGCCGGGTGGACGATGTGCCGATGTCTATCGAGATGACGGAGCCGGTGCGCAAGAACAGCGACGTTGCTCCAACGCTGTCGCTGAAAGCAACCCTGAACGAGACGCAGGTCGCCAAGCTTGCACCGGAGCTTTCCACGGTTCTTGGCGGCACGACCGTTGTGGAAATCGATGGCGCGGATACGAAAAGTCAGGAGATACAGCTCGATCTGGCGAAGGCGTCTATCATTCTGCCGGGGCTTGGATGGAGCAAGGGCGTCGGTATTCCGGCAAAAGCGACCTTTACCCTGGAAACCAGCGATGGCCGCACGACGATCAGTGATTTCTCCCTAACCGGGGACGGCTTCGGCGCGGCCGGAGATGTCACCTTCACCAAGAACGGGCTGATTTCCGCCGATCTCAGCCGCGTGCAATTGTCACCTTCCGACAATTACGCCGTCGCCGTCACTGCCTCCAAAAACGGATATAGCATCAACGCTTCGGGAAAATCGGCCGATCTCCGGCCTTTCCTCTCAAAGCTTCGCAGTTCCTCAGGGGCAGGTGACGGCACATCGCGTTCGCAGCCGTCCCTTGCCATCAAGGCGCAACTCGACAAGGTCTACGGCTTCAATGACGAGATCCTTTCCAATGTCAGTGCCGATGTCAGTGTGCGTGACGGCAAGGTCCGTTCGGTTGATTTTCGCGGCGTCACCGGCAAAGGTCAGGCGGTTGTGGCGCAGACGACCAATCGCGGCGCGACGGGAACCGTGACGCTTACCAGCAGCGACGCCGGTTCTCTTGCCCGTTTCACCAATATCTACACCCGCATTCGCGGTGGTCTTCTCAATCTCGCACTCTCGACCGTCAACGGCAGCGACTGGAGCGGTTCGCTCGATCTGCGCAATTTCGCCGTTGTCAACGAAGCGAAGCTTCAGGATATCGTCGCCACGCCGACGGGCGATGACGGCCGGAGCCTCAACACGGCGGTCCGCCGTAACATCGATGTCAGCTCGGAGAAATTCCAGCGCGGTTTTGCCCGGCTCGTTTACGTCAACGGCTCGGTTGCGGTGGAAAACGGCGTGGTGCGCGGCGAACAGATCGGTGCGACCTTCCAGGGCCTGCTGAAAGACCAGAACGGCCGTATGGACATGACCGGCACCTTCATGCCCGCCTATGGCCTGAACCGGCTGTTCGGCGAGCTGCCCTTTATCGGCATCTTCCTCGGAAACGGCCGCGACCGGGGGCTGCTCGGCATCACCTTCAAGCTTTCCGGCCAGACGGACCAGCCGAAGCTGACAATCAACCCGCTGTCGCTGATAGCGCCGGGCGTCTTCAGGCAGATTTTCGAGTTTCAATAAAAAGGGCCGCTTCCGCGGCCCTTCATCTGATGATTTGCGCGGGTGTTACGCCGGGCGAACGAGAACGTGCTTCTTCTTGCCAACCGAAAGCTTGATGATGCCATCGCCGGTGATCTCGGCGGAACCGATCATCTGGCGATCGTCGGATACGCCCTTGTCGTTGATCTTTACCGCGCCGCCCTGAACGTGACGGCGGGCTTCGCCATTCGAGCCGGCAAGGCCAGCGCGGACGATGAGCGACAGGACGCCGACGCCGGCATCGAGTTCGGATGCCGGAACCTCGATGGAGGGCAGGTTTTCAGCAAGCGCGCCTTCCTCGAAAGTCTTGCGCGCCGTTTCGGCAGCTTCTTCGGCAGCGGCACGGCCATGCAGGATAGCCGTCACTTCCGTTGCGAGGATTTTCTTCGCCTCATTGATCTCAGATCCGCCAAGGGCGGCGATGCGTGCGATCTCATCCATCGGCAGCGTGGTGAAGAGCTTCGCGAAGCGAACCACGTCCGCGTCTTCCGTGTTGCGCCAGTATTGCCAGAAATCATAGACCGGTAGCAGGTCCTTGTTGAGCCAGACGGCACCAGACGCGGACTTGCCCATCTTCGCACCCGAAGACGTGGTCAAAAGCGGGGAGGTCAGCGCATAGAGCTGCGGTGTCCCCATGCGGTGACCGAGGTCGATGCCGTTGATGATGTTGCCCCACTGGTCAGAGCCGCCCATCTGCAGGCGGCAGCCGGTACGCTGGTTCAACTCCACGAAATCGTAGGCCTGGAGGATCATGTAATTGAATTCGAGGAAGGACAGCGACTGCTCGCGGTCGAGGCGCGTCTTCACGCTGTCGAAGGACAGCATGCGGTTGACCGAGAAGTGGCGGCCGACGTCGCGCAGGAATTCGAGGTAGTTGAGCCCACGCAGCCAGTCGGCATTGTTGATCATCAGTGCCGGATTTTCCGCGCGATCGTAATCGAGGTAGTTGGCGAAGACGTGCTTGAGCGAGGTGATGTTGTCCTCGATCATGTCGATCGTCATCAGCTTGCGGGCCTCCTCCTTGAAGGATGGATCGCCAACCATGCCGGTGCCGCCGCCCATCAGAGAAATCGGCTGGTGACCGGTCTTCTGCATCCAGTGCAGCATCATGATCTGGGTGAGGTGGCCGACATGCAGGCTGGAGGCCGTCGGGTCATAGCCGATATAGGCGGTCACGGTTTCCTTGGCGAACAGTTCGTCGAGACCCGACTCGTCGGAGATCTGGTGAATGAAGCCGCGCTCATCGAGCGTGCGGAGGAAATCGGACTTGAACCTGGACATAACCTTTTTCTTTCTGGTTGGACCTTTGCCGTCATTGTCTGTCAATGAACGCGGGGGGGCTTTACCATTGTTTTTTGAAAAGTGCACCCGTTTCGGCCATGAATAACGGCGATTCATCTCCGCATGATTCGATATTGAAAGGGAGCAGCGCGTGGGCGAGGTCAAAACGGCAATCGGGCTGATGAGCGGGACGTCGATGGACGGCATCGATATCGGCCTGTTGCGCACGGATGGCGAAAACGTGGTCCGGCATGGGCCGAGCGGTTATTTCCCCTATGATCCGGGCCTGCGCGCCACGTGGCAGAAGGCGCTGGTTACGGCCAAAGCCATTCGCGAACGGCGCGAGCGTCCGGGTGACCTCGCGGATGCGGAACGCAAGCTGACGCTTGCCCATGCGGCGGCAGTCAAATCCTTCCTCCACCGCCACCGGCTTGAAGCCAGCGATATAGACGTGATCGGTTTTCATGGCCAGACGGTGCTGCATCGGCCGGATGAGGCGTTGACCGTGCAGATCGGCGACGGCGCGCTTCTGGCCGAGGAAACCGGTATCGATGTGGTTTACGACATGCGTGCCAACGACATGGTGCATGGCGGGCAGGGCGCACCGCTCATTCCTGCGTACCACATGGCGCTCTCCGTCAATCTGCCTGATGGCTTCGAAACGCCCGCCGTCTTCGTCAATATCGGCGGCATATCCAATCTCACCTATATCGGCGAGGGAGGGCGGCTTGCGGCTTTCGACAGCGGTCCCGGCAATATGCTGATCGACCAGTGGATCGAGGCGCATACGGGCAAAGCCTTCGACAAGGGCGGCAGGACGGCGGCGGGCGGCAGCGTCGTTGCCTCGCTAGTGACGCGCTACATGGAAAGCCCGTTCTTCTCGGCCAATATCCGCCGCTCGCTTGACCGCAGCGATTTCGTGCCGCCGCAAAAGGGCGAGGTTTCGCTGGCGGACGGCGCACGCACGCTGTCGCATCTGACGGGTGCCGCGATCCTCAAATCGGCGAGCTATCTGCCGGAAGCGGCTAAGACCTATGTGATCTGCGGCGGCGGGCGACTCAATCCTGTTATCATGGAAGAGTTTGCGAGCCTTGCTGCCAAGCAGGGTGCGCGGGTAATCGCGGCGGAAGAGGCGGGGTTCGACGGCGGGGCGATGGAGGCGGAGGCCTGGGCCTATCTGGCGGTGCGATCGCTGAAGGGGCTGCCGCTAACCTATCCAGGGACGACGGGGGTGAATGAGCCGGTTACGGGTGGGGTTTTGGTCAGGGCGTAATAGACGACGGCGGGCTTGGCTCACCCCCTCTGCCCTGCCGGTCAGAGGGGGTGAGCCAAGCCCGCCGTCGATCATTGTAGGTAGATCAACACTGACCTAAGCTGCGCTCCTAAATCACCGAATGCGCTTCGCTGCCGGTTCCGGAACCAGTTCGCCATTCAGGCGGCGGTCGAGGTAGTCCTCGCATTCGCTCATCAGCTCATCAACCTTGCCGTTGAAGAAGTGGTTGGCGCCGGGAAGGGTGCGGTGGGTGATGAGGATGCCCTTCTGGGTCTTCAGCTTTTCGACCAGACCGTTGACGTCCTTCTCAGGCGCGACCTTGTCGGCGTCGCCATTGATGATGAGGCCGGAAGACGGGCAGGGGGCGAGGAAAGAGAAGTCGTAGGTGTTGGGCTGCGGCGCAATCGACATGAAACCTTCGATTTCCGGGCGACGCATCAGAAGCTGCATGCCGATCCAGGCGCCGAAGGAATAACCGGCGACCCAGCAGCTTTTCGAATCGGGATGCAGACTCTGCACCCAGTCGAGAGCGGACGCGGCATCGGAAAGCTCGCCGGCGCCATGGTCAAACTCGCCCTGGCTGCGGCCGATGGAGCGGAAGTTGAACCGGAGCGTCGTGAAACCGCGCTTCTGGAAAAGATAGAAGAGCTGATAAACGATCTGGTTGTTCATCGTGCCGCCGAACTGCGGGTGCGGATGAAGGATGATCGCTATCGGCGCGCTCTTTTCCTTGGAGGGTTGATAACGGCCTTCGAGGCGACCCGCAGGGCCGTTAAAAATGACTTCGGGCATTGGTACTCCGGTCGTGTTTTTTCATTCTCCAACCGCATTCTTCCGACGAGAAGACTTGACGAACTGTGTCATCTTTTCTAGAACGCAGTTTAGAATAATTCGAAACTTTGCGTGTGCTTAAGCACTCGGACCGTGTCATAAGGCAAGCGCAACTGTAATTTCAAGAAAAATGCGTTTTGGCGCATGGAAGATTGAGCGAAGCTTTTCCGCGATGACGGTTTTGACGCGCACATATATGGACTGGAACGCCACGGCGCCGCTTTTGCCTGCGGTGCGGGATGCTCTTGTCCGCGCTCTCGATATCACGGGTAATCCGTCCTCCGTACACCGGGAAGGGCGCGCAGCCCGTGCGGCCGTCGAGGCCGCGCGTCGTGACGTTGCTGTGGTCTGCGGCGCCCAGGCGTCGCACGTGACCTTTACGAGCGGTGCGACCGAAGCGGCCAATCTGGTGCTTTCGCCTGAATTCAAGATGGGGCGCGCTCCCGTACGCTATGGTCGTCTTTACGTTTCGGCGATCGAACACCCGGCTTTTCGCGAAGGGGGCCGGTTCGACAAGGCTGACGTTACGGAAATTCCCGTTACGTCAGCGGGTGTCATCGATCTTGCGGCCCTTGAGGCGCTGCTGTCATCGCACGACAAGTCCACTGGTCTGCCGATGGTCGCCTGCATGCTGGTCAATAATGAGACCGGCATTCTTCAGCCGGTGGCTGAAGCGGCGCGGCTTGCACATGCAGCTGGGGGATTGATGGTCGTCGATGCCGTGCAGGCTGCCGGCCGCATCCCGCTCGATATCAATGCATTGGATGCCGATTTCCTTGTGATCTCGTCCCACAAGCTTGGTGGCCCGAAGGGTGCTGGGGCGCTGGTGTCCCGCGGCGAGGTGATGATGCCGAAGCCGCTGATCCATGGTGGCGGTCAGGAAAAGGGACATCGTTCCGGTACTGAAAATACCCTGTCGGTCATCGGTTTCGGTGCCGCCGCCGCTATTGCTGCGCAAAACCTCGAGACCGAAGCGACGCGTCTTGCAGCGCTGCGCGCAAGGCTGGAAGACGGCATGCGGGCAGTCGCGCCTGACGTGATCATCTACGGTGAGGATGTCGGCCGTGTCGGCAATACCACGTTTTTCACCTTGCCCGGTTTGAAGGCGGAAACGGGCCAGATTGCATTCGATATCGAAGGCATTGCGCTCTCGGCCGGTTCGGCCTGCTCGTCCGGCAAGGTGGGTGAAAGCCATGTGCTGACGGCGATGGGACGCGATCCCAAGCTTGGCGCACTCAGGATTTCCCTTGGTCATGCGACTGATGAGGCGGATATCGAGCGCGCGCTCGCAGCCTTTACGAAAATTGCCGGGCGGCGCAGGCTGACCGGTCAGGCCGCTTAAAATGCGGCAAAGAATTGCGGAATAGCAATTTTCCGCTTGCCGGGATGTGTGAAAAGCGCCATCCCGCACTTACATGGGTATTAGCTCCGCCCCGTTTATACGGGCCCGGATTATTTGCCCGAAGATGGATGAAGGCGGCTATCCGCCTTGATACGTTGACAAGCCACCGGACCTTGGCTCCGGCGAGATTGGAGAACGACATGGCAGCGGTTCAGGAAACGATCGATCAGGTTCGCCAGATCGATGTGGACCAGTATAAATACGGCTTCGAAACCGAAATCGAAGTCGACAAGGCCCCGAAGGGCCTTTCGGAAGAGGTGATCCGCTTCATCTCGGCCAAGAAGCAGGAGCCGGAATGGATGCTGGAATGGCGTCTTGAGGCTTACAAGCGCTGGCTGACGATGGAAGAGCCGACATGGGCGCGCGTCAGCTACCCCAAGATCGACTTCAACGATCTCTATTATTATGCCGCACCGAAAAGCACGCCCGGCCCGAAGTCGCTGGACGAAGTCGATCCGGAGCTGCTGAAGGTTTACGAGAAGCTGGGTATCCCGCTGAAGGAACAGGAAATCCTGGCCGGCGTGGAAAACCGTCGTGTGGCCGTGGATGCGGTGTTCGACAGCGTCTCCGTTGTCACCACCTTCAAGGCGGAACTGGCAAAGGCCGGCGTGATCTTCATGTCGATCTCCGAAGCCGTGCGCGAATATCCTGATCTGGTGAAGAAATATCTCGGTTCGGTCGTGCCGCAGACGGACAATTTCTACGCAACGCTGAACTCGGCCGTCTTTACCGATGGTTCCTTCGTGTTCGTGCCGAAAGGCGTTCGGTGCCCGATGGAGCTTTCCACCTATTTCCGCATCAACGAAAAGAACACCGGCCAGTTCGAGCGCACGCTGATCATCGCCGAAGAAGGCGCCTACGTCTCCTATCTGGAAGGCTGCACGGCACCTCAGCGCGACGAGAACCAGCTTCACGCCGCCGTGGTGGAACTGGTGGCACTCGACGATGCCGAAATCAAATATTCCACCGTCCAGAACTGGTATCCGGGCGACAAGGACGGCAAGGGCGGCATCTACAACTTCGTGACCAAGCGCGGCGATTGCCGTGGCAACCGTTCGAAGATTTCGTGGACGCAGGTTGAAACCGGCTCGGCCATCACTTGGAAATACCCGTCCTGCATTTTGCGCGGCGACGACAGCCGTGGCGAATTCTATTCGATCGCGGTTTCCAACGGCCATCAGCAGATCGACAGTGGCACCAAGATGATCCATCTCGGCAAGAACACGTCGAGCCGCATCATCGCCAAGGGCATTGCCGCCGGTTTCTCGGAAAACGTCTATCGCGGGCAGGTCTCGGCTCACCGCAAGGCGACCAACACGCGCAACTTCACGCAGTGCGACTCGCTTCTGATCGGTGACAAGTGCGGCGCGCATACCGTGCCCTATATCGAGGCGAAGAATTCGTCTGCTCATTTCGAGCATGAGGCGACCACGTCGAAGATTTCCGAAGACCAGCTGTTCTATTGCCTGCAGCGCGGCATTCCCGAGGAGTCGGCCATCGCACTGATCGTCAACGGCTTCGTGAAGGATGTCATCCAGCAGCTGCCGATGGAGTTTGCGGTTGAAGCGCAGAAGCTGATCGGCATTTCGCTGGAAGGTTCGGTCGGCTGATCGTCATACGAATACGCACTTTGAGTGCGCGGTTTCGCGCACCTTCGCTCACACTATTCTTAGGATAAAACCATGCTTGAAATCATCGACCTGCACGCAAAGATCGCCGATACCGAAACCGAGATCATCAAGGGCCTCAACCTTAAGGTTGCTGCCGGTGAAGTTGCGGCCATCATGGGCCCGAACGGTTCCGGCAAGTCGACGCTGTCCTACATCCTGTCGGGCCGCGAAGACTATGAAGTCACCTCCGGTGACATCCTCTATAACGGCGAAAGCATTCTGGAACTGGATGCCGCCGAGCGCGCTGCCAAGGGTATTTTCCTGGCCTTCCAGTATCCGGTCGAAATTCCGGGTGTTGCCACCATGCAGTTCCTCAAGGTTGCTATGAACGAGCAGCGCAAGGCGCGCGGCGAGGCCGAGCTGACGACGCCGGACTTTATCCGTCGCGTCAAGGAAGCTGCCGGCGATCTTAAGATCGACATGGACATGCTGAAGCGTCCGCTGAACGTCGGTTTCTCCGGCGGTGAGAAGAAGCGCGCCGAAATCCTGCAGATGGCACTGCTGGAGCCGAAGCTGTGCGTTCTCGACGAAACCGATAGCGGCCTCGACATCGACGCGCTGAAGATTGTGGCTGATGGCGTCAATGCGCTGAAGTCGCCGGATCGCGCCACTGTCGTCATCACCCACTACCAGCGCCTGCTCGATTACATCGTGCCTGATAGCGTTCACGTTCTTTACAAGGGCAAGATCATCCGTTCGGGCGACAAGGCCCTGGCGCTGGAGCTGGAAAACAATGGTTACGCCGACATCATCGGTGAAGCGGCCTAAGCCAGAGGCCAGGAGGTGATGTCCATGAACATTCAAACGACCAATCGGCTGACGCCAGCGGAAACCGCGCTGATCGACGCCTATACCGCCAAGTTCAGCGAATTGCCGGGCAATGGTGCGGTTGTCGCCGCCCGTGACGTGCTGTTCGACGATCTGAAGACCGGCGGTCTTCCGACCCGCCGCATCGAGGCGTGGCACTATACCGATCTCAAGAGCCTGTTGCGTGCCATTCCCGAGGACCAGCCCGCACCTGTTATCGACAAGCAGGCGTCTGTTGTCGCCGGCTCGTCCGTCGCCTACGTGCTGCATGGCACGGCCAATGTCGGCAAGATCGAAGACATCAGCGTTTCCAGCTTTGCCGAGAGCCTGCTTGACGGCTCGGCCGCCACAGGCCTTGCGGAAGCCAGCAAGGACGACGTGATCGGCCGTATCAACGGCAGCTTCGTGCGCGACGGTCTGATGCTCGACATTCCCGCCGATGCCGAGATCGAAAAGCCGATCGAATTGCAGGCGATCCATGGCGCAGGTCAGGTTCACAGCCGCTTCCCGGTGCGCTTCGGCAAGGGTTCGAAGGCGACCGTCATCGAGCGTCACCTTTCGGTGACTTCGGATGCCGCCCTTGTCTCCTCCGTCACCGACATCGTTGTCGAAGACGGTGCGGAAGTGACCTGGATCATCCTGCAGCAACAGGGCGCGGCCGATATTCATCTTGGCCAGCTGCGCATGAAAATCGGTGCGGACGCCAAGATTCGTCTATTTGTCATCAATGCCGGCGGTAAGCTGGTGCGGCAGGAACTGCGCATCGACGTGGACGGCGAGGGTACTGACCTCATCGTTCGCGGCGTCAACCTGTTGGGCGGCGAAACCCATACCGACGTGACGATGGTTCTTGGCCACAACGTGCCGAACACGACCTCGACGGAAGTGTTACGCAACGTGGTCTTCGACCGTGCAAAGGGCATTTTCCAGGGCATGATCCGGGTTGCCCCCGATGCCCAGAAGACCGATGCGAAGATGGCGTGCAATACGCTGCTGATGTCTGACGATGGCGAGTTCTCGGCAAAGCCGGAGCTTGAAATCTTCGCCGACGACGTTCAGTGCGGTCACGGTGCGACGGTTGCCGATATTGACGACAACCATCTCTATTATCTGATGGCGCGCGGCGTGCCGCGGGCAAAAGCGCGGGCGATGCTCGTCAATGCCTTTGTCGCTGAGATCGCCGAGGAACTGGAAGAAGAAAATCTGATAGAGGCGCTGGAGACGATCATCTCCGGCTGGCTGGAACATCATGCCTGAGAGCGAACGCGCCGCATTGGCGGCCCCTTATGACGTTGAAGCCGTGCGGAAGGATTTCCCGATCCTGTCGCGCGAGGTCTATGGCAAGCCGCTGGTCTATCTCGACAACGGCGCGTCCGCTCAAAAACCGCAGGTGGTCATCGACGCCGTTTCGCATGCTTATTCCAATGAATATGCGAATGTGCATCGTGGCCTGCATTTCCTCTCCAATGCCGCAACCGACGCCTATGAGGCGGCGCGCGAAAAGGTGCGCCGTTTCCTGAATGCCGGTTCGGTGGACGAGATCGTCTTCACCAAATCCTCCACCGAGGCGATCAATACGGTTGCTTACGGTTACGGCATGCCAAAGATCGGCGAGGGCGACGAGATCGTCATTTCGATCATGGAACATCACTCCAACATCGTGCCGTGGCATTTCATTCGCGAGCGGCAGGGCGCCAAGCTTGTCTGGGTGCCTGTCGATGATGACGGCGCGTTCCATATCGAGGCTTTCGAAAAAAGCCTGACGGAGCGCACCAAGCTCGTTGCCATCACCCATATGTCGAATGCGCTGGGCACCATCGTGCCGGTCAAGGAAATCTGCCACATCGCCCATGAGCGCGGCATTCCGGTGCTTGTCGATGGCTCTCAGGGCGCGGTTCACATGCCGGTCGACGTGCGCGATATCGATTGCGACTGGTACGTCATGACCGGCCACAAGCTTTACGGTCCCTCGGGCATCGGCGTGCTCTACGGCAAGGCTGACCGCCTGAGCGAGATGCGGCCGTTCCAGGGCGGCGGCGAGATGATCCTCGACGTGTCCGAAGACAATGTGACCTATAACGAGCCGCCGCATCGTTTCGAAGCGGGAACGCCGCCCATCGTGCAGGCTATCGGTCTTGGCTATGCGCTTGATTACATGGACAATCTCGGCCGTGCCGCGATTGCAGCCCACGAGGCTGATCTTGCGGCCTATGCTGCCGAGCGGCTGCGCGAGGTCAACTCACTGCGAATCATCGGCAATGCGCCTGATAAGGGCGGTATCTTCTCCTTCGAACTCGAGGGCATCCATGCCCATGACGTGTCGATGGTGATAGACCGGCGCGGCGTTGCCGTGCGTGCCGGCACCCATTGTGCCATGCCGCTCTTGAAACGGTTCGGCGTCACCTCCACATGCCGGGCATCGTTCGGCCTTTACAATACCCGCGCCGAAGTAGATCGTCTTGTCGAGGCGCTTGACTATGCGCGCAAATTTTTCGCCTGATATCAGGATTGAGGTTCAGGACCATGACTGCCGAAGCCACTGCAAAGACCCATGATGTGACCGAAGACGCTGCAAAGCCGTCTTCCATTGCGCCCGACGAACTGGCGCGTCTTAGCGACGACGTGATCGCGGCGCTGAAAACCGTGTACGATCCGGAAATTCCGGCCGATATTTTCGAACTCGGTCTCGTTTACAAGATCGATATCGAGGACGACCGGATGGTCAAGATCGTCATGACGCTGACAGCGCCCGGCTGCCCGGTGGCCGGCGAAATGCCTGGCTGGGTGGAAAATGCCGTCGGCGCGGTCGAAGGTGTTTCCGGTGTCGAAGTGTCGATGACCTTCGATCCGCCGTGGACGCCGGACCGCATGTCGGAAGAGGCTCAGGTCGCCGTCGGCTGGTATTGAGACTGACGTGATTTTGACAGTCGTCATCCCTTGATGGCGCCTTCAAGCGCTATTAAATTGAAATCCATAAACATCGAGCCTTGAACTCGATTGTCGAAGGAGAATTAAGCCCATGGGCTTTGCGATCATGACCATGACCGGCGCTGCTGCCTCGCGCGTTAAAGCAATCGTCGAGAATTCCGGCCCGGACGCCAAGGGTGTGCGCGTCGGCATCAAGAAGGGCGGCTGCGCGGGCATGGAATATACCATCGACCTCGTGACGGAAGCGGATGCGAAGGACGATCTGGTCGAATTCGATGGAGCCAAGGTGTGGGTTCAGCCCTCCGCCGTGCTCTATCTGCTCGGCACCCAGATGGATTTTGAAGTGACCAAGATGCGCTCCGGCTTCACCTTCAACAACCCGAACCAGACGTCCGCTTGCGGCTGCGGTGAGTCGGTGGAACTGAAGCCTGCCGATCTGGCGGCGCTGGCGAAGCAGCGCGAGGCTGAAGCCAGCGTTTGATTGGCTGCGCCATTTTGCCGATCAGCGGGATGTTTGCTGTTTCAACGTATCGATAAAATCCGCCAGCGGATGAATCGATGGCGTCGTTGTCAAAAGCGGCTCGAGAGCTGCTGCGATCTTCCCGCAATCCTCCTCGGCAAGTGGTCGAAGGCTGGAGCTGACTTTGTTGTAGTCGGGCGTTCCGCGTGACGCGAGGGAGCGATTGATCACAAACAGTTCCGTTTGTCCGTCAATTCGTTCCACGAAGAGCGCAAGCGAACCGCCGTCTGCAGCAGCGGCGCTATCCGATACCGATTTGAACATCGAAACTCTCCGTAAATCATGAACCTTTTCCGTTGAGGCCGTTGCAGCCTCGACGGCTCGTCTCACTCGTGCCGCAGCGCCTCGATCGGGCTCAAACTCGCTGCCCGCCGCGCCGGGAAATAGCCGAAAATCACGCCGATGGCAGCCGAGAAGACGAAGGCGAGGAAGATGATCGACGGGCTGGTGACGAAGGGCACGTTGAGGAAGCTGACGACGCCATAGGCAAGGCCAAGGCCCGTTAATATGCCGACCGTGCCGCCCAGGGCAGAAAGCATGACGGCTTCCACCAGAAACTGCGTCAGTACCTGTTTTTCCAGTGCGCCGATGGCGAGGCGAATGCCGATCTCGCGGGTGCGCTCGGTTACCGAAACCAGCATGATGTTCATGATGCCGATGCCGCCGACCAGCAGGCTGACGGCTGCAACCGCACCCAGAAGCCCGGTGAGCAGCGTCGTCGTGCCGGTCATGGCAGAGGCGATCTGCGTCATGTCGTTGACGGTGAAATCATCCTCGCGGCCAATGTTGATGCGCCGCCGTTCCCGCAGCAGGTTCTGCAGGTCGCTTTGCACCTTGGCGGTGGAAACGCCGTCCTGCGCGGAGACCATGATCGAGGAAATGGTGGTGGTGCCGCCGATGCGCCGCTGGTGGATTTTGAGCGGCATGATGATCGTATCATCCTGATCGTCACCGAGGCCGGATTGGCCTTTTCGGGCGAGAACACCGATGACGGGGCAGGAGATGTTGCTGACGCGGATCGTTTGTCCGACCGGGTTTTCAGCGCCAAAGAGTTCCTGCCGCACCGTTTCGCCGATGATGCAGCCTATCTGCCCTCCGCGATCTTCGGCCGGCTGGAAGTCACGGCCCAGCGCAAGCGTCCAGTCCTGTGCCAGAAGATAATCATTGGTGGTGCCGATGACGCTTGTCTGGTGGTTCTTGCCGCCGAAAATGACCGTTGCGGCGGAGCTGCGGTTTTGAGGAGCAACGGCGCGCAGGCCGCTGATCTGGTTGCGGATCGCCTCGACATCGCGATCATCGAAACGTTTGGCTTCCGTGCTGGCGCGGCCGGGCCCGAACTGGCCGGGGCGCACGAACAGCATGTTGGTGCCGAGCCGCGACAATTCCGATTTCACCTGTTCGGTTGTGCCGTTGCCGATGGTTACCATGGCGATCACTGCGGCAACACCGATGACGACGCCGAGCACGGTGAGGAAGGAGCGGAGCAGGTTGCGGCTGATGGCGCGCAGCGCGAGACGCGACGTTTCAAAGAACATCGGAAGTCTCCTTGTTTTCCGCTGCGCTGTCGGAGGCGAGATGGCCGTCCACGAAACGCAGGAGGCGTCCCGCATGGGCAGCGATATCCTCTTCATGCGTGACCATGACGACCGTAATGCCCTTGTCGCGGTTGAGCGTGGTGATCAGCTCCATGATCTCGGCGCTGGTTTTGGTGTCGAGGTTGCCTGTGGGTTCGTCGGCCAGAAGCAGAGCGGGGCGGGTGACGATGGCCCGTGCAATGGCCACACGCTGCTGCTGACCGCCGGAAAGCTCCTGCGTCGTGTGGTGCTCGCGGCCATTCAAACCCACCTGTGCAAGCGCCTCCATGGCGCGCGCGCGCCGTTCCGAGGCTTTCATGCCCCGGTACACGAGCGGCAGCTCGACATTTTCCACCGCCGAGGTTCGCGACAGGAGGTTGAAGCCCTGAAACACGAAACCCAGCATGTGGCGGCGCAGCAGCGTCAGATGTTCATTGTCGAAACCGCTGGTCGGCACGCCCTGAAACAGATATTCGCCCGATGTCGGCACATCCAGGCAGCCGATGATGTTCATTGAGGTGGATTTGCCGGAGCCGGATGGCCCCATGATAGCGACGAATTCCTTCTCGTGGATCGACAGGCTGACGCCGTCAAGCGCGCGGATCGTCGCTTCGCCCCGTCCATATTGCTTGACGACATCGCGGAATTCTATGAGCGGCGGCTGTTGCATGCGGTTTTCCTCCGTCAGCCGGCGTTGCGGGCTGAGGCATCGGTAATCACCAGATCGTCGGCCTTCAACTCGCCCGATTTTACCACGGTATGCTGGCCATCGGTGGAGCCGGTTTCGATCGAAACCGAGACGGGTGTGTTGTTACGCAGCACCCACACCGTTCTTTTGCCTGTCGCGGCCGGACCGGCATCGCGGTTCTGCGACCGGCCCATGCGGGGAGAGCGGAACAGGCTCATCAAGCCACCGCCACGGGAGGCGGATTCGCGCGGCGGCGTATATCGGAGCGCGGAATTCGGCACCAGCAGCGTATCCTTGATCTCCTCGACGACGATATTGGCGGTTGCCGTCATGCCGGGGCGCAGCAGCAACTCCTCATTGTCCACCGTCAATATGCCCTTGTAGGTCACTACGTTAGACACGGTCTCGGAGGCGAAACGCACGGTCTCTATTTCAGCCGGGAAGCTACGGTCGGGATAAGCATCGACGTTGAAGGTGGCCTTCTGCCCGGTTTCAACCTTGCCGACATCCGCCTCATCCACCGACACCTGCAATTCCATATGGCGCAGATCGCCAGCAATGGTGAACAGCACGGGAGCGTTGAGCGAGGAGGCAACGGTGGCGCCGGGATCGACACTGCGGGTGAGGATGACACCATCGATGGGCGAGACGATCTTCGCCTTGCCGAGATTGACCTCGGCCAGCCGCAAATCCGCTTCCGCCGAAAGCACGGTCGCCTCGTTGACCTGCAGCGTGGCGCCGGCGGCATCGTGGTTGAACTGCGCGGCATCCAGATCCTGCTGGCTGGAGACCCGGCTCTGGACGAGGGACCGCAGACGCTCCATCGATGTTTTTGCCGAGCCGAGATCGGCGCGCGCCTTCAGCACATTGGCCTTGGCGGAGGCAAGCTTGGCGCGGGCGCTCTGCACGTCGGCCTCCAGCTTGTTGGTGTCCAGTTCCGCCAGAATATCGCCTGATTTGACCGGGCTGTTATAGGTAACGTTGACCTTGCGAATGGTGCCGGACAATTCGCTCGATATGTCGACCTGATCGGTCGGCTGGACTGAGCCGGTGGAGGTTACGATGACGGAAAGGTCGCCCTGTCTCGCCGCTTCCGTAGTGTAGGTATAGGCGACGCCTGCGGCACGCGACTGGTAATAATAACCAAGGCCCCCACCGATCAGCACCACGGCTGCTGCGGCATAGAGATAGCGGCGCGACTTCTTCTTTCTACCTGACCTGCTGGTACCCAGAATGTCCCGCAGATCGGGCTGGCTGTTTTCCGTGTCGCGGCCATTGGTGTTGGCGTCATTCATTTTCGTCACCCGCAAAATTCAAAATACCACAGAGGATTGTTTCCACCCCCTGTTTCCGGTCCGTCTGTCGCTGTTTGTATTCCTCTGATTGTGGGAAGTGACATAGCTTGCCTAAAGGGGGAAGTGAAAACTTGGTAATATTTATGATAGCTCTGGTCTGCTAGAGATAAATCCGAAAAGGCCGATGCCACTGATGTGGCGCCGGTTTCAGCAGCGACATGCAGGACGATGATATAATGAACGACAATGTGGTGAAGTTCCGCAAACCGGCGCCCCCGAAAAAGCCGCGCCAGCCGCTTGGGCCAAAATCGAAAAAAGCCCTGACGATCGCCGCCATCATCGCTTTTTTTGCCGCCGCCTGGGGGTATTTTACGCTGTTCGGGCAGGGGTGACGCTCTGAAAGCCGTATTGGGTATAGACGCCGCATGGACTGTTACCCAGCCAAGCGGGGTCGCCTTGGTCATCAACGATGGAACAGGCTGGACGCTGCGTGCCGCCGCATCTTCCTACGTTGGCTTCCTTGCCTGTGGAACCGATATCCCGGTTCTCGCTGATCGCCCAAGGGGATCAGTTGCCGAAGCATCGGCGCTTCTGGCGGCCGCAGAAGCCCTTGCAGGATGCAAGATCGATCTCGTTACGATTGACATGCCGCTCTCGCATCAACCGATTACTGCCCGCCGTGCTTCTGACAATCTGGTGTCTTCCGCCTATGGTTCCCGGCAATGCGGCACCCACACCCCAAATGCAATCAGGCCCGGCAAGGTCAGTGATGATCTTAAAATGGGGTTTGAACTTGCGAGATATCCGTTATTAACCAGGGAAATCAGCAGTCCTGGTCTGCTCGAAGTCTACCCGCACCCTGCGCTTGTTGAACTGACCAACGCCGCGAAACGGCTTCCGTATAAGCAGGGAAAAGTCGGCAGCTACTGGCGGTCGGATACGTCCGCAGACCGTCGCGCCAAACTCCTCGAGGTCTGGTCGTTCATCATCGCACATCTGGATCGACGGATAGGTGGGGTTGCCGATGCACTCATCATCCCTGCGACGAACGCAAAGGGATGGGAGATGAAGGCTTTTGAGGACAAGATGGATGCCGTCGTGTGCGCCTGGGTCGGGATTTGTGCTTTGGAGAGTGAGGCAGTGCCGTATGGCGACGACATTTCCGCGATGATTACGCGGTCGTGGTTTGTCCATTTTGCAGATTGAGACATTGAAATCGTTACGAATTTTTTGGGCCTCCAAAACGTCTTGGGCGTCTTGCGGCGTTTGATTTGGGCACATTCTGAAGCAAGACAAAGAAAAACCCGCCGGAGCGGGTTTTGTAAGCCGGTCTTTACCCGATTTGGGGTCGATCTTACCCAATCCAGGTAAGCTCTGATCTCCTGTAGAAGCGGGCGATGAACCCCTCGGGTTCGAAGATCGGCGAGATTCCAGCTCGGTCGAGTTCTGCCTTGATCGCGGCCCTGTGGCCTTTGCGAGTTTTCGCGATCTCCGTCAGGGAAACATAGGCGGCCTGAAACTCTGCCAGAGACTGCCGCTCAACAAACTTCACCTCCCGGCCATTCTCACGACGGAGGGTTCGCTGACGGAGATAACCCCGCTTGATCAAATCCGCGACCGTGAACGTCGCCGTACCAAGCACGCGTTCCGCTTCCCTGAGCCGCATCAGTTCGTCGTCGCCCCCGGCCAACGGACCGCTCTCGAGCTTCAGGGCGTCCGATGCCACCCTTGCTCTCTGCAGAATGGGTGTTCTGCCGGCAACGATGAATGCCTCGAGGCTGCCTTCGAGGATCATGGCGACCAGTGTGTGGAACGGGCGATGCCATGAGCGGGCGGCCTTGCTGAGCGACATGTACCCCTCGTCACTCGCTACCTCCGTCATTTTCACCGTCAGACGGTGCGTCAATTCCACCACCGCTGACTTGCGGATGCGGGTGTAAGCCCGTTCATCGTCTGACCGCGTTTCGACCTGCTCCAGAATGCCTGCGTTGAGAACGTCGTAAAGGCGTTCTTCCCGAAGTCCCAGCGCCGCACCCGCCTCTTTGCTCGTCAGGGTATCGTTGGCGGCTTCCAGGATCGACCGTAGGGCCACGGCATCGAAGTAGGTGCGGCTGTCTGGGAGGCCATCCCGAAAATGGGGATCATTTGCCTTCATCAAAGCTCTGATCCGATCTTTGTTGACCCCATAGTCGGCATGCGCTGAGTTCACACAGTAGAGGTGCCGGGTGCGTACGGGCTTGAGTGTAGCGCGGCAATCAGGATGAGACGCTGGCGACAATCTGGATGAGATTCTTAGGTCGCGGTCGAGATCAAGTTATCACGCTGATTGTCGCTGACAA
>NZ_LMFF01000005.1:0-85914 GCF_001427205.1 Rhizobium sp. Root491
CTCCAGGGCAAATGCCCAATAAAGCTAGGTACCGCTAGAACCCGTGCGCGATTACGCCTGAAGAGGCCGTCTAGGCGCATCGAAAATCGCGCTTACGCAATTGGCGCGAAGCTGCCTATGCAGCAATCGGGCCATCTCGTTCATCGGCCTAATTTCTCCACGATCTCCGCAACACTTTGTTCGACAGACAGGAGAGAGGTATCTAAGCGCAGATCGGGTATCCAAGTCTCATAGTGCATATTCTGGATTGCCGCCCATGATGGCGGGGATAGCCCGTCAACAGAAGGTGATCTTGTCTCTGCGCGATGGCGGTGAACCGCAACATCGGATCAAAAGATCTCGACCTCGATGAATCTAGTGCCAGACTCAGCGGCGACGTCTCGAAACGCATTTCGGGTTAGAGGCAAAGGGTTGACGGAGTCTACGAAAACCGTGTGCCCGAGCCGCAGGTTATCGGCCGCCAATCGAAAGAGTGTCACATACCCGCTTGGGCCAACATCCAGCCCTTCCACCAATGGTGCGGTTGTACGGATTGCCTGCTCGACAGTGTCCACCCTGAGATAAAGCGCCTTTATTCTCCGTGCCAACGCTTGAGCAACGGTGCTTTTTCCTGATCCAGGCAGTCCGCCGAAAATTACAAGCATTGTTGATTCCCGCCATGCCACTGCCAAACTAACAGAATTGTCTTTCAATGTCCCCTACTGGCGCTCACCTGAAAGCGGCCCATCCTCTCAATGATCTGAATTTATAATCAAATCTTGCATAGCCGAATACTCAGTCGCAAGGAGCCCCATCATGATGTCATCGTGCCATTCGCCGTCTACATATGCGGTCTCTCGCTCTCGTCCTTCGACTTTGAAACCGCACTTCGCGTAAGCTCTGATTGCGCGTTGGTTAAAGGCAAGCACTCTTATTCCAACGCGATGTAGGTTCAGCTCTGTGAAAGCGTGTCGTAGGAGCAAATAGATGGCTTCCGTTCCAAAGCCTTTTCCAAGACGCTGCAGATCATAGATTCCGATTGCCATGGATGCCCGCCGATCCTGCGTGTTGATGCTGTGGAGCTTGATTTCTCCAATCAGGCGTCCTTCAACCTCGATTACCCACGCGTTGGGATTATTCGCTTGACCCATCGCCCACTGCTCGGCCGCTTGCTTTGTCAAAGGCTTTGCGTCAGCGGCGCTGACACCGAACATTTTTACTATGTCAATGTCGGTCCCCAATGCGAAGCGTGCATCGGCATCATTCGGATCAGCGCGGCGCAGCCGTACATTTGTGCCTTCCATAAATCTCATCAAATCGATCCTAGCCGCAACTTTTCTGATCAGAGTAAACCAACGAAATGAATCGGAAATTGGCATATAAAGCCACTTTCCGTGTTCTTTAACAAACGTTGGGCCCCAGTTGTATTCATCAGAACGCTCGTCCATTGTTTCTGACTTCCAGGTCTAAATTTCGAGGAGCGTGTTCGAATGGACGGACGAATGAAAACACTGGTTCCCACTCGTCCAGAAGAACAAATAAGCTTCCACGTTTTGCAAAAACGTGTCGTTGGCACCCTACGATTGGCATCGGAGGCTGTTTCCCCTGTGGTCCTTCTTCTCCACGGGTTCGGAGGCCATCGCGACGAACTCGCAATTAGAGGTAATGGCCCTGGCGTATTCTCCTATACCGCGGAACGACTTGCACAACGCGGATTCTCAACTCTAAGGATCGACTTTGCGGGAGTTGGAGGGAGCGAAGGGTGTTTCGAAGAAACAACGTACAGCAGTCAGGTCGTAGATTGCCTAGCAGCAATGGACTTCCTGTCGACATATCCAATGATCGATTCACATCGAATTTTCCTTTTGGGGTGGAGCCAAGGCGGGTTGGTTGCTGCTCTCGCTGCCGCAAGGACTAACCGTCCGGCGGGCGTCGCTCTCTGGGCGGCAGTCGGAGAACCAATTGTGAGCTTCCAGAACTTAATCGGGATCGACACTTACTTGAGGGGACTACAAAGCACAGAAACGACAATAGTTGAGTTGCCTTGGGGAGCCAAAATACGTTTGGGGCAAAACTTCTTTCATGAAGTATCTGAAACCAAGCCTATAGATGAGATCGTTTCCTACGAGGGGGCACTGTTTGTTGCGGAGGGGACACTCGACACAGCAATTCCTTCTGGAACGGCCGCAAAGTTCGCCAATTCGCATAGGGCACAGAATGAGACCTGGATTGCCGAAATGGACCACGCGTTCAACACGTCAAACGGTGTTGATACTCTCAATGAACTCATAGACAGAACTGCGTCATTCTTCGCAAAAGTAAATACCGAATACGGATATCGCAACTGATCTTGTTGCCGAAAGTGATGAAGCGGATAAGTCAGCGGTTGGGCTGTCGCGGTTGGTCATGGTCGTTTTTAGGGTATGAGTGCCAAAAGAACAGAATGGCTAGATTGGCAACATCCCGAAATCCGCACCCGGCGGCCATTTCGTGGTAGTATCAGGCTCGATCCCCAAGTCTTCGAATGACGAGCCATTTGGAAATATTTGCCTCTTGGCGCTGACCCACAATCGAATTCCATCGCCCAGATCGCGAATGTAAGGTTGTCCGCTGCTTCCACCAGTTGTCTCACCGACGATCTCAGCTCGTTTGTTGTCTTTGAAACGCGCGACGAAATCCTCAGCAGCTGAGAACGTACGGCTATCGATTAGGATGGTCAGCTTTCCTTTGAATGCACCGTCGAGAGGCTGAATCCATTTTGCCTCGGAGGCAACCAGGTAAGCTGGCTCCCCTTGAGCGCGTGCGAGGGCGTTCGATGCGGGCGTAACGTGATTCCAGAAGCGGTATCGAGTAGGCATGAGAGCGGCCACGAGTTCGTTTGGCGTATGGCCGCCGGAGTTGCCGCGAACATCGATCACCAAATGAACGGTGTCGCTCAGCGGTTTCATAAGTTCGATAGCGTCAGCTTCAAAGTGAGGTTGAGCGAAGCTTGGTATCGTCAGAAGGTAGCGCTCGTCCTCTAGCCAACGACCAGTCGTTGCGGCCCCGTCTTCAGGTAGCTCCGTGCCACGGTTGATTTGTCTCTTTGATCCGTCGTCCGTCATGATTTCAAAAGAAGGTGGAAACAAGAAAGGCTTCGAGAAAAGGCGGTTGCGTTGCTCACGAACGCTAGAACCAGACACGAACACCAAAAGCTTTGACGCCACCTCATCTATGGGCTGGTCGTCGATCCGGACAAGACGGGTTCCAGGGGCAATATCACTGTAAGCTGACTTGGTGACGCGCCATCCCGCTTCATCGTGTGTTGCGTTAAATCCAATAGGCGCACCGTGCTCCCGCCACAGCCATTCATCGGCAAATGCGGTATGACCGTTCCTCAGGTTCGCAATGAGCCGCATCGTGGCTAGATCGAAACCGAGGCGATCCGGCGCTTCAAAAGCTTCATCGAGATAGTCCTTGAACGCAGCCTCAAAATCGAAATTGGGGAGTGCCTCCCAGTGCGCAAAGCAAGACCGGATGGCTTCATAGATGCCAGCGGCGATCTCGCCGCGCCGCGATGCGAATAACGTACCTTGCGCTTCCAACTGATCAATGTCGTGCGTTGCCATCTCCGGCCTCAGCTCAATAGGCTAACTGGTAGATGACGAACCTATATCGACCTGCATGTCAATGGCAGCTGTTGGCGCGAGAGAGACCACCGGCTGTCGCCGATGGTCAAGAGCCTATAGCTCGATCTGCTCGGCAATTCTGAGGGCGTCATCCACCTCGACGCCGAGATAGCGAACGGTGCTTTCCAGCTTTGTATGACCGAGCAAAATCTGGACGGCCCGGAGGTTCCCTGTCTTCTTGTAAATCTGCGCTGCCTTGGTTCGCCTCATCGAGTGGGTGCCGTAGGCGCTAGCATCAAGTCCGATAGACGCGACCCAACGGTGGACAATCCGAGCGTATTGCCTCGTGGACAAATGATGCGACGTCTTCCGACGGCTTGGGAATAGATAGCTGCCGCCGTTCCTTCGAATGAAGGGAAGCCATGCCACGAGCGCAGTCTTCGTCTGCTCCGTCACCTCAAACTGCACGGGTCGCTTCGTTTTCTTCTGGATGATAGTGGCTCGATCCCGGATCGAACTACCCGACCATAAGTCCTCAACCCTCAGCTTGACCAGGTCGCAAGCGCGGAGCTTGCTGTCGATGGCGAGGTTGAACAGCGCCAGCTCTCGGATCGCCCCGCTCATTTCGAGCCTGACGCGGATCGACCAAACGTTCTTTGGCTGCAGCGGTCGTTTCTGTCCGACCAGAATTCCCTTGTTCCATGGAAAACGATTACGCAGTACGGCGGTGTCCATGCTGAGGCCTCCGCCACTCCTCCCACCGCGTCGCCTCCATCAGGCCAACAGATAGTAGCATATCTCGTCGCTACTCTGCCCTAAGCGGCCATCCCCCTAGATGCGAGGGATGGCCAGGAGACATTCAGCGCAAAGTACGCCTATTGGTAAGCCGCTCCCTGTTGATGCAGAAAGTATTTCCGTCAAATAGACCGAAAGATTTCCAGCCACCATCCGAAATCTCGCCGTATAAAATACGAACAAGAACGGAGCCGTTACCAAAATCCTCAATGATGGATACTGTGAAAATTCCGCCGATCTCGGAACTCACATCAAAGACATCTCCGCCGACAACCGGCGTGGTCGTGATAGCTCGCATAAGTACTCCAAATGCTCGAAAAGTTCGGGCTTGGCGCACAAGCGGAAGAGTGAACTTGCGCCTATGCGCTTAGAGTTCGATCTGCCTCAGCAGAAGTACCTGCCTCATAATATTTCTCCTCAATAGAGACTGATCACATATCGGCCGGATTTTACTGCCACGACCGCTAGATAACGTCAATTGGATGCATGCTGCACATGACCGCTCTTGGCGCGAAGCCGCCGAGGTGTCCCGAGGGGATGTACTATTTGCGCCACGCGAACAGGGCATCAGGGACCTGTTCGTCGTTTCCGGAGCCATCTGTTTCCCTGACCCTGATAAATCCGTGACGTTCATAAAAGCTAATCGCCCGGACGTTTTGCTGAAATACCCAGACTTGAAGATAGGAGCAGCTCTGCTTCGCCTTTTTCAAAAGCTCTACGCCCAACGCTTTCCCAACGTGTGAGGGCAAGAGATACAGGTGGTCCAACCAATCCGCTTTGAAAGCGCAAAAGCCCACGATCGCGCCATGATCCTCAGCTACCCATACCTGATCCTGCGCAAACACGATGTTCTTGTAGAACCATGCATCCTCCTCGGGCGTATGAAGGTCGGGCAAGTATGGGAGAAAGTGCCCGCGCGATTGCCGTGCAACAAATGCGATTGTATCTGAATCGTCGCTATTCGCCTGTCGAAGCAAAAAGGCATCGTGCTGCATCTGTCAAAAATCCTTGCGTGGTCTCTGAGGCTATTGTCGACACTAACTGCCGTTGGCGCAAACTAATGATGTCACTCGGCTCAAACCGGTCATTCGCCGTGGGTGCAATAGCCGTGAAGCCCTAACATTCGCGACAGGCTTGGCGACGAGGAAAGTCACGGGAGTTTCTTCGGGATCAGCTCGGATTTGTTTCTATTTTGGATTCGCCGGTCGCAAATAACCGGACATTCTGGCATTCTTCGAGCAGCAATCATGATCGAATGGAGGATACGAAGATGGCCGAACCCCAAAAAAACATTGATTTTGATGGCCCTCAGATGCAGGGAACGCATTACAAGCGCGCCGATATGGCAGGGTCTCATTTCGATGGCGTAAACCTCGCCGACGCACAGTTTTACGCTTGTTTGAGCAAGGCAAGGTTCACTGACACTAATTTAAGCGAAGCCGTTTTTGACGATATTAACCTTGCAGATGCGAGCTTTAACAACGTCAATCTCTCTGGAGCCGCCATCACAAATGCGAACCTATCGCGCTTAACAATAAGCGGCGTGACGTTGGCAGATACGGACATCAAAGACGCCGATTTAACTGGCATGCGGATCAACGGCGTTCTCGTCACCGATTTGTTCGTCGCCTATGAACAGGCGAAATCCTGACGGCTATTTACTTCCTTCGCAAATGGCGCAGAGCGGAAAACCGCATGTGGCCTGAAGCGATCATTGGGTCTAGTCCGGTATTTGAACAACGTGGCGTTTGGTAGTGTAGCTTCCGTCAGCCACAGCATCCCTAACGACTATTGGCCGCACGTCTACTTTTCCGAACTGAGACAGTGGTATCCACACTTGCTTCAGATGTGCTTCTCGGCTTTCGATATCACGCCTATCCAGCTTCACGGAGTAGTAATGTTCCGCTTGCTGGATGAGATTGCCTTTATATCGAAAATGATTTTCGACGCAGAAGAGATATTGCGTCTCGACAACGCTGGCATTTGTTTCCTCTTCAAATTCCGTTCGAAGACGTGTCTCAAAGGTGTCTCCGACCTCATATTCGCCGCCGATGAATGCGAAGCACGAACAGGGATCATCAGCGGGTTGCTGGACGAGGACAGCATCGTCAGCGATGACGATACCGGCGATCCTAATCCTTGGAATTTTGCGGGATGCAACCGCCTGAAAGAACTGGTCTTGCTTGAACTCCATCTGGCCCTCTCTACGCGTTAGAATGTCAGATTACTGGCTATTACCTATGACCGCAAATGGCGCGAGGGAGACCATCGGCGAATGCCGATGGTCAGAATTCTACAGCTCAATCTGCTCAGCGATTCTCAGAGCGTCATCTACCTCGACGCCAAGGTAGCGAACTGTGCTTTCGAGCTTCGTGTGACCGAGGAGAATTTGGACGGCTCGCAGGTTACCTGTCTTTTTGTAAATCTGCGCTGCTTTGGTTCGCCTCATGGAGTGGGTGCCATAGGCATTAGCGTCAAGCCCGATGGACGCGACCCATCGGTGGACAATCCGGGCATATTGCCTCGTGGACAAATGATACGACATCTTCCGACGGCTTGGAAACAGATAGCTGCCGCCATTTCTCCGAACGAAGGGGAGCCACGCCACGAGCGCGATCTTGGTCTGTTCGGTGACCTCGAACTGCACGGGCCGCTTCGTCTTCTTTTGGATGATGGTGGCTCGATCTCGGATCGCACTACCGGACCATAAGTCCTCAACCTTCAGCTTGACGAGGTCACAAGCGCGAAGCTTGCTGTCGATGGCGAGGTTGAAGAGCGCCAGTTCCCGGATCGCTCCGCTCATCTCTAATCGAACGCGGATCGACCATACGTTCTTTGGCTGTAGTGGGCGCTTTTGGCCCACCAGGATTCCCTTGTTCCATGGATATCGATTACGCTGCACGGCGGTGTCCATGCCAAAGCCTCCGCCACTCCTCCCACCTCGTCGCCTCCGTCAGGCAGCCGGACTATAGCACGCTAGTCGCTGTGCGGCCCTGAGCGGTCATTTCCAGTACTGAAAATACGTTCCTAAAATGGAATGGGATTCGACTACCCTTTACAGCAAATTGGCTTGGAAACGTCCACAACGAGAGCAGACCAGTCACCTGGCATCACTCCGAGAAGTGAAAGTCCACTGTTACTGCTTAGCAGGTCAGCACCCCGCGTGGTCCAGCCATGAGGCCGTCTGGAATGCATCTCTGATTGCCACGTTGACTGAAGCGGCGGCCTGCGAACGGTTCAGGGCTCAATTTGGCGCAGGAGACGCCTAGGCTCAGGACTCGTTAAATCAAAGCCAGAAGATGACGGTGGCTGCGATGCATATGCTTGAGAAGAAAGTGTGGGCGCAGCGGTCATATCTGGTGTGAATTCGCCGCCAGTCCTTGAGCCTGCCGAACATGTTTTCAATCTTGTGGCGCTTTTTGTAGAGCGTGGGATCATGCGGGATAACGACCTTGCGGTTTGCTCTTGAAGGAATGCAGGCGGTGATCTTGCGCTGCGCCAGGGCATCTCGAAACCAATCGGCGTCGTAACCTTTGTCCGCCAGCAAGGTCTTGGCCTTTGGAAAGGCTTCGATCATCCGTGCGGCACCTTTGTAATCGCTCATCTGCCCCTCGCTCAAAAGCAGGATCAGCGGACGACCGTGACCATCGCAAACAGCGTGCAGCTTGGAGTTCAGTCCGCCCTTGGTTCGTCCGATACGTCGGGGAACATCCCCTTTTTTAGCAGACTGGCTGCGGTGCGATGGGCTTTCAAATGGGTAGCATCGATCATCAACTGCTCCGGCTTGCCGCGTTTGGCAGTCAGTTCAGCCAAAATCCGATTGAATACGCCGAGCCTGCTCCAGCGGATGAAGCGGTTATAGATCGTCTTGTGCGGTCCATACTCTCTTGGCGCATCGCGCCATCGCAGTCCATTGCGCAAGACGAAGATGATGCCGCTCAAAATCAACTGGTCATCAACGCGTGGCACGCCGTGCGACAATGGAAAATACGGCTCAATGCGGCGCATCTGCGCCTCTGACAGAAGCATCAAATCATTCATCACAGCGTCTCCTTTCGATCACAATGAATCAAGAAGGGGAGGCCTATGCAAGCTATTTAATAGGTCCTGAGCCTAGATTTGCGACCCTTGAAGCGCTGATTTCGGGGGCATAGTGTGGTAGGCGCTGCCAGTGCAAGGAGGGCGAGGACAATGACACCCGATACGATAACAGTTGCGGACTACACCTTCCGGATTGCGCGCGCAGAGATCACCGGCTGGCTCCAGGTGGATGCGGATGATGGCACCAACCTGAATATGGCGAGCGGCTACGGCCTGAATTGGCAAATCGAGGTGCGTGCGGAGGAATATCCGCTGACCGACGAAGACGGCAATCTGATAACGATGATAGAGCCTGTGTTCTCGCACCAGAACCCGACAGTCGCTGTCCGCGACTGGCGGGACTGGGATGGACAGCAAATTGTCTACGACCACGACACCAGCGATCCCTCTCAAGAGGTGCCAACTTTTGCCATTAGTGGCGGTGACAGGCTCGCGGTCTCGACACTGCGCATCGGCTCACGCGAAGGGCAGCGCTTTCCGTTTGAATGGTTCGGGGCTTGCTGGCCGGGCATAGACGAACGCTCCGGATTGGACCCGTTCCGGATCGTCGGGACAATCACCGCCTCGACCTTTACTGTAATCTTCAACGAGCAGGACGGCGATCCTGGAGAGATAGCAAAGCGCCTGCTGCAAGCTCATTGTCCAATGCAGGGGTTGCGGCTTCGCGACGTACGTCAGCCTTATGCGACTTCGAAGAGCTTGCCGGACCGGATGCGGCAGGTCATGCACGCCACATTCGAAACCGACCCGTCCTTATGATCTTTGTACCATCCACGGTCTGTGGGCTTATGACCGCTTTGGCGCAAAGTTGCCGAGGCAGCAGTTGGCCCGCTGCGGACATTGCAGGACGAGGCCTGATTGTCTGAGATGGGCGAGAAGGGCAACGGCGACTTTTGGAAGCCCGACTCAGAAGTCGGACGGTGACATGTTCAAAAAGGTGGACGCAACGCGGGCTGGATTCTTCATCTCTCGGGCGCACCGACATTGCCTTTCACAGGCAGGCTGATATCCCACGGCAGTGATCCCGGCTTGCCTGCATCATTGCAATGGATATTTACGCGCCGGATATTGTCAGCATCATTCCGCCAAGTGGCTTTGAGGGGGACCGCACATTCGGTCAAGGCCACTTTTCTATTGACGGGCAGCGCGACCAGATTGCTGCCATTCTCTATGTTCGCTGAATTTATGAATGATTCAGCGACAATGTCGATAGCTGCCAAAGACTGCATTTGGCTGCGAACCTGCCGCTGCCTCTCCGCAAATATTGCGTGACAGGCGCGCAGATTGTGGAGGCCGAAACGCGCACTGCAAAATTTGCGCATTTCATCAATGCGTTCTGCCGCTCCCATTTCAAAAATCTCAACATCGCACTCGCCACAGGCGAATGGATTTCTGAACATGACCTGAGGGGAAGGAGTTTGTTTGATGAAGGCCGTAATCTTCGTTTCATGCTCTCGATGGTCCAGGTCAACGCCAACAAAAAAGACGGCGATCATGAGCAATCCAGCCGCCGCCGCAATCATTTTTAGCATGCAAGTATCGTCTCCTACTTCTCCAACTCTTGTGGATATAATCCAGTATCAAAGGGAAATGCCCTGAAGGTCGAATTTACCCCAAATTTGGTCGGCAGGGGCTGCGTGAGAGGTTCAAGGTGTCAGCGATCGGCGCGACACTGCCGAGGCAGCAATTGGCCCGGTGGACTTCAGCTCGCCCGACTATTCAGGACGTGGCCCCATCAAATCATCGATAAAGGGAGCTTTCTTTACGAGATACTCCGCAATGCCATCGCGATTAGAGGCCTCTAAATGAAGCTTCAATCGCTGATATTCTTGGCGTATCTGAGCATTGTCGATCAACAGGTCTTTGAAGCGTATCATGCGTTCGATCTGCCAATGGCCAGTCAAGCAAACATGTACTTTGTGCGTTCTCACCCCATCAACATCCTTACGATAAAAGTGGTGCCCGTGTGACAGGTTTGAGCCGCGAACATATCCCAATGAAACCATCGACTGATCGCGCTCGACCTGGTTTGTTTGCTCGCGAACTTCGACCAATAGGTCGATCTCTGGCTTTGCCCACAATCCTACGACGGCAGTGCTGCCGACATGGTGGATTTCAATCAGATCGGACCCGAAGACATCAGCAATCAGCCGCTTTTCGGCAAGAAACATGGACGGCCACTGGTCGTTGTACGGCGTTATCTGACTGGTAAGTGTCATTTCATTTTCCCTGACACATCGAACTCATGCACAAGAATAACTTCTGTGTCAAAGCCGACGATGTCCGTTGTTGGCGCTTCTGCGCCATGACGGCCGTCGGCCCGAAACGGACCTCGAAAATGCCGTAAGTGGTGCCCCAACAAAAACCAAGGAGCAGGCCTGTCGAAGTCGTTGTATTCTGTACGTCTTAAACAAGAACAACAGGAGAGGCCAATGCTAACGATGCCCGAAATGGTCGAACGCGAACCACAGCGTTATGTCGCTGTTCGTCTGCCAGTTGTGATCCCTTTCGACGAAGACGTCGATCCAGCTTTCGATGAACTGTTCGATGCTTTCGCGCGAGCGGGAGTTGCACCAGACGGTGTCGAGTTCATCAAGTTCAACCTAATTGATATGCCGCGCCTCGAGATTGAAACAGGTATGACCACAGATGGGTCAATTCCACTTTCGGGCCGTCTGGTCGAAGGCGTCCTGCCTGGAGGACGATATGTCCGAATGACCTACAATGGCCCTATGAAGGACTATATGATGCTACTGCCATGCTCGTCGGATGGGCAAAGGAGAAGGGCTTAGTATGGGACTCATCGAGCACAGAGGCTGGAGAGCTGTTCGCGTGCCGGCTCGAGGTCCACGATAACAATCCTTCAGTTGAACCTGATCCAAGCAAGCTGATAACAACGTTGCTGTTCAAACTGGCAGACTGATTAGGAAATTGGAGTATGGCGGCTGTCGGCCTGAAGCGGACAAGCCGAAGCAGGTTCAAGCGTCCAACTTCCGGTGTTGGCGCACCGTTCAAAAAGCTCAGTCTGCTGGAGGGAGCAGATGAGGATTCCAAACCACATCCCACAAATGTCCGTCAGGATCACGGAAGTAGCCAGCGTAGCCGCCGTAGAAGGTGGACACGGGGCGTTTCACGATCTCGGCTCCGGCCCGCTCAGCGGCAGCCATCACCTCCTCGACCTCTTCCATCGTTGACACATTGTGGCCAATGGTGAAGGACGTGGAGCTAGGCGGCTGTAAGGGCAACCCAGTGTCGTGAGCAACGTCGCTCTGCGACCAAAGCGCCAGCTTTAAACCTCCACCCAGATCAAAGAACGCGACCGTGCCATGTTCGAACTCTTGTCCGATGATCCCTTCAGTCGGCAGCCCGAGACCATCGCGGTAGAATGAAACCGATTTTTCCAGGTCGGAAACGCCTAGCGTCAACACTGATATTCTAGCTTTCATACCCATACTCCTACTCTCGGCGCGCGCACCATGCTCATGCCGTCGTAGTCTTGGGCCGCTAGATAGGAGCGGAAGGACCCACATCGTGGGGGTCGGGCCAACCTTCCCGAGCCTAACCTGTTTTAGACAGAACCAAGCTAGCTTCCTGTGGCTCCATCGTCAAGCACGACCGCTTGTGGCGCAATCCAGCCGTAACAACTTTCGGCCCATTGCGGACTTTTGGTTGTCACAGGTACTGTAGCTGTCATGGACTCTCTGTCCAAATTTCATTGCTGACAGGCCGCCAAAGTGAACGAACCCTATAATACGACGATCATTCAAATCATCATCGGTGCTCTGAAAGAGCTGGAACAAGAAGACGATGTCATCCTTCTAGGGCCATCACCTCGAAAGGCCGCCGAGAAAATTGCCGCGAAACTAAGGTCTATGGTGCCAAATCCTGACCTCACGCCAGAAGAAATGCGCGGTGTACGACTGCTGATTCTTCATGCGATCTCTAACAAGTCATTTTTTGACTGGGAGATGCCGACGCTGACGGGATTTACTGCTGCGAGGTTTCAAGAAATTGCAGAAAAGCTTCCTCGTGAATGACAGCAAATAGCGCACAGGTGACGTGTTACGCCGCTGCGAAGCGTTGCCTGCTTTCAGGCGCGTCCCATGACGGCCTCTGTGACCGACACGAAGGCGCTTTGCCGACTGGCCGGAGCCGACCCCATTATCGCCGTTCGCTATGCGGGCTGACTTCCCGGAAGCAATCATCGCGGGGGGGCCTTAGCTGTAAAGGTAGCGACGCATGCAATAGAGCAGCGTTGCCATTTCCGCGTTCTCGCGCAGGTCGATCGCACGCCTGAAGAGGAACCGGTGGGTCCCCTGGTCGACGCCATTGCTTAGCTCGCATTCAAAGGTGAACCGATGCGTCTGTGAGGATCGGCTGGTTTAGCGAACGGAAGCTTCCGTGAACTTAATGCGGGCCGAACGACCGATTGAAGCCGCTTTGCCAGCTTGCCAGACCCGATCCCATTCTGGCCGTTTGGCGCCAGAACGCCAACGCCCAAAAGCCGCCGCGAGCAACTAATCCAAAAGCTTGCCTTGCGCTCCGTCCTTATACCGCGCTCGCAGCTTCCCCAAGATCTCGTGTGAGAAACATGACGGTCGCCAAATCGGACGTTCCTCTGGGAAACTCTCTCCCAGATCGTGCCACTCGACACGAGCATCGGCGGTCGTGCCCTGGAAAGTGGCCTCAGTATTGGCCGAGAGGGCAGGAGCACTGTCGGGAATTAATATCCTCTGCCTCATGGTCGTGGTTTGCTCTGGGCCGGCGGTGAGCCGAACTTGCGGGAATAGGCGCGGGAAAATGCGGCGGCGCTGCCGAAGCCGACCCCGGTGGCGACCGATTTGACACTTCGTCCGGCGCGCAGTTCTGCTCGTCCAAGCGCCAGGCGCCAGCCATTGAGGTAGGCGATAGGCGACTGGGCAACGGTTTGCGTGAAGGTGGAAATGAATTGTCCGCGCGACATATCCGCTATGGCGGCAAGGTCCGCAATCCGCCAATTTCGCGCCGGATTGTCATGTATGGCCACAAGGCTGGGATGCAGTGCGGGGTGCGCCAGACCCGCCAGTAATCCCGCATCGACCGTGCCGATCGCTATTGCCTTGCGGATCGCGAGCACGACGATGATCTCGCATAGACGCGCCTCGATAGTACCGCCACCACAGCGGGCGACCTCGACCTCGGCCACCATCAGTTGACACAAACCGCGCAATTCCGGTTCGTTAGCCAGTGAAAGGCACAATTCGTCTGGCAGTGCACCGACCAACGGATTGGCACTACCGCCAAAATCCACTGTGGCGCCAGCGCATATAGCTGCGCCATCCGGCAGCGACGCCGTGGATCTGGCGCGATAAAGCAGATGGGTCGGTTCACCTGCGCCATGGACATTGATGATCAGGAGGTTAGCGGCTTCAGCACAATCGCAACGTGATGCGCCAAGATGAAAGGCTTTCAGGAAAGCCGTCAACCGATCATGTTTTCGCCCGGAATCTGAACTTTCAGTCATGTATTTCCTGCCTTTCCTGATCGCAAATCTTGTATCCTCCTTGAGCGAAGCACGCCAGCACGTCTAAACAGACAAGAGACAGCATGACACAGGATTCTGCAGCCAAATTTGACGCCTCCCGCGCAGGGGAATACGCACGACAGAGCAGGATAGCGCTGGCCGGATATGACGCCTGCCACGAGCTTTCCGCCTGCATGCTGTCTGCAGCTCTGGGCGAAGGAACGTCGGCACGGGTGCTGGTTGTCGGGGCTGGCGGTACGGCGGGCGAAATCATCGCCGCCGCTCGGCTGGAACCGCAATGGTCCTTTGTCGCCGTCGATCCTTCAGCACCGATGCTCAACCTTGCACGCGATCATCTGGTCAGGGCCGAAGTGTCTGACCGGGTGGAGACCGTCCTCGGAACCGTCTCCGATCTGGATAGAGCTCCATCGTTTGACGCTGCAATCATGATCGGCGTGCTGCACCATTTGCCAGGGAACGCCGCAAAGCAGGATGTTCTGGCGCAGATTGCAATGCGGCTGTATCCTGACGCGCCCCTGATTGTGGCGGGGAATTATCGGGCGTATGCCTCTCAGCCCCTGCTCATGGCAGCCTGGGCAGCACGCTGGCGTATGAACGGCGCCGGGCCTGAAGAGGTCCAGGCCAAAATGGGCAAGATTCTGCAGGGTGCGGAGCCACCCCGATCGGAAGACGAGGTCATTTCGTTGCTGGAGGGCGTTGGTTTCAACGAACCGCTTCGGTTTTTTGCAAGCCTGTTTTGGGGAGCATGGCTTGCCCGACACGTGGGGAACGCTAAGTGAGCGCCATAATCTGCTCGATTTGCAGACAGTTTGGATCAAAGAGACAAGTTCACTCTAAGCCATCCGGTATTGGCAAATTGTCAGCCCGAACCCCGATGGCTCAACGTAACGCCGGGGCGAAAAACGCCGTATGAGCACACTCGCGCAGCTAGAGGATAGCTTTCAGGCATTCGAAGCGACAACGCGAGCGACTTGAACGAAGGCGTATATCCGGAAAAGGCCGATGCGCCGAAATACACGGTCCCGCTCGGCTCGGTGCCCTTGGCTCATATGATAAAAATCGGCGAGGCTGCATGCAACCTCGCCGTATCTGGCGGTTGACTTGCGCGTTCTATTTACGCGTAAAATTCGGGAGCCTTCTTGAAGTTCGCCCAGGCGTCAGGGTCATGGCCGGTGACGACTGTCGCATCATGCTTTTCGGCATAGGTGCGGAGCTTCTGAACAGAACGGACCGTGTCAACGGTCGAGGCAAGGAAGCCAGGCAAAGCCTTCTCTTCCCAGTGGTCCAGTGTGTAGGCAGCATCGATCGTCAGGAGAAGCGGTTTGCTGTTTGGCAGACGCACCAGGAAGGACTGGTGGCCGGGCGCATGACCGGGCGTGAAGATCGTGGTGAGCGTGCCGTCGCCGTAAACATCGTAATAATCGTCCTGCGCACCGTTGAGGAACTGCCACTTCAGACCCGGCTTGTCGAAGTCCTTGCGGATATAGCCGCCGCCAGCAAACCAGTCGGGCGTAAAGGCATATTCATATTCAGAGCGCTGCACGATGTGGGTTGCGTTGGGGAAGCGACCGATGGCGCCGGTATGATCGAGATGCAGGTGCGACTGCACAACATATTTGACATCGGCCGGATCGAAACCAAGCGCCTTGATCTGGTCAACGCAGCCCTGGTCCTTGTCCAGTACTGGCCAATAGACATCGCAGATGCCGCCCCAATGGCCACGCGGATCTGTTGCAACTTCAATCGCGTTGCCGCCGTCGATCACGGTGTGCCCGGCCGGATGGGTAATCAGGAAAAACGGAACGGGGATCTCATAGTCTGCACCGTTCCCCTGGTTCATCTTGATGTTGTGTACCTTGCATTTCAGCGTACCCGACTGAAGCATGTAAAGTCTGATATCGGTCACTCGTTTTCCTCCCTTGGGACTGAAGATATTGCTGTAAGAAATGGGTCAGAACGCCTCGCGGTAGAGCGCAAGCGCATCCTCTTCGCGGACTTCGACCGGATTATTGACCAAAAGACGGCTCTGTTTCATTGCGTCGGACGCAAGCATGGCGAGCGTGTTGTCCGTCACGCCGACATCGCGCAGACGCCGCGGCGCGCCGCTTTCGTCCATCAGCGTTTCCATATGCTGAACGAACGCATCCGAACGGGTTGCCGCATCCCCTTCACCCGGAACACCCAGCACGTCGGCAAGCTCCGCATAAAGCGACGCTGCAGCCTTCGCGTTAAAGCGTAAAACCGGCCCCAGCATGAGGGCATTGGAAAGCCCGTGTGGCACGTGATAATGGCCGCCAAGCGGATAAGCGAGCGCGTGGACGGCGGCCACCGGTGAGTTGGCGAAAGCCTGACCTGCCAATGTCGCACCCAACAGCATGCCTTCACGGGCTTTCCGGTCGGTGCCGTCCTTGCAGGCGGCGATCAGATTTGCACCGAGCAGACGCAGTGCCTCGCGCGCCAGAGCATCTGATAGCGGGTTCTTCTTGTGTTTGCTGGTGTAAGCCTCGATGGCATGCACCATGGCATCGATACCGGTGGCAGCCGTATGGACCTGCGGCAGCCCCACCGTCAGTTCAGCATCCAGAAGAACGAAATCAGCGTAAAGCTGCGGGGAAACGACCCCCATCTTGGTGGTTTCGCCCGTGGTGATGATCGAGATGTTTGTGACTTCCGAACCTGTACCGGCCGTGGTCGGAACCAGCACGAGCGGCAGGCGTGATCCCTTAACGTTTCCGATCCCATACATGTCGGCAAGCGTCTGGTCGGAGACCAGAAGGACAGCCACGAGCTTGGCGATGTCGAGCGATGAGCCCCCGCCAAGACCAATGACGATATCGACCCCGATCTGCCTTGCGGACTCGACGCAGTCGGCAACGATGTGCTCTGGCGGATCAGCAACGACCTTGTCGAAGATCGTGACGTCAAAGCCGCTGGCCGCAAGGGCGTCAGCGATCGGCTTGATGAGGCCGGCCTTGATGAGACCTGCATCGGTAATCAGCAGCGCCTTGCGCGCCTGAAACCTGCCGGAGAGAATCTCTCCGAGACGCTGGGCGCCACCCCAGGCAACCTGCATGGAGGGAACGGTGCGGAATTCGAAAGGGTTGATGGTCATCTGATCCTCCCAGCGTGATCTCAGCCGATGGCCGAGCACAGGTATTTGATTTCAAGATATTCATCGATGCCGTAGTGCGAGCCTTCGCGGCCCAAGCCGGACTGCTTCACGCCACCGAATGGTGCGACTTCGTTGGAGATGAGGCCTGTATTGTGGCCCACCATGCCGTATTCGAGCGCTTCTGCGACACGCCATGTCCGGCGGACATTCTCGGTGTAGAAATAGGCCGCCAGACCAAATTCGGTGTCGTTCGCCATGGCGACCGCTTCGTCTTCCGTCCCGAACCGAAAGAGCGGGGCGACGGGTCCAAAGGTCTCCTCACGGGCAACCTTCATGGCCTGGGTTGCACCAGTCAGAACCGTTGGTTCGTAGAATGTGCCTCCAAGAGCATGGCGCTTTCCACCGGTGACGATCTTTGCTCCCTTGCCAAGGGCATCAGCAACGTGATCCTCGACCTTTGCCACGGCATCCTGGTCGATCAGTGGACCGATCAGAACACCAGGTTCCGTGCCCTCACCGACGGACAGGCTTTCGACCCTTTTGACCAGCTTTTCCGCGAATGCGTCGTAAACACCATCCTGGACATAGATCCGGTTGGAGCACACGCAGGTCTGTCCGGCATTGCGGTATTTCGACACGATCGCGCCCTCAACGGCCGCATCCAGATCGGCATCATCAAAGACGATGAAAGGCGCATTGCCACCAAGTTCCAGCGACAGTTTCTTGATCGTCGGGGCCGATTGCGCCATCAGCAGACGACCGACTTCAGTCGATCCGGTAAAGGAGATCTTTCGCACCGTGTCGCTTTCGGTAAACACCTTGCCAATATCGCGTGCAGCGCCCGTCACCACCTGGAAGACACCGGCGGGAACGCCCGCTTCTTCAGCGAGAACACCCAGAGCAAGTGCGGTGAGAGGGGTCTGCTCAGCCGGTTTGACGATCATCGTGCAGCCTGCGGCAAGTGCCGGGGCCGCCTTGCGAGTGATCATCGCGGCCGGGAAGTTCCATGGCGTGATCGCGGCGCAGACACCGATCGGCTGCTTCAGGATGGTAATGCGCTTGTCGGTGGTCGGCGAAGGAATGGTATCGCCGTAAACACGTTTGGCTTCCTCCGCGAACCATTCCACGAAAGATGCCGCATAAAGGGCTTCGCCCCTTGCTTCCGCAAACGGCTTTCCCTGCTCGGCAGTCATCAACGCACCAAGATCGTCAGCGTTCGCCACCATGAGATCAAACCATCGGCGCAACATGGCAGCGCGGTCCTTCGCAGCCCGGCGGCTCCACTCGGAAAATGCCTTGCCTGCTGACTCGACTGCAGCTTCAACCTCATCTGCCGACAATGAAGGAACGTGACCGATGATCATCGAGTTGGCGGGATTTTCCACCGCAATCGTCTTGCCATCCGCAGCTTTCAGCCAGCGACCATTCACCAGGCAGGCATCACGCAACAGCGCCGCATTTTTTAGCTTGATCATCGACCTCTCCCGCACTAGAGTTCAACTAATTGAACTTGAATCATTAGAGTGAACTATGGGCCAAAGCGGCCAAGTGTGTCAAGGAAGGTGCATGGCTGAAGATCAACAATCGTCGCAAATATCAGACACTGTACCGGCACTCAGACGCGCCGTGCGTATTCTGGATCTTGTGGCAGGTTCCCCGCGGGACCTCACAGCCGCCGAGCTGACACGCTTTCTGGATTTGCCCAAAAGCAGCGCGCATGGCTTGCTTGCGGTGATGACTGAGCTTGATCTTCTGGCGCGATCTGCCGATGGAACCCTGCGTATTGGACCCCACTCGCTCAGATGGGCGAACGGCTTTCTGTCGCACCTCGACATCGTATCGACATTCAACGACCATCTCGCCCAGCGCCACGACCTCGATCCCTACACGGTGACCCTCACCGTCCGCGAGGGTGGCGAAGTCGTTTACATCGGCTGTCGCAACTCGGCCCAGCCGCTTGGACACACGTTTCGGATCGGTATGCGTCTGCCGGCGCCATTTACGGCCACCGGGAAGATCCTCCTGTCCGATCTGGGGCCCGGTGAATTGAGGATGCTGTTTTCTCAGTTTCCACAGCCTCTGACATCAAGGAGCGTTGCTGGCCTTTCGCAGCTTGAAGAGGAACTGGCTCTGACGCGCGCTCGTGGCTACTCCATCGACGATGGTCAGATCCGCGAAGGTATGCTTTGCATTGGGGCTGCCATACGCGATTACTCGGGAGCCGCATCTGCCGGCATTGCAATCAGTCTGATCCGCAGCGAAGCCAGCGACGAAAAAATCGCTAGCCTTGGTGAGGAGCTTCGCACCACAGCCAACGCGCTTTCAGAAAAGCTTGGGTACCGATCGCAGAAAGACTAGTCGTAACCCGTAGCGGTATAGTCGATGCCGACCAGCCCAGCTTTGCTGTATGCGCCAGTGCACCGATACCCCAGGTAGCCCCTGTCCCAAGTACGGCTGCGCCGAGCGCAGTTCGGGTCGAGAACATAAAAGACATCATCGATGTATTGAGCACCAAGGGAAAAGACCTCGGCCCGCAGATGCACGATCCACCGCGTTGCCTTATTCCTCGCTGGGACGAAGCCGAACAATGGGTTGTCATCACGAGACGACTCCTTCGGAGCGTGTCCTGGGTGTCGCGCCTACCCGGATAGGACGGCGCCTGTAAGCTTAGGCACCGTTCCAGCCGATATCTCGCCTGGGACAGTGGGACAGGCTAATATCCGGTCATCTCCAGATAACCTTGTCCCGATGTGCTTCCATCAAACTCTATTGGCCCTTCCCAGTAGGGGGTTGACGTCGCCATCCAGGCTTTCTCGTTCAGGGGCTTCGTCTTTATGTCGAGGCCACGGCTGGGTATCTTCACGCTCCATTCGACCGGAATGCTCTTTCCGTTGATATCCGCGGTTCGCAACGGACTGAGCAAAACGTCTTTCGGATCGACGGGAGACGGCCTTCCATCGGCGGAAATCCAGTTAGCGGAGATGTAGCCGCTTTTGTCGTCACGCAAACGGAAGGCCATGAGTTTTTCGCCGGATGCGAGGTGAAGGGAAAACCAGTCCCATCCCGTCTGGCTCGAGGCTAGCGGTTGCGACGACCATTCCCGATCGAGCCACGCCTCGCCCGTTACCTCATGAGTTTCACCATCAAGAAAGACGCTGCCGCTGACACTGTAGAATGGCTGGGAGTAATAATAGCTTGCTTGGCCCTCTGCCGATTTAACCGAGTAGCCGTTGTCCCCCTGACGCACCAAAGGCCCGTGGGCCTGAAGTTTCAGACGATACCGGAAGCTCTCGCCACTGGCGTTCAAATCAAGCTGATCGAGGTCGTCCCGTGCATCGTCAGTTCCTGCCTTCATTTGCCAATTGTCAATCCAGGCCTCGAAGGGTTCGCCTTTGACCCCCGCCTGCCCCACGCCTCCCCGCGCCAGCCGTTCGGCAACATGGTGGCGGCTCGCAGTCGTCACGGCTGCGTGGCCAATCCAAATTTGAGGGTCGGACCATCCGGGGCGCTCGACAGGTTCAAGTGCAGAACGAAAGAGTGTCCATTGGACGCCCATGCGCTGTCCATCGGCCGTCCGCAGATTTGCAGTAACGTACCACCACTCGATCCTGAAACCGGGATGTGCCTTGTGGTCTTTTGGAAAGACGAGTTCAACGCCTCGTGTGGGAATGCTGAAGCCTTCGGCATTTGACCCGAGGCCCGCAAAGCCCTGCCCTATGACCGGCGTGGGCAAGGAAGTGCATGAAGCGCAAAGGAGCAGGAGGACGGCTTTAGCGTTCACTGGCGAATATCCTCAAAAGATCGGCCGGCGCGGTTTTAACAAGCCGTCGAACAGGGATCAGGACCGAAATGATGGCGGCGAGCAGGGCAACAAGACCCAGCCTCAGCCAGTCCAGCGGAAACAGGATCAGCGGCAGTCGCCATCCGAAAGCTTCCACATTGATGATTGCCAGCAAAACCCAGGCCAGTCCCAACCCGACAGGAATGGCGGCAATGAATGTCACAAGCCATAGCGCAAAAGTTCGCAGGACCTCCAGCATCGCAAGGTCGCGGCGACGAAGTCCAAGTGCCCAGACAGGAGCAAGCTGCGGCAACCGAAGCGAAGCGAGCGTAAGCTGGCTCGAAAACATGGCAAAACCCGCCACCGCGAGCGTGAGCACATTCAGCGCGCCGGTGACCGCAAACGTCTGGTCGAAGATTGCAGCAGACTGCCGTTTCAGCGAGGCCTGGTCGACAATATTGGCTTCGGGCAGGCCGAACTCCGTCATGAGGCGTTGTCCGAAGCCCGCAACCTCCTCTGGCTCCATGCGAAGGCCGTATCTCAGCTTTTCCACGTCCGGGTAGTGCTGGACAAGGGCATCAAGACCAATGATGATTTCGCCCCTCGGATTGCCATAGTCGGAAAACACCCCGACGACGCGGGCTTTCCAGCCACCTGGCATTTCTATCTCTGCGCCGGGCGACGCCTTTCCTGACCTCCAGAACTGTTCGTTGACCAGCGCACCCTTCCCGCTCGCAATCTCGTCCCATGTTGCGGGCGCGCCCGAAATCAACGGCCAATGATCCCTGTATGTCGCATCGTCGGCGACGCCGAAGATGCGGACCTTCTGCCCCGAAATTTCCCCTTCCGTACTCCAGATGGGTAGAACCGCCCTTGCCTGGTGTGGAAACCACTGCCGCAGACGCGCAGCTTCAGCCTCGTCACGGGCCGTCACATAGACCTCTGCGGCCAGGCGCTGATCGAGCCATCCCACAAAGGTTTGCCTGAAGCTTGAGACCATGGTGCCGACCCCGATATTGGCCGACAAAGCGAGCAGCAATGCCATCAGCGCAAGGGAAAGACCTGGCAGCTGCTGGCGCGTATCGGCGAAAAACCAGCGGGTCAGTCCGTGTCCGGAGATGTGTTCGGCCGCTCTCATGCCCAGTGCCAGCAAGGTTGGAAGAATGAGTGCAGCGCCCAGAAGAAGCGCTGCAAGCACTGCGAAACCTGAAATGAGACCGCCGCCCAGCAGCACAAGCGCGCCAGATACAAAAAGCAGAACCATCCCGGCGGCCGCCTGATGGAGGAGGCTTTTCGTGGACACCATCGCCCACGCCCTGCCCTGTGCCGTGGACAGTATCGGCATCCGCCAGACGCGGAGGAGATGTTGAAGCGAGGAGAGCCCGGTCCCCACCAGCGCCATTGCAAGGCCGGCGATCCACCATTCAGGCCGCAGCGAGAGTGAACCGGCAACACTGGCCCCGTAAAGGCCACGCAGGGTCGCGGCCACGCCCGGCAATAGAGCCGATGCGACCACGTATCCGACAACAATGCCCAGCGCTCCCGATACCAGCGCAAAAAGCGCGGTTTCGACAACCAGCATCGTGGTCAGGGAGCGAAGCGAGACCCCGAGCGACCGCATGGTCCTGAACGACCCACGCCGTTGCTCGAACGACAGGCCCGTTGCGGAATACACGATGAAGAGACCGACAACGAAGGCAAGAAAACCAAAGGCGGTCAGGTTGAGATGAAAACTGTCCGTGAGCCTTGCGACGTCGGGCCTGCTTCTTGCCTGTTCGAGGGAAAGTTCAGGGGCTATGTTTCCGATCGTCGGAAGATCGGGGTCTTGCGATGGCGAAACGATAAGCCGGCTCAGTTCACCATTGCGTTTCAACAGGCGGTCAGCCGTGGAAATATCGACAAATGCTGCGCCGTCGGGGAGATCCGCTCGTACCTTAAGGGAAAGGCCAGAGGTATCTTTCAATGTGGCAGCCGTTGCCGGCGAAACGATCATCTGTCCGGGCGTCTGGATGAATTCCACCAGCCCGGACGGATCAGATGGTGCAGGCACCATTCCGTCGGACGGCATGGTCAGGGGGTCGATGCCGATAAGCCTGATACGCGTCGTACCAAACCTGTAATCGCCTTCAATGATCGGAGAGACGTGCAAACCCGCCCTTCGAAGCCGGGCATATGTTTGCGAGGAAATTCTGCCGCCGTCCTTTGCCACCAGTTGATCCAGCTGGTTTTGCGCCAGGACCGAGGCCGCCCGGTCATAACTTGCTCTGGCTTCGGCATTGATTGCCTGGACCGCGCACCAGAGGCCGGTTGCAAGCGTGACGCCGACCATGAGGGTGAGAAGCTGAAGCGGTCGGTAGCGCCAGTGTGAGAGCAGCGCCCGGAAGGCGGTCCAGTTCATTGCGAAACCTTCCCGCCGCTCAGCGCGATACGCCGATCGAGTTTTACCGCCAGCCGGCTGGAATGGGTCACCAGGAGGAGTGAGATCTGCGCGGACTTTGTCAGTCTCAACATGATATCGATGACGATATCAGCCGTCGCCTCGTCGAGATTACCTGTCGGCTCATCGGCAAGAATGAGGGGCGGTCTTGCCGCAAGCGTACGTCCGATCGCCACCCTTTGCTGCTGACCGCCGGAGAGCTGTTCGGGATAGCGTGCAAGCAGCTCTCCGATCCCCAGCGCCTCGACCAGGCTTTTTTCCCAGACCGGGTCGAAACGGCCCGCCAGCCGGGCGTGAAACGAGATATTGGATCCGACATCGAGGCTCGGAATGAGATTGAACTGCTGGAAGATTAAGCCCACCTCCCGGCGTCGGAAGCTCGCTCGACCGGCCTCGTCGAGATCGGTTATTTTCCGACCCCCCACCGTGATGATGCCACTGTCGGGCAAATCAAGGCCGCCGGCCAGATGCAAAAGCGTACTCTTTCCGCTGCCGGATTCCCCCGTCAGGGCAAGACTTTCGCCGGCTTCAAGTGAAAGGTCGACGCCGTTCAGGACCGGGATAATGCCTTCGGCTGTCTGGTAGGATTTCTTGATGCCGGAAAGTGAAAGGACCATGGCTCTTCGATCTCTGCTTCGTCCTATATGGACCGATATGCTGGCGGATCTCAACCGGTTTAGATACCGATATTCCGAGCGCTGCCTAAACGACCGCACCGTTTCTGGCTGTAAAGTCGCCCTCCCCTCTGCGTCTACCCCCTCCCGTTCCGAGCGTGAGATGGCACCCGACACAAAAAACACCCGCCGTAGCCTTCCGACAGTCATGGCGGCTCCAGGGGGCCGGATTGACCGACGAACTACATGATCAACGTGACGGTTTATGTCGCGGCCCCTTAGATCATTTCTGAGCCGGGCACCATCCGGACAGCGGACTGCACAATGACGGGTTCATCGTGCGAAAATCTCTTCTGCATAAAAGAGAGACGCGACGTCTGAACCCGCTCTTGCTCTGCTGTGGTCTTGCGAACGCGGTGACGCGGTCGGCGCAGGCGCCAAAAGAGAGCCGCCTGCGCATCCGCTCGCAGCGTCAAGGAAGGTGCCTTGGCGCCCTCGGTTTTTTCAGCGTATCCATGAGTTCCAGCGCTGTACCAGCATGCCCATGTTCGCGTTGATCCATTGTGCATCAGGGACGATGATCCGGTTTTCAACATCTGCCGCAGATGGGAGGGTGGCGCGAGCCTCAGATGACATCTGCGAAATCGCTTTCTGACTTGGAGGAGTGCAAGAAAGCGTTTCGCAGGCTTTGGCCTGCACCGCAGGATTCCTTAGCCAGAACTCAATGAGCTTCAGCGCATTTTCCCGATTCGGTGCGCCACGCACGAGCGCTATGCGATCGCCCACAAGAAATGCGCCATCGTAACTCCAGCCTATCTTGTAACCTTCTGCTTTCAAGGCCTTCGCGCGCGTCAACCAGATCTGTCCAACGCGATACTCGTCATTGCGAAACGCCTGAACGCTTTGATCTCCCGTCCTCCACCAAACCTGTACACTGTCCCTGACTTCGTCAAGCTTGCGAAATGCTCGATCTACATCAAGTGGGAAAAGTTTTTCTCTCGGCACTCCGTCCGCGAGCAATGCTGCGGCCAACACTCGCCATGGATCGTCAAAATTAGGAAAACTTCGAGCACCCGGAAACTTCGCCAGATCCCACATGTCAGCCCAAGTTTGAGGGTTGCTGCCGTTCTCATTCAGTTTGTAAGCCAAAAGGGTGGAGGTTGACTGCAATTTTGCCCCGCCGCGCGTACAAGAGTCGGCCAGCAGGTCCGTGCTGTTAATGAACTGCTTGCAAAAGTCTGACAGGTCTTCCGTTATGGCGAAGTGTGCGTCGGATCCAGCTTGGATTTCGCCATCCAGATAGAGGTCCCAGGTGACATTGCCTGTTTGAACCATAGCAGTGACCTTCGCCCGCTTCTCCGCATCTGTTCCAGAAACAGTGACGACTTTTATTCCTGTCGCTTTCGTGAAGGGCTCGAACCACGCTTCACGCAGGGCCTTTTCGTAGGTACCTCCCGTAGTAGCAATGACCACACGTTGCTCGGCACTCGCCTTTTCAAGCCCAAGAGCGAACATGAGAGCAAAGGCGACGAACACGTAAAACGCGGATTTCAGGCAAGCCTTCGGCGTCTGATCCGATCTGATCATTTCAAATCCTCTTCAGTTAATGTGGAGTTAGTGTCTGCTTCGAGTAGTCAGAAGTTGCGCCGCCGTCATGAGCACGAGCGAGATCGCGACGAGCACGGTTGACGCGGCGGCGATCACTGGCGTGAGATTGAAATCGATATCTTCGAACATCTTGCGTCCAATCGACTTCCCGCCAATGTCAGAGATGAAGAACGAAACCGTCGCGTCATCGAACGACGCAAGAAATGCAAAGACCGAAGCCGCGGCGACGCTCGGGCCAATATTAGGCAGCATCACGAGGAAAAAGCTCTGGAATCGATTTGCGCCGCAGTTGAGAGCCGCGAGTTCGAGCGAAGGGTCAAACTTCTGCACCGCAGCACCCACCACGATCAAGACATAGGGGATGGCTAAAACTGTGTGCGCGAGAACAAAGCCTGCAAACGTCCCCGTTACTCTCCACGGTGAGAACACCAGGTAAAGCGATACACCCAGAACCACGTGCGGGACGATCATTGGCCCAAGCGCAAGGCTGTGCAGAAGCCCCTTAAAAGGCAATCTGCTCTTTGCGAGCGCTAGCGCTGCTGTCGTGCCGATGGTTGTTGCCACGATAGCTGTCGCGAATGCGACCTGCAGGCTGAACAATGTTGCCGACATCCAGTCAGGATCAGAGAAATACGCCCTATACCATTTTAAAGTGAGGCCTTGCGGTGGAAACGCAAGGTAGCTGCCGTCATTCAGGCTCATCGGGATGACGAGAAATGTCGGCAGGATCAAGAATACCGTTATCAGGAAGACGAAGAAGCCTGCGGTATAGATCCGTACGATATTGCGATACCGTCCGACGGCATTGCGCAGTGGCCGCGCCAAAGAAGGCCGGACCCGAAATGTTGAACTATCAGATGCCACTGTTCAGCCCCTTGCTTAGCGAAAGTGTTCTTCGAAATATGATTACGACGGCAAGCGTGACGACCAACAGTGAGGTTGAGAGCGCAGCCGCAAAAGGCCAATCGAGCAGGACAGTCGTCTGTTGACCGATGAGCGTTGCCATCATGAGCGATCCTGCTCCCCCTACCAACGCCGGGGTGACGTAGAAACCGAGTGCAAGAACGAAACTGATAACGCAGCCCGCAAATATCCCAGGAAGGCTCAGAGGAACAATGATTGCGCGAAAGGCGTGCAATTGAGTTGAGCCAAGATTCATTGCCGCCTGAACGTACTCCGGAGGGATAGCCCGCAGCGCCGCAAAAATAGGCATGATCATGAAGGGAAGAAGGACATGGGTCATTGCGACGATGACCGCACCCTGTGTGTAGATCATGCGCAGGGGCTCGTCGATGAGCTTGGTCGAGAGAAGTGCCTGGTTGATAATGCCGGTTCTCTGAAGCAGCACAATCCAGGCATATGATCGGACCAGGACCGATGTCCAGAGCGGAATGAGCACGCATCCCGTCAATATGAGGGCCCAGGGGTGTTTGAGCCGGACCATCGCGTAGGCTACAGGAAAGCCTAGGAGCAGGCAGCAGCACATAACCGCAAGTGCCACGACCGTCGTGGAGAACAGGACGTTTAGATAAAGCGGGTCGCGAAAGATGCGGATGTACAGCTCGAGGCTCATGTCCGGCATACTGAGTGCGACGAGCCTTGCCAGAGGATAAACGAACCCTGTCAAAAGCATGAGTGCAGCTGGCAGAAGCAAAAGCAATGCGCCTGCATGGGAATATGTTTTTGCAGTGGGCGTAGAAAACATCACACTTTGTAAATTGGCGATTGCTCTGGAAGCGAGTGAAGAAGCGCTCATGCCGCAGACGTCTCCTCTTTTGAAAAAAAGCTGACAGCCTGCGGGTCGGGTAAGAGATCGACCGTATCACCGGCGCGGAAATTTACCTCACTTCCGGTCACGACCTGAACCTCCACCAGCGGTGATCCAGGCAGGTCCAGACGGACCATGAACGCATGGAATGATCCAACGAATGCAAGGCTCTCGATCTGAGCTGGTATTGCCCCAAAACCTCGAGGACCTCGTTTTTTCAAGGCGATCCTCTCGGGACGCATGGCAAGAATTACCTCGTCACCAAGCCGGAGTGCCGCCCGTGCCGCATCGACAGAAGCGGTCCGGACAAATACGTCGTCGGCCAATCGCACGAGCATCCCGTCGTCTTCAAAAGAAACAATCTCTCCTCCGACGAAGCTCATTTTTCCGACAAAATCAGCAACAAAACGGGTTGCGGGCGCGTGGTAAAGACTAGAAGGAGCCCCTATCTGGACGATGTTTCCGCCCTGCATTATCGCAACGCGATCGGACATCGTCAGCGCTTCTTCCTGATCATGCGTTACGTAAAGGACGGTTGCTCCCACCTGTCTCTGGATGCGCTTGATTTCGAACTGCATGGCTTCACGCAATTTCTTGTCAAGCGCGCCGAGGGGCTCGTCCATCAGCATAACGGGCGGCTCAAACGCAAGCGCTCGTGCGACCGCCACACGCTGCTGCTGGCCACCCGACAGTTCAGAAGGAAACCTGTCAGCAAAACCGGCAAGGTGAACGAGGTCAAGCATGTCGTCTGCCCGCTGCTTCCATCGGGAGCGCCACCGCGATCTGAGCTTTAGCGGGAAAGCAATGTTCTGACGGACAGTGAGATGGGGGAAAAGCGCGTATTTCTGAAAGACCATCCCGATATTTCGCTTATTCGGCGCAAGGTCGGTCACGTCTCGGTCGCCGATCACGATCCTGCCTGCCGTGGGACGCTCAAAACCGGCAATCATCGTCAGGACGCTGGTCTTGCCTGACCCAGATGGGCCCAGCACTGACACGAACTCGCCTGGCTCCACGCGGACGTCAACACCAGCGACTGCAACGACGTTGCCATAGCTCTTCGCGAGCCCGTCAAGATTTAGAGTCTCACCTATCAATACCTCACCCCTCCGTTTTTATTGCCGCGACGAACGTGAAAACGAGTGCTCGGAGCAGCTTTCAAGATTATCTTGCCAAGCCAGCGACGCGTAACAGATTAGATGCTAATAGCGTTTATGATGTCACATAGCGTTCGCAAAAACTTTGTATTCCATTTTTGTGACATCAAAAATGCGGTGAGTCAACGGAACAAGAGGGGAAAATGATCGACATTTTACGTGATGAGAGCGATACCGGCGCTCAAGGCCAGCGAATGGGAAGCATGGTTTATGACGTGCTACGGGAGAGAATGATCCGCGGCAGCTACCCTCCCGGGCACAAGTTTACTGTCCGGGGGATAGCCAGTGAACTCGACGTGAGCACGACGCCTGCGCGCGACGCGTTGAACCGCCTGACAACGGAATCGGTACTTGTTTTTTCCGGCCCCAAGACGCTCATCGTTCCGACGCTCACAAAGGCGGAATTACGCGATATCACCGTTACGAGGATCGCCCTGGAAGGAACCGCCGCGGAATACGGAGCAAGGAATCCCGACGAAGCGACAAATAGAAAACTCATTGATATACAAAGAGTTATAAACGAGAATTTAGCAGCGGGCCGGTATCACGATGCTCTGTGGCACAACAAGGAATTCCACTTTGCCATCTATAATTTATCAGGACTGACCGGCCTGCTCAGCATGATTGAAACCCTGTGGGCGCGCATTGGCCCTACACTTCTCAACCTCTACCCCGAATACGCGCAAAACCGCCAGGGCGTCCACAATCACATGGTCGCGATTGAGGCTCTTATTGACAAAGACCCGGCCGGCGTGCGGGCGGCGATAGAGAACGATATCAGGGAGGGTTACCGCAAACTTCGCAACGCCGTATCGGTGACAGACGAATTATAACCTGAACTTAAAATTGACGTCACATATTGACTCATCAAATTTTTGTTGCAACAAAATTGCAAATGGCGGGCGCAGAGTGCCTGTCTTCCTCTAGGACAAGGGTTTTATGGTTCAATGCTGTCATCGTCGAATACCCCGCTAACAGGTCCCACCGACCGGCAAACGTCCATCGCGCTCTTTGAACGCGCCTCCACCGTTTTTCCAGGCGGTGTCACACGCGCGACAGTTGAGTTGGATCCCCACCCGATCTTTGTTGCCTACGGGGAAGGCGCGTTTGTGACCGACGTCGACGGGCACCGTATGCTGGATCTAAACAATAACTTCACGACCCTGATCCACGGACATGCCTATCCCCCAATAACTGAAGCGATTGCCGGACTACTAAGAACAGGCAGTTGCTTTGCTAATCCGATGAACCATGAAATCGATCTGGCCGAATTGCTAGTAGGCAGGATTCCGGCTGTTGAGCAGGTCCGCTTCGTCGCGAGTGGAACGGAAGCCGTCATGTTTGCCATCAAAGCCGCTAGAGCAACGACCGGCCGGGTCGCAATCGCTCGGGTGGAGGGTGCGTACCACGGCGCATATGACTGGGCGGAGGCGGGCCAGTACGCATCGTCGAATACGCCCTGCGCCGCCTATCCAGGAATGCCAGCAAGCGTCATAGATGACGTCGTGCTCCTCCAATTTAACTGCCCCGCGGAGTTGGAGCAACAGATCGCGATGAATGCCGGGCGCCTTGCGGCTATTCTTATCGATCCGATGCCCAGCCGGGCAGGTCTCATAGAGCCGACAGAGGAGTTCATCGCAACAATCAACAAGGTGGCGAAGCAACATGGGATCGTCATGATCGCGGATGAAGTCCTGAACCTCCGCCAGGGCTTCGCTGGAGCGTCAGCGCGCTATGGTCTGGAGCCGGATCTCGTCACAATGGGGAAGATCATCGGCGGTGGCTTTCCAGTAGGGGCAGTCGGTGGACGTCAGGAGATCATGTCGGCCTTTGGCAAGCAAGGAAGTAAGGCACCATTAACGCAAGGCGGAACCTTTGCTGCAAATCCCGTGTCGATGGTCGCTGGCCGTCTTGCGATGGAAGCCCTGACGCAGGATGCTTTCCAACGTCTCGAACATATGGGCAACCTGGTTCGCGAGGGGTTGAGGTCACGCATCGAACGTCACGGCGCAAATCTGAGCGTGACAGGAGCGGCTTCGCTTTTTCGAATACACGCCAAGAAAGTGGCGCCGGTTTCTTATCAGGACAGCATTCCGACAGCTTCGGAAGACGTCGTTCTGAAACTGCTGCGCAGGCACTTTGCAAATAATGGGATCTTGATGCCCTACGGCGCCGCTGCGTCGCTATCAACGCCCATGACGGACAATGACATGGGTGACATTGTTTCCGTCTTTGACGATTTCCTCGTGAATCTCGATCGACATGCCTGGGAGGCCGCATAATGGATACTGCAGTTCATGAAACAACCGTCGCTGAGCGTATTGCCCAAGCGTTGAGGCGCCATGATGTGGAGGTAATCTTTGGACAAAGCCTTCCGTCGGCGGTCATTTTGGCGGCCGAAAAGATCGGTATAACGCAGATAGCCTATCGTCAGGAAAACATGGGTGGCGCCATGGCCGATGGTTACGCCAGGCGTTCGGGCAAAATCGGGATCGTGGCAGCCCAGAACGGGCCCGCGGCGGCGCTGCTGGTTGCTCCGCTGGCTGAAGCACTCAAGGCTAGCGTCCCGGTCGTTGCACTTGTCCAGGATGTGGAGCGTGATCAGACTGATCGGAACGCGTTTCAGGACCTCGATCACATCAGCCTCTTTCAGTCATGCACAAAATGGGTTCGTCGTGTTTCCGTGGAAGAGCGGGTAGACGATTACATCGATGCCGCGTTCACCGCCGCCTCGTCTGGCAGAGCAGGTCCCGCAGTCCTGCTTCTTCCTGCGGATCTTTTGCGATCCGTATCTACTACCCCTTCAAGGAGAAGAACGAACAATCTCGGCCATTGGCCGCTCGACAGATCACGTCCCGCCGACAAAGATCTTGATATCGCTGCGAAAGCGATTGCGAACGCACGCGCACCTGTCGTGATAGCAGGCGGCGGCATCCACGCCTCCGGGGCTGCCCAGCAGTTGCGACTGCTGCAGGACGAATGCTCGATACCTGTGTTCACAACGAATATGGGCAAGGGCGCAGTTGATGAGTGGCACCCTCTTTCAGGAGGCGTACTGGCATCTCTTGTCGGTCCGAAGTCACTGGGTCAACACACGGTCGAGATCGTTCGCGAAGCGGATCTTGTCGTCTTAATCGGCACGAGGACGAACCAGAATGGAACAGACAACTGGCGCCAGTATAGTCCCGATGCCCAGATTATTCACATAGATACCGATCCACAGGAGGTCGGCCGAAATTTTGAGGCAATTCGTCTTGTTGGTGACGCACGGGAGACCTTGGCCGGCCTACGCGAAACGATCAGGCTTTGTGACTTGCGCCTCAGAACCGTTTCCCGAGAGGCCGTCTGCAACCGTCTTCGGGACAGCTGGAGTAAATTCAATGATGATCGCCAAGTCTATTACAGCTCTGAGGCCTCACCGCTTCGTCCCGAACGGATTATGGCCGAACTTCAGGGAGTTATCGATGAAAACACCACAGTGGTGGCGGACGCAAGTTATTCATCGATGTGGGTCCTCGGACAACTCAGAATTTCTTCCGAAAGGACACGTGTGCTCACCCCCCGGGGTCTTGCAGGACTTGGGTGGGGAGTTCCCCTTGCAATCGGAGCCAAGGTCGCCGCACCTGAGAGCGATGTTGTAGCGCTGGTGGGAGATGGGGGATTTGCGCACAGCTGGGCCGAGCTTGAAACACTGGTCCGCATGCAAATTCCGATCACGATCATCGTGCTGAACAACGGAATTCTTGGCTTCCAGCGTGATGCCGAAACTGTAAAATTCGGAAGGTACACAACCGCCTGCCATTTTGCAGAGGTCGATCACGTCAAGATTGCACACGCGTGCGGATGCGATGCGGTCCGGGTCACGCAACCGCAGGACCTCAAGGCCCATATGCAAAAGGTCAAGAAAAGAAAGTTGCCGTTGCTGATAGAGGTTATGACCGATCCCGAAGCTCACCCGGCACTTTCTCTCTTTGCTCGGATGGACAGTGCGGCATGACGAGGGATCGCCAGAGCCGAGTCGCAGTGGTCGCCGGAGGCACGTCAGGTATCGGACTGTCGGTTGCACGACATTTACTCGGTATTGGCCACAAGGTCGCGGTTTTTGGGCAGACAAAAAGCGCGGCGAAGGCCGCGCGCTCGTCCTTCGAGGCTGAGATAACATCTAACCAGCTATTGGTCGGCTGTTGCGACGTCAGAAATCCAGGCGAGGTTGCCGATTTCTTTCGCGATGTCGAAACCTTGTGGTCGTCCACTGCGCTACTGGTTTATTGCGCGGGCATTTCGCCGAAAGCAACAGACGGTGTGGCCAAGCGATTTACCTCGGTTGACCTGGACGAGTGGAATGATGTGCTGGACGTGAATTTGACGGGCGCCATGCTCTGCTGTCAAGCAGCCTTACCAAGTATGGTCGACAAGGGATTTGGCCGGATTGTCCTCATCGGCTCGCTTGCAGGTCGAACACGGCCTATGATCGCCGGCGCGGCATATGCAGCATCAAAAGCCGGGCTCGCTGGCCTGGCCCGTGCGCTCGTCAGCGAATTTTCAGCCGACGGTATCACAATCAATGTCGCCGCTCCGGGTCGCATCTTGACGCCAATGGCGGGAACCGCGGCGACGCCAGTCAATCTCGACGCAGCAAAACGAATACCCACCGGGCGACTAGGAGAGGCGGAAGAAGTGGCACGGCTGGTCGGCTTTTTAGTCTCCGATGAAGCCGCTTTCATCAATGGAGCGATCATAGACATCAACGGCGGCGAGTACACGCCCGCCTAACCCACAAATTGTCAGACGCAGAAAACAAAGCGAAGGGAGATGCTCGTGCGTCACTCGATCTTAATCCACACGACTGACCCAGAGCTCTACCTGATTTTGCGTTACATTCTCGAGCAGGCCGGCCACGACGTCGACCTGCTGCCGAGCCTCGACATGTTTTTACCGGATGATGCGAATAGTCAGCCACAACGCCGCACGGTACTGATCTGCCTTGCAATGGACGATCTGCTCCGCTCAGCGGTTCTTATAAAGAAAGAACAGCCGGACATTCGAGTTGTCGGCTTCCCACTTGACAATAAAAAGATAGACGGCGTTCAATCATCCGTATTTGACTATCTGGTGAGGCGCCCTTTTGACCCCGGCAACCTGCTTGAGTTTCTCAAGTTTGGCCTGCGTTGCAACACAACCGCACCAACTGATGTCAGCGTTTTTCTCGATGACGTGGAAATCAATGTTGGATCCGTCCGGGTCCGGCGGGGTGAGACGCACATCAGTCTGTCGCCCCTGCATTTCAGGATCCTGTTGTATCTTGCAAGAAACACAGACAGGGTCGTCAGCCGTGACGAACTCATCCGGAATTGCTGGCCCGAGGATGCCGATGTCGAACCGCGTACGGTGGACATTCACATTGGCAAAATAAGACGGTCTTTGAACCGACACGGCCACAACGTCATCAGAACCGTGCGCTCCGCAGGATATTCGGCCACAAAATTATAATCCGGCGCGCACAATTCATCCGTCAGTAAGCGACCGAAAAACTCTGGCCCAAAAAAGAAAATCGCGATTCCTCCCGTCGAGACGTGCATCAATAGCACTGAAGGCGACGGCGAGCGCGGCATCCGTACCGAAAATCATTCTGGCAATTGCCGTGGCGTCGGCTTCATCGCAAGACGTGAGAATGTCACCGCCGGCGCTATCGGCAATGCCTGCATTTTTCCAACTACGCATGTAACCTCCGAGCCACCCGGCGCGGAACAACGAATATGCCGGGCGTTCAGGCTCGTTTCAGAGATGCAGAGCGCAAGCGCCTGCATGTTCGCCCATGGCTATTCGATCAGGTTACGGCTTTCCCGCCCATGAAGCGCAATGGGCCTCAAGAAAGCATCTTTATGATGTCACATAATATGCTCCGACTTCAAGCGAACTGGCGGAATATCGAGGATAATTTGCTGATTATTCTATTTTACATAGATGACTACCGGTGATTGCATTATTTTTTGTGACATCATATGACGGCTACGAACAGCAGTTATGTATTGAGGATCTGAGATGCAGCACGGGATAGAAACCAAAGCCGCAGTCGCAATTCTTACGGAGAACGCGGACTATTTTGCGATGCTCAAGCACATTCTCTCTACGGAGGGCACGCGGGCGGTTCTCTGCGATAGAAACGAAATCGGCGACAAAGTTGCCCAGCCGGACATCATCGGACTTATCCTCGATGTGGATAGCGATCACCATGGGGCAGCCATCATCTGCCAACGCATCAAATCGTGTGACAAGACGGAAAAACTGCCAGTACTTGCCATCATTCCCAACGGTGACACCGAAGCCTATATGGAACTCATGCGGGCAGGCGCGGATCAGTGCCTGATCCGCCCATTCTGGCCGCCACATCTGCTGGGCTTTCTCGAAGGCATAAACCCTGTGCGGCAACAACCAGTTGCGACAACGTCACAGAACGCATCCCTTAAACTGGGCGAAATCGAACTTTGGCCAGAACGCAAACGCGTTTCGGTTAGCGGCATCGAGCTCACTTTGGGGCCGATCGAATTCAAATTGCTCGAACACCTTCTTACAGCTCCAGGGAGAGTGTTCAGTCGAGACGAGTTGATAACAGCGGCGTGGCCGAATGAGGTCTACGTGCAACCGAGGACGGTTGACGTTCACATTGGCCGTATCAGGCGGCATCTGAAGAAAGCGGCGGGCTTCGACATCATCAGAACTGCGAGATCAAGCGGCTACGCCATCGATTTAGCCGCGTAGCCAGCATATGCGCCGTTCTGGTTTATGACGTCAAAGGTTTACAGAGATTTCTCAAAATCTTCCGAGAGCGTTTGTTGATCGTTGCGATTATTTGCCGATCCTGCATGCATCTTTTTGGTTAGGGGACCTGAGAAATGACGACCGACAAAACGCAGCAGCACGCAAGCCGAAACACCGGAGGATTGATAGATCATGCGCAAGACTACTTCAACGCGGCTCACCAGCAGGGCTTGATGGCCCTATATGCGCGGCCAAGGGCTGCGAGGCAGGTAGACATCGTTTTTGACGGCTTTCCATCACAGCGCATCACTGATTTCGTGCGTTGTTCATATCTGGGCCTCGACAATCACCCGCTCGTCATAGACGGCGCGATCAAGGCGATTGAGGAATACCGGGCACTGCACTGGTCATGTGCAAGGACCCGACTGAATTTTGCAATCCTCCGCGACTTGGAAAACTCGCTTTCAGATCTCTTCCAGGCGAGGGTCATCACCTACACAACCGTGCTGGCGGCGAACATGGGAGCATTACCTATCGTCGCCTCCGGACACCTCACCGGCGGCATCAGGCCGATGATGGCTTTTGACCGCCACGCGCACGCAACACTCGCCTTCCACAAGGGCACAATTGCTCTGGAAACGCAGGTCCGTACGTTGGCCCATAATGATCTAGATGCATTAGAGGAGTTGTGCCGGTCCAACAGGGCCGTGGCTTACGTTTGCGACGGCGTCTACTCGATGGGTGGAAATGCGCCCATTCGGGATCTGCGCTACTTGCAGGATCGATACGGTCTGTTTCTCTATATCGATGACGCCCACGGCGTATCAATCTGCGGTAAGAACGGTGAAGGATTTGTGAGGTCACAATACGGAAACGAACTCGGCGAGCGAACTATCATAGCCGCGTCGCTCGGAAAGGGTTTTGGCGCCTCGGGCGGAATGTTGATGCTTGGTACGGCGCGTCAGGAAGAACTATTCCGTCGTTTTGCTGTCGCGCACGCTTTTTCTGCGTCATTGAATGTTGCGGCAATTGGTGCAGTTTCAGGTTCGTTGACAATACACCGCAGCGACGAGCTTTTGCGAAGACAGCTGGCTCTCAGTTCCAATATCGAACTTTTGGACTCGATGTTGGTGACAGAGCAAAGCGGAGCTCCATTGCCAATTCGGACGGTGAACCTTGGCACCGAAGAGCGTGCCGTCAATGGGACCCGGGCGCTGCTCGATCGGGGAATTTACGGCTCGGCGATCTTCTTCCCGACAGTTGCGAAGGGGAAGGCCGGCATTCGCGTTTGTGTCACCTCGGACCATACACCTGAGGAAATCACGGGACTTTGCGCAGCTCTGTCAGAGATCATGGATGACCAGGCAATATCGTAAGTCCGCATCAGGCTGTAGTCGCTCAGAAGGCCGGTCTTGCGAAGAGAATGAGCGGCGGGTTTTGCGGATAGCAACATTTGTTGCCAGCAAAGTGTGATGTAAACTACAGATTGAGGCGGACGAATCCAGCCTGTTGCGGAGAAGAGAAGACATTTGCCGACCATGAAAACATCGCTCGATCATATTCCTCCGCAAATACAAACGGAGCTCCAGCGCGCGCTGGAGATTATTCACGAAGAATTCGAGGATGCCCTGGAGGGCGGCACGGCGAAATTCAAAAAGCGTGGCCGCATCCTGAAGATCATCCTCTTCGGATCCTATGCCAGGGGTACGCAGGTGGACGAACCGTTCACATCCAAGGGGTATAAATCTGATTTCGATCTTCTTGTGATCGTCAACAACCGCAAGCTGACGGATTTTGCGGAGTATTGGTACAAGGCTGCCGACAGGTTGATCCGTGACAAGATGATAAAGAGACCCGTGCAGATCATCGTCCACTCGCTGCGAGAAGTGAACACATCTCTGCAGGAGAGCCAGCATTTCTTTTCCGACATTCGCAAGGAAGGCATCACGCTTTACGAGCTGGACGACAAGCCGCTCGCAGAGCCCAAGACGTTGACGCCGGAAGAACAATTACGAGTGGCAAAAGAGCATTTTGAGAAGCGTTTTGGCGCGGGAAGAAACTTTGCGGCACTTTCTGACGCTGCTTTACAAAAGGAAATGATCAGTGAAGCTGCATTCCTCCTACATCAGGCAATCGAGCAGGCCTATGCCAGCGTTCTTTTGACGCTGACGAACTACACGCCGGCGTCCCACAACCTGAAAGTCCTGCGATCATTCGCAGAAGAACGGGACCGTCGACTGATCGAGGCATTCCCTCGCGATCACCATCGGGAGAGAGCATGGTTCAATACGATCAACGAAGCATATGTAAAGGCACGTTATTCAAGCCATTACAAAATCAGCCAAGAGGCGCTTGATTGGATTGGCGAGCGAGCAACGGTACTGCTCGGTCTGGTGGACGAGGTATGCCGTGACCATATATCGGCACTTGAGGCAGACGCCGCTCGTGATACTGCCGAGCAAGACGTGGCTGAATAATGCCGGGCTAAAGCGCTTTCCGAAAGTACCTTTATGTTGGTGGTGAACCTTGGCGGCTAGCAGCACTGTCGTTCACTAGCCGCGCCTTGGTGGAGTGCCGAATGAAGAATCCAGGAAGGAATAATGAACGTCAAACGGTTATTTCCGTGCCTATGATCGTCTGGTGCGTCGCATCAAAGGTTTCATGCAGCCTCCTCGCTGCGATTTGCGGAAAACTCCAAGTGTATGAGCCACTTTATCGCCGACCGCTATTCGCGTCACGCGCTGCCCCTGCTCCGGCTTTGCTATTTGTCTGACCCGTCACCGAGAATTTCTTATGGCCAAACACATTTCCGAAACGTTCGTGTCGATCCCGGATCCGGATCGGACGCTCGATCTGCTGTGCGCTACCCTGCGCGGCTGGTCTTTTTCAATCACCACCAATCATTCCGAACCACTTATTGCCTTTGACGACGGGCGCGTCATCATCACCCACGCAGTCGGTGGCCTTCACCTTCGTATTGAGGCCGAGGAACCTTTGACACTCCTCGGGATGCGGTCCGTGCTGCAGGCAACCTTCTCTCAGGTCGCTACCCATATGCTCCCGGAGCTCGAATGGCACCGCGCCGATGGCGAGACACTCGAGTGACGGGGCCCCAGGGAGGGAGCGCCCGCTGAGGATAACACAAGATGGCTTCGGATCAGGGAGCCTCTCAACTCTCCCGGAAAGACAAGTATCTGTCTTGGTCAAGGGCGGTCAGGCAACCAATCTCGCCTTTCGCGCAGCAAGGTGTTTGCAAGGATGATGATGGGCCGCATGATGGCGGTAATGGCGACTTTCTTGGCTTTACCGACCTTTAGTAGTTGCTGATACTTGTCGTGAAGGTCCCGGTTGAAGCGGATGGCGACAAGTGCGGGCATGTAGATCGCGCGCCGAATTGATGACCGACGCCCGGTGATCCTCTCCTTGCCCTGCCACTTTCCCGATTGCTGGTCATTGGCGCAAGTCCTGCTAAAGCAGTGATCTTCTTGCCGTCGAGGTGCCCAAGCTCTGGCATATCAATAAGCATGGTGGTCGCGGTCGGCCGACCAATCCCCAGGATGGTCATCAAACGGCAGATGCGCTCTTCAAGTGTACCTCGCTGCTTGGCGATCTGGGCGATGACCACATCAAGCGCTTGGATATCGGCACCGATGCCTTCAATGCGGCGACCAAGTTGCTCTCGCGCGAGCGGGTTCAGTGCAGTAGCAAGCCGCGTCTTCGCGGTCACCTGATCTTTGACCAAAGCGCGGCGGGCAGTCAGCAACTCTCTGAGATCATGAACATCTTCGCCCTCGGCGACTTGAGGCGCCAGGTCAAGCACAACGCCCATGCGCGCCAACATTCTGGCGTCGACGCTGTCGGTCTTTGCCAGTCGCCCGATGGCCTGCGCAAAGCGCCGCGCCTGCTTTGGATTGACTTTGATGAAGGGCAGTTCTGCCAAGCTGAGATACCACTCAAGCCCCCGGTGATAGGCACCGGTCGCCTTGAAAACGATGAGAAAGTCTTCCTCATTTGCCAGCCAGTCGTACAATTGCCTGAAGCCTTCAGGCGTATTGGGTAAGCAGCACGCCTCCGTCCGGGAATGCCAGAATGCGTCAAGACTGTCTTTCGAAACGTCAATACCGATGGTATCCTTAGCCATCTTTTCTTCCTACCTATGCTTGTCGTTCGGGCCCGCAGCCCACGTATCTGTTCAGGTCGTTAGAAAAGACGGGGGCTCGTCAAACTCGACCGCGGTCCTGCAAGACCAAGCTCCGCACGACGCCGCCCCCGCCGCTGCCCCGCAATTTGCGGTGCTGGGCAGCGGCTCCTTTTTGCCTCAGGAGCCAAGAATTCCATAAGACAAGCTCCGCCATCGCGAAATAAGCAGATGCCTTGCGCAAAATCTCGTTGGCTTGGCGAAGCTTACGGTTCTCCCGCTCAAGAGCCTTCATCTTCTCGGCCGCATCGCTCGGCAGGCCCGCTGTCGACCTCGCTCTTCTTCACCCATTCGTGCAGCGTAGCTGCCGAGCAGCCGATCTTGGCCGCGATAGATGAAACGGTAGCCCATCGCGATGGATGCTCTGCCTCGTGATCCAGCACCATGCGGATGGCACATTCGCGGACTTCGGGTGAAAACTTGTTTGTTGTCTTGCTCATGTCGGCTCCACTTTCTCAGAAGTTGGAGCCTCCGGCCAACCCGGTGCGGTTCAGAGGCGATGGAACCGGGTGCCTGTGTTTCAGCGATTGCACATCGCATCGGAATTCGTCCATCGCAGCTATTTGGCTGGCGTCGCGATGCCCAGAGCGACAGCGACCCAGATCACCCGGAGCCGCTATTTGCACGCACGTCGGTTTGGGCGGCTCAAATTCGGTCAACAAAATTTCTGCACCGCGCTCCAGTTGAATCGAGGGTACGCTTCTGAACAAAATGCTACGCTACTGTAGAAAATCGTATGTACGTAAAATCCAGCTCACCTGATATACAATAGCCAAACCAACTAGCCATAGCTGGTGGCGTTTGCTTTTAAGAAACATCGCGACAATGGCCAACCCAAAAAATATCACCTGTCGTATAGGATATTCGGCACCGAGCGAGCGAAAGTAATCGCCTCCTTTCACGAAGGTATCGACGAGATCGACGAGGAACGTGATGGATAGAAGCCCGAAAAACCAGCGTTTACGGGATTCAAAATAGTCTTCAAATCCTTTGTACTCATTCATCTGGTCCGGGAACAGTAGCGCAGTCAGAGCCGCAAAGATCATCGCATAGGCGATCAGGAAGAAATATATGGGGAATGTCCACGCACGAACGAAAGACAGGTGAAATTCATACCACCAGAAATGCATGATTGAGATCAGCAGGAATATCACCCAGCCGATGTGTACGGAGTATACTGGAATGCTTCCCGGGTGCTGGACAAAACGCGTCAGACCATTGACGAGACGCGCGAGACTGAGACCAAGCACCATTCCCATGATAATGCGAACGTGGGCAAAATCCTCAGGATGCGGGACGGGTGTTTCCATTTAATCGTTCCTGTTTTCAGTCAAATGCCCGGCCGCGCTGAGCCTAGCTTGTTCTTTCTTTGGCGATAAGCGCAGAACAACGTAAATGCGGCACAGATGGCGGCTGCGAAGATGGGAAGGCCGTGCGGAGAAAGTTCCATTACCAACCCGCCAACCAATGGTCCCAAAAGTGCACCTATGCCCCAAAAGACGGACAGCAAGGCGTAGATGCCAAGCAATTCGTTATCCTTGTAGGCGTCGCCAAGAATGGCTATGGTCGTCGTATAGATGCCAACGAAGGCTCCGCCCCAGAAGTAGAGCAGCGGATAGGCCAGCCAAGGGTTGGAAAACGCGATGGGCCACACAAGAGCCCCGATGACAGATGCGATGGACAGCACGATTAACACGCGCTGGCGGGGCAGCCGGTCAGCAAGCCATCCGATCGGCAATTGCAATGTGATCGCTCCTATTAACAGGACGGTCAGAAGTAGCGTCGCCGAATCCTCTGTCCAGCCAAGCCGCATTGCATAAAGTGGTAGCAAGGTGAGACCGGCAGCTTCGAGCGCAGCATTGAGTGCCGAAGAAGCCACTGCCACGGGCACAAGCTTGAGATATCGGAATGGATTGCCCATTTCCTCTCGGGCGGGCGACGTTGCCTTTGGCTTACCCACAAACAAAATGACGCAGGCCAAAAGCGCGATTGCCGCGCCGATAAAGAACGCGAGGGATTCCTGTCGACCCACCAAGGTCAAGATGGCAGGACCCAGAGCAGTCCCGCACGAAAGAGCCGTGACGTAGATGGCGATCATTCTACCGCGGTTTTTCTGCGCGACGAGCTGGTTCAGCCAGGTTTCCGAAACCACAAACAATGTTTCGGATGCTGCTCCGAGCGCTGCACGCAATGGAAACCATATCCACAAAAATGGAGCTAAAGGAAACAAGACAAGAAAGCCACTCGATGCCAGCAGCGCACCCTTTGCCAGGGCCGAGAAACCCAATCGTTGTGCAAGGTGCGGAAGATAGGGCGCTGCCAGAAGAACGCCGATCGCGTACATGGCACCGTTGGCTCCGATAAAACCTTCAGAGTAGCCGGCTTCCGCCAGTTCCAGTGCGATGAGGGGGGCGCTGAGGCCGTACGTCAGGCCGAAAATCGCTGCGGTGAGAATGACAACACTGGTGGTGCGTATATATCCGCTCATTTGGCTACGGCCTCGCTCTCGCTGCTTTCTGCTACAGAGGCCAGATCCCGGCTCGTGTGAATGGCATCGGAAAGTCTGCTTCGCCAGCGCCGGTCGCTGTGCTCCACGGTACTGCGCAATAAGCGTGCATAGTCGAGAACCAATCCGGGCGTCCACGTCATGGCTTCGGCACGGCCGCGGACAATCCGGAGTAACCAAAATTGCGGATTACTAGTTATTTTCCACAGGTCCCGCCAAATATGGCCAGTGTAAGAGGCACCCTCGACAGCTGCATCAAGTGCCTGGATGACACTCGTCGAGCAATTACGCGCTGTCAAGTTATAGGTATTGTCCTGCGAATAGGCCGCCCAAAAAGCACGCAGCGCGGTCGCATTGAATTTATGGAATGTCACTTTTTGATCCGGAAAGCACCAGTCGGCTGCTTCCTGAACCAGCGATGCATTGAATTTTCCAGGAACATCGTTTTCATGTCCTGCTGAAAGAAGAGCTCGAAAATCGTCGGGACTGTGATCAATATCACTAGCGGGATAGTGACTGACATAAAGATCGGGCTCCAGTTCAAGCGCCGCGTGTCCGGTAGAGATTACACCATCCGTGTCGACCGCTGCGATATAACGGTCTATCAGAATTCGTCGCTCCGGATCCTTTATGGAACCGACTGCGGTCCAGACATAGACATTCAAAGCATGGCTATTCAGATCCCCTGCCTCGTCGCCTCCTGGAATAGCCGGCCGGGAAACTCCTCCCTGCCAATTGCGCGCGGCATAAAGGGGCAGTGATGTTACAGAGCCACCTTCCGGCAATTGCCGCAAAGGAAGAGCCAACCGCACCAGTCCATAGCCGGAGGTCAGCAACAACAGCGCAAAACAGAACGGAACTGTAAGATGATGCGGCACAGGCCATGACATCAAAATTCCGGTCGCCAGTGCAACTTCAATCAGGCCCGCTGCAATGCCGACACGCCAGCGCGGGCTATGGACAACGAAAGCTGTGCCGATCCGAAAGAGCCCGTCAATCAGAAACGCAGTGCCAAACACCATCGCTGCACCGATATTGTCATCCCAGGGAACGTTGAACACCAAAAATGCAGCAACAAGAAAACTTGCTCCACGCATGGCATCGATCCAGTGTTGGCGAAGGCCAAGCGAGGCAGCTGCAGCGATCTCCACCAATCCCTCGACGATCAGGAATATGGCAAGAGTATCAAGTACGACTGACAGAGCGCCATCGCTAAGGTCAAACAGGATAGCTACGCCCAGGAGAATCCATACGATGCCCGCCGCAGCCAACAAACGCCAGATAGGTTTGAGTGCCTGTGCTCCAAGCAGAAGAAAAACTAGACGAATCATATGATTTTCCGTTCCATGCCAATCAACGCTGGCCGGGTTAATCGGTATTTCCAAAGTATCGGTTGCGCAGCTTTTCGACAGTACCGTCCTCCATGCGTTTAAGCAGCTGCAACGTCACCGGTTGCACGAGATCACTGTCGGCGCGAAACGCAAAGCCGTATTTGTCCGGATGGAAGATTTTGCCGACGGCTGCTACGTTTTCAAATGGTCTGGAATGTACATAATACTCGAGGACCGGAGCATCACCGACGATAGCGTCGATTTCTCCCTTGTTCATTGCTGACACAGCTGCATCTATATCCTGGTAAGAACGGGACACGATCCCTGTTGCAGCGATGAACTCCTCGGAGGCGCTCCCCTTGAACACTCCAACTGTCTTTCCCGGCAGGTCAGCGACGGAATGTATGCCTCTTTCGATGGCGACCGTCGTCATGACGCTTGTGATTGAGGACGTTACGTAGGCGATTATACCGACGCCCACGAGCATCCATACCGTTTGCCAGATACGGCCGATCCACCCGAACAAATTTTTTCTGCCACTTGTCTTTCCCTTGGTCGCGATCGATATGACATGGTGAAAACTCTCCGCTGCACCTTCATGCCAGCGCTTGGGAAATTCCGGATCGAACTTCCGGTCAAACAATGTAAAACCAATCGTCGCCGCAGCAATAACAGCTAAAAGCCAGCCATAAGCCTGCAAATGGCCAGCATCTGAAAGCCCTGACAGAAAGCGATCAAATCCGGATGAACGCACACTCGGCACCATGAGACGCAAGCCGGCGTCGTACCAAGGCTGAGTGAAGGCCAGAAGTTGAGCACGGGCACTGGTGATAGTGAGGTTTGTAACAGCGGCGTCCACCTCGCCATTGCTCGTCGCATCCACGAGCTCACGCAATGTGGGATAGGCCACATAACGGGTTGCCAGATTCAGGTCACTAGCAACAGCTTCCCACAAATCAGTTGCCATACCATCATATCTATTGTTGTCGGCGACGACGAAAGGCGGACTGACATAGACACCAACGTTAACAAGACGTGCCTCGGAGAGTTGTGCTTGTGCGCTGGCTGCCGACGTTATGAACGGGAAGATTACAAGTCCTGCAATCAACACAACCACAGCATTGAATGACTTGAACATGAGCACACAAAGCGGAGGCGAACGCAGGAGGTGCACAAAACGGATGCGGGATATACCCGAAAAGACGGGTAGGGTATTACATGCTGCCTGTCCTGTCGGTCGCTTCTGTTCTCTCATCGTTTCCACCGTCGGCGTGTTGCAGCACTGCGCAATCCTATCCTGATCTTCATTGTCATAAACTTCCCGCTTACTGATTGAAGCCTTTGGCCTTCATGCAATCAGCAATAAGTTCTTTCTGATCGACGGCTTGTTCTATACCGTCATCGATACCGGCTGCGATTGCACTACCGAAAGATTTGTACTGTTGGCCCTGTCCGATCCCGATTGTTGCGGCCTTGGCCTGGTACTTGCATTCAGCAATGGCCTGATCGGTCTCGGAGCGGGCCGATTCATCCTTGACCCAAGGCTTGTCGTTGTTAACGCAACCCGTGAGGACGATCAGTGTAGACAATGCCGTATAAATCACGATATTTTTCAATTTGTTTTTTCCTTGAACAAAAGCCGCAGGCTTACCGTTTATACGACTGCTCGGTGTCGCCCGGATCAGCGACGAGGCATCCCGCACCATAATAGCCAATGTGCTGGGTGCTTGTTTTCCAGGTATCTTGGCCTCAGAAATTTCGAAGTTTTTAGTTGGCTGCCGGAACCGGGCAACTCATGTCCCCTTCCTGACATTGCAGATAACCTTCAAAGTCCTTGACGCGCGATTGCGTCAAACTATCCCGGCATATCAGCACAAGCATTGGCATCATGCTCCCTCCGGCCGCCCCTGCGGTTTGGAAAGCACATTCGGCATCACGAAACTTCCCCCAGTCACGCTGTGTCTGAACCAGAAGATTTTTGATATCTGTGTCGTCGCTCAGGCGGCTTTCTATCTGTTTGTAAAGATTATTGAGTTTTTTGTCGGATTTCTTGAACGAAGCTTCGGCACACTGGGTCAAAGTCGCCTGGTCCTCGGCATTGGCGCACTTGTCTGCCGCAAAGGAGAACCCCGGGGTTGCCCAAACCACGGCAGTGGCCAACATCAACAGTCGAAGTTTCATTTTTAAAACCTTTCATAGCAAGCGGCGCCGTCTGGAGTCGGAGCGACCTTTTGAGTGGTGCGTGCGGCAGGCGGGCTGCAACCCCTGCTTCGAGTGCGATCATGGCGGCCCGAGACAGACGGACGTGGCGGCCCGAACGTAACAGGCCATGAAGAAAACCTCGCGATCCACGTTTGACATTCTGAAGTTTCGATCAGTTCACAACAGGATCCCCTGTCAGTGCTGGGTTTTGCTATTCCCGATGATTAGGTCGCGCCCTGCGAAGATCCCTCCGACGCATTCCAGAGCGAAACGTTCGACATCCCGCTCGCGAAACGTCTCCATTACCTCATCGACAATCTTCGGATCGACGCCGAGGGCCAGCAATGCCTGCTTCCCCATAGCAAACGAACTTTCAAGGGTCTCGCGTAGCTGAAACTCCGCCCCGGCCTGTACAAGCTCCAGCGCATGCTGACGGTCATAAGCCCGCGCCAGTACGGGGACCATCGGAAATTCATGCTTTGCCAATTCAACAATTTTTGTCACAGCGGCCCTGTCATTGGGCGCTGCAATGATCAGGTTCGCGTTCGCCGCCCCGGCCGCGTGAAGGATGTCGAGCCGTGCCCCATCACCGTACCAAACCTTGAAACCTATAACGCTTGCATCTTGGATTGCCTGCGCATCAGTATCGATTATCGACAGGGTGTACCCACGTGCCAGGAGTGGCTGACTGATAATCTGCCCCATCCGGCCGAACCCGATTAACAGGACATTTCCGGACAACTCTCGCACAGCGTCTACGCCGTCCATCGAACCCGTTGGTTTAGGCGCGAACCGATCATGCAGGATGATCATTAGAGGGGTCAACGCCATTGAGCAGATGATCACCGCCGTCAGGTTGGCATTCCATTCGGGTGTCAGAATTCCGAACTGGGTGGCTGTCGCGTAAAGGACGAATGCGAACTCGCCACCCTGCGCCATTAGCACGGCTCGCTCAAGCGCTTCCGATTTCTCGGTTTTCAGCGCTCTTGCAACGGCGTATATGACCCCCATTTTCAGCACTATATAGGCCGGAACGCTGATCGCGATTACGCCCCAGTTCGCCACAATGGTATCGAGATCCAACACCATGCCGACGCTCAGAAAGAACAAACCCAGCAGCAAGCCCCGGAACGGCTCGATATCTGCTTCGAGCTGATGGCGGAAGCTGCTTTCGGATAGGAGCACCCCTGCCAAAAACGCACCCATGGCCATCGACAACCCGCCTGCCTGCATCAGAATCGCCGCACCGAACACGACCAGCAGCGCAGCGGCGGTCATCACCTCACGCGCGCCGAAACGGGCTAAAAGCCGGAACATGGGATCAAGAAGATAACGTCCCGCAATGACCAGAATTGTAATCGCCGCGAGCCCGATACCCACGCTCGTCAGTCGGTCCGAGAGCGTCGCCTCCGCCCCACCTGGAGCAAGGAAGGCCACGAGCGCCAGGAGCGGGACGATCGCCAGATCCTCAAGCAGCAAAATCGCCACCATGCGCCGCCCCTTGGGCTGCGCCATCGAGTTTCGCTCGGTCAGCATCTGCATAACGATCGCGGTTGAGGTGAGCACGAAACCTGTGCCGGCGACGAAGCTCGGAACAACTGGATAGCCGAGCGCCAACCCGACCCAGACGAGTGCCGCGATCGCTATTCCGACCTGTAGCAGCCCTAGCCCGAAGATATCAGCACGCATAGCCCACAGTCGCGAAGGTTGCATTTCAAGGCCGATGATGAACAAAAACAGGACGACTCCCAGTTCCGCGACATGGAGGATCGATTGCGCCTCGTGGAAAAACCCCATTCCAAAGGGACCTATGGCAAGGCCCGCTGCCAAATAGCCAAGAACTGAGCCAAGACCGAGCCGCCGGAATACAGGAACAGCGATGACCGCCGCTGCGAGCAAGACCACAACCGCGATCAGGTCCGGGCCACCGTGTGCTCCGGAGTTGTTTACTGCTTCCACTACTTCTGCGCTCATAATTTCCCCTTGAAAACCATGCAAATCCCGTAGCAACGTGGCCGCAAATATAGAAGGCCCACGCGCGATAGCTCCACTGCCAAATTGATGAGTGCAGCGGAGGGGACTATCGGTTCACTCAACCAAGATAAACTTCAACGCAGGTCCTGCCCCTCGAGGTGTAAGGAGTGCAAGTATCTACCCGCACGAACCGCGTTAAATTTGCCTCATTCCGAATTGTCTGAATCTCCAGGATCATCAACCAGGCAGCCGGCGCCATGGCATCCTTGATAGTTGCCGTGGGTATCGAAATTCGGCTCACCTTCGTTGTCAAATTGCGGCGTATCATCGGCAGCTCGATCCGGGTTGTCGACCATACAGCCAACGCCGTGGCAGCCGTTATAGCCATCGTCTCCCCGGTAGTTGCTCGTCGTGTGGTGATGCTTACGCTTTGAATCGTCCGTCATGCCTTCAATCAGAGCACCAAGGATAGCGCCACCAACCACGGCACCCGCGTCGTGTCCTCGCTGATCATACATGCGCGCATTTTGATCGAAGGTGTCCCCCCGCCCATGGTGGTAGCCGGAGACGTCGGCAAAGACGCCTTGACAACCTTGAGCTACCCAAATGTATTTCGACTTGGGATTGTAGCCCCAAGTGCGGTTTAAAATGCAAGGAGCACCAGAAACTTGGTGAATTAGCTGAGGTTTCGCGAGGGGTCCTGCCCAGCATTCATCATATTGATAATTGCGTGACTGACACTCGACCGTCGATTGCGCCTTGGCCTCGAAACTTGTCAACGGCGCACCGAAAAAAAGTGCCGCCAACAGGGCGTATCTGAACATTTGGACTTGCTCCCAGAAATGATATCGATCGTTAACCGCTTTGATTTCAACGATGGGGGGGCATCCCCGACTTCAGGCCAAGCCTTTCCAACGCCTATCGAATACTTTGCCAATTCACATAAAGGCCAGGGCGCTACGCAAACTTCTCGCAACTTCTCTGCCAGCGGCTGCAGGAGAACCAGGTTCCTGAAAGTTCAGTCAGTAACAATCTGGGCGAAACACCGGGCCAGTTTCTCAGGAGCTCCAAGTTTCCGCGCCCATTTAATCAGATCCGGCCTATCTGAATCGTCAGCATATCCAGCCCAGACGTCTCGAAATTGCTTCTTTCCGTTGACGGTCTGGAAAAACATCATGCCGTCGTCGGCGATGGGCGTGGAAACATACGCCGCAGCCCAGTCGTCACTCTCCAGAATGGCATTGAATTCCACCTGCACAGGCTTGACTTTGTGATCGACCGCCGATGCAACCACAGCGGCATAATCTTGCTTGCGCACTTTTGTTAGCTCAAGCTCGACGCCATCACAATCTTTGGTCGCCGCTGACGCAGATGGGACCATAAGCCCCAGGCAGACAAAACTAACAGCGAGGATCTTGGCTCGTTTTCCAACATGCCTGATAATATTAGACATGTTCACTTTCGACAACCAAACCTGTCTTTTGCTCATGCTCTCTCCTACTGTCCCTGGAAAAAGGAATGCAAGCCGCCAAAGCGGTGCTTCGATTTTTTGGATAAGAAAGACCACATAAAGTGTCAGGGATCATCCCCTCAGAGCGAGTTGGGCAACAGATAATGGTAAGAACGTGGAAAAATGGTAAAATCTTGATAGCGCTGGCTCTGTGTAGAGATCCGTATCATAATGATATATTTACATAATCCGCAAAATCGAGTTGTATGAAGGATGAGGGGTGATGTAATCGTCGTAATTGTTGCGCTAGGAGTGTATCTCGAAGCCGAGATGGCCAGCCCAGCCGCAGCGCATTGCCATATCGAATCCGGCCAATCCCTGAGTTTATCGTTAGTAGCCGTCTAAAAATTTTGGGCACAACAATGTTAAAGGGTAGATCACTCTCTTGGGGGCCTCAGATTGTATTGAACGGTGCGGCCGTATGCTATACCCGTACCGGCTCCAATGAGATAAACTACATTCAGAACGCACACGCGTTGGTTATACACCTGTCGCCGGATTCGGGGTGGAACTTAGCGGTAAATACCGATCGAAAGTATACGGGCGCTATTTTGCCAGGAGCTGTAGACGTAATCCCGTGCAACAGTCAGGTTTTGGGCACTTGGACGGGAACAATCGACGGCGTCCGTATTGACATCGATCCCATGCGGCTTGAGCGGTTGGCGGGTGCGGAATTGAGCAATAGCTCATTTGAGCTTCAGCCCCCGCAATTTGGCTTCATCGACAAACAACTCCATACGCTTGCGTTGTGGATGTTGAAGGAACTCGACGACGGCGATGCTCTTAGTCCAGAATTGCTGGACGCATTAATCACCGTCTCTTACACCCACGTGCTTCGCAATTATTCGACGCTGACAGGACGAAAAATTCCGAGCGGAGGACTGTCTCCGTTGGCGCTGCGAAAGGTTAGAGATTTTATCCACGCGAATAAGACAAGAACTCTTACAACGGAAGAATTGGCCACGGTCGCAGCCCTTTCGCCCAGTCATTTTATTCGCGCATTCAAACATTCGACGGGCCAGACTCCTCACCAATACATACTTAACGCACGTCTTGATGAGGCAAGAAAACTCATCCTTGGTCGCGATTTACCTCTGAATCAGATCGCGACCGCGGTTGGCTTTTCAAGCCACAGTCACATGACGTCACAGATGAAACGCGCTTGGGGCATTACTCCCTCTGAGTTGCGCCGTCCATACTGAAAGACTACGTATTATGAGGAATGTTATTTCCAATAGCGACATCGTACTACGCGTGCATCTGATCGTATTTGGCCCAAAATGCGGTAATGTGAGCACGACGTTTAGAAACGCAGGCAATGGCGCATGGCTGACTGAAGGAACCCGGTGAAGATAAGGCGTACCAAGTTATCAACGACCACCGTCAAAGCTATTTAGAGTGGCCGGACCATGTCAATTCCGAACAGATCTGCCACCGTGCGCATGTATTGCTTTACCGAGGGGGGTCGTGGCGGCGTTGCGCGGCCTTGCTCCGTCGGAAAGTCCGACTAGTGTCTTAACGTGGTGGGAATAATTCTCCCGTGTGTTTCGATCGACGATAGCCACCGGTGCCGACAAGATCAGGCCCGCGGCGGTTCCTAAGGTTTGAGCCGCCCCGGCGGTCGCCGTGACGACATGATCACCAAGTCCAAGACGACTGTCGGTGAGAGTCTGGCCGTCGGACAGGCGGCGACCGATCAGCTGGACGATTTCGGGCGATTCTGCAAACTTGGAGTGGTGTAGATTGTCGCCGGCCTTGACCTTAGTGAGATCGATGACGGTGATCGCGTTTGCTGCCAGTTCTTCTCTATAAGGTGACTGCTCCGGATCGATGGCCCCCAGCCGGGAGACATTTCCCCAGATTCGGCGGGAAACGGCCAGCGCACGGTCGTCGCGAGAGACAAAGAGGGTGAAACGCGGCCGTTGTTTACCCATGTCGGCGATCTGCGAGCCGAATACGTCAACGTCGACGTCCGGCGCCGCCAACATCACATTCTTGAACTTTTTCGGTAGACCATCGTTTCGAATGGCCATCTGCCGCAAGGACTCCAGCGCCAGCCAATTGCCCATTGAATGAGCCAGTATCGATACTTCCTTGATGTCGGAATCTTGCGCCAAGGACTGGAACAAGTGTTCCACTGCATTGCGAGTATAGTTGGTGCTTTCGCGGTCGTAGCCATAAGCGAGTAGGCTCCCGCGTGACGGCCACGTCGCGAGCACCGGCACACTGTCCGTTCCCGAATCGTGAACAATTTGCGCGAAACGGAATACTGCATCCTCGAAATGGTTATTGAAGCCATGGATAAAGACGAGAACGCTGCGGTCAGAGCTCTTGCGCACATGACTACCTAACCAATCCTCCGCCGCGTCACGGTCGATCTCGTCGGCTTTGAGCGTCGCAAAATCCGTCGCCGGATTCGCCGGCAGCCTGCGCGGCCAATCGACTTCACCCACCCTGCGAACTGTCTTAGGGGGAATAGAGACCGTGATGTCTGCGAATTTTGGAGTGCGTGCTCGCTCGCCACTGAACATCTCGCCCGGTGTTGCCGCCCGATCTCGAGTAGTGGCGACCAACATTTCGACACGAGCGGCTGACGGGCTGGCTGGCACAGGTTCAAGAACACCGGTAGGGCGACCGGCGCATGCATTGAGCAACGTCAGACTGAGTGTTATGACTGACGGCAAATGCAACCAATGATGTGGGTTGCGTTTATCCACTCTACGAAAATGTCGCCCCAAGTTTAAGTCACTCCTGCCAAACAACATCCATCCGTCCACCTCACCGGGGCCTGTCATTTTATGAAGTCAGACCGATGAGCTGAAACAGAACGATGACCAGTGACCAAATGCAAGATGATGTTTATGGGATAGTTTGCGCTTAGTCGCAAGAATGTGTTTCCTTCGCCGTTTTCGTTTTCGTTTCGGATTCCGGGGATAAAAGATACACGGCATGGGCAATGATGCAGGCGAGAAATCAAGAGCGGCGGTATCGCATCAGACATAGCGGAATGGCAAAGCCTTGCCGGTTGTGATCACGTCTCCGCAGTTCGATCTCCAGGCGATCCGCCAATGACAACGAATTTGTGGGATCAGGCTGTCCTCGTCGACTGGTATGTCGACAAGCTTCTGTCGATATTGATCGTTGAGAAGCTTGCGCTTTGCCATCGCCCGATTCCATCCCTGACCAATCTGCGCTGCGCGTTGTCGTGTCGGGCCGGACAGAAAAATGAAAACTGGCGTATGTCAATGGCAATCCACAAAGATCCAATGCGCAAGATCTAGCCTACGACGTTGTTCATGCTCCGATCTACCTTATCGTACGATTTCGGACTGCTCTTATTCGACCCTTAGTACCAACGCCCATCCTCCGAGAAAATTCAGCCATCATTGCGCCTTCGGAATAAACCCCACAGTAAATCCGAACAATCGGCCAATCTTCCCTAAAGTTTCGAGCGTTGGGTTCGCCGTCCCGGCTTCGATCTCAGCAACTTGGCGCCTGGTGAGCGATAGCGTCTTGGCGAATTCGTCCTGCGTCAAACCAAGCCCCCTTCGGATTTCAACAACAGCCTCAGGTAACCTCAAGTCGCCAGTCCGAGCGCGTTCCGCCAGTGTTCGCCGGTTCTCAAGAATTTCCTCTTTCGTTGGCTTTCTCCATCGAGCCATTTAGCTGTCCTCCGGCATCACTGGCACGCCGCCAGAACGCTCTCCGCGATTTCAATGCAGCGTCCCATTGCACGCTCTAGAATTTCCGGAGACCCACCCATATCTTTCGCCATAGGCGGTGTTTGCCGGAGGTATTCGGAAAACACGGAAAGGTCAGCTGCGAGCGCATTCTGCTCATCAGGATCAGGGATCAGTTCAGCGCAAATGCGTTTCCAATCGGGAAGGTGATCGCGACCAACGTCCCGCATCATCGCCCAGCGGGTGGAACGAACGATCCCCTCTTTGGCAAGCCGCATTGGCGCGAAATCAAAGAGCGGAGACAGGCGGATCGTGCCGTCCTGGTGCTTACTCAGTGCAGAATTTCGGCCGTGATTATCGGGATTGCCGAGCGCCAAATTGGCGATGTCCCGCTTCAGGTATTCGACAATGTCCGCGAAGGGATTGGCAGAATATTGGCGCAAAACGTCGATGTAGGCCTCGTGCGAGCCGACATGACCGAAATCAGCAACGCCGATCGCGGATACCAGGCTTTCTTGGCCCAGCCTAACGGTTCCGCCACCTTCTTTTTTCTTCCGGTCGAACCGAGGAATGATCAGGACACTTTCGGCATAGGTCGAAGGTTCGTCCACATTCAGGCCGATCTCTTGAGCGATCCGCGAATAGAGGGCTTCGCCTTCGAGTATAAGGCGGTCCACGGGCTCGTTGCTGCGGACCAGCTTGACAATGACGTGGCGCACGGCTTCATCATCAGTCACGAAGCTGTCGGGATAATAGAGACCGTCATTCGCTTGGGTCATCGAGACCTTAGGCCATTCGCCTTGCAGGCCGCTTGAGCCAGAGGCGAGCATTCCGAAGCGATCGGCGACTTCCATGAAACGATCCGAGCGCTCAAGGATTTCCGCTTCTGTAACGCCTTGGCGCTCAACACCGCGCAGCCGTTCCGTCTCGGCCTCCGCCGCTTCTTTGATCCGGATATTGCCTATGCCGCCCGCCGCCGATCGCAGAAGCAGCGGGAGATCAGAAGCGCGCGAGCCTTCAGCAAGACTGAGATGCTCGGCAAGCTTTCGCCTCGCATGCCCCTGGGGCATGAGATCCAAGAGGAAGGGCGGCCAGTTGCGGCTATATCGATTTTCGAGATCAACGGGATATCGGACAGATAACGCGCGATGGTCGCGAACCGTTTTTCCACCCGCGAACTCCGCAGATGCAATTGTGACGAAATAGTCGAGATCGTAATCGACGATGGACGCGCCCTGGAAGCCGGCCGCGTCATCCTTAAGTTCTAGCGTCGCGGCGTGATGCCACTGGCCATAAAAATGGGTTTGGAGCGTTAGGCGCATTAATTAACCCTTTCAATGGTTCAAATAATGCATATTTTCAATTTATTCAACCCATCAAAGTGGGTTAGATAACTGACATTAGAACTCCCAGCTTGCGACGCGGTCGTTGACGCTCGTGAGCCGGCTGACCATCTTCCGGCCACGCAACGCATTGCCGCAAGCGAACAGCATGAGGGACAAGCTCAGCACAGGTGTCAGCCAAGCATCGGAATCGCTTCTCCCTTCGAACACAATGAGCAAGACTTCGCCGATCGCAGCGAAGAAGACCATCCCGAAATCGTATTGTTTTGAAAGGCTCGTACTGAAAGCCAGCGTCCTCAAACTTTAGCTTTCTTTGCTTCACGACGTGATCTCTGATGGACCGCGAGACACCTATGCCTCCAGGTTCAGCAACTCCTTCAAGCCGCGCGGCGATGTTGACGGTGTCACCGAAGACGGCTACGGGCAGATTTATCCGCAAACACGAGAGCTCACAGAGGAAGAACAGGCCGAGCTTTAGGCTCTTGGGGAGACCTTCGATGAATTGCAGGCGCAGATCGAAGCCTGCGCTGAAGGCGACCCTGCTATTGAGACAGATGAGGCGCGGCTTGTCGAAATTGAACAACGCATCGCGGCTATCCAGAGTACCACCAAGGCATATGACGCACCTGGGCGCCGACCTCAGCGCGGACGATTGCGTCGTAAGAAATCTCCTTCCCAGCCATATTCATCTCCTTTCCATTCATTGGTTAAAGAGGATAACGCCGCGGGCGCGGTCGAGTACACGCCGTTGGCGCTCTGCTACGATGTTCTGGCTTGCCTGCATGCGGACAACCTGCTGCAGCACCTTCAACTGTTCCCGCATTACCTCGAACGCACGGCGCTGAGCAGGCGGCACGCGATTGATAACATCCAGCTCTCCACGCAGGATGGCATTGCGGCCGAAGCGCTCGTCGAGGGCGCGGCTGACGGTTGCAAACTCCTTACTAATCGCGGGATCGAGCGAGCCGGCAGCGACGTCGAGTCTGAAGTTCTTTTTCTTCATCGCCACTGAGAGTTCTCTCAGTGCATCTTCGGCGGACGGCGACAGTCCCGGGATGGCAATGCTCATGCGCTGGCGCTCCTCAGTGATCGCCTCCCTCTCTGCATCAAATGCGGCCCTAAATGAGGTGGCCAATAACCGCACACGGCTTGCCGCCTCCGGGACGGCACGGAAAGCCTCCTTCCGCTCCTGGCCGACAGCGAGCAATTTGTCCATGATACGGCCGGAGCCTCGCAACGCGCCGTAGGCAGCGGGATCATTGCTGATGGCCGCAGCGATCCGCTCACCGGCAAAGCCCTTCAGGATCAGATCTTCAATCTTTCCGACAGCACCTGCCGGATCGCGCCAGATACGCGCTGCCGCGTTCGCAAGGGCGGCGCGATTTTGACTGTAGTGAGGAACAGCTCGCGCCCTCTCCCGCGCCTCGTGGTCGATCGGGGTTTCAAACTCTGTTACAGCTGCAAGCATTGGCAACACCGGCACCGTCTCTTTCCCAGGCAGGACGCTGGCGCCGGTAACGATCCTGGAGCGATCTTTCCTTTCGGCAAGATGCTGTTCTTCGGCAAAGCGGCGTATGGCGGCAAAAAGACGATTGAGCTTTTCGCGCCGGTCGAGGTCAAGGTCGTCCGGCATGCGCTCGATCATGTTGCGCTGGGCAACAGTGTCTGCCTTGTCGGTGAAGGCGGACCAGCCGAAGCGAGCGTTGAGAGCGTCGTTGACCCCCCTCACCTCTTGAACAAAAAGGCGATCCTCCGCCGCGTAGGCGAAGGCCGTCTTGTAGGCATCCTTGCCACCGCGCTCGCGTACGGCTTCGATTTCGGCAAGGCGCGCCATAGCCGGTTTGGAAAGCGCCGGGATCGACAACGACATATGCGCGCGCCGTTGCTCCTCTCGCATGCCGAAGCGTTCGACCTGGCGGCGGAACTCTGTGGCATGGGAACGCGCCAGCGGCAGCAATTCGGACAAGGCCGACACCGCCGCATCGCGCTCGAAGCGGGCCGCGCGGCCATCGACAAGAAGATTCGATCCACGCAGACGGCCGAGACGCTGCGGCGAGGCCTCAAGATCGTCGGCAAGCTCGCGGGGCGCAATCCGCGCGTCGGAGGCAAGCGCGTTCAGTCTTGCAAGCGCACCTTCGGGATCGCGATAGATCTTTTGCAAGACTGGGCGAAGAATGGCGTCGCGTTCCTTCCAGTGATCCGAGCGAAGCTGCGCTCGGCGGGCATCCTCGCCGACACTACGGGAAAACAATGTTTTCGGCGGGATGAGATATTGTCGATCCGTCGGAATTTTTGCCGTCCGGGTTTCGGCTCGTTCCTCACTATAGGAAACACGCTTCTCGCTTTCGATCGCGAAGCCGAGCGCCACGCTCGCCCGCTCCCAAAGCTTCGCCACTTGCTCGCGCTTCTGCGCCAGCCACGCCAGCTGCCGCGCCGCTCCGTCCTCCATCCAGGCTGCGACCCCAGAGAGCGTATCGATACCGCGACGCTGGGCAAAATCGCGGGCGTGCGCCCGGTAGCCGGCCTCGCTCTCGAAATCGAGGGTCGTCGTCTTGGCGCCGGAGCGGCCAAGACGCTCCACCAGTTGCTTGAACAGTTCCGGCCGATGGCTCTCCTCCTCGAGGCGCTGCCGGCGAACCTCTGTCGTTTCAATCCGTTTGGCAGTCCAGACGTTTCGATGGACCGTCCGTTCCTCGAGCCTCTTCTTTCCCGTTTTTTCGTCGATGACGGGCACCATCACCGTCACCCGTTCGACACCGTCCTTGCGCAGCGTCACCGTGTCGCCTTCCGACACGCCGGCCTCCTCCAGGGCGTTCGGAAGGCTTACGCCCCAGAGCCGATGCACGCTTCCGTCGTCCGTTTTCACATCGGCGTAGGGGCTTTTATCGGCATCCTCGTCTTGCGGCCTGAACTTCGCATTGCCGGTTCCGACCAGCTCGCCCGTGACGCCTGCGGCGTGATCAACCAGGGATCTTTTCCCCCATTCCGGCTTCGGCACAAAGTCCTCGCGAGCGGCATAAAGATCGGCCCGGTCGCGATGGCGGGTCATCGACACGTATGTCAGGTGCTGATCCATCATGCTGGTTGCGAGCACGAATGTCCTGTCGACGGTCGCACCTTGGGACTTGTGAATGGTCGCAGCATAACCGTGATCGACATTGCGATAGCTGTCTTCGCTAATGACGACATCCCGGCCATTATCGAGACGGACCGATAGTTGTGGGTCGCCGTGCGTGTCGCCGGTGTAGACGACCGTGCCGAGCATGCCGTTTTTGACATATTGGGGTCCAAGCCTTTGCGCACGCGGCTCGAGGAACCGGGCGTTTTGGAGGAAGATGATCCGGTCGCCGACGGCGAACTCCCGCACGCCTCGTTCCGTTTGAAATTCACGAGAGACGGTCAGGGCGCCTTCATCTTTCATGACGTTGCGCAGCGCTTCATTGAGCCGCCTTACGTCGTCATTGGTATGGGCGAGAACGAGCAGTTCGTCACCACGCATGCGAACCGACTGTTCTTTATCGGCATATTGCTGGATGAGGTCGCGGCGAGCGCTCGTCCAGTCAGCAACGATGCGCTCCACAGCTTCAGCCCGGCTCTCCGCCTCGACAATATGCCCCCGCTGCGCATAAGCATCCAGCCCCTCCTCGACCTTGCCGCGGGCGAAAAGACGGGAGGCCTCTCGCGCCCACTCTTCACGCTGGCGCCGCACACCGGCAAGTTCGGCAGAACCAATCCGTTCGGAAATCGCCCGAAAGGCTGCGCCGGCCTGGATTGGTTGAAGCTGCATTGCATCGCCGACCAGAACCACCTTGGCTCCAGCCTCCTCGGCGCGCTTGAGCACACGCGCCATCTGCTGCGACGAGACCATGCCAGCTTCATCGATGACAAATATGTCCCGCCGGTCGAGGAGATCGCGTCCGTTCTCCCAGGCTAGTTCCCATGAGGCGAGCGTGCGCGATCTGATGCCGGAACTATCCTCAAGCCCTTCGGCCGCCTTGCCAGCAAGCGCCGCCCCGAAGACGCGGTAGTTGCCGCTCTCCCAGGCGATGCGCGCCGCGGCAAGCAGCGTCGATTTTCCCGCACCGGCATGCCCGACCACAGCGGCGATGCCAGTGTCGCCGGCGACATGATGGACAGCCTCCACCTGTTCGCGATCAAGCGTGAACGGATTTTCCGGATTGGCGGTTTCTATGGTTCTGACAGCCGCCGCAATCTTCGCCGCGGCGACGCCGAACCCCTTGCGCCGGGCCAGAACTTCCGCCGACTGCGCCATGTCATATTCGGTGCGCAGGATATCGCGTGTGGTGAAGACCGCAGGTTCGGCCACCTTGCCGGTCTGCAGGTTAGCCTGTTGCGGCTTCAACAGCACGAGGTCATTGGAGGCCATCAGCTTGGCACGTATATTGGCGAAATCAGCGGGATCGTCGACGTAGCGGTGCAGTGCCTTGGCGATGTCACGTTCGTCGAAGGTGGAGCGCTCGTTGCCGAGTTGTTTCAGGAGTAGGTACGGATCGGCCAGCAACCGGTCGGCCATCTCCTGCCGGCGCGCGAGATCGGCCGGCGCGAAATGCATCGCGACACCCTTGCGGGCAAGCGCTGCCTTTTCCGGCCCGAGATGTTTCTGGGCAATCCCGTCGAGCCCCTGTTCGGCATAGGAACGCCCGTCGAGGCGGATCTCATGGCCGGCAAGCGCCAGATGCCGATTGGCCGTATCCGCCCAGGCGATCTTCCATGCCTTCATGGTTTCCTTGTCGCCGGCCCAGAGCCTGTAGACGATCTTGCCCTTCGGTCGGTCCGGCGTGACGACCCGCAACGGCTCGCCGTCGGCGCCAAGCACCGGCACTTTCTTCGGCCCGAAACCCTGTTCCGTCAGAGGTCGAAGCGCAGTCATCAGGTGGATGTGTGGATTGCCTTGCCTGTCATGATAAACCCAGTCGGCGATCATGCCCTTGGACGTCAGGTTGTCCCGGACGAACTCGCGCACAAGGGCGATGTTCTCTGATCGCGTCAACTCTTCCGGAAGCGCGATGATCAACTCGCGGGCAAGCTGCGCGTCGGCACGAGTTTCGAATGCGTCCACTGCATTCCAAAGAGCCTCGCTGGCCGCAACGACGCTCTTCCCATCGATGGCCGCGCGCAGCCAGGCCGGTACCTGGTCCGGCAGCGCCAACTCCTCGTGTTTCAGTTCGGCGCCGCCGCCACGGTAACTGAAGGAGGTTCCGGCCTGTTCGTCCATCATCCGCGCCCGATGACGATAGGCGGCGGCCGAAACGATACTGCGTCCCGCTCCCCTGCTGATCACCTGCGCTCTGACGAACATGATCGCCACTGACGTCTCCAGTCCTTCCAGGCACGTCGCGTCAGCGACGTATATTGCGCCCTCAAATCAATCGGCCTGACAAGACCGATGCTGCTTTTCCGGAAGACGGCCCAGCTGGGATTTCCAATACAGACGTTTGGGGGCTTGTGTACGGTAGTGCTTTTGACTAACATTTTCTAGTCAGTTAAATGACGGAATAGAAATTTCCAAAGAGGTTGAGAGGACTCAGTTATGACTACCAAGTCTGCGCTCATGGATATTGATGCTCAAATCGAGAAGCTTCGCGAACGAAGAAAAACTTTAATAGTAAAATCAGCTGATCGTTTCGCGCGTGCGGCGACGAAGTCGGGATTGGCGGAGATGGAGATCGCTGACGAGGAGGTGGATCGCATCTTCGACGAGATCGCAGCGCGATTTCGCAACGGCGAGAAGAAGCAAGCCGCTGGCTCACCTGCTTCGCCGCGTGGACAGGCAAATGGAGCGACTGGTTCGGAAACGGAGGTTCCTCATGACATCTGACCGAAAGAAGGGAGCGAGAGAAAAGTTCTTGCTCGGTGACATTGTCGTTCGCGCGGGCCTGTCGGACGCCGATCGGGCTTTCCTGCTTGGCGGACTTCTCGAAATGAAGCGGGTCGTGCAGGGGACACCTGAACATCGGCGTCTGTGCGATATCGGAGAGCTGGCCTTCAGGGATGCGGCATCCAACGGCGGGTTAGAACGCTTTTTGAAGGTGGCGGAATGAAGGGAAAGGCCAAACAGCATCCGAGCCTGTTGCTTATCACCATTCCCATCGCCGTCACCGGATTTTCCTTTTACGTCGCCCACTGGCGTTGGCCTGAATTGGCCGCCGGCATCACAGGCAAGACGCAATACTGGTTCCTTCGGGCGTCACCGTTGCCCGTCCTTTTGTTCGGGCCGCTGGCTGGATTGCTGGCAGTTTGGGCGCTGCCCCTCCATCGGCGAAGGCCCGTGGCATTGGCAAGCTTTCTATGCTTTTTCCTGGTGGCCGGCTTTTACGGGATGCGCGAGTTCGGTCGGCTTCAGCCGCTCGTAGAGAGCGGTGTGCTGACCTGGGATCAGGCGCTATCATTCGTCGACATGATTGCGGTCGTTGGCGCAGCGATGGGATTCATGGCGGCCGCGGTCGCGGCGCGCATCTCCAGCGTCGTGCCCGAACAGGTGACGCGCGCCAGGCGCGGAACATTCGGAGATGCAGACTGGCTGCCGATGTCGGCGGCGGCACGGCTGTTTCCCGATGATGGCGAAATCGTCATCGGCGAGCGCTACAGGGTCGACAAGGAACTCGTCCATGAGTTGCCGTTCGATCCGAACGATCCGGCCACCTGGGGACGTGGTGGCAAAGCCCCGCTGCTGACCTACTCCCAGGATTTCGATTCGACTCACATGCTTTTCTTCGCGGGCTCCGGTGGCTTCAAGACCACCAGCAACGTCGTGCCGACGGCGCTCAGATATACGGGTCCCCTCATTTGCCTGGATCCGTCCACCGAGGTGGCCCCGATGGTCGTTGACCACCGAAGAGATAAACTCAACCGAGAGGTTGTTGTGCTCGATCCGGCAAATCCGGTCATGGGATTTAACGTGCTCGACGGAATCGAGCACTCGCTAAAAAAGGAAGAGGACATTGTCGGCATTGCGCACATGTTACTCTCGGAAAGCTTGCGCTTCGAATCGTCGACTGGCTCTTACTTCCAATCGCAGGCGCACAATCTGCTGACTGGTCTTCTAGCGCATGTGATGCTGTCACCGGAATGTGCAGGACGGCGAAACCTGCGCAGCCTGCGCCAGATCGTCTCCGAGCCGGAAACCTCCGTGCTCGCCATGCTGCGCGACGTACAGGAACACTCCACGTCCGCCTTCATCCGCGAAACGCTCGGCGTTTTTGTTAACATGACCGAGCAAACGTTCTCAGGCGTCTATTCGACGGCATCGAAAGATACGCAATGGCTGTCGCTCGATAATTACGCGGCACTGGTTTGCGGCAACACGTTCAAATCGAGCGAGATCGCTGGCGGAAAGAAAGACGTGTTTATCAATATCCCCGCATCGATCCTGCGGTCCTATCCCGGTATCGGTCGGGTGATCATCGGCTCGCTGATCAACGCGATGGTCGAAGCGGATGGTGCGTTCACGAGGCGAGCGTTGTTCATTTTGGACGAAGTCGATCTGCTTGGCTACATGCGCGTGCTTGAAGAGGCTCGCGATCGCGGTCGCAAGTATGGCGTCAGCATGATGCTGATGTACCAGTCCGTCGGGCAACTGGAACGGCACTTCGGAAAGGACGGCGCGGTCTCATGGATCGACGGCTGCGCTTTCGCGAGCTACGCAGCAATCAAGGCACTGGATACCGCCCGCAACGTCTCAGCCCAATGTGGAGAAATGACTGTCGAAGTCAAAGGCAGTTCTCGCAATCTCGGCTGGGGTGCGAAAAACAGCGCATCGCTCAAATCAGAAAACATCAATTTCCAGCGCCGCCCGTTGATAATGCCGCACGAAATCACCCAATCTATGCGCAAGGACGAGCAGATCATTATCGTCCAGGGCCACAGTCCGATCCGCTGCGGGCGGGCGATCTATTTCAGGCGGAAGGACATGGATATGCACGCCAGGCCCAACAGGTTTGCCAAGCTGGGACCTTGACGGCCCAGGCGTTTTCTTGCGGACCGTATTCGGCTTCTATTGGCCATTTCGTTGCCTTCATCAGCGCCAGTGCCGCGTCGATCGCCTTCTAGCGCTTCGATCAGGTCGTTGTGTCTCGTTGAAGGATGAGCATGGACACCGAAGAATTCACGATGTGCTAGCTCAACCCGTCCTAATGCTTCTCCAGTGTAGATGACAGATGCTCCTGTATCGTAGTCGTCGCGGCCGCCGCTTCCTCAAAGGGTGACATTTGATCCTCCTTTTTCGAAAACATGCGATGCCTGAACATGGACCTACTGACGATTGGAAGCGAAGACAGCTCGCCATCTGATTTACCGGCTGTGCTCACCTCGACGATCGCGCCCGGACGTACCGTTCAGACCGGGAAGCTTGAGCGTCAGGATGATCGGACACTGCCGAAACCGCAACAGGCATCCATCACAGAAATGAATCGGAAGCGACCTCTCGATTCGTAAGTCTCGTTGGACCAGATCGCGAGCATCGCCGATCATGCGGGGATGGGAACACACCACTACCAGCTTTATTGCCAGAGGATCGACGCCAACAGGAACATGGCCCGATATTACGCGCTTGCGATCCGGCCAACCCTTTTTGGCGAAATAGCCGTCGTGCGAAGCTGGGGACGGATCGGCAAGGCTGGCGGGGAGATGACCGAGGTGTTCGGCAATGAGAATGATGCGATATCGCGCTTTCTCGAACTGGTACTGCAGAAGCGCAAAAGGGGCTATCAACCGGCAAGAAACTGTGGAAACCCCGGCAGGAGCGCCACTCTAAGGACATCACCGCATGACAACGTAACGATCGCCTGAAAGGGTTTTCCCGTCTTTAACGAGGAAACCGTCATGACCACAACCAATGAAATCGCCGAAAAGATCGCATCCGAACAGAACCTGACCAAAGCCCAGGCGAAATCGATCGTCGAAACCGTCTTCGCGTCGATCACGACGGCAGCCACGTCTGGAGCGGAAACATCTATCCCGGGATTCGGCAAGTTCAAGATCAAGGATACCCCGGAGCGTGAGGCTCGCAATCCGGCAACCGGCGCCACCATCAAGGTTGCCGCTGCGAAGAAGCTTACGTTTCAGCCTGCCAAAGCACTGAAAGATGTGCTGAACAAGTAAGCCGCACCGCGGTAAGCGGGGTCATCAGGGGGGGAGCCGCCAAAGGCAGACGGCGCAGCGTCATCGGCGCTGCTTGCCATCACGCTTAAGCTGATCTCGATCTCGATGGCAATCGGACGGTGGTGGCAGCATTGCGGGTGTATGCCACCCTCAGAAGGGCGGCACGGCGTCAACGGAACCGTCCTGCTCGGCCATGATAACGGCCAGTTCGGCCAGAGCCAGTTCCAGCTCCGCGGCAATCTGGCGACGCTCGTCTGGGTGGCAATGGTTCATCTCGGCACGTTATCCTGACAGTCAAGGATCAAGGTCGCTTCTGGCCCCCTAAGCAGACGGATATCTGCGTAAGAGTAATACAACGGGATTATCGTCTTTATATTTTGTAGCAGTATCATCCGTGTACCTTCTTCTCTTCGTGGTCCCGCCTTGCCAAATAGCGGTGACATAGAGTTTTGAAGGATTGAAATCGATGAACCAGACAGTTTCCAACGTGAAGTCACGAAATATTCTCGTGCTCGGGGCCGGGGAACTCGGCATGCCCGTCCTCCGCAATCTGGCCCGTCGCGCCAGGGGCATTGATGACGCAAAGGTAAGCGTTTTGCTTCGCGCCAGTACCATAAAATCAGACTCATCGATTAAGCAGCGCGACGTCGCCGAAATCCGCGACTTGCATATCGAGATCGTCGCAGGCGATTTGGTAAATAGCTCAGTCGATGAACTCGCATCTCTGTTTTCACACTACGATACCGTGATTGGCTGCGCTGGCTATGCTGCTGGGATTCATACACCGATGAAGCTGGCCAAGGCGGCGGTGCAGTCCGGTATACCCCGCTATTTTCCTTGGCAGTTTGGTGTCGATTTCGAGGCGATTGGTCGAGGCGGTCCGCAGGACATCTTTGACGCTCAACTCGATGTTCGCGAACTCCTGCGTTCTCAGAGCAAAACCGAGTGGGTCATCATTTCCACCGGGATGTTCATGAGCTATCTTTTTGAACCAGAGTTCGGTGTCGTTGATTTGGAAAAGAGCGCCGTCAGAGCCCTCGGGAGCTACGATACGGCCGTTACGCTGACGACGCCTGACGACATCGGTGTCCTCACTGCTGAGATCGTCTTCTACGAGCCGACCATCAGCAACGAGATCGTCTTCCTGGCGGGCGACACCGTCACCTATGGCGAGCTTGCGGACAAGCTTGAGGCGAGTTTGAACCGGCCCTTCAACCGCTCCGAATGGACTGTTCCCGTCCTTATGGAAGAACTGGCAAATGACCCCCAAAACATGATGCGCAAGTACCGCGCAGCCTTTGGTATTGGGCGAGGAATGGCATGGGACAAGGCAGGCACGTTCAACGCACGCGAAGGCATCAAGGTGACGGATGTGTCCGATTGGATCAACGCGAACCTGATTGGCAAGTAATATGGCCTTTAAGGTGCAAACGACAAAAGATAATAAATGGGGAGTGCGGTATAGCCGCACTCCCAATAAGAGTTGATCCGCAGCAATATCATTACGCGGTCGAACACCGTGGCGACATCAGCGGAGCGGCGGCATGTTTCGATTGTTAAAACGTCTGCCAGGACGGCTTTTCTGGCGGACGGACATCAAAATCCTCGCGCGACTTTCGAAACTGCTCGGAATTCTCCACGACCCACGTCCACAACGGGATCATACGAATGAGAAGACCCATTCCGAGCTCTGTGAGTTCGTATTCCACCCGAGGCGGCACCTCAACGAGATCGTGACGCGTGACGAGGCCATCTCTTTCGAGTTGGCGTAGCGTGCGAGTGAGCATCCTCTGCGTGACGCCGTGCATCCGTCTACCGATATCCGCGTGACGAAGCCTGCCATAGACGCCGAGAGTATGTATGACCCCGAGCGACCATCTGTTCCCCGCGTGGGTGAGAACCTCACGTCTAACACCGTCTTCATCCTCGCGAAGGCCGTCACAAACTGCTTGAGAATAGGAAAGCATCTCTTCTCTGGTCATTACTCTTGCCTCCGGTATACCTGTCCTTTCGTCTTACCAGCCTTCAGAAGGCATTTCACCTGTCTCTCCTGCGTGTTGGAACGTGCATGGAGTTCGGCAGGCTTCAGGGCAAGGTCATGGCCGCGAGGCTGATCGTCTCTGCGACCGCACCGTTCGCTTTGGCGTTTGCCATGGCCAATATCGGCGCGACCTGGTCGCTCGCGATCACGACCGCGCTCGGCGCACTCGCAGTTCTGGCGTTCCTTGGGATCGGTCGGCTGATGCATCACCGACGAGCTGACACCTTGGTTGAGGTGTAGCCCGAGGGGTTTGAAAATTGGGAGGGGGCACCCCTCCCAGATCATCGCGACCTCATTCGAGGTCAGCGAGATAGAGTGCGATGTCGCTTGCGAACTGCTCGTTCTCGGCCTGTGCCTTGGCGACAAGAGTGGCAAGCTCGGCCTCAGCCATAGCGCGCTCGGTCTTCGTGAAATAGCAGCTCCGAAGCTCCGCGCGCAGTTCGTTGATTTGATCGAGAGTAGTCATGTTGATCGTCTCCTTTTTGATGACGTCAACGGGGCGACGTGCGCACGAAGCCCGGGTCAAGGAGCGCGAAGCGACCGCCAGCGGCGGCGAGTGGGGTGCCGGTTTTGTCGGAGCGCAGGAAACGGAGTGGAGGCAAAATCGGGGGCCCACGCTCGTCCTTGAGGCGGGCTGAGTAGCCGTAAAGTAGGACGGCAGAAAGAAGAGAACCCGCGCCCCCGATCAGGGGTCGCGACCGTATTCCTAATGAACTATCCTCTTGTGACGTCGATATCGGAGAGAACCTTCTCGATCCTCTGAAGATCTTGCTCGACAGCCAGGCGCTGAAGTTCGGACAATCGCTTCTCCTTCAGCACGCTCCTGGCGTTCTCCGCCGCGCCCGCCCATGCGGGGCGGTGGCGTACTGTTATACAGGCGTTAGGGCATCTCGACGGTTCGCACAGCGAGATCATCGGTGAAGCCTGGTCGCCAGCGGCATGGCGAAGACAGACGGCGGTAGCAGGATCAAAAAAGCAATCAGCCAACACGCCGACATGGAGGGTGCATGCCGTGTCGGCCAACATGACGCGGAGGCGACCACGATCAGCGATCATGCCGGGAAGCGGTTTTAACTGGGACGCCGCGCCGTCGAGCGACTTGGCGATGCGTACTGCAGCTGGACCGGAAAGTCCCGAACCCAGCTGCCTGTCATCGAAATAGATGAGAATGTCGTCCATCTGTCCGAGACGCCGTTCAGTCTCGACCTCTGCGAGAAACCCCGACCTGCTGGAGCCCGCATAGCCTTCAAACGTCGCGACTGAGACGTGCTTGTACTGGATCATTCCTGCGATCGTTCCGAAGGGCCTGTTGGCAATGTGCCAGGCAATTGTTCGACGAAACTGACGTGTTGTGAGTTGCCACGGTCGGCCATCGGGGCCCGGCGGTATGATCGGCTCGGCCTCAGTTCCAAATCGCTCGTTCAGATAATCGCGAAACTGATTCAGTCTGGTGACAATGTCCGTTGCAAGTGCCTGCTTTCGAGCGTGGGCGAGGGACAGGACTGGCCAAAGCGTCGCCGTGCCTCGCTGTTGCACAGAGCGGACGTTAAGGTGTTCGAGGACTGAAATTGCCGTCGCCACGGGCGTGATGGTGATCCATTCAGCCTCTTCGCCTCGGACTTCCTTTCCCTTGTAAGCGACCGACTTCACGCGGTGCCTGTCGATCAGCCCGTCCTCGCTACGACGGACCGACAAGCAGCCGGGACGCATCGCCTGCACTTCACTGTCGCGCATGCCGGTCAGATAGGCGCAGACGACATAGCAGGCGGCCTGCAGCATTCGCTCTTCTATCGCCAACGCCCGCGCGTCAAAGCGAGGCCGCCAGGGACGACCGGTATCAGGATCGATCGAAATCTCGGTGTCCATTCCACCGAGCTCGGTCCCTAGTTCGCCGACCGCAGCTTCTACGATGCGCCTCATCTCGTCATTGGGTTGACCGCCAGCAGATCGTTGAAGATTGGCGTCGGCGCCGACATGCAGGTAGATCAATTGCCAGTTTAAAGGCGGTTCGAATCCCGAGAATGATCCTGGCGCGCCGATCCGGGCAGGCCAGATTGGAATGCCGCGCCCCTGCCGACGACGTTCATCGAGATATGCATGCAAGCGAGCCTGACGGCGCGTCCGTCGTTGGTTGCGAGGGGCGAGCGCATCTTCAGCAGTCAGCGCCTTGTGCTGCTGTTCGAGTGCCAGTAGTTCCTTGCGTGCAGCGAAAATATCGGGCGCGAACACGGTCACATATTTGAGCGACCATGCGAGCAGCGGTTTGATGATCGCTTCCGGGATCCGTGGCGTACGGTTCTCCTCCGCCCTGAATTTATATCCGGCGACCTCGGCGGGCTTGCGACCATCCCATGGCTCAAAGGAGAGCTTCGCCACGGTCAACTGATTCCGGAAGATATACAGGTCGAAGACAATGCCCAATAATTGCATGACAATGACCGGCCGTCGTCCTCGACGAAGAAACCTGGCGAAATCGTCAAGCAGGGCCTGGTCGACGCGGCAGAGGTCGAAGACGCCGTAGGCCGCCTTGACAAAATTGAAGAAGCTGCGCGCGGAACGAAAAAGACGGCGGACATTTACCGGTGTCGCTCGCAACTTGCATCCCGGCAGATCGGTGTTCAGGCGGACATACAGGTAATCTCGAAGAGCCTCGGCGATCTTCGGATCGTCGACAACACTAAAATCCACCGTGGCGTCGGAGCTGCGGACGTTCTCTCGAAAAACCGCAGGGTTCAAATCCCATCTGTCGTCGCCATAGCGCGACAGGCTCGACCGCTCGAAACCGGGGCGCAGAGCTGCGGTGGCCAGCACGGGACGGCTGTCGAAATCAGTAGTGACGATGGGAAGGTTGGCGATGGCCTTCACTGTAACGCCTCCGGTGGCATGTAGTTGAATACCGGTTCGCTGGCGAGCACACGACGTGCCTCCTCGACGGTCGCCGGACCGAACGCTGGCAGGATCTGCATGGTGATGCGAGCGTGCGCGGTTGCGAACTTCGCCGCCCAATGGCTGGCGGAAAGCGAGAGCCTCTGGTCCTCAATGAAAGCAAGAAACGACAGGACGGCGGGAAGCTTGCGGGCGGTGATGACAGCGTTCGGACATTCGAGACAACCCCAAAAGGGTTGTGAGCAAGGCGAGCCGGGATCGGCATAGGGGCCGGAAAAGAAACCGCCACAGCTTGCCAGCCAGATATCCTGCTTTCCATCGAGAAGTGAGATCGGATCGCATCCCGCTGGAGCCGCCTCTGAAGCGAGCACCGGATCGTCCCGCCAGGTCTCCTCCTGTTCTGGCGTCAAAACGGTGGACGACAGAGCCGACGTGACTGCCTCGGTGAAAGCATCAGCGATCGTGCTTTCGTGCAGCGGGAGGAGTGCTGGAACATTGGCATAGTGCCGTGCGGCCACCTCTTTGGTATGACCGACGGCAAAACGCGTCATGTGTCCCTCGGTCTTTAGATACCAAAGCGCCTTGTGGGTCTTCCGAAGTCGCGAAAGCGTTAGATGGAACGGCCGCCCGTCATCATTGCGAATGTTGTGCTGTGTCGTCCATGCGTCGATGCGCTGCTGGGGATGATTGACCCCCGACTTTAGCCCGCCGAGCCCATAGTACAGCCAAAGGCAGTCGGTCGAGCGGTGTTTACGGGCGGTGGCGGTCCAGGCGATCACGTGGCGGATAAGTCCTCCCGGCGTTCGCGGACCGCCGTCGCGCACACGAAGTGTCTTATGCTCAGCGCCACGAGCCCGCCGTTTGACATAAGCAATCTCGACCGTGCCGTTTGCAGGGTTCCTGAGGCAATCAACCCTCAAGCTCTTGCAGCACTCGGGCTCCAGGCCGGTCTCAAGCGCCAGAAACACCATGAGCGGGATGACGTCGTGAAACGTCAAATAGTGCCGTTCGTGAAGCTGATGGCAGAGCCTTTCCGATGAGAGGCCATGCACCCTTCGGGCATCATTGAGAACGTGGTATTTTGGATCTGTGTGGCGGACAATACCCTTGGCTTCGATGTGCGCATGGATCTCTTTCTCCATAGCCAGCAGTCCGCTGTGCGAGTTCATTGGCTTAGGATCGCGAAGGCGTTGCACGATCCCCATGATATCCGCCCGGGCAGCATCGCGAAGCTGCCGTGCAATGTAAGGGCTGTATGCATCGCGTGGACGCGATGGTGGTATCGGTCTCAGCGTCACATAGGCCAGCCGATCGCAAAGCTGCTCGGAAAATGTAACAGCCCCTTCGGATGCCACCTCTCGCAGCGCAACAATGATCTTCGTCAAAATAAACAGCAGGTGGATGGTCGACTTTCCTTTTGCCGCCAACCAGGCCTCGAAGCCATCGACATGACCCGCCTGAAGGAGTTCGGGAGCGTCAGGCACATCCTCTGTCTCGGCCATGTACGCGAAAAACAGCGGCAGGGTCCGGACGTAGACGACCACAGTCGATCTGACGGAAAGGGGTCCACCAAGACCAGCAAGTCGACGTAGCGCACGCCCGAATGCAAGGGCCAGCCAGCGCGGCTTCAGATGAGCGTAGTCAAGCGAAACCTCTCCACCATCCTGCGTCTGGATATCAAATCGTAGACCTGACACCACGTCTGCCGATACCTGTAGTGGGACGACGAACTCGCGGCCGAATGTGACAGGCCGGCCCCTGCGGGGTCGATTGTTCATAAGCGACCTCCGCCTGGCAGCAGCGCGAGTAGTTCGGCGACGGCTGTGTCGACTGTATCTGCGCGCGTGGCGATATGATCCAGATATATAGAAGTGGTCTCGAGACTTGCATGGCCCAGAAGCCGCTGCACCTGTTGCAGAGGATCTCCGAGGATCCTGCGATAGCCTTCCGCCGGTCCGGCCGAACTCTCCAAGGATCGGCGTCCGAGTTGGCGCTGGATCAGCATTGCGAGCATATGGACCGCGAAGGTATGCCGGAGCTGGTGTGGGCTAATGTCGATCGGAAATCCATTCGCCTGGCAGCGCTGGCAGGCCCGGGCGAATGCGACTTCCCAGGAATTTGGGCGCACCGGCTGACCGACCTCCGTCAACCACAAAACCGCTGGTTCGATTGGCGTGTTATCCGCCTCACAGATGACCAAACGGCCCCGTTCCTCCGGCGAGAAGACTTCCAGCGGAACTGCTCGCCCGTCAAGGAGCGAAAGATTGCCTGACCCGGCGCTCGGCCGCCGCACCAGGATTGGACGTTCCACGAGATCCCAACCTTGGCGAGCTTTGAATTTTGTGACTGCGTGGGCGCGTTCAACACGAACGTAGGTCCGGAGCCGGTGAATCAAATCATCGGGAATAAGGATTGCTCGTCCGCGTTCGCCCTTGGTGAGACCTGCCGGCAGATTGAGCCATGTCTGACCACGAGACGCGTTCGCCGCGGGCAAAGCGTCCAGCTCGAATGCCAGAAGAAACGACGCCTCTTCGAGCCTCAAGCCTGTTACCACCAGCAACTCCGCAAATAACACGTTGCGAAGTCCATTCCTGTCGCGCGCTCCCGGCCGCTCGGCTCCGTCGGCAGTAAGGCCGCGTAGCCCTACATCCCGAAACTGCCGAAAGGCCTCAAGCGTGACAAAGCGAATGGTGTTTTGATTGGCACGTCCTTCGAATGCACCATTCCGCGTGACTAACCTACCCTGACCCCGCGTCCGATTGCGTCGCCAGATCTCCCGATGCGAAAAAGGGCTCGAAGGTAGAAGTCCCTCGCGCACTCCCCACTCATAGAGCTTGTCGATTGCAGCGATGGATCTGTTCCACGACGACGCCGAGATCCGACTTCCCGGCTCGCCCCTTCTACGAATGCGGTGGAAGACTACGACATCAGCGCGGGCAGCTCCCCACACGGTCTTGTCGCAAACTTCCGTGAGGAAGCGCAACCAAACCATGATGTCGTAGCCGTAGGCGCGAAGAGAGTGACGGGAGCGGACCCCGTTGAGCGGCAGGTCGAGAAAGAAGCGATCAACGTCGGCGTCGTACAGTTCACCGTCGTATAAAATACGCGGCACATAGGCATCGAGGCCATCGGCGGCCCGCCGTTCTTCGAGCGTGACCTTTGATGAAGTGTCAAAAATATGCATAGTTTGTCCAACCCTCCCCCAGACCCCCACCCGGGAGCCCGCGTCTAAGGGAGGTGCTAGAGCCGCCGGCACTCTCCAGGCCGGCCTCCGCCAGCTATTTGGGAGCGCTGCGACCGGCCTGGAAAGCGCCTTCCCTCAGCATACGCATCGACGTAGCCAAGTCGCTAGAGTCGGTGCAGACTGTCAAGATAAGGCGCGCAGTTCTTCGACATGTTGTTCCAGTAGCATCGTCATCTCCTTGACGTTTGAGAAAGATGACGCCGCGGGGCGTGAGGAAATGACGGGGTCAGGGATCGCGTCGGCGACCGCCAGAGGCGGCGAGTGGGGTGCCGGTTTTGTTGAAGCGCAGGGAACCGGAGCGGAAGCAAAATCGGGGGGCCACGCGAAGTCCTTGAGGCCGGCATTTGCTCGCGGCACGATTGGTCACTCTGAGCAGGCCCCGCCTCTCCGTATCGCGACCAGAAGAAGAAGCGGGCTAGATGCCCGGTTCCTTCTTGGTTTGAACAAGGGAAAAGCCCCGCCGTTTCCGGCAGGGCTTCGTCTTTGATCAGGCGTCGCGCTTCGGGCGGTTCCAGACCAACGTATAGTCGCCTTCCCTCTCGGTCGGCCAAAGTGCCGCATTGATCGGGGCCGGGAAGCTCGGATCGTCGAGCTTGACCGAGATGTAGGGCTCTCCGTCGCCGGAAACCTGGCTCCAGGCGGCGCCGACTTCGGCCGCTCCGGACATGATCCGGAAGTCGGGAGCGTCGCGGGATGTGCGTTCGATCGGGTTCAGACGGGCCTTCATGGAGACCGTCAGAGTGCGTACGTGGCCGAGGATGGTGTTGCCGTTGGTGGTGAATTCGCCGATGATTGCCATTGTCGTGATCCTTTCGGTTTGATCGGGCCGCGACCATCGCGTCCTCGATGACTGTCGATCTGATCGGGGACGATCGGACCGCATCCTTAAGGGACCGGAATGCAATGGAGGGCGGCGGGAGACGGCTTTCTTGGACCGCGAGGAATGCGAACGCAGGTCGCAGGGGAAGAAAGGGGGCGATGCCGTTGCGGGAGAACGATCGAGGCGCAGCCGCTCTTCGATCAGACATGTCAAATCGAGGCCGCGTTGGCCACGCCCACTTCCTATGCCCGAATGGATGGCAGCAATGGCCACATCGATCGTTTGGGAATTTGCCGTGCCAATGCGACAAGTCCGGGGAGCGTCGCCGAACTTTCCGTGTCGATGGCGGCTCCGGTTTTCAATCGGGCACATGTCGCCCATGCTTGCTCGTATCCGCAAACATGACCTGTTGCTGATGCGCAACGTATGAGGGCTGGTCGCAGCAAAACTGGCTCGCGCCCGCACGGAACAAGATCGCCTTCGCTTTCCTCCCGAACGGTCAATCCGCGCTGCCCGGATTCAGATTTTGGGAGCAGTACCAAAGGACGCTCTAAAAAGAGAGGGGCGCTATTACACTGCCTCCCTCGTCGCGCAGGCATCCGCCCTTGGCTGAAGACCGTGGAGATAATTGACCGCCCGCTGCGCATGCGCGGCCGCCTGGAAAATTGCCCGTTTGTCGTTGGCCAGCACCGAGAGCCATGACTGCAGATAGGACGCGTGATCCGGCCGCGGCTCAAGTTCCGGCGCGATACCGAGGTCAGCGCAGAGGAAGCAACTGCCAAGTTCGGCAATGAGTTCTTCCCGCGCTCGCTCCGTCCAGTCCTTGGCATAGCGCGACAGGTCGCGTCCCACGCGATGTTCTGCCGCCGTCCAGTGGGTCGCCTCATGGCTGAGGACTGCCGCATACCCGGCGGCATCGCGGAAGGCTTCGAACGGTGGCATCTGGATATAGTCCATGGCCGGAGAATAGTATGCCTGTTTGCCGCCGTGCCGAATGACTGCGCCGGTATTGCGGAAGAACTCGTCGGCGTGACCGATGCGCTCGATCGGGCTCAGGAGCGGTTCGGGTACGCCATGATAGTGGTCAGGCAGGCCGTCGATCTGCGCCACGTTGAACACCGTGTACGATTTAAGGAACGGAATATCGCGCTCCACCTCGCCGCCATTGCTGTCGGTCTCCGACTTGGTGAAGCGGCTTGCATAGATGACCGTCGTTCCGGTCTCGCCCTTGCGAACAGCTCCATCCAGCTGCAAGGCCTGTTTGAACGTCATCCATGTCGGCGAGACATAGCCCCTCGCTGTGCTCTCCGACCACAACAGCAGCACGTTGAGACCGCTATAGGCTTCGCCGTTGTGGCGCAGCGGCCGGGTGATCCGTCCGGTCGTGTTTGCGGCCGACCAGGGCTTCATCCACGGACGGACGCCTTTTTCCAGATCCGCAACGATCCTGTCGGTGATCCGCGCATAGAGATCGGCGCGCTCGCCCTGCCCTTTTCTTTTCATATCCTTGAACCTCCGTTTTCGGAGGTCGCGACCATCGCGACCCCGTCACGTCGGTCAAAAGCCGGGGAGATCAGGGATGAGCGCACGCGGAACGCGCCGTAACAACGTGAAGGAGGGCGAAGCCCTTGCGCGAGACCCTCGGCCCGGCAGACCGAAGGCGGGACGGGGTCGCAATGGACAGATTCCCGATCTTCATCCGCAGCCAATGCGAGGGCTTCGCCAGCAGGACCACTTTCTGCCGCACGGCAGCCGATGGAATCTTAGCAACGGCGCGGTTGAGGTTGGGACCTTCTGTCGACGCATTGAAGTCGCGTCCCGTCGTTGATCCGAGGCGGTGGCCGGCACAGGCCCTCGTGACTTCGAGCTGACGAGAACAGGACACCTTCGTCGACGTGAACAAAGGCGGGGCCGGAGCCCCGCCGTGATGGATGTTATTCGAAGGCTGACAGCTGGACTGCTGCCGCCTTGCGGTCGAGCGTCTGGCCGGGATTTTCGACCGGCCGGTCGAAGGGTTTCCATGTTTCGCCCACCACCTGCTCATAGGCTGCGACAGCGCCGACGGCCGCCATTCTGAGCGCATGTGCCTGGATGCCCATGTCGGCTGCGAATTCGCGCTTGCGCTGGGCGGCGCTCTCATAGCCGACCGGACCGTCGAGATCCTCGTCGCGGGCATCCGCAGCGCTCTTGGCGGTGGCGTTCCGCGCCTCGGTGACGGCGCGGGAGTAGAACTGGCCGGCGCCATGGGCCGATCCGACATAGGCCCCGACGATGCGCTGCAGATGGATCTGCATCGCCCGGTCGCCAAGGCCATCGGAAAGTGCGGTGGCGGTTTCGACGATCAGGCGCTCGTGCATGTCACGGATGCCATCGCTGTCGACAATGGCGGTCCCGAAGCTTTCGGCGATCCGAAGCGCCTGTGCTTCATCGGGGCATGAAAGGCGGACCATTTCTAGGGTGGCGCCTCTGCGCAGCGGCACGACGCGGGCGGATTGGCGGATTGATTGACGGGATTGGGTTGCTGACTTTGCCATGGTGGTCTCCTTTGCTTCGCCGAAGTGTCGGCCCCCTGGCCGTTCTGTCCTTCGGTGCGGTCGAAAGGAACAGGCGCAATCCGGGCGGATCAGGGCCCGGGCAGGCCAGATCGAGCGAAGCAGGCAGGCGGTCAAGCAGGGGTGACAAGCCCTTGCGAAGCCCGCGTGCCTGCTTTGTCGAGAGCGGCATGACCGGCCGCCCCGCGGCGCGACAGCGGCCTTGAACCGAACGGGCGCCGGTTCAGACGCCACGAAACCGAAGGACGGAACGGCCAGAGGCAAACCCCGGATGCCGAAGCTGAGAGGAAACCACGCTAGACCTGCGCCAGGCCGCGCCGATCCAATGTCCAAGCCGCAGCTTGCCCAGTCATCACAACCGCCGGCGTCACTATCGGCTCGTGGTCCCGTTTGGCCTGAGCCACCTGGCAGATGGGCACGGGCACGCAATGATGCGATTGCATCCTCCTGTCGCGCGAGCGTTCACGAAAGTCCATCGACGGAGGAATTATGCCGCATAACCGAGACAATCGTCCGCAGTGCGCGACCAAATATGTTCCAGCTTCTCGTCGTGCGTCATCACAAGGGAGGGCCTGGATTCGCGTTCGATGACAGCGCTTTGCATGCGTTCGGGCGAGCTCTTGTCGGCCAGGTCGCAATAACCGCGGAAGTGCCGGAGGCACCCGTCGACCGGCAGAGAGAAGAGGATGCTGGTGACCAAACCGTTCGGGAATTCGCGCATGGCGAATATCCCGGCCTTGATCGAGAGCGGCGGCAGTATCTCAAACGTGTAGTCGTGTGATGCGTCGGCGATCTCGAACCATTCGCCGCTGTAGAGCGCGCTGTCGTCCCACTCCCATACATGCTCAGCCTCGTTCGGTAATGATCGCGCTGATGTGGCACCCATGGCTGCACGCCAACTCTACTGTTTTCCAAAAAAATGCTGCGGGGGCCCTCGAGGGACGCCAAGCGGCGCGGCTCCCGGGATAGCGAAAAATCACTGAAAATTCCGACTTTTTATCTTCAGCGTATCGATATGGAGATCGGGTGTGAACATGTCCCGCGGGACAACAGGCTTTTGTCGATCACGCGAATCCGGCCCGCCGCCGCCGTGGGCAAACTCGTCGCCCCGCCCCGCCGGCAGCCTGAACCCGGTATCCCGATCAGCCAGACCGACAAGGTCCGCTGACAGGTCGAAGAGTTGCTGCGCGACAAGATGCACGACCTCCCCTTCCCGCTGAATCCGCCCATTGATTGCCATCATCGAGGATCCGAGCACCACGCTCCTGCGCTTCTCGAACAGTGACGGCCAGACGACGATGTTGGCAGGGCCTGTTTCGTCCTCGATGGTGATGAACATGACACCCTTGGCCGACCCGGGCTTCTGGCGCACCAGCACCAGACCTGCAGTATAAACCCATCGCCCATCCCGAGCATTCATCGCCTCCGCACAAGGGATGATGTTGCGTGCCGACAGGTCCCTGCGCAGGAACGCAACCGGATGCTGCCGTAGCGTCAAGCCCGTATGGCTGTAATCTTCGATGACGTTGTGCCCGTCCGTCATCTGCCGAAGGGCGACCTCCGGCTCCTGCTGCTCAGCAATTGCCGCCATCTCGCGCTCAGTCGCGGCGGCAAACAACGGCAATGGCTCATCACGCAGCGCCTTGATGGCCCAGAGCGCGTCGCGCCTCTCGAGTTTGAGCGATGGCAGAAAGGCATCGGCCTCTGCCAGCTGGACAAGGGCCTCCGTCGGCACGCTGGACCGACGCCACATGTCATCGACGGATAAGAAAGGACTATTCATGCGTGCCGTCACGATCCGCGCTGCGTCAGCGACAGCCAGTCCCTTTACCTGCCGAAACCCAAGCCGGACAGCATGCCGATCAATGCTGCCGATCTTTTCCAGAGTGCAGTCCCAGCGCGAGCGGTTGACGCACACAGGTCGCACTTCGACGCCATGCTTGATCGCATCACCGACGATCTGGGCTGGAGCATAAAAACCCATCGGCTGACTGTTCAAAAGCGCCGCGCAAAAGACATCCGGATAATGGCATTTGATGTAGTTCGATGCATAGGCGATCAGCGCAAAAGATGCCGCGTGACTTTCCGGAAAACCGTAGCTGCCGAAACCTTCGAGCTGGGAAAAGGTCTTTTCGGCGAACTCCGCCGAATAACCGTTCTTGACCATGCCGGAGACGAGTTTTTCCTTGAAGCGGGAGACCCCGCCGGTGAACTTGAAGGTCGCCATCGACTTGCGCAGCTGGTCGGCCTCGCCACCGGTAAAACCGGCGCAGACCATGGCGACGCGCATGGCGCTCTCCTGAAACAGCGGCACGCCCAGCGTCTTGCCGAGCACGGCCTCAAGCTCGGGTGTGGGATATTCGACCGGCTCCTTGCCTTCGCGGCGGCGAAGATAGGGGTGCACCATATCGCCCTGGATAGGACCGGGTCGGACGATTGCCACCTGCACGACCAGATCGTAGAAGGTGCGGGGTTTCAGGCGCGGCAGCATCGCCATCTGGGCGCGGCTTTCGATCTGGAAGGTCCCGAGCGTATCGGCTTTTCGGATCATTGCGTAGGTGGCTGCGTCTTCCTGCTGGATCGTAGACAGATCGAGATCCTCGCCCTTATCCTCACGGATGAGATGAAACGCCTTTGCCATGCAGGTGAGCATGCCGAGTGCGAGCACATCCACCTTCATGAACTTCAGCGCCTCGACATCGTCCTTGTCCCACTCGATGATCTGGCGGTCCTTCATCGTTGCCGGCTCGATCGGCACGAGATCGTCCAGCCGGTCATGGGTGAGGACAAATCCTCCCGGATGCTGGCCAAGGTGGCGTGGCGCACCCATCAGCTGCTGCGCCAGTTTCAGGGTGAGCGCTAAGCGCCGGTCGTCGGGGTTGAGATTGAGCTCGCGGATGTTTCGGTCGGGCACTTCCTCCGACCAGGACCACATGCCTGATGACAGCGCCTTGATCACGTCTTCCGGCAGGCCGAGCGCCTTGCCGACATCGCGGATCGCTCCCTTGGCACGATACCGCGTAACGGTGGCGCAGAGGGCTGCCTTGTCATGTCGGTAGGTCTTGTAGATCCATTGGATGACCTCCTCGCGCCGTTCATGCTCGAAGTCGACATCGATATCCGGTGGCTCGTCGCGTTCCTGGCTGACGAAACGCTCGAACAGGAGGTCATTGGTCGAGGGGTCGATCGATGTGATGCCGAGAATATAGCAGACAGCGCTGTTGGCCGCCGATCCCCTGCCCTGACAGAGAATGCCCTGGCTTCTCGCAAAGCGCACGATCGAAAACACCGTCAGAAAATACGGCGCGTATTTCATGGTGCGGATGAGATCGAGCTCGTGCCGAACGGTCTTTAAAACATCCGGTGGAAGGCCTTCCGGATAACGGTCAGGCGCGCATTCCCAGACATAATGCTCCAGCGAGGCCTGCGCATCCTTGCCCGGCACAATGGCTTCCTCCGGGTACTGGTAGGTCAGTTCCTCAAGCGAGAACGTGCAACGACGCACGATCTCCATGCTTCGTGCCAGGGCCTCCGGATAGCGCGGAAATAGGCGAGCCATTTCTTCCGGAGGCTTCAGATATCGGTCGGCATGACGCTCGCGCTCGAAGCCGACATCGTCGATCGTGGTATTGTGCCTGATGCAGGTGACGATGTCTTGCAACTGCCGCCGACCCGGCTCATGAAACAGCACGTCATTGGTGACGACGGTTTTGACCCTGAACCGTGCCGCCATGTTGGAAATCTCATGGAGCCGCATCTGGTCGTTGGGTCGCCGGCGCAGGCACAGCGATACATAGGCGCGATCACCAAAAACGTGCGCCAACTTGCGAAGCTGTGCTGCGCATGTGGCGTCCGGCAGATCCGGCACCAGAATGCCGATCATGCCTTCCGAGTAAGCCATGACATCGTCCCAGTGCAAAATGCAGTTGTTCTTGCCGCCGCGCGACTTGCCAAGCGTGATGAGCCGGGTCAGCCGCGAATATGCCGGACGATCCATCGGATAGACCAGCAACGACATACCGTCGGCGAGGTCGAGGCGACAGCCAACGACGAGGCGGAGACCCGTCGCGCGGGATGCTTCAAGGGCGCGGACGATGCCTGCGAGCGAATTACGATCGACGACGCCGATCGCACTGATCCCAAGGAGTTTTGCAGTATCAAACAACTCCTGCGCCGACGAAGCACCACGCAGAAACGAAAAATGTGTCGTGACCTGGAGCTCGGCATAGCTCATGCGAATATCCCGTGGCAGAACCAGCGGTGTGACCCGGTTTCCGGATCAATACCGTCGCCGGAGCGGAACACCCAAAGACGCTCACCGGATTCGTCCTCGATGACAAAGTAGTCGCGCACGGCGTCCATTTCGGCATCTCGCTGCCACCATTCCCCGAAAATGCGTTCCGGGCCGTCGGCACATTTGACCTTGCGGCGTTTGCCACGCCAGACGATGGAGACTGGGGGCCGGTCCGGCATCAGCGCGATCGCCTCGATCAACTCAGGTCTCGGCAAGAGACGAACGGGGCGGCGCCAATGGCTGACCCAGGCAACGGCGATCGGTTCGGCGACGGGGCTGATGCGCTGGACAGAGCGTTCCGGCACATCGGAGGCGACCGGTGCGACGCGATATACCCTCTGCCCCCGGTTTCCATAGAGGTCGATCAGCGGCGTGACATCGGTGACGTCATCCTCGACCAGAGCAGAGGCTTTCTGAGCCTCCTCGAGAGGCTCGGCTATCACGGCGAGCAGGATCAGCTTTTCGATCCCGAAGCCCGGCTCGATCTTTTCCGTCCGGTCCCGAAACAGTTTTGTCAGCCAGGCGACATCTCGGGCGGGCCTGGCGGTTCCGGCGCGGATGGCCTGTCTGGTACCGTCGACCTTCTCGACGATCAGGTCGGCACGGCGAATGCCAAGCCCGCGCTTCTGGAGTTCGTCAACGAGTTGGACGACCAGACGGCCAACATATTTATTGATTGTTTCCGCAGCCCCGATCGGTTCGGCAAAGGCCTTGGAGACTTCAACCAGCTCTGCGGTCCGGATCGGTTCGATCGGTTCGGCGACACGACAGAGCATCTGGTCGAGACGGCGGCCGACCTCCGGACCGAAGCGCAATGTCAGCGGGGCCCGCGGGGTGTTGGCAAGCTCGCCGATTGTCTGGAAACCGAGAATGCGCAGATCAGAGACGATCTTTGACGGCAGGCGCAGAAGCGAAATCGGCAGTTTTTCGACGGCACGGGCCGTCTCGCCCGGAGGAACGACAATCGTTTCGCGATTGATTGCGCGGGCGCAAGCATGGGCAGCACCCCAGCTGTCGGCAACCGCCACGCGCGCCGTCAGTTTTCGGGCAAGAAACTGGTTGGCGATCTTCGTCACCATCGGCAGTTCACCTCCCTGCAGATGATCGGCGCCTTCCGTATCCATGACGATACCATCAATCCCGTCGACGGCGACGATCGGCGAATAGATCGTCAGCGCCCAGAGCGTGATGCGCTCGAGCGCGGCTCGATCGGCTTGCGGATCTGCGTCAACCAGCATCAGGCCGCGAAACACCGACTGCGCCTTTGCCGCCGCCATGCCGGCATGCACGCCCGCCTTTCTGGCAGCCGCATCGGCGGCAGACACCCATCGCTTCGAACCGCTTCTCGCGATCACGGCGATTGGCTGTTCAGGCGGAATAGACGGATCGGCCCGACGAATGCGATCCGTCGGCAGATCCGGAAGATAGATCGAGACGACCCTTGTCATCGCACGCCCTCACGAGAAACTCAGCACACTCACCCGCTTTCACGCGCATCAATTCCAGAAACCATTGAGGCCTGCCCACCCCCGGTACCGGCAACTCCTCTGACGGCATCACGCTGACACGCCATCGCGTGGTCGAGGCCGTCGGCTGCCCAAAGTCATTGGCCTCCGTCTGTCGCCGCCATCGGCGGACCGCGAGCGCCATGGTCCCGGTTCGCTCGGCTGCAAGCTGCAGGCGGCGGGAACTGACCATAGGCAGGCGAACAAGTTCACCGACGACGGCACCAAGTCCGCCGAAGGAAAGGCCCTCCTCCATATTGGCCAGCACATCCTCTTCCTTGTCGGATTCAACAAAGATGACGCGGTCGGGATGCAGACCCACATGGGCAAGAGCTGGAAAAAAAAGATCCGGCCGCGTCAGACACCAGATGACGGGGCCTTTTGTTCTTGCGGCAATGCCGGCAACACAAAGGGCGGCCGCTGCACCATCGACAGTACCGGAGCCACCGCCTGCAAACTCGTGCAGCGCGCCATAGGCGAGGCCCCCGCCAGGCAAGGCCGCATCGATCTCGGAAACGCCAAAAGAAAGTGTTCCGGCCCGCTTCGCGGATACCCCTTCCATCGACGCGATGCGGTCTCGCAAGTCGCAAATCACCCTCTGGCGGGCAGCAGTCATCGTTCACGGCTCCCTTCAAGGTCGTGTTCAAAGGATCGACATTATGTCGTACGGGCCATATGTTCATTGTTTGTTCTCGTAATGCAAAAGAGTCAAGCACCACATGGTTGAGGAATATTATCCCAGTATTAGCAAAGTCGAAGATTCGAAAAGGATTCAAGGAGGTAAGGGAAAACAGAAATTTTTGCAGCCCTTGCGTCCGTCGGGTTCAAAACGGTGGATAGCGGGGATAGATGAACGGCGTCACAATCTTCTTAAGGTTTTCGTGCTGAACTCGTTTGCATGACGAAGCCACCGAGATCAAAGCCGCTCCTTCGTGATACCGAAGCTCCGCTACGGTCAAAGCCGCGTCGGAAGCGCAATCCCGCACAGCCACAGCTGCTGTTTGATCCGATGCCCGATCGCGTCGAGCCGGCGCTCGCCCAATTGAAGGCGCACCCTCCACAAGGCGACCAATGGAGCTGGGAGCTGAAATGGGATGGCTATCGCCTGGCTATCCATATCGAGCCGACAGGGGTCCGCATCCTCACGCGTGGTGGCCATGACTGGACGCACCGGTTTCCGGCGATCGAGCAGGCTGCCCGGGCGCTTGGTCCGGCAACGATGATCATTGATGGCGAGGCGGTTGTGCTTGACGATGAAGGGCGGCCGGATTTCGGGCTGCTGCAGAAATCGTTGGGTGCGTCTGGAAAGACGGCTGGCAACCGAGCTTCGGACGCCATCCTCTACGCGTTCGATCTTATTTATCTCGACGGCCATGACCTGCGCAACATGGAGTACCGTTCGCGCCGGCATCTTCTCGAGGATACGCTGAAGGGGCACGACGGCGCGATCCGCCTTTCGGAAACCATTGACGCCGATCCCGCGATCCTGCTGGAACACGTTGGCAGCCTTGGCCTCGAGGGCATCGTCGGCAAGCAATTGGATCAACCCTATCGCTCCGGCCGGACCGGCGACTGGGTCAAGATCAAGTGCGTTAAGAGCGAAGCCTTCATGGTTGTTGGCTACGAGCCATCGACGGCATCGTCCGGCGGCTTCGGCTCTCTGGTGCTTGCTGCCTATCGCGGTGACGAGCTCGTTCATGTCGGGAACGTCGGGACGGGCTTCAGGCAAGCCGAGATGAACAGGCTGCGCAAGATGATCGACAGGCTGCGCTGGAAACGGAAGCAGCCGCCTGTTCGCTATGCCGAAAAGGCAGACATCATTTGGGTCGAGCCGACTTTGATTGCCGAGATCGAGTTTCGGGCCTGGACGGCGGACGGCAAGCTACGCCATGCTTCCTACAAGGGATTGCGGGAACGACAAGACAATGCCGACGTTTACAGGCTCCAGTAGCGAAGTAGGCGCGATGCCGTGAACACACCGCATCTGCTTCAAGCGGAGGGCTTTCCAGCATGTGCAACCTTTATCGGATGGAAGACAAGGACTGGGTCTCGAAATGGGCTCAGGACGCCGAAAGCCTGATCAACCTGATGCCAGCCTATCAGATGAACCCCGACCAAATGGGGCCGATCGTCCGCAACACGGCGGAAGGCAAGAAGCAGCTTGTGCATGCGCGATGGGGATTACCTTCCCCTCGCTTCTCCTTGGAGAAAGCGGCCAAAGCCAAGGCCGAGAAGCTCGCGGCCAAGGGCAAGCCATTTGATCTCGAGGAGCTGATCCGCATGGAGGCCGACCGCGGCACGACAAACGTGCGTAAGCTCAATTTCCCGCACTGGACGCGATGGTTCGACGTCGAGCACAGATGCCTTGTCCCAGTCACCAGCTTTGCCGAACCGGATCCGGCGAGCAGAGAGGAAGGCGGCAATGTGCCCAATGCCTGGTTTGCCCGCGATGACGAGAAATCGCTGATGTTTTTTGCCGGCATCCATGTGCCGCAATGGAAGAGCGTCCGGAAGGTTCGGGACGGACTCACGATCGACGACCTCTATGGTTTTCTGACCACGGATCCCAACGATCTCGTGAAACCGATCCATGAGAAAGCCATGCCGGTTCTGTTGCTGACGAAGGAGGACACGGACATCTGGATGCGGGCGCCGTGGGACGAGGCAAAACATCTTGTCCGCCCGCTTCAGAACGATGCGTTGATTATTTCGTCGCGAGAACCGTACGGGTCCACCGTCGTGTCGAAATCGGGCGAACCGGTTGACCAAGACTGATTTGTGTAGTGTCTGATCAGGCGGCACTGGCGCCGAGAGGCGTGGCTGCTCGATGTCAAAGTTTAAGTCTTCCCGCGCTTTCCGCCACGTTTGCCCGCCAAGTCCACCAGCCGCCGAAATGTCGGACACTCCATATGTGAGGGTGCCGGGCAATCGGCGACATGACGGAGCGTATCGCGTAGCGCCGCCGTTTCCCTGATCTTTCGGTCAATTTCGTCGGCCTTCGCGTGGATAACATCACGCTGGATGTTCGGAAGTGCATTTCGACTAAACATTCCCCGCCAATCTCCCACAAGCGAAAACCCCGCCGATAGCGTCCGCCTGATCCACTGCAACGTCGCTTTCAAAACACCTCCCAATACCCGAAAGGTCGGACTGTAATTGGAGGTGGAGTCGACTCGGGCGATTCGGTGCGTCAACCAAAATAAGTTCAACCGTGAGTGCGTTCACGGTGCGATTCCGCCAGCAACGGTCAATATCGTCCCGGTAATAAATCTGGCCATTGGTGACGCGAGCCAGACCGCCGCATCTGCGATGTCTTCCGGCTCCGCTATGCGCCCCAACGGGGTGGCACGGGCAACTTTCCCGGGTCGATCTGGGTTGCCCTCACGCGCGTGGATATCTGTCGCGGTCGTGCCTACGCGGATCGCGTTCACGCGAACTCCAACGGAACCAAGCTCCTTGCCGGCACCGATCGTCAGTGTTTCCACCGCGCCTTTTGAAGCCGCATAATGCACATATTCCCCTGGACTACCAAGCGTCGCCGCGAGGGACGACATGTTGACAATCGAGCCACCAGCACCACCACGATCGGACGCCATCCGCTCTATCGCTTCCTGGAGGCAATAAATCGTGCCAAAAAGGTTGGTCGCGAAAGTGGCTTGCAGGGCACCCTCGGTCAAACTTTCGAGCGTGGACGTTCCTCCGATGATCCCGGCATTATTAACAAGGCAGTCGATCGGGCCGAGTAATTCATCGCAAGTGCGGAAGAGATTTTTTACCGCGTTGCGATCCGAGACATCAGCGCCAACAGCGATTGCCTTCGCGCCCTCGGCCTCGCAACGCTCGGCCGTCGCAGATGCGCCTTCAGCGTCAGAGTGATAGTTCACACACACATCGTATCCTGCCCGCGCAAACGCAATTGCAGTTGCTGCACCAATCCCTTTGCTGGCACCTGTTACAAGGACGATAGATCGAGAAGGCATTTGCGAAGAACTCTCTTAAATAGCTGCTAGCTGGACAGGTCGTGGAGATCGGTAGTGATCGCCGCACCGACTGAAAACTCCGAAAACCGAACATCCAGTCCGCCACGCTCAGGCGTACATGCAGTCAAACCAACGAAATAATGGGAAACTTTAGGAAACGGAGCAAGCCGCAGCAACGGCCAAATGCTCCCATTGGAGGATGCCTGAATACGCATCGTGCCTTCCTTCAATGTGATCCGGATATAGAAATCTTCAAGCTCCTTGAAGGGCTGGGACACTGACCAGTCGGATTTTCCATCGGTAATGACTGTGCTGAGAAACCGTTCGCCATCTGTAAACTCAACGCCTGACTTCACCCATCGATTTTCATCAATGCGCACCATAAGACCGGCCTGATCGTAGAGAGACCGGAATTCGCCTTGGACGCGGACACTCGCTGTGAAACCATCCGCGAGCGTTACACCTAGGAAATGGCCACTGTCGCGCGTGAAGCCGTAATGCGTTTCACGCCAGAAGTCAGTGTTTGCTTCGGTGGTTAAAGAGAGACCCGTCTCGGTGGCTTCCCACACTACAGGTTTATTCAGCCACTCGGCTTCTTTGAGATTAACGTCCATGGCACTGTCTCCGGAATTGCCCTTGCATCACTGCTGGTGGGGCTATTGCCCGACTCAACGGATACCCGTGATCATAAACCTGGTAAAGTGAGTGTTGGCCTGCTGCCAGTTTCGTGGACACCAAGTTAAGGTGCTTCCAACGAAACTGGAGTGCATAAATGCAACGAAGGAAGTTCAGCCGCGAGTACAAGCTTGAGGCAGTGAAGTTCGTTAGGGAGCGTGCGGTCACACCGTCACCGAAGCGCTCGGCAAAAATCTTTCGATGGCAGTTGGTAGCACTATAGACAAAGCGCCTGACGGTCAGATGCAATTCGATCCGTCGAGCCGTACACGGCAGATCACCGATCACCGGAGGGGAACGGCTATGAACTCGACGGGAAACGGTCCCGCAGTGGGGACATATGGAGTCCGTTGACCCGGCGGACGCAGTGACAACGATCGCGTCGGTGGCATCATGCACCGATTCAACGTTCAAACCGGCCGGGATCAGATCGGAAGTCGAAACTGGGCTCGCATGGCGCTGATTCTCCTTCGGAAATCACACCAATTGAATCCGAAACATCATTGAGAATGAGTCAGAGCCCAAAAAGATCCCCACGGCCATAGTCGCGACGCGCTGCGTGAAGGGCAATGTATTGCGAAGATTGCCAGACGTGTTCGTCACCCCCCTCTGGCATAAACTATGCCACACAAACGATTTCCGATTGCGTGGCATAGTCCTTGATTGGCGGCGGGGATATCCCCCACCGAAGCTCACGTCGTTGACCGATCGCCGATCAAAACTCCTGCCAGTCGTCCTTTGACGTATCGACAGCAGCGTTACCGGAGAATGCGGATGCAATCTTGCGGCCAAGCGCGCGTACGGGGGATG
>NZ_LMFF01000006.1:0-78279 GCF_001427205.1 Rhizobium sp. Root491
ACACGGCCGTGAAACGCCCCAGCGCCAATGGTACTCCGTCTCAAGACGCGGGAGAGTAGGTCGCTGCCAGGTCTGCAAAACGCAACAAATATCTTCTCAGTCACAAAAAGGGCTTCAAGCCCTAATCAAAAGGCCGCTGAAGCGGCCTTTATGCTATAATAATCCAGCGCACAATGTGCCGAAACAAATCGGTCACCCAATTACGGTGCGTCCCTTAAAGGAGACAAATCGCCTTCGGCAATTTGCTCCGGAAGTATACATCACAGCGTCCCTGTGATGAAGTCGCGATAAATCCAATAGGGATTTACGCTGGTCGCGATAAATCCCATAGGGATTTACGCTGGTAACGCGGGGTGGAGCAGCCCGGTAGCTCGTCAGGCTCATAACCTGAAGGCCGCAGGTATCAACAACAAAGCCCTCCCATCCCGGAGGGCACTTTGCGTTTAGGGCCTTGGATACCGCAAATGACTTGCTGGTGGTACAGCCCCGTGGGGCTCTGATGGCGTGCAGCGGTCGATCCATTACGCACACTCGAGCTTCGCGAACTCAACGGGCTCACGGCCCCTATTCATTGAACACCTCCATCAAAAGTTCTTCTGACCCCATCAAACAGCCTATCGTGCTAGGTCTAAGGCAGCCGAAAGTGACCCCGATCGTGCGGGATTACCGGGTGGCTTTGGACAATGCCGAGTACGCTTATGGACCTGCCAAAGATAAAGACGCTGATTGATTTTGTCGGACGAACGAACGTCACCGAACTCATGGTGACAGAGAAAAGCGTAACTGTGCGGATATTCAAAACCGCACCTCGAACAGAGACTGGCAGCAATGTCCCGGTCAAAGCCGAGGATGACGCCCTGATCGATCGGTCGGAGTCGATCCTTCCTGCCGCCACATCGGCCACTTCCGTTCATGCCCCGATTTTTGGGGTTTTGCATCGCGCTTCCGCGCCGGGACAACCTTCATTTGTCGAGGCTGGAGATGTGGTCGAGGAGGGGCAGGCCCTCTTCATCATCGAAGCCATGAAAGTCTTCAATAAAATTGTTGCGCCACGCGCTGGCCGGATCACCTATCTGACGGAGGTTGATGGTGGCGAGGTTGAGGCCAATGATTTGCTGGCGGAGATCGCGTAGTGGCGGAAGGTCTCAACACCACATCGGATATACCGGGTTTCGACACGGTCCTGATTGCCAACCGGGGTGAAATTGCTGCACGCATTCAGCGCGCCTGCCGCGAATTGGGCTTGAAGACCGTGGCCATCTGCTCTGAGGCGGACAGGCAGGCTCCATATGGCCAAACGGCTGATACCTTCCTTTGTGTTGGCCCGGCGAATGCTGCCAAGAGCTACCTCAATCAGAATGCTATCTTAATCGCTGCCCGTCTGACGGGTGCGGGTGCGATCCATCCCGGTTATGGATTTCTGTCCGAAAATGCCGCCTTTTCTCAGGCTGTCGAAGATGCCGGTCTCGTATTCATCGGTCCGGACGCAAGGTCGATCTCCACGATGGGCGACAAGATCGCTGCCAAACGGGCAATGATTGCGGCCGGTGTGCCATGTGTACCGGGACCGGATACAGCGCTTCCCGAGGATGCTGAAACGGTTGAGCGTATCGCGAATGAGATCGGCTATCCAATCATCATCAAGGCTGCGGGCGGTGGTGGCGGGCGTGGCATGCGGGTGGTGCAGGAAGCTGCCTTGCTTCATGAAGCCATTACCTTGACGAGGGAGGAGGCGAGGCAGGCTTTTGGCTCTGCTGTCCTCTATATGGAGAAGTTTCTCCAGCATCCCCGTCATATCGAGATACAGGTCTTGTGCGACACGCACGGCAATGCCGTCTGGCTTGGTCACCGCGACTGTTCGATGCAACGTCGTCATCAAAAAGTGGTCGAAGAAGCGCCAGCGCCTGGAATTTCGGTCGATGTGATCCAGCCGGTTGGTATGGCTTGCGTCGAGGCTTGCCGACAGATTGGCTATCGCGGGGTGGGAACTTTCGAATTCCTGTTTGAAGACGGCAAGTTCTATTTCATCGAGATGAATACGCGCTTGCAGGTCGAACATCCCGTCACGGAAATGACGAGCGGCATCGACATCGTTCAGGCCCAGATCAAGGCGGCGCAGGGTAAGCCTCTGGACTTGCGGCAGGCAGATGTTATCTGCGACGGACATTCTTTCGAATGCCGGATCAATGCCGAAGATCCTGATAAGTTTCTCCCCTCGGCAGGCATCGTGACCAATCTTGTGCTGCCGGAAGGAGAGGGGATTCGCGTCGATACCCATATCCATGTCGGCTACCGGGTGTCACCCTATTATGATTCCTTGATCGCCAAGTTGATCGTACATGCGCCGACCCGTGCTGAAGCCATGGTTAGGATGCGCCAAGCGCTTGCGGGTACACGGGTGGAGGGTATTTCGACCAATCTTCCGCTCCTGCGCGCCCTGTTTGAGGACGAGGCTTTTGCGCAGGGCCAAACAGACATTCACTATCTTGAACAATGGCTAAAAGAACGGAACGCGGCATGAGCAGGCCCGACTTTAGCGACCCTGTCTTACTCACAGCTTTGACCGATATGCTGACGGATGCAGGCGTGGATGGCGTGGAAATCACGACGCCTGAGGGTCAGGTACGCATTATTGTTTCTGCTTCGGCAAGATCTGCAATTTCCGTCGCCGGCACTGTTTGCTCACCAAAGGGCGCTGTTTCGAAAGTGGTGGTAAAAGCGCCGATTGCCGGTCTCTTCTGCTCTTCTAAGCCTGCTCTGCCTGCAAAAATGCAAAATCTTCCGCGTTTGGTTGCTGCAGATGACGTGATTGGATTTATCCGGATCGACCACATTCTCATCCCCGTTGTCGCGGGTCGTAACGGTTCGCTCGTCAATCAGCTTGCCGTGCAGGATGCTCTGGTTGGTTTTGGTGATCCGCTGTTCGAAATCGAGCTTCAATCATGATTGCGACATCGAACACTCTAGCACCTCGTCACGAAATCCAGCCCGTCATCAAAGGCCAGGCGCGCGTTTCGTTCATAGGCTCCCGGTCATTCTTGCTCGAAGCATCCGGCGAATTTGATCTGCCAGCACAACGCTGGATCTGGGCGCTTTCGCAAACGGTAAAAGTCTGGGCAGGTGTTGCGGAAGTCATTCCCGGCATGACGAACCTTCTGGCGATTTTTAAGGAAACGCCTGAAGATCCAGAGTCCATCGTGTCTCAGTTGCTCGATGCCTGGGATAAAGCAGCCAGTCTGGATATTGTCGGGAAGACAGTTGAAATACCGGTACATTATGGGGGCGAATACGCTGCCGACCTTCCAGCCATCTGTGATTTTTCAGGGCTGAGCGACCGCGAAGTCGTGCGGATTCACCATGAGGCGACCTACCGCGTCTTCGCGCTTGGGAGCGCGCCGGGCTTTGGCTATCTGCATGGTCTTGATGCGCGCATCTATATGCCCCGAAAAACTGTGCCATCGATCAAGATGGAAAAGGGTTGCGTGACGATCGGTGGAATGCAGACGGGTGTGGCGATGTTGACCGGACCGAATGGGTGGAATTCCATCGGTTACGCCGATTTGCAGATGTTCGATCCCGCCTCTTCTGCGCCAGCTCTTTTGGCACCCGGAGATACGGTTCGCTTCATACCTACAGGGATCGAGCTATGATCGAGATTATCGAAACCGGCCCCTTCAACACCGTGCAAGACCTCGGTCGCCCCGGTTACCGTGACATCGGGGTTTCTGCTGGCGGTGCCATGGATCCTCTGTCGCTTAAGATCGGCAATATTCTGACCGGTAATGCCGCAGATGCTGCCGTCATCGAGGTCCAGACTTTTCCATTCAAATTGCGTTTTACGAAAACAGCAACATTTGCCGTTACCGGGACGGATGGGCGCCCGTTGCTTGACGGGAAAGAGCTGCTTTCCTGGTGCGCTCATATCGGCAAGGAAGGTCAGATACTGGAACTGAGGCAGCCGCCGAAACTCGCCCGCGCCTATGTCGCGGTTACGGGCGGGTTGGACGTTCCGGTTTTGATGGGATCTCGAAGCACGGCACTGCGCGGCAGTTTCGGCGGTCACGATGGGCGACCGCTTGCAAAAGGTGACAGGCTCGAAATAGGGGCTTCCGCCGATCTGTTACCACTGCCATCAAACGGGCTTGGTGTAGTTGAGCCTTCCGTGGCTTTAAGCGATATTTTCCCGCCTGTAGTGGACGGCGTTTTGCCGATACGTGCTATTCCGGCCGGTGAACAAAAGCTGTTTGCCAATGATGGCGAGGAATTCTGGAGCCAGATCTGGCGCATATCCTCCCGCAGCGACCGGACCGGTTACCGGCTGTCGGGTGATCCTATAAAACCGACCGAAGCCATCGAAATGCGTTCCCACGGTGTGATGCCGGGCGTTGTACAGGTGCCGCCAGGTGGCGAGCCGATCATCCAGATGAGCGATGCAAATACGGCGGGCGGTTATCCAAAGATTGCCGGCGTGATCGAAGCCGACCTGTGGCGGTTAGGACAGGCACGCGCGGGTGGGAAGATCAAATTCGTGAGGTCCAATCACGAGGAAGCGCGTGTGGCCGAGCGGGCAGTTGCGAAATACGTCGATGATGTTCGCCAGACCTCACAAATGGTCAAGCGAGCGCTGAATGCGATGGGTTGACGGACAACCAGGGAGCAAAGGGAGGAAACGATGAAGATCGATCTGAACTCCGACATGGGCGAAGGCTTCGGTCCTTACCGGCTCTGTGACGACGAAGCGATGATGAAGATCGTATCGTCGGCTAATATTGCCTGTGGTTTTCATGGCGGCGAGCCAGATACGATGGCGCGAATGGTTCGCCTTGCCAAAGAAAATGGCGTCGGCATCGGCGCACATCCGGGATTGCCTGATAGGGCAGGCTTCGGCCGACGCGAAATGCCCTTCCAGCCGGATGAGTTGAGACAGCAGATGCTCTATCAGCTCGGGGCCTTGATCGCGATTGCCAAAAGCGAAGGCGTCGAAGTCGGGCACTTCAGTTTTCATGCGGCCATGGGCAATATGGTCAATCGCGACCCGGCGCTTGCCGATATGATGATGAATGCCATTTCTGCAGTTGATCCGAAGCTTGTGGTGTTCGTAACGCCGGACAGCGAAATCGAGAGAGCGGCAAAACGCGCTGGATTGAAGACCCTGGCATTGTTTTTGGCCGATCGCGCCTATGACGCCAAGGGAAGCCTTGTAGCGCGGGGTCTTCCCGGCGCGCTGGTCAAGGATGAACCATCGGTGCGCGCCCGTGTCCGCCGGTTCCTGACCGATGGCACGGTCGAAGCCATTGATGGCACGGTCATCACAATGCCGGCTCGCTCCATTCTCGTCCACAGCGATACGCCCGGTTCACTGGAGCTGGCGCGTATCGTGCGTAGTGAAATCAGCGCCTCCGGCGCAACGCTCGCGCCTGCCGCAGAACTCGCGTCTTAATGGGCCTCTGGTTGGCCCGTTCTCTAAATCTTACTGAAAGATCATGCAGATGCCCTCTACATCAGACCGCCTGAAAAACGTCTCCATCTCCGCTTCCGCTGCCATGACCCAACGCGCCAGAGAGCTGGCCGCGCAGGGTGTCAAGGTGGTCAGCCTCTCCTCAGGTGAACCGGACTTCCCGACGCCTGCTCACGCAATCGAGGCCGCGCACGAAGCAGCCCTTGGCGGGCAGACGAAATATCCACCGATGGATGGCACGCCTGCGCTGAAAGCCGCGATCGCCAGAAAGTTCAAGCGGGACAATAATCTGACCTACGATGCCAGCCAGATCATCGTTTCCGCAGGCGGCAAACAGGTAATTTTCAACGCCATGCTTGCAACCTGCAATCCGGGCGACGAGGTCGTTATTCCCACCCCGTCATGGGTCAGCTATGCGGATATCGTCAAATTCGCAGGGGGTGTTCCGGTCGCTGTGCCGTGCGTCGAACAAACCGGTTTCAAACTGCGTGCCGAAGATTTGGAAGCTGCGATTACGCCACGTACCAAGTGGCTCATTCTCAATTTTCCCAACAACCCCACCGGCGCCGCCTCCTCCCGTGCGGAGATGAAAGCAATCGCAGAGGTTATGCTGCGTCATCCCCATGTCTGGATCCTGACTGACGATATTTACGAGCATCTTGTCTATGATGGCTTCGAATTCGGCACAATTGCCGATGTGGAGCCGCGGCTTTATGACCGCGTTCTGACAATGAACGGCGTGTCGAAGGCTTACGCCATGACGGGATGGCGTCTGGGCTATTGCGCCAGCGGCTCGAAGGAACTTATCGCCGCAATAAGCAATGTAAACGGTCAGAACGGCGGCGGCATTGCCACTGTTTCGCAGGCGGCAGCGATTGCAGCGCTGGACGGTCCCCAGGATCTTCTTAAAGAACGCGCCGCTATCTATCGCGACCGTCGCGATTTTGTTCTGAGCAAACTCGGCGAGATTGACGGTTTGCGCTGCCATAAGCCGGAAGGCGCTTTTTACCTCTATCCCAATATATCTGGGCTTATCGGCAAGACCACCAAGGGCGGACGCAAAATCGAAGGTGATGTGGATTTTGTGATGGCGCTGGTGGATGAGCATCACGTGGCAACGGTACAGGGCGCCGCCTATGGTATGAGCCCATACTTCCGGATCTCCTATGCAACGAGCATGGAGATGCTGAGCGAAGGCTGCGCCCGCATTGCACAGTTCTGCCAGGATATGCGTTGATCCTGAAAACGATCCTTTGGCTCGGCTGCCGGGCCAAAGGATACTCTAAAGTTTCAATTTTTCCGTCAGTTCCACCAGGATATCCTTGACGGCAAAAGCCGGCTCAGACAGCGAATTCTGGTCGGACATGCAGAGCGACAGTGTTTCTTCGATCCGTGGCGACAGCAGCCGGCAAATAAGTGGTTCGCTCGTTTCCGAGACGATCCGGTTGGCAATGGCTTTTGGCATGATGGTTGCGCCGAGACCACTTGCAACGGCGCGGGCAAGCGTCCTGACGATTTCCACTTCCGCGACGACCTTCAGATTGATCCGGCTGCGGGTGAATGCCGTGTCTACAGCGCGCCGGACAAAATTATACGCGGGTGGCATCAGCATGGGCATGCCATCAAGCGCGGCGATCGGCACCGGTTTTGAATCCGCTTCGATTGCGAAATCGCGATGTGCGACAAGATAAAATTCTTCGCTGAGCATGGGCTCGAATTTTACGCCCTTGATTGGTCCGACGCCGTGGATCAATGCCAGTTCCAGACGTCCATTCATGATCATCTGGCTATAGGTTTGTCCCACACTTTCCGTCAGGTGGATCAATATCCCCGGATGTCGCTTGCGCGTTTCCGCCAACAGCTCCACGGAAAGCGTTGCAGCGCTGCTGAATGGGACCAGACCGACAGAGACGCGTCCCGCAATTGAGTTACCAGCCGCCGATACGTCAACCTGCGCCTGTTCCATCTGGCGCAATATGATCTGTGCATGGCGGTAAACGGCATGTCCCGCATCCGTCATCGTCACGCCCTGCTGGCTGCGGATGAGCAATTTCTGGCCGAAATGATCTTCAAGCGCGGCTAGTTGCTGGCTGAGTGCCGGTTGCGCCAGATGCAGAATATCTGCGGCGCGCGTGATGCTGCCACTGTCTACGATGACGATGAATGATTTGAGACGTCTTATATCCATGCTTGGCGCAGCTTACAGGCTCGCACGCGTTTTGCAATCTGGGCGCCAGAGCGGAAAGCTCCTGCCTGGAACAAGAACATCCCGGAATCCCGTCTCTAATTGCCTGTTTGCGGGTCTCCATAAAACTTACTTATTACTCCAAAAATAATCGGTCTTAGGCAAGCAGGGAAAGCTTCGCTAGTGTTGATGGTAACAAAAAAGGGGATCAGAATGCCATTCTCCGATTACAAGACCGCTTTGGTCACCGGTGCTTCATCCGGTATCGGTGCCGCTGTCGTCGAGCGGTTTTGCCGCGAAAACATTGAAGTCCACGCGGTTGCCCGCAGCGCCGGCGCCCTGAATGAACTCGCCGAACGCACCGGCTGCATACCGCACGCGATCGACGTTACCGATCGCGCTGCAATTGCCGATCTTGCAAACAAGGTGCAGTTCGACATTCTCGTGAACAATGCAGGCGTCGACAGGCCGAAGAAGTTCCTTCAGGCTGATGCGGAGGATATCGACCTTTTGATCGATGTGAATCTCCGTGCCGTTCTCCACATCTGCCGGCTGATTGTTCCGGGCATGGTGGAGCGTGATCGCGGGCATGTCGTCAATATCTCGTCCATCGCCGGAAACTATAATTTCGGTGGCAACTCGACCTATCATGCCGTTAAAGCTGGTGTCGCCATGCTTTCGAACCAGTTGAGGCTGGATGCATTCGGCAGACGCGTCCGCGTAACGGAGATCTGCCCCGGCCGCGTGGCGACGGATATCTTCACTCACGTTCACGGCAACGATCCGAGCGTGCGCGAGCGCTTCATCGATGGTTTCGAGTTGCCGAAAGCGGAAGATATTGCCGACGCGATAGCCTTTGCCGTTGCCGCGCCAGTTTCCATGAATATCGGCCATATGGAAATTACCCCGACATTGCAGGTTATGGGCGGACTTCAGACGGCCAAACCGCAGACTGTGGCGCAAGCTGACGCAGCGAAGGAACAAAAGCCGTGAGCGGTTTCGACCTGTCGGCAATCCTGAGCGACCCGCAATATATTGCAATGCTTTGGCACGGATTGCAGATGACCTTCGTCATCTTTATCGGGTCATGGTCTCTCGCCATGACGCTTGCGCTGGTCCTGTTATGCGTGCGGTTTTCATCGTCGCGTTTTGCTGATCGCGCCGTGGCGGCCTATGTTTCCTACCACCGCAATGTGCCCACACTCGTGCAATTGATGCTGTGGTACTTCGGGATATTCACGCTCCTGCCTTCAGGTTTGACGGACTGGCTGATCGGTCACAATGCCGAAGCGATCTTTGCCGTGGTGGGTCTTGGTCTCTGTCAGGCAGCCTATTTCAGTGAGGATCTGCGTTCAGGCCTGCGCTCCGTCAGCCCGGGACAGATGGAGGCGGCCAAGGCATTGGGCCACGGTTATCTCTCCGCGATGCGCTTCATCATCATGCCGCAAGGCGTGCGCAATGCCCTGCCGCCGCTCATCAATCACAGTGTCTCCCTGTTCAAGAACAGCAGCCTCGCCCTCATTATCGGCGCTTCCGAATTGACCCATGCCATCAAGGAAATTGAAAATCTCAGCTTCCAGACCTTCGAGATCTATCTTGTCGGAACTGTTCTGTACCTCTTCTTCTCGCTGTTGATCATGGGTGCCGGTGCGTATCTTTCGATGCGCCTTGATCCGGCGTGGAGGGCACGCGGATGATCGGCGATATGATTACCATCGTTCATGACAACTGGTTGCTGCTGCTGATCGGGCAATATCCGAACGGCCCGCTTGGAGGGCTTGCGAACACGATCATCCTGTCTGCCCTTGCCATCGCACTGGCCTTTCCTGTCAGCATCCTTATGGCGATGGCGCGCCTGTCCAAGTGGCGGCTCCTGCGGTGGCCGGTAACGGGGCTGGTCTATGTCACGCGCGGCGTGCCTTTGCTCATGCTCATCCTTTGGAGTTATTTCCTCGTTCCGCTCTGGACCGGCGCAGACGTGCCGAGCTTCGTCATCATGTTGACGACGCTTGTCATCTATCAGGGCGCATTTCTCAGCGAAGTCGTAAGAGCGGGTATTGTCGCTCTTGGTGCCGGGCAGATGGATGCGGCGAGAGCGCTTGGCCACAGCTATCTCGGTGCAATGCGCTTCATCATCTTGCCGCAGGCGCTTTACAACATGATCCCCAGCATGATCTCGACATTCGTCGCCACGATCAAGGATACGACGCTCGGTTACGTCATCAACGTACCCGACCTCACCTTTGCGGCAAGTCAGGTCAATAATCAGCTTCTGACACAACCATTCCAGGTCTTCCTCATCCTCGCGGTTGTCTACTACGCCATTTGCTGGAGCTTGACGTATCTCGCAAATGCCGTCGAGCGGCGTATCGCCAAACGCCGTGCCGGTGTGGTCGGTCGCCGGCAACAGGCATTGCAGGCGCAGGCGAAAATCATAACGGAGCAGCCATGACAAACACGGCATCATCAACACAGCAGACCATCCGCATTTCCAATGTCTGCAAGAGTTATGGCGACTACGAAGTTTTGAAGAATGTCGACGCCGAAGTTGCGCGGGGCGAGGTTATCGTCATCTGCGGCCCTTCCGGCTCCGGCAAATCCACATTGATCCGTACCGTCAATCGTCTCGAAGAGATCAACAGCGGATCCATCACGCTCGATGGGCAGGATATTCACGCGGCAACCAAGACAAAGGAACTCAATCTTCTGCGCAGCAGAGTTGGTTTTGTGTTCCAGAATTTCAATCTCTTTCCGCACCTGTCTGTTGTCGAAAATGTCACGATTTCCCCGATCCGGGTGAAAGGCGTCGCACCTGATGTTGCCCGCCAGAAAGCTTTGAAGCTTCTGGATCGGGTAGGCCTCTCCGACAAGGCTGGCGCCTATCCGGGGCAATTGTCCGGCGGTCAGCAGCAGCGCGTGGCAATTGCGCGTGCGCTGGCCATGGAGCCGCCCGTCATGTTGTTCGATGAACCGACAAGCGCTCTCGACCCGGAAATGGTTGGAGAGGTGCTGGCCGTCATGAAGGGGCTCGCGGCAGAGGGCATGACCATGCTTTGCGTGACCCACGAAATGGGCTTTGCCCGTGAAGTTGCCGACCGCATCTGGTTCATCGACGCCGGCGAAATTCTCGAAAAAGCGACGCCGGAAGAGTTTTTCACAGCACCACGCCATCCGCGCGCGCAGCGGTTCCTTTCCGATCTGCGCCACTGATACCAATCAATCATAAGAGGAGAACTGACCATGAACTGGAAATGCCTGACACTTACCGTTGCACTGGCTGGAACCGCTCTCGCGTCACCAGCGGCGGCTGATCAACTCGATACGATCATGGCGAACAAGGTGCTTCGTTGCGCAACCTTTGCTGATGTCGTGCCATTCGCGGCACCCGATCCGAAGACCCGTGAAATGGCCGGTTTTGACGTTGATCTTTGCAACGCGATCGCCAAGGAACTGGGCGTTAAGGCCGAAGTCAAACCGGTGTCGGTGGAAGCCCGTGTGCCGGAAGTCAAGCTTGGCCGCGTCGATATCACCGTCGCCAATCTCGCCTACACACAAAGCCGCGCCGAGCAGATTCAGTTCAGCGATCCCTATTATCTCGCCAAGGAAATGCTGATCGTGCCGGTTGATGATGCCGGCAAGAAGAAGTCGGATTACGAAGGCCAGCGTGTCGCCTCCACCAAGGGCTCGACCTCTGAAATGTCTATCAAGCTCAACAAGTCCGAGCCGCTGACCTTCCAGGATACTGCCTCTGCCTATCTTGCCGTTCAGCAGGGCAAGGCGCGGGGTATGGTGGCCAACACCATGACCACCACCAAGTTCGTCAATGAATCGAAGACCAAGGGCAAACCGATGCGCATGATCGAGGAGCCGATGCTCTATCAGCCGATCGGTGTCGGCATGGCAAAGGACAATCCTGCCCTCACAGCGAAGATCAATGAAGTGCTGCGCACACTCGACGCCTCCGGCGAGATAAACAAAATCTGGGACAAGTGGCTTGGCCCGAATACCGAATACAAAATGACCCGTACGGACAAGGTCGTCCCGCTCTCCGAGCTGAAATTCGACCCGATCCCCTGATCCCGCCTGGCTTCAAGCCACGGCAACGATTGACACATGACAATTAAACTCAATGCGAGTGGCGGGACGTTCCCGCCGCCAGCCTTACCGTGGGAGGTTTTATGATCCACATTAAAGATATAGCAGAACGGCCAAGCAAGGCAGACATCGAAGCCCTTTCGAAGTTTTCGCCGGCAACCATCCACGAGGCACAGGGTCGCAGGGGCGCACTTTCCTCCCGCATCAAGCCTGTCGATTACCGCATGAAACTGTGTGGTCCCGCCTTTACCGTCAAATGCGCGCCGCGTGACAACATCATGTTGCAGCTGGCCATTAATTACGCCAAGCCCGGCGACATCATCGTGGTTTCAGCTGGTGAGTACGAAGAGGCTGGTTCCTTTGGCGACGTGCTGGCAAATGCCTGCCTTGCAAAGGGGATCGGTGGTCTGGTGACGGATACCGGTGTGCGTGACACCTTGCAGCTTCGAGACCTTGGCTTCCCTGTATTCTCGTTCAGCGTCTGCATCAAGGGTACCGTCAAGGAAACGATTGCCGCAGTAAACGATACGATCATCATTGGCGATGAGATCGTCAATCCCGGCGACATCATTGTTGGCGATGCGGACGGTTTGGTGGTTGTGCGTCGTGCTGACGCTCAGGAATCGGCACGTCTTTCGCAAATTCGCGAAGATGCTGAAGCGGGCTTCATTGAAGCTTACAAGCAGGGCAAATCCGTTATCGAAGTTAGCAATCTGGAGCCCGTCCTGAAGGCAAAGGGGCTTGTCGTTGATATCTGATTTTTGCGTGGTGCAGCGAGGCGCGTTTGGCGTTTTTGGACTTTTAAAACCGTCGCAACCATAGCTACAATCAATGCAAACAAAAGCCCTCCCCCCGGGGAGGGCTTTTGGCTTCACGTCTGACGAGACCATCGAACTCCAGGAAGCCCCAAGGGCGGCCCTTCTTGCGCGCTGCGTGTCCAAGGATCCAGTACCGGCGGATCGCGGTTTTTTATGCGTTCCGAGCTATGAAGATACGTCCGATCGTGTTGAGCAGAATCTGCGCAGCCAGAATGGCGGTGGAGCCGGTGTGATCGTAATCAGGCGCGACCTCGACCAGATCAATGCCGACGATCTCGCCACGCTTTGCAAGACCTGCAATCAGTTCCAGTACCTCGTAATAGATGAAGCCGCCATGGCTCGGGGTCCCGGTTCCTGGCGCGATGGACGGGTCGAAGCCATCGATATCGATCGAAAGATAATAGCGCTTGCCCGCGGGGATGCGCTCCACTACGGCGTCCACGCCGAGTTTGCGGATCTGGCGCACGGAGAGAATATCCGAGCCCTGGGAGCGGGCATAGTCGTATCCTTCCTTTGCGGTGGAGGAGACGTTGCGGATACCGAGCTGGGTCATTCCGGTGACCCACGGTTTTTCCGAGGCGCGGCGCATGGGGCTGCCATGTCCGAAGCGGACGCCGTGACGCTCATCGACGAAATCCAGATGCGCGTCGATCTGCACCAGATGGATCGGCTCCTGATCGCTGAAGGCATTGATGCAGGCGATGTTGATGGAGTGGTCTCCGCCAAGCACCACAGGCAGTGCGCCGGCTTTAAGGATCTTGCGGACGCCGAACTCAATATTCGCGTGGCTGTTCACCGTATCGGTATGAACAATGTCGGCGTCGCCTATATCGACGATCTTCACGCCTTCCAGATATGTGACGTCGTCCTCGTGATCGTAGGCGCCCGCGTGGCCGAAGGAAAACAGGGTGGAGGCCTCACGGATGCTGCGCGGCCCGAAGCGGGCGCCGGGGCGCCATTGCGTCCCAAAATCGAACGGGGCACCGAGGACCGCCACATCCGCATCGATCGCGTCCCAGTTTTCGACGTAGGGACTTTTGGCAAAGGTGGAAATACCGACGAATGGCAGGTTCAATCGTCCGCCGTCATAGCCGTGGGCAGTCATAGAGATGTCCTTTCAGATATCAAAGTGCGCGCTCGCGCCAGGTTTGCAGAAATTGGGAAAGGCGTTCGCTCTTCGGATTACTGAAAAGCGTCTGCGGCGCGCCTTCCTCAACGATCTTGCCGTCATCCATGAAGACGACACGGTTGGCCGCATGTGCGGCAAAACCCATTTCGTGCGTGACGATGACCATGGTCATTCCTTCCGCCGCGAGCGTCTTCATGACGGAAAGCACTTCACCGACAAGTTCGGGATCGAGTGCCGAGGTCGGCTCGTCGAACAGCATGGCGCGAGGGTTCACCGCCAGTGCGCGGGCGATGGCGACGCGTTGCTTCTGCCCACCGGACAGGCCGTCGGGTCGGCGGTCAGCGAAAGCGGCAAGCCCGACTTTATCCAGCATGGCGCGGCCGCGCTTTATCGCTTCGGCCTGGGGAAGGCCATGGACGAGCCTGAGCGCCAATGTCACGTTTTTGATGACGCTCATATGCGGCCACAGATGAAAGTGCTGAAAGACCATTCCAAGCGGGCGGCGCGTCTCTGCCAGTTCTTTCGGACCGGCGCGTTCGCGGCCAAGCGGGGTTTCACGCCAGCCGATCAGGCGGCCGAAGACATCGACATCACCCGCGTCATAGGGATCGAGAAATGCAAGCGAGCGCAGAAGTGTGCTCTTGCCCGATCCCGAAGGTCCGATGATGCACAGGACATCACCCATATGAATGTCGAGATCGATGCCTTTCAGAACGGTCTTGTCACCGAACCTTTTCTCCAGGCCGCGCGCGGAAATAACAACTGTTCGTTCGCTCATGTCAGGAGCCTTCGGTGGAAAGGCGGCGTTCGAGATAGAGGCCGAGCCGCGACAGGATTTCGACGATTGCCCAGTAGAGCAGGGCAATGGTGAGATAAGGGGTTACGACCGCGAAGGTGATCGAGCTGATCGTACCGGCGACCTTGGTCAGCTCGCTGAGCGTGATGACGGACAGAACGGCGGATTCCTTGACAAGATTAATGGCCTGGCCGACCGAAGCCGGCAGTGTCAGTGCCAGCGCCTGCGGCATCTGGATGTGGAGAAAGGTGTCGCCGACGGTAATGCCCAGCATTCCCGCCGCTTCGATCTCGCCTCTTGGAACGGCATTGAAACCGGCGCGGAAAATCTCCGCAAAGGGGCCAGCGCCATAGAGGCCGAGACCGACGATGCCGGCGGCATAGGGGCTGAGGATCAGCCCCAATTGCGGGCCGCCATAATAGAAAAGAAACAGGATCAGCGCGAGCGGCGCGCCGCGGGCAAACTCCACATAAAGCCTTACCGGCAGGGAGATGGCCATGTACCGCGACCGTAGCGCCGCAGCCAGCACGATACCGATGATGACGGCCAGTGCGATACCCGCAATGGAAACTGTCAGTGTTGTGAACAAACCGGCCGCATAGAGAGGAATATCGTTCAGAAAGCCGGAAATCATCGCGTCGCTTCCTTTGTCAGGTGCCGTTCGACAAGGAGGCCTATTCCCGCAAGCAGCGCTCCAACCGCGACATAAAGCAGGAGAGCCGAGAGATAGGCGTCGAGTGGCCGGAAGGTGGTGGCCGCATATTGCTGGGCACGGCGCGTCAAGTCGGTGACGGCGATGACCGAAACGAGTGAGGAGTTCTTCACGAGAGCCTGTATCTCGCCGACAAGTGCCGGCAACATGGTTCTGAAGGCCTGAGGCACTTCAATGTGCAGGAATGTACGACCTGCGGAAAGGCCGAGCATGGCGGCGGCTTCCCGCTCTCCCTTTGGAATGGATTGCAGGCCTGCCCTGTATATCTCCGACTGGAAGGCGGCTGTGTTTAGCGCCAGCGCCACAGTTGCGGCAGCAACCGGCGTCAGATCCAGCCCCAGAAGTGGCAGGACGTAGAAGACGATCAGCAGCTGGACTAGAATGGGCGTGCCTCGCCAGAAGGAGATGTAGAGACCGGATGCCAGGCGGGGCAGGCGGCCGCTGCGACCGCAGGCCGCGAGGAGAAGGGCCAGCGGCGCTCCCAGGAGAAGCGCCGAAAGGCTGACGGTCAGCGTGGTGAAGAGGCCGTCCAGAAGAACCGGCCAGATGGCAAAAGATATCTTGTCCATGACCGGTTCGACCTGCCGGTCACTCAGTCGCCGGCAGAGTGGCGGGCAGCTCCATCTGCGCGCCGAACCATTTCTTCTGGAATTCGGCCAGTTTGCCGGATGCATTGAGCTTTGCCAATTCACTGTCCATGAAGGCATTTAGCGTCGCACTGTCAGTATCGTTGCGGCCCGCCCATGAGAAATAGGTCTTCGGTCCGAAGGTCGGCAGAACGACTTCAAAAGCATCCGGCCGCTGGCGTGCAGCTTCCAGAAGGTTTGGAAGCGAGTTGACGACGGCGCGCAGGCGCCCGGCACCGAGGTCGGCATAAGCTTCTGAGAAATCCGTGTAGCTGGAGACCGTCGTGGCATCCTTGCCGGTGGCCTTCAGTTCGGCGGAAAACGTCTCAAGCGCCTTGAGCTGCGCGGAGCCCGCCTGCGAGCCGACGGGCTTACCCGCGATATCTTCCGGCTTGGAGATCTCGGCATCGCCCTTGCGTTTCAGGATTGCCATCGTCGCATCGGCAACGGGTGCTGAGAGCTTGTAGGCCTTCATGCGTTCGGGCGTCACGGTGACCGAGGTCACGACATAATCGAAGCGGCTGGCGGCAAGGCCTGGCAGGATGCCCTGCCAGGGCAGATCGAGACGCTTCAGCTCAACGCCCGGCAAGGCTTTCATGACTTCTTGCATGATGTCAGCGGAATAACCGACGATCTTGCCGTCCTCGACAAATTCGAACGGCGCAAACCGGGCCTCGGTTGCGACAGTGAAAACCTTATCGGCCTTGATCTTTTCCAGAAGATCGGCGGCGTGGGCGGATGCGCCGAGGCTGACGGCGAAAGCTGCGCAGAGTGCGAGAGATTTCAGAGTGGGCAGGTTTTGCATGGTTTCGTTCCCTTATTGGTTTGTGATTGGGGAGGAGGAAACCATGGACATTATTCCAGAAAAATAGGAAACTGATGGAGTTTATATTTGTAAAATTGATGTAACGGTCCCCATGCAGCTCGCGCAATCCGACCTTCGTTCTCTCGCCGTCTTCCGCGCCGTCGTGGAGCACAAGAGTTTTCTCGGCGCGCAAATCACGCTCGGGCTGAGCCAGTCCGCTGTCAGTTTCCACATCAAGGCACTGGAAGACAGGCTCGGTTTCAAGCTGTGTCGGCGAGGGCGATCCGGTTTTGAATTGACGGATCGCGGCGCGCTCGTACATGAGCGTTCGAAAGTGCTGTTCCTGGCGCTGAACGCCTTCGAAAGCGATATCGGTACGCTCAAGAACCGTATTACCGGTACGTTGCGACTGGGACTTGTGGACAACACGATTACCGATCACGATCTGCCCATTCACCGGATCATCGCCCGCATCAGCGAAAAGGCGCCGGAAGCACGTATCGAGCTGGTGATCGACACGCCGGACGCCCTGTTGTCGGAAATTGCCAATGGCGGCCTGGACATCGCACTTTTACCGGAAACGCTGCCGTATCAGGGCCTGAAGCTTTCGCGCTTCAGGGAAGAGGCGCATTCACTGTATTGCGCGAAGGGACACCAGCTCTTTCATCTTCCCGATGCCGAACTTTCCGTCGAGCGCATCGAATCCTTCGATTTTGTCGTGCGGCCCTATGCCAATATGCGTGAGCTGCAATATTTTCCGCAGGCACGGGCGCGCGCTTCGGCCTCCAACATGGAGGCGCAGGCGATGTTCGTGATGTCCGGCCACTATGTTGGGTATCTGCCTGATCATTATGCAGATGATTGGGTCCAGAAAGGAATTTTCCGGCCGTTGATGGCAGCAAAGACCCGTATCCAGTCCACCTTCGTTATTGCCACGCGGTCCGCTGAAAAGCCTTCGACGGTGCTCGATTTCTTCATTCGCGAACTCGCCGGTTTCGCATCAGAGGCGTTTCACAAGAACGCGCGCAAGGCGTAGAGCATACGCCGCTCACAGCCCCGTCGTCGCGAACGCCGACGTATGTTCCAGAGGGGCAAGTGTGATCTCGGAAGAAATTGCCTTGCCGATGGCATCGCTGTTCGCTATCCATACTTCAATAATTCAAGGATTATTGAAGTATGGATCAGCATCAGGCTCTTTCGGCATTTGCTGCCCTCTCTCAGGAGACGCGCCTCGCGATCATTCGAGCACTTGTCGTTGCCGGTCCTGACGGACTGGCCGCCGGTGCAATCGCCGAGCGCATGGGCGTCTCGGCAACGAACGTGTCGTTTCATCTCAAGGAACTGGAGCGGTCTGGCCTGGTCTCGCAACGACGAATATCGAGGTCTATCCTTTACAGCGCCAGTTACGACACTTTGGCCGAGCTTGTGAAATTCCTGGTAGAAGACTGTTGTGCCGAACATCCGGCGATTCTGGAGAATGTCGAGCGAAGCAATGGATGCGCCAGTCCGGCCGGCACTTCGTCCGATGGGGGCAATATCATTGCATAATTCGAAAGTACCTGCTGGCATCGTCTCAGCGCTTGGCCTCACGCAGATCATCGGTTACGGCACTCTCTATTACAGTTTCAGTATTCTTGCCCCCGGCATGGCGGAAGACCTCGGCCTGACATTGGCGGAGGTATTTGGCGTCTTTTCGGTGTCGCTATTCATCGGAGGTCTGTCGGCAACCTATATCGGCAGGCAGATGGATAGGATCGGAGCCGCCACGGTGATGACGGTCGGCTCAGGCCTTGCGGCCTTGATGCTGTCGCTCTGTGCCTGGTCACCGTCAGTCGCAATCTTCGCCGTTGCCATCATCCTGCTCGAGGTATCGTCCGGAATGGTGCAGTATCAGGCCGCATTCGCGACGCTGGTCGAAAGCGATCCCAGAACCGCATCCCGGAGCATCACCTACCTCACGCTGATCGGTGGATTCGCATCGACGATCTTCTGGCCGATCTCGGCCGCGCTTTCCGAATGGATGTCGTGGCGTGAGATCTATCTGGTCTTTGCAGCGCTGAATCTGTTCCTTTGCATGCCTCTACACGTCTGGATCATGCGCGTCGGCAAGACCGGACCGAATGCGGATGCGGCTGTGCCTCGCGAAGCCATAATCGGAGCAATCCCCCACGATGCGCGCCGCCGAAGCATGATCATGGTGTCGTTCGCCTTCGCGCTTCTCGGATTTACGCTTGCCGCGATCCTCGCGCACATGGTGCCGATGCTCGGTTCCATCGGGCTAGGTGGCGCGGCAGTAGTTATAGGATCTCTGTTCGGTCCGGCACAGGTCGCAAGCCGCCTGATCAACATGGTCTTCGGAAAGAACCTGTCGCCGCCAGCGCTCGCCGTCCTGTCGGCGGTGCTGATCGTGTTCGGCATCCTGATCTTGCTGGCAACGCGAGACTGGCTACCGGGGTCAGTCGCGTTCGCAATCTGCCTCGGGCTTGGGTCAGGCATCAACAGCATCGCGCAGGGTAGCCTGCCACTCTATCTGTTCGGATCGGAAGGGTATGGCGCGATCACGGGCAAGATGGCGGCAGCTCGACTGGCGCTCGGAGCCGGGGCACCCTTCGCGTTCGCGGCGTCCATGGAAAACTTTGGCCTGAGCCTGTCACTCATTGGAAACGCATGTCTCGGCGCGGTCAGCATCACGGCATTCGTTGCGGTGGCAGCGTCCTGTCGGCGGCCAGCCACCGCAACAACCTAGGTCGTCAGATCGACTTCAGGGAGACCCGCTTCTCCAACTCGACTGCTTCTTCCTTCCGCTCGCTGTAGCGGTCGGTCAAATAGGCCGAGGCATCGCGGGTCATGATGGTGAACTTCACCAGCTCCTCGCAGACATCCACCACCCGGTCGTAATAGGGAGACGGCTTCATCCGTCCGTTAGCATCGAACTCCTGATACGCCCTTGCGACCGACGACTGGTTGGGGATGGTGATCATCCGCATCCATCGCCCGAGGATACGCATCTGGTTCACGGCATTGAAGGACTGGCTGCCGCCGGAAACCTCCATGACGGCGAGCGTCTTGCCCTGTGTCGGGCGAACAGATCCGAGCGAGAGAGGAATCCAGTCGATCTGCGACTTCATGATGCCGGTCATCGCGCCGTGGCGCTCGGGGCTTACCCAAACCTGCCCTTCCGACCATTGCGAGAGCTCACGCAATTCCTGCACCTTCGGGTGGCTCACCGGTGCTTCGTCGGGCAAAGGCAGGCCCTTCGGATCGAATATCCGAACTTCGCATCCAAGCCGTTCGAGCAGCCGCCCTGCTTCGAAGGCAAGCAAACGACTGTAGGATACCTCGCGTAGCGAACCGTAGAGGATCAGAATGCGGGGCTTATGTGTCGAAAAGGCCGGACGCATAGCATCGAGATCAATCGCGTGCAGGTGCTGGCCCTCAAGTGCGGGGAATGTGTCAGGCAATGCGCTTTCCTTCATCATCGAGGAGCTGTTCGCCGTCTTCTTTGGTAAACGGCCCCTTGAATGCGTCTGCCGGAAGTATATCCAGAACCACTTCCGAGGGGCGCGACAACCGCGTACCCATTGGGGTGATGACGAATGGCCGGTTGATCAGGATTGGTGTCTCGAGCATGGCATCGATCAACTGGTCATCGGTCAGTTCAGGATATCCAAGCCCAAGCACCGTATAGGGCGTGCCCTTCTCGCGGATCGCCTCGCGGACGGTCAGCCCGGCGTCGGCGATCATCTTGACGAGTTGCTCGCGGCTCGGCGGGGTTTTCAGATACTCGATCACAGTGGGTTGAATACCGGCGTGCTCAATGAGTGCGAGGGTGTTGCGCGAAGTGCCGCAATCCGGGTTGTGATAGATGGTGACGTCCATGCTCATTGCCTTTCGGTAATTGTGTTTCGGGAAACGGCTGGGGCCGCCTCGTACCAATCCTTCGAGCGGTTCACGATCCAGACGACCGAGAGCATGACCGGAACCTCGATGAGGACACCGACAACGGTTGCCAGTGCTGCGCCTGATTGAAAACCGAACAGGCTGATAGCGGCCGCAACCGCGAGTTCGAAGAAATTGCTTGCACCGATCAGTGCCGACGGACCGGCAATGCAGTGCCGTTCGCCGCTCATCCGGTTCAGAAGATAGGCGAGCCCGGAGTTCAGATAGACCTGGATAAGGATGGGGATTGCAAGCAAGCCGATGACGGCTGGTTGGGCGATAATCTGCTCGCCTTGGAAGGCGAAGAGAAGAACCAGTGTTGCAAGCAGCGCTACCAGCGAAATCGGCTGCAGCCTTGCGAGAATGCGATCGAGCATCCGTGACGTTCCGTCCGCCATGAGCCGGTGCCGGATGAACTGCGCGAGGAAGACGGGCACGACGATATAGAGGGCAACGGAGAGGACGAGCGTTTCCCACGGAACGGTGATTGCGGACAGGCCAAGCAAAAGGCCGACAATGGGAGCAAAGGCGATGACCATGATCGCATCGTTGAGTGCGACCTGCGAGAGCGTGAATAGTGGTTCGCCGCGTGTCAGGTTAGACCACACAAAGACCATGGCAGTGCAGGGCGCTGCGGCAAGAATGATCAGTCCCGCAATATAGGAGTCGATCTGGTCAGCGGGAAGATAGGGGCGGAACAGCCAGCCGATGAAGAGCCAGCCCAGCAACGCCATCGAGAACGGCTTGACGGCCCAGTTGATGAACAGCGTGACGCCGATACCCCGCCAGTAGGTGCCGACCTGCGTGAGAGAGCGGAAATCGATCTTCAGCAGCATCGGAATGATCATCAGCCAGATCAGGATTGCGACCGGGATATTCACCTTGGCAATCTCGGCCGCGCCAATGAGCTGGAAGACGCCGGGCAGCAAATGGCCGAGGGCGACACCGACGATGATGCACAGAAACACCCAGACGGTTAGGTAACGTTCAAATGTGGACATCAGGCGGACTTTCCCGCGTGTGGAGTGCAGCAGGGCGTCAACTCGGCGATCAGCGGAGCGCAAAGCTCTGCCGATCCACCACAACAATCCTTCAGGAGAAACAGCGTCATGTCGCGAAGCTGTTCTATCTGCGCGCGATACATGATGATTCTGCTCTGGCGTTGCGATGATACGAGGCCCGCGCGTGACAGAACATTCAGATGCGCGGACATGGTGTTTTGCGGCACCACCAGCGCGCGCGCGATGTCACCCGCCGGCAAGCCTTCCGGTGCGTGCCGCACAAGCAGCCGAAAAGTTTCGAGACGGGTTGGCTGCGCAAGCGCCGCCAAAGCGAGAATAGCCTGTTCTTGTTCCATATATCCAGATTAATGGAAATATAGGCATAGTCAATGTGTTTTTGCGGGTGTTACCAAACACCACAAACTCCAGGGAATCATTTTACGAATATCGACAGAAACCCATTTCGGGCCGGTTTTTAGTGCGGGAAAATCGTCGGCCCAGTCGCTTCGGCGACTTGGTATTATTGTACATGCGAGTCCGCCTGCATGAGTGGGACGCCACCCATGCAGGCTTGCTTCAAGGCATTGCGGACGAAACCGGCAAGCGTTCTGTTCGGCTCACGCGCCCGAACGGTCTCTCTGTTCGCGCCATACGGCGAAAGCCTTCTGGTGTTCGTCCTTCGTGCAGGGATAAAGACCGATGATGGTTGCGCCGCCCTTCACCTGTTCGACCACGAAATCCTCGTAAGCGGTCATTTCCACCGCTTCTGTCGCGATTTCGTCGGCAATTCCGGCGGGGATGACGATGACGCAATCCGCATCGCCGACAATGATATCCCCGGGGAAAATCGGGGCATCGCCGCAGCCAATCGGGCCGTTGATTTCAATTGCTTCGTGTTTCGTGAGGTTTGTAGGGCTGGATGGTCGGGTGTGGTAGGCTGGAATATCCAGCTCCGCAATCGTCGCAGCATCGCGGAAACCGCCATCCGTAACGACGCCGGCAGCACCGCGCACCATCAGGCGGGTGATAAGAATATCACCAGCAGATGCGGCGCTCGGGTCTTTGCGGCTGTCCATGACCAGTACGTGGCCGGGCGGGCAGGTCTCAATGGCGACGCGCTGGGGATGTGCTGGGTTGCGGAATTCCACCAGCTGGTTGCGGTCTTCGCGGGCGGGCATGTAACGCAGCGTGAATGCAGGCCCGACCATGTTCGCGCCCTTGTGGCCAAGCGGGTGGACGCCCTGAATGACCTGGTTGCGCAGGCCGCGCTTGTAGAGTGCGGTTGCGAGGGTGGCGACGGAAACCGTCATCAATTTTTCCCTGGTTTCTGTATTCATCTTATTCTCCTCGAATAGCGTGAGTGTCTGCACATCAGTTTTTGTGGATCGGTTCGTCTATGAAAACGCCGCCCTGGTATTTCGCGATTGCGGCATCCGGATCAGGGCGAGGGACATCCCGTTCGATATCGGCCCGGAAGCGTGCGGCATTATCCCGCCGCTGCCAGCCGAGAAAATCGACGTGGGAATTATCCCACCAGCTGTCGTCATTGGCAGAGACGCCCCAGATGACCAGGCAACCGAGTTTTGGCGCGTGAAATACGGCCTCTACCAGGGAGACCAGATCGTCATGGCTGAGCCAGGTGGATAACATGCGCCAGTTGGTGGGCTTCTCTTCGCAGGAGCCAATGCGGACGATGGCCGTTTCCTGTCCGAATTTGGAATGGTAGAGGCTCGCCATTGCCTCGCCGAAAATCTTCGAGACGCCGTAAAGGCCATCCGGCAAAAACGGCGTCTGCGGCGATAGCTGCTCACCCTGCGGATAATATCCGATGGTGTGGTTGCTGGAGGCAAACAGGATGCGTGGCATGCCAGCAAGCCTTGCTGCCTCGTAAAGATTATAGACACCGCGCAGATTGGCGGCCTCGATGGGATCGTAAGCCTTTTCGACGGAGATGCCGCCGAGATGGACGATGCCGTCGCAATCCTTCACCAGCGCATGGACGGCGCCACCGTCCTCCAGAGAGCAGCGGATGATCTCTTCATTCGCTGCCGCCGCACCCATATCAACCACATCCGAAAGGCGGATGATCTCCGCGAGGTGGCCGAGCCTGCCGCGCAACATGCTGCCCAGCTTGCCGCCGGCGCCCGTAATCAGCAAACGTTTCATCATTTTGCGCGCTCCCGTCTCAGAATATGTCGGGTTCGCCAGCGGTGCGGCCGAAATCCGTCTGCAGGAAATCGAAATCGCATCCGGCATCCGCCTGGGTAACGTGTTTCGAGAAGATGTAGCCATAACCACGCTCGTAACGCGGCGGCGGCGCCTGCCATGCGGCCCGACGCTGGGCGATCTCCTCTTCGCTGACCAGCATGTCGAGACGGCGCTGGGGCAGATCGAGCCGCACGATATCGCCGGTCTTCAGCAGGGCAAGCGGCCCGCCGACGAAGCTTTCCGGCGCGACATGAAGAACGCAGGCGCCATAGGAGGTGCCGGACATGCGGGCATCGGAGATGCGCACCATATCGCGGTGACCCTTCTTGATCAGCGCCTTGGGGATGGGCAACATGCCCCATTCGGGAAAGCCTGGGCCGCCAAGCGGGCCCGCATTACGCAGAACCAGAACGTGATCGGGCGTCACATCCAGATTTTCATCGTCGATTGCCGCCTTCATCTCGGGGTAGCTATCGAAGACCAGCGCCGGACCTTCATGGAAATGGAGTTTCGGATCGCAGGCGGCGGGCTTGATCACAGCACCATCCGGGCAGAGATTGCCGCGTAGAACGGCAAGCGATCCTTCAGCGTAAACAGGGTTATCCAGCGAGCGGATGACGTCGTCATTATAGACCCGCGCGCCTTCGAGGTTTTCGCCCATGCTGCGGCCGGTAACGGTGAGCACGGAACAGTCCAGACGGCTTTCGATCTGCTTCATCAGGGCTCGCAGACCGCCCGCATAATAAAAATCCTCCATCAGGTAATCTTTGCCGGAGGGGCGGACATTGGCGATAAGCGGCGTCACGCGGCCGAGTTCGTCCAGCTCGTCCAGCGTCATCGGTACACCGGCGCGGCGCGCCATGGCAATCAGATGCACGACGGCATTGGTGGAACAACCGGTCGCCATGGCAACGATGGCCGCATTCCGAAACGCGGCCGCAGTAAGAATACGATCCGGGGTCAGCTCCTCGGCCACCATTTCCACAATGCGACGGCCACAGCCTGCCGACATGCGCTGGTGTTCGGCGTCCACCGCCGGGATGGAGGAAGCGCCGGGCAAAGTGAGACCGAGCGCATCGGTGATTGCCGTCATGGTCGATGCCGTACCCATGGTCATGCAGACGCCGGCGGAGCGGGCAATGCCGCCCTGCACGCCGCGCCATTCTTCATCGGTCACGTTACCGGCCCGGCGCTCGTCCCAGTATTTCCAGGCATCGGAGCCGGAGCCCAGCACCTTGCCGGCATAGTTGCCGCGCAGCATCGGCCCGGCTGGAAGATAGATCATCGGCACGCCGGCCGAGATCGCTCCCATGACGAGGCCGGGGGTGGTCTTGTCGCAACCACCCATCAGCACCACGCCATCCAGCGGATGCGAACGGATCATTTCCTCCGTCTCCATGGCGAGCATGTTGCGATAGAGCATGGAGGTCGGCTTGGTGAAACTCTCATCGACCGAAAGCGAGGGCATCTCGACCGGGAAGCCACCTGCCTGTAGGACGCCGCGCTTCACATCCTTCACACGTTCGGGAAAATGCGAGTGACAGGTATTCAGCTCCGACCAGGTGTTGAGAATGCCGATGACGGGTTTGCCGGCAAAATCCTCCTCCGAATAGCCAAGCTGCATCATGCGTGAGCGGTGGCCGAAACTGCGCAGATCGTCAGGCGCGAACCAGCGGGAGGAACGGAGTTTTTTGTCGGTCATGTCAAAGGTCCTGCTTTACGGGGGCGTGGCGACGAAGGCTTAGTCCTGCTTCAGCGTCTGCCCGCTTTTCGTATCGAAGAGGTGGATATGTTGGAGCGGCGCCGACATGCGGATGACTTCGCCAGCCGATGTCGATGTCTGCCCCGCAAGATGCAGGGTGACGTGGCTGCCGTCACCGAGGTTGCCATAGAGATAGGATTCCCCGCCGAGCTGCTCTGCCGTGCGCACGGACATGGTCACCGCACCATCCGGTGTGGGCTGCACATGGTTGGGGCGAATGCCGAGCGTGACCTTCTGGCCGGGTGCGTAGGAAAAGCCGCTCTGCGGCAACGGGATCAATTCGCCGGTCGCGATTTTAAGGGACGGCTGACCTTCTGCTACTACTTCGCCGGCGAAGAAGTTCATCTTCGGCGAACCGATGAAGCCTGCTACGAAAAGGTTTGCGGGGCGATTATAAAGATCGAGGGGAACGCCGAACTGCTCGAGCTTTCCGGCGCGCAGCACGGCAATCTTGTCGGCCATCGTCATGGCCTCGACCTGATCGTGGGTCACATAGATCATGGTATTGCCAAGACGCCGATGCAGGCTGGAAATCTCGCCGCGCATATCCACGCGGAGTTCCGCATCGAGGTTCGACAGCGGCTCGTCAAACAGGAAAACCCGCGGTTCGCGCACGACAGCGCGACCGATCGCGACGCGCTGTCGCTGGCCGCCCGACAGATCCTTCGGCCGCCGCTCAAGCAGCTGGTCGATCTGCAGCATCTTGGACACCTGTGAGACCTTCTCGACGATGTCTTTTTTCGGCGTGCCGATATTTTCCAGGCCGAAGGACAGGTTTTCCCGGACCGTCATATGCGGGTAGAGCGCATAGGACTGGAACACCATGGCAAGCCCGCGATCGGCAGCCGGAACCGCGTTCACCACGTCGCCGCCGATGACGATATCGCCGCCGCTCAGCTCTTCAAGACCGGAGATCATGCGCAGCAGCGTCGATTTTCCGCAACCGGACGGGCCGACGAAAACACAGAACTCGCCGTGCTTGATATCGAGATCGATACCCTTGATGACGTCGAGGGCGCCATATGTTTTTTTGACCTGACGAAGCTCTATACTTGCCATTGTGTCATTCCCTCCCTTGAGGATCATTTTCCGCCGGTCGATGCGATGCCGGTGGCGATATATTTTTGCAGGAACATGAAGACCAGCGCGATTGGCGCCAATGTCAGCACCGTCATGGCCAGCAGGTTGCTCCACTCTGTCGTCATTTCTCCCTGGAAGGAGTTGAGCGCCAGTTGCAGGGTGAAATTGTCGTTGCGCGTCAGCACGATAAGCGGCCACAGGAAGTCGTTCCAACGCCACATGATGGCGAGGATGGCCAGCACCGCTAGCGCCGGTGCAGACAGTGGCAGGATGATGCGCCAGTAGATTTTCCATTCGCTGGCCTTGTCCATGCGTGCCGCATCTAGGATTTCATCCGGGATGGTCAGCATGTACTGGCGCAGCAGAAATACGCCTGTCGGTGTGGCCGCTCCTGGAATGATCACACCCCACAGGCTGTTGATCATGCCGAGCTGGCTGGTGATGAGAAAAAGAGGAACGAGCACGACGGTCTGCGGGATCATCAACGTTCCGACGACGAGTGCCAGAACCACGCCTCTGCCCTTGAAGCTGTATTTCGACAGTGCAAAGGCCGCCATCGAGTTCACGATCAGCATGATGACGGTCGACGTCACCGTTATGAAGGTCGAGTTCCAGAAATAAAGCGGAAAGTTGAAGCGCTGGAAAAGCTCGGTGTAGTTCTCCGTCGCCAGTGCCACCTTCTCGGCCGGGCGCAGCTCGTTGAACGGCATCTTCATGACTTCGCCGGGCTTTGCCGGATCCACCACCTGGGCGACGAGCCCGACGCGCCTGATCATGCCGAGCTTGCGGCCTTCCTTGTCGACAAAGGCCGGCAAAGGTGCGGCCTGACCGTCAATGACCACGGTTTCCTGCGCATAGGGAAGCAGGCGCGGCGGAAACCGCTGGAGGTCGGCTTCCGTCTTGAAGGAGGAGAGAACGAGCCAGAGAACGGGTCCGAACATCATCAGAACGGCAACGCCGAGATAGGCGTAGGACAGCCAGTCGGTCCAGTGCAATTTGCCGTTTCTGCCGCGTGTGCGGGTTAGAAATGCGCCAATCCTAGCCATCGACTTTGCTCCTGTTGGCCCGGAATTGCAGGGCAGTCAGCACCACGAGAACCACGGCAAGCAGCAGCGAAGCGGCCGCGGCCAGTCCGAAGTTGCGGGGTGTTCCGGCAAAACCAGTCTGATAGATGAATTGAATGATGAAGGTCGTTGCCGAACCCGGCCCACCGCCGGTAAATGCGAAGACTTCATCGAAGGTCTGTACGCCCTTGATGAGGGACAATACGAGAACCACGAGCATGGTCGGGGCGAGAAGCGGCATTGTGATCCGGCGGAAAATCCGCCACGGGCTTGCCTTGTCCAGCTGTGCCGCCTCATAGACGTCACGCGGAATGGCCTGAAGACCGGCAAGCAGGATGAGCGTGTAGAAGCCCATATGCGCCCAGACGGACAGGAATACCGACCATCCAAAGGCAAGGTTGGCCTCCAGCAGCCAGTCCACCGAACCGATACCGAGGGAATCGAGCGCAGCGTTCAGGACGCCGAAACGCTGCAATATCCACTTCCATATCAGCGCCACGACCACCGGTGAAAGCAGCACGGGAAAGAAGAAGACGGCGCGGAAGAAACCGCGTGCCCTGATGTCACGGTTGAGCACGACCGCCGTAATCAGAGAGAAGCCCACCATGAACCCGACCTGCAGCACCACGAAGAAAAGCGTGTTCCAGACGGAGCGCCAGAAAAGATCGCGCTGACAGGAATTGGGATCGAAATAGTTCTGGCACGAGAGAAGGACCGAGAAGTTTTCGCCGCCCACGGAGGGGCGTTCCGACAGCAGGATATGCTCGCTGCCTGTCACTGAATAAGCCATGTTGAGAACGATCGGCAAAAACGCGAAGACCGCAAACAACAGGAGGTTGGGTGTCAGAAACACCCATGCGATGCGCCGATGCCCGAGCATTTTCTGCAAGAGGGCGAAAGGCAGCTCTATGATGCCCATGACGGGCGCAAGAAGTCTGTACATTGATGGTCCTCCTTCGATCCGGCGCGGCGCGGCAAGGCCGCGCCGGAAGGCGATGGATCACTTCGCCTGTTTCAACGCTTCCTCAAGATCGGCCTTCGCACGTGTCATGGCGTCGTCGACCGTGCTTTCGCCAACAATCGCCTGCGTGACGCGCTGGACGGAAATGTTGAACATCGCACGGTTGTTCTTGTAGCCCTGATAGGCGTAGGCGATGGGGCTGATACCAGGGACCTGATCCAGCCACGCGTTCATGGCCTTCTGGGTCGCCGGGGTTGCGCCGGTGTAGTCGATAGGCTTTGCGCCGACGGCCTTGTGAGCCGGGACGTTGCGGGTACGGACGGTGAAATCGAGGTAATTTTCGTCCTGCGCGAGGAAGTTCAGAATATCCGCGACGATCTTGGGGTTCTTGGTCTGCTTGAAGCCCACGATACCCGTTCCGCCTGGCATGCCGGTGCATGCGGCCGGTCCGCATGGCTGCGACACGACTTCCCAGTCGAAAGCATCGCCGACCTGACTGTCGAAGCGCGCTGTCTGCCAGCTGCCGGAATAATAATAGACGAGCTGACCGTTGATGAATTCCTGCGCCGCATCGCGGTAGGTGTTGCCACCCTGACCGGCCCAGACGTCACGCGCCATGGTGCCGTCCTTGTTCCACTCGACGAATTTCTTCACGAAAGTGGTGAAGCCCTCGTCGACCAGGATCGGCTTGCCGTCGGCGTCGAAAAGTTTCGCACCGTAGGAAATAGCCGGACCGGCGATACGGTGACCGGAGCGGTCGATCGCCATGGGGTATGGCGAGCCGGTGGCCTTGGCCACTTCATTTGCTGCCTTCGCCCAGTCGTCAAAAGTCGCATCCTTGCCGGGAACGGCGACTTTCGCCTGATCGAACAAGGTGCGGTTGATGAAGGCGCCGGTAATGGTAAGCTGCGTCTGCATACCATAGATGCCCTTGTCGTCCGGGCCGCTACGATACCATTTCAGCACATCGCCGAAATTGTCCTGCCAGTACTTCGCATCCACGTAGGGCGTCAGGTCGAGATAATAGCGATTGAGGCCGCCAAGATCGGTGACGGTTGCGAAATCCGGGCCGCTGCCGCCGGCGAGCTGCACCGGCAGGCCTTCGAGAAGCGCCTTGTAGGGCACGATATCCGTAACGATCTTGACGTCAGGATGCTGTTTTTCGTAACGCGACAGGATGTCCTTCAGGACCTCGCAGCCGTTGCCGTCATAGGCGCAGGTGAAGCGAACTTCCTGTGCCTCAGCGGCACCGGCAAAAGATGCCGTCCCCAGGGCCAAGGCAAACGCCAGGCTGTATTTTCTGCTCATCTGGTTTCCTCCCTTTAGATGATTATGCCGTGGCGGACGCGCGCGGAGCCCAACCCTTGAGCCGCTCATTGTCAGCGGTCAGCGGCAGGCGAACGGCCGTGCCTTCCTGTACCGATGTGTAGATCGCGGTTACGAGTTCGATGGACTGCAAGCCGTCCGTAATCGTCACTTCCTTGCCCGCGCGACCCTCCATCGCATTGGCAATCGCCTCGACAAAACCGGTGAAGCCGTTTTCGCCATCTTTAACCGTTGCGAGGACGGCGTCGATCTGGTCCTGCGTGGTCGGCGCCCGCGCCGTAAAGTGCCATTTATCTTCCGCCGGACGATAGGGCAGCGTTCCGCTTTCGGCCGTGAAGCCTTCGAAGCAGAACCGCAGACGGGACGTGTCGTCGGCTGCACCAAGCGTGACCGAGCTGGTGGCGAGCGCGCCGCTCTTCATGCGGAAGCTGATGGCGGCGCAGTCTTCCGTCTCGATCCTGTTCACCCGGGTGTCGGCCATGGCGAAGACCTGTTCCACCGGACCTAGGACATGGCACAGAAGGTCGTGGGCATGGATGGCGTGACCGAGGATCGCGCCGCCGCATTCACCCTTCCAGGTGCCGCGCCAGGGAATGTCGTAGTAGCTCGCGCCACGGTTCCAGTGAACTTCCGAGCTTGCCACATAGGCTTTGCCAGCAAGTCCGGCGTCGATGAGGGCGCGCAGCTGCCGTAGGGCGGGACCAAAACGATACTGGAAAACCGGAAAGACGCGCCGTCCGGTCTTCTTGACAGAGTCCATCAGCGCATTTGCTTCCTCCAGCGAACGCACCAGCGGCTTTTCGCAGACCACGTCCTTGCCGGCCGCGTGGGCCTTCAGCATTACGGGGAAATGCAGATGCGGCGGCAGGCAGACGTCTATGAGCGAAATGCTTTCATCGGCGAGGACTTCTTCGAGATCCGCCGTGATGCGGATGGAAGAATTTTCGCCAGCCACCGCCCGTGCCCGCTCCACATCAAGATCGCAGATCGCCTTGACGGTGAAACGTTCCGGCAGCGCCAGATAACCGGTGAGATGCTGTGCGCCGATACCGGCGCCGATAATGGCGACGCCGATCATGCTGCGGTTCCTTCAGCCTTGGCCTGCGCCTGAAGCGAGAGGTCACAAACCTTGAAGACGTGTTCCTGCGTCATGGCAGTTTCCGTGCGGTTGCGGATATCGTCGCATACACGGGCGAAGTAGGGCAGGCCGGCACCGGATGCGTCGATATATTCGCAACGGTCGCCATTGACGAGGATCAGACGGTCTGTGCCCTCGGTGTTGCCGACATCGACGTATTTGCGCAGTTCGATGTAACCTTCGGTACCGAGGATCGTCAGGCGGCCATCACCCCATGTCGGCAGTGCATCGGGTGTGTACCAGTCGACGCGGATATACCCATGGCCCTTGTCGCCGCGCAGCACGACTTCGCCGAAATCCTGCAGGCCCGGATCGCCCGGATTGGCGTAATTGGCAACGGTGGCAGATACGATCTCAACCTCGGTGGAGCCGGTAAAGAACATGAACTGGTCGATCTGGTGGCTGGCAATATCGGTGAGAATGCCGCCATAGGCCTCGCGTTCGAAGAACCATGTCGGGCGAATTTGTCGGTTCAGGCGGTGCGGACCAAGGCCAACCGTCTGGATGACGCGGCCGATGGCACCCTGTGCAACCAGCTCGGCGGCTTTCGTGACGCTCGGGACTTCGAAGCGCTCGGAAAAATCGACGGTCCAGATTCTTTTGGTCTTGGCAACGGTCTGGCGCAGGCGCTCAAGCTGGTCGAACGTGGTGCAGCCCGGCTTGTCGGACATGACGTCCTTGCCCGCTTCCATGGCAGCGATGGCAAGATCGGCACGCTTGGACGGAATGTCGGCAATGATGACGAGATCGATGGTTTGGTCAGCCAGCAAATCCTCCTTGGAGGCAGCACGCGGCACGTCCGGGAAGCGCTTTACGAAACCTTCGACCACGTCCGGCTCGCCTTGCGTCCACCAGCCCGCAAATTGCGCACCGGCATCCAGCATGTTCTGCGCCATGCCGAAAATGTGCCTGTGCTCTATGCCGAGAGCCACGAACTTGATTGGTTTACTCATCCTGCAGTTCCACTTCCTTGCCGGTTTCGGCTGAGTTGATGATCGCGTCGATCAGTCTGTGAGACAAAAGAGCTGCTTCACCGGTGACGACCGGCGGGCGCCCTGAAGAAATGGCGTCGACGAAATCGTCGAAAACGCCCTGATGCCATTCATGCGTGAAAGCCATAGGATCGGCGCCGCCGCCGGTGCCGGAAGCGGCACCACCGAAGGTTTCCTGGCGGCCGTCGCGCCAGTCGACATGCAGCAGGCCGGATGCGAGCCGCAGGCTTGCCTTGTCGAAATGGAGAAGAATGGATTCAGGCGCACCGGGAAAGCTTGCGGTGCTCGCGACGAGCGAGCCGACGGCGCCGTTTTTGAAACGAAGGCCGGCCGATACGTAATCCTCGGTTTCCATCTTGTGAAAACGCGTCGTTGCCGCCATGGCCTGCACGCGGGCCACGGGGCCTGCAAGGCTCAGGGCCAGATCGATCGTGTGGATTGCCTGCGATATCAGAACGCCGCCGCCGTCACGCGCAAGCGTGCCGCGTCCCGGCTCATCATAATAGGCCTGGGTACGCCACCACGGCACCGAAATCTCGCAAAGGCCTAGTTCGCCGAGCGTGCCGGATGCGACCAGTTCGCGTGCCTTTTGCGATGCGGCGCGCATGCGGTGCTGGAAAATGATACCGAGCGTTACACCCGCATCGCGGCAGAGCGCTACCAGATCGGCCGCTTCCCGCGTGTTGCGGGCGACAGGCTTTTCGAGAAGAATGTGTTTGCCGGCTCTTGCAAGCGGACCGACGATATCGGCGCGGGCATTGGGCGGCGTTGCGATGATGGCGAAATCGACATCCCGGTCACGCGCGGCTTCCTCGAATGACGCGTATACGGCAACGTGGTGACCGGTGTGTTTTGCCGCTTCCGCAGCCAGCGCTTTCGCGCGGCCGGAGCCACCGTCGACAATCGCTTTCAGGCGGATTTTTTCAGGGCTTGCCGCACAGGCAAGCACGTGCGTCTTCGCTACCATTCCGGCACCAACGATGACGCAGGTCTTGATATTTTGCATTCGGGAGCCTCCTTCCCATGGCCATTCAATTGCATACCGGTATGCCGGTTGTCAACACACCAGTGTTCCGGTATACCGGTTATAGAGAAAGACATTTGGAGAGCGTATGCCAAAGATCCCGATGACAGGCGGCACGGTGCCGATGATGGAACGACTGGATTTCAACCGACCGGTTGTGGACCAGATCTATTCGGCGCTGAAATCTGCCATCCTTTCGAGGGAGCTGTTTCCGGGCCAGGCCGTGTCGGAAAACGAGATTGGCCAGTCCTTCAACTCCAGCCGCACCCCGGTGCGCGAGGCGTTGAGCCGGCTGCGAGATGACGGTTTGATCGTCACCCTGCCGAGCCGCGGGACCTATGTCTCGAGACTGTCGGACAAAAATATCCGCAGCGCGCAGTTCATTCGTGAGGCGCTGGAGGTTGCCGCTGCCCGCAGGCTCTGCCAGACCGGCATCCCGGCCGAAGCGGACCAGGAAATCCTGCATGCGCTGGAAGGCCAGCGTGTGGCGATGGAGCTTGGCGACAAAAAGGCCTTCCGTATCCATGACGACCAGTTCCACAGCGCCCTTGCCGCCGCAACCGGCCTCGAAAGGCTGGAGACCCTGTTGATCCGGGAAAAGGCTGGGCTAGACCGCCTGCGAGCGCTGGCGATTACCGACGAAGCACACATGGCCAGACTGCTGACGGAGCATGAGGCCGTCTACAATGCAATAAAGGCGCGTGAGGAGGAGAGCGCGGTGGATTATCTGCGCCAGCATCTCCGCCGCGTCCTCGGCATTCTGTCGCAGATCTTCGAAGCACATCAGGAATATTTCGAATAACGCCACGCTGCGCAATTCAACGGTTCAGACAGAAAATGACAACAGCAAATTTCGACAACGCGCCTGCGATCGATCAGGCAGGACTCCTGTGCGACCAAATCAGCATTCTTGCGGAAAGCCCGGTGTGGGACGAAAGACGTCAGGTCCTGTTCTGGTGTGACATTCTTGGCAAGAAGCTACGTTCAGCTGGGCTGGGCGGCGTCCAGTATCGTGAATGGACGTTCCCGGAAACCGTCTCCAGTCTTGGGCTCTGTCAGAGCGGTGATCTGATTGCCGCTTGCGGAATGGATATACTCATCCTCAATCCGGAAAGCGGCGCGCGGCGCACACTTCATTCCATTCCCGCACCTGAAGGCATCGCCTGCCGGCTGAATGACGGACGTGTCGGTCCGGATGGAGCTTTCTGGGTTGGTACCATGCACAATGTCCCGCTCTCGCAGATGCAGCCCCATGGAGAGCTCTGGCGTATTACGAATAATGGGGCCGAACGTATCCAGACCGGACTGACATGTCCCAACGGCCTCGCTTTTTCGCAGGACGGTTCCGTCATGTGGCAAAGCGATTCCGTGCAGAAATGGATACGCAGGCGGAATTTCGACAAAACCAACGGTGTATTTGATGAAGGTGTGCTCGTCGCACAAATGCAGGAAGAGACCGGAAGGCCCGATGGTGGATGTCTTGACATAAGCGGCCGATATTGGAGCGCGGGTGTCTCTGCCGGCGTTTTGAACATTTTCTCGGAAGACGGCAGTCAACAGATCGGGACGGTAAGGATGCCTGTTCCGCATCCAACGATGCCCTGCTTTGGCGGGCCGGATTTCGGCTCGCTTTTCGTGACATCGCACCGCCATAACATGACGCAAGACAGGCTGAGCGAGGTACCTCTTTCCGGTGGCGTTTGGGTCATTCCGTCCGGCATCAAGGGCTTTCCCGCATTCCGTTTTGAGGATGGCAGGTGAAGCCCAAATCGTAAGTCTTTGATCTTTGTTGCCCAACGCAAGTGATGGGTTTCGGCCAGTCTACGTCAGGCAAATTCGTCCTGTTGATCCTGTAGTCTGGCCGTAATCAGCATCGCTTCCGCATTGGTAGATATTGCGGTCGAGATCAGCGTGTTCCGTGCTTTTCCTGCAAAAGCCGGATGGTGAGGTGCTGCAGCAGAATGATGGTCTTGGCGTCGCGAATATCGCCGCGGCTGATCATCTGCATAGCGTCTGGCAGAGCGATTTCCAGCACATCTATGTCTTCTCCCTCGTCCGCGGAGCCGCCGCCTGTGCCCACTTTATGGTTCTCGGCATATTCGCCGTAGAAAAAGGCGAGGTATTCGGTGACCGATCCGGGGCTCATATAGATATCGAACAGATGGGTGAGTTCGGAAACCTCATAACCGGTCTCCTCCATCAGTTCCGCACGCATGCGCGCTGCCGGTTCAGCGCCTTCCAGCAGCCCCGCCGGTGTCTCGATCAGCGACTCGAGGCCGCCGTTCAAGAGAACCGGCAAACGGAACTGGCGGGTGAGCAAAACATGGTCGTTTGCGGGGTTGTACAACAGGCATGTCGCTCCGTTGCCGCGATCATACGCCTCCCGGGTCTGCCGTTGCCAGCTTCCGTCCCTTAGCTGAAGTTCATACTCATATTTGGTCAGTCGTCCCCAATCATCCGCCAATACGCGTTGCGAAATCGGGCGGTAAACACTGCTATTCATCAAGTCACCTCGTCATTATCTGTCTTTTCAAAGGCCGTGCAGCCGGCCTTCGACTTGCGTGCGTGTCTCGCCGCCGACCCATATCTGGCCGGTATCATCGCGGGTCAGGTAAATGCGGCCTTGACGGCCAAGACGTGTGCCCTGGGCGGCGACATAGTCTTCCGCGACCACGCCTGTCGCAAACAGCCATTGCGCCAGCGAGGCGTTGAGGCTTCCGGTGACCGGATCCTCGGCGATGGCGCCCAGATGATCGCTGAAGAAGGCGCGAACCTCGAAGGCGGCTTCGCCGCCATTTGCGTGCGGACCAACGACGCCAATGTCAATGCGGCCGGGCCAGCTGCGGACCGGCTCAAGGGCAAGCACCTTCTCAGCCGATGCCAGCCTGATCCCCAACCAGCCGGGGCCATTGTCGATCCATGCGGCATCAACGATGTCGCGTGTCTCTATTCCCAGCAGCAGCCGGGCCTCTTCCAGCTCTGCGGGTGTCGGCGCGCCTGAACGGATAAGGGGCGGAGCGGCAAAGGAAAGTCGACCATGCGCGTGCCGGATCGTCACCAGACCGGCACCGCATTCCTGAACGATGCCCGTTTCGCTTTTGGGCAGGCCGTTTTCGGAAAGCCAGGCATGGCAAGTGCCGAGCGTAGGGTGTCCGGCAAAAGGCATCTCCCGGTCCAGTGAGAATATCCGGACACGGTAATCAGCCTGGGGGTGGGTGGGCGGCAGCAGAAACGTGGTTTCGGACAGATTGAACCACCGCGTCAATCGCTGCATGTCATCCGTGGTCAAGGTGTCTGCACCCGTGACGACCGCCAGCGGATTGCCAGAAAGCGGGCCGGAGCCGAATACATCGATCATATGGATAGTAAAGGTCATTGCATCGTTCTTTCAGTTCGGATCGATTGTCGGCGCGCACTGTCTACTGCGTAATCCGTTCCAGCACGCGGCTCAATGCCCGCTTCAATGCGCTCGAACCGCCATTGCCGTCAAAGTCCTGAAGAACCTGCTCGTTCAGGCCACCCTTGGTGGCGAATTCGCGGCTGAGATCGGTAAAGTCCGTGTCCTTGCCGGCAAGCAGCGCCACTTCGGAGAGGCCGGCGAAGAGGGGTGCAAGATAGGCGCGGCCCTTTTCTTCCGGCAGGCCGTTTTCCGCCAACCACTCCGTCGTCTGTTGCAGAATGCCGAAATAGGTTGCCATCAGGGCGCTTGCGGCGGCGAGAAGGTCGTATTCCGCCTTTGTTTCACATTCCACCGCATTTCCGAGCACGTTGAAGATCGCGGCGGTATCCGCATCGGAGGGGTAAACGGCCGTGACGCCTTTGCGGCGGGCGACAAAAGGCAGCGGGATCGCCTGGGTCAGGCGCACATCCGCGCCGATCCAGTCAAGCAGTGCATGTCGACCGGTTGCGGCAACGACGCTTATGACTTTCTGCCCCTCGCGAAACCGCAGCGGCCGGATGACGTCCTCGGCGATCTGCGGGCGGATGGCCAGAACGACGGTATCGCAGCCGTCGACAATCGCCTGATTGTCGCTGGAGACGATCACCTGCGGGAAATCGGCGGCAAGCCTGGCCGAGATATCCGCGCTGCGTTGGGACACCATGATATGCGGCACGGCGGCAGGCGTGCTGAGGAGCCCCCGCACCATCGCATCGGTGATAGCGCCGGTTCCGATAAAGCCGATTTTCTGGGGAAGGGACATGATGACTCCATTGCATTGATAGGAAGGAACGATACATCGGTACGGCTGACGCAGGAAGGCAATGAAACAATCTCTAGATTGCCGGGGGCTGGCATATCTGCCGAAGAAATGGCGTGGCAACCGGATCGGCCACCTCACATACCCGTTAAATCTCTCCGAACCAACGGGCTGCTGCCCTTGCGAATTTCTCCTTGTCCGGAGCAGACTCCGTGGCCCAGGCGACGATACCATCGGGGCGCACCAGGACTGTGCTCAAGCCCAATTGATCGATGGCATTGCCGGCGACATAGGAAATCCGGCCGTTCCAGCGGCCTGCCAGCGCTTCAAGCGATGCGTCCACGCTAAAATTCAAAAGCAGACCTTTGCCCTCTCTCAGAAGTTCGCCGGTGCTCCTCCCGTCCGCCAGTGCGAAGTCCGGAACGCTTCAGCCCACCAGCGGATCGTTGCCGCCTAGCTCGTAGCGGAGGGAAATGCCCCATACGCGCTCGGCGAAATATGTCGCGCCGTCGCGGGTCTCGATGAGATCGCGGATGATGGCTTCCAGCGCCCGTGTACTCCGGCTTGGGCGCATCAGTGCGACCTGGGCGCGCGACCAGTCAAGGACCTGTGCACCCACTGGGTGTCGCTCACAGTCACGGCCGATGCTCCCGGAAAGCGGCGGCCAGTGTGCGCAGCGCCTCACGGGATCTGCTGTCGGTAAGGGTCGAGAACATCACGATCTCGGTGGAAGGCAGCGGCGGGAGGCTGAAACGCTGGCTGACCTCGATTGTACCGGGTGGCGCCAGGCGGCAGGAGAATGCCGAAATGGCGAGACCTGCCGAAACGGCCGCGGTCACCATCGATGAGGTGCCGCCAAGAAAGACTTCCGTCCACGCGATGGCGGCGGAATCAAGAGCACGAGCGGCGATGTCACGTACACCGCAGGCGGGCGAAAGCGCTGCCAGTCGCAGCGGCTCGCCCTGACGATGCTCGAATTGCGGGGCTGCGAACCAGCCGAAATGCTCTGGCCCGAGCACTTCGCCATCACGCCTGTCATCCTCGCGCCGGATGATTGCAGCATCGATCTCGCCGCGGTCGAAGGCATCCAGCAACGTGCGGGAATTGTCCATCCGCACTTCTATCGTCAGTCCCGGATCGTGCGCGTTGAGCCGCGCCAGCAGCGTTGGCACTTCCGGCCCGGCAACATGGGCGGCGATGCCAAGGCCAAAGCGTCGGCGCGTGGAAAAAAGCCCTGCCATGGCGCGATCGTGCGCGGCAAGGAATTCGCGGGCTGGTGTTAGAAACACGGCGCCTTGCGCGGAAAGCCGCACCGAACGCGGCGTCCGCTCAAGAAGCCGCTGGCCGAGCCGGTCTTCCAGTCGCTTGAGCTTGACGCTGATGGCACCCTGCGTGGTTCCGAGCGTTTCGGCAGCGCGGGTGAAGCTCTGCAGATCGGCGATGGTGACGAAAGCCTGAACGGCATCCACATCCAGAGTGGTCACTTTAATCATCCAAATTTGTTGTCTCTGAAATATCCAAGCATCCAATTCAGTTATGGTCAAGCTTTCACTAATTTGCCTTGGACTCTGCAAAACACGGATCGAAGCGTGCATGTCTTCTGATGCTTCAGTCCGAACCACGAAAGGCTGAAGAATGACCCTTGCCGTTACCGCCCCAACCCGGAGTAGAAGTACCATTGCGCTCGCTGCCGTCTGTCTCTCCGCTCTGATGTTCGGGCTGGAAATCTCCAGCGTGCCGGCGATCCTGCCGACGCTCGAGCAGGTGCTGCACGCGGATTTCCGGCAGCTGCAGTGGATCATGAACGCCTATACGATCGGCGTGACGATGGTGCTGATGGCAACCGGCGCGTTGGCCGACCGCTTCGGTCGCAAACGCGTCTTCATCGCGACCATCGTCGCTTTCGCCATTTCCTCCCTCGCCTGCGGCATGACTGAAAGCGTGGCGGTGCTGATCGGCGCACGCTTCCTTCAGGGACTAAGCGGTGGAGCGATGCTGGTATGCCAGATCGCCATTCTGTCACATCAGTTCCGCACGGCCCGCGAGCGTGGAATGGCTTTCGGCTGGTGGGGTATTGTCTCCGGCGTCGGGCTGGGTTTCGGGCCGATCATCGGCGGAGCCATCGTTGCGCTGTGGAGCTGGGAGTGGGTATTCCTCGTTCACGTGGCCCTCGGCATCCTGACACTGTTCCTTGCCGCAAGCGGTGTGGAAGAATCGCGTGATCCGGATGCGACCCGTCTTGATCTTGCCGGTATCGCCACACTTTCGGTTGCCGTGTTCTGCCTTGCGTTTTTCATCACCCAAGGACCGGAACTCGGCTTTGCCAGTTCAAAGGCACTTCTGATCCTTGGTCTATCAGTCGCGAGTTTTATCGCCTTCGTGATCGTCGAAAAGCTCACTCCAAGGCCGATGTTCGATTTCTCCGTATTTCGCATCCGGCCATTTTCCGGCGCGATTATCGGCTCGGCGGCGATGAACATCAGCTTCTGGCCGTTCATGATCTATCTGCCGATCTGGTTTCAGGCGGGCCTTGGTTATGACAGCGTCACCGCCGGTCTCGGTCTGCTTGCCTATACGCTGCCAGCGCTGGTCGTACCGCCGTTGGCCGAGCGTCTGTCGCTGCGTTATCAACCCCGTCTTGTCGTCCCGGCCGGGCTGTTCACCATCGGTCTCGGTTTCATGCTGATGAAACTTGGCAGCAGTGTCGCAGATGCGAGCTGGCTCACCATGCTGCCCGGCTGCATCCTGTCCGGTGTCGGGCTTGGCCTCACCAACACGCCGGTCACCAATACGACAACCGGTGCCGTTCCCGCTGCCCGTTCCGGCATGGCCTCCGGCATCGACATGAGCGCGCGAATGATCTCGCTTGCCATCAACATCCCGATCATGGGCTTCATTCTGGTTGAGGGCGTCTGGTCGTCGCTTAGGGCCAACCTGCCGTCCGGCGCGGATTTGCCCGCCCTGCGTTCGCTCGCGGAGAAGATCGCGGCGGGAACCGCGGGATCGTCGGTGGAGCGTGTTTCGGATGCACTCGTCCATCAGGCACTCGCGGACGGTTTCGGTCTGGTCATGCTTTATGCTGGCATCAGTGTCTGGTTGCTCGCCGCTCTGAGCTTTGTGGTTTTCGGCCCGGCGCGAAAGCTTGCCCACGGTTAGTGGTGCCCGGGCGCTGGGACGATAGTCAGGCGGATTTCAGGATTTGCAGTCCTGCCGAAGGTTGGGCGGCCGCAGTCTCCTCGCGGCTCCAGCGGCCAAAGGCGGAGCGGCCCAAAATCGCAATCGACGTATCCTCCTGCGGCGCATGGACGAGCACCGTCTGGATGTCGCGGAAATGTCGTTCGAGGCCCAGTTCGCTACCAAGACCTGGATTGCCGATGCCGCGCACTGCGATCTCGACGGCATCACGCAGCTGCCGGCCGGCAAGCAGCCTTGCCCTGATGAATCCTTCCGCATCGCCATTGTTGTTTTCGAGCGTGCCGAAAATGATCTGGCGGGCGCCGGAGACCAGAAGATCGATTTCGCCTGAAAGCGTTATGAAACGTTCCGTGCGGGCGATGGGATGGCCGAGATTGGCCGGCACACGCTCATGCGCGAAGCGGATGAACTTGGCCTGAGCGGCTTCTGCTACGCCGAGGTAAAGCGCTGTCAAAGCCAGCGTGAGTGCCGCATGCGCCCGGTTGTCCTGCTGGGCGACCGATGGATCGACGAGGTCGATGACGTTTTCCGCCGGGATTTCGACATTGGCATATTCGACATCGTGCGATCCCGTAGCGCGCATGCCGAGGCTCTGCCAGTTCTCGATGACCTTGATGCCCGGCAACCCGTTCGGCACCACGAATGTTCCCACCCGCGCCGGCGTTTCGTCAGTATGCGCCCAGACAAGGAAATGCGTGAGACCATATGCGCCCGTCACGAAGCGTTTTCGGCCCGTGATAGACCAGCCATTGTTTGTCCGGCGGGCGAGCGTCGCGGGCAGGCCACCGCGCGCCGGCGACCCCAGCTCCGGCTCGACACGCGCGGCATTGAGCAGCAACGGCCGTTGTTTGGCGTCCATCAGAAGCCGCCGGTAGAGATCTTCGGGCCAGTGGTTTTTCGCGGCCTGGGCGAGATGGGTAAAGATCGTCATGGCGCTGATCAGCGCCACGGAAGGATCGCCCCGGCCAAGTGCCGCGAGAATGTGGGCGGTATCGGCAAGCGTCGCTCCTTGGCCGCCATAACGTGTCGCAACCGTGCTTTCGAGGAGGCCGCTTTCGTGAACGGCACGGATACCCGTCCAGGGAAACTGGCCAGTCTGGTCCGCATCCGGTGCGGCCTGTTCAAGGATGCGAGCGGTTGCGTCTAGGACAGTTGGGTCATGAGACATGCGTGGTCGAGGCTCTCTGGCTGTGGGGAATACCATTTCCCCATCAGGGGCGATTGGCTCCGTCTGCACTTCAAAAAAATGCCCGGTCAGGCGACCGGGCCGGATCGCGGCATTATGCAGCGGTCTTTTTCTTCGCATCTTCCCGTTCGCGAATGCCTTCGCGGACAAGCGGCAGGATGTAGCGGCCATAATCCACCGCGTCGTTGTAATTGTCGTAGCCGCGGATCGAGATCAGGTCAGCGCCAAGATCGATGTAGTCGAGGATGGAATCCGCAATGGTGCGTGGCGAACCGACCAGCGCAGTGGTGGCGCCGCTGGCATTGGTGGCGGTGACCGTCGGATACCAGAGGGCGCGATCATGCACATCGCCGCGTGCGGCGATTTCCAGAAGCCGTTGCGAACCGACATTGGCCGGGCGCGGCGCGTTGAGCGGTGCGCGTGTTACACCTTTCTGGCGGTTCTCGTTCAACCGATCCAGAGTTCTGTGAGCCTTTTCCCAGGCAAGCTCGTCCGTCTCGGCGACGATCGGCCGGAATGTGACCCAGATCCGGGGGCGATCCGTGCGGCCCGCCTTTGCGGCTTCCGCATAGACCCGCTCGATCTGCTGTTTGGTTTCGGCAAGCGGCTCTCCCCACAGGCCGAAGATATCGCAGAGCGAACCACCGATGCGATAGGCGGCGTCCGAGGAGCCGCCGAGCGAAATCGGAATAAGCCCGTTTGTGGGCCGCACCGCGCTGCGGAATTGCTTGAACTGGTAATATTTTCCGTCGAAGTCGAAGGGCTCTTTCGAGGTCCAGGCCAGGCGCAGGATGCGGATATATTCCTCCTGGCGCTCATAGCGTTCTTCCTTGTTGAGGAAGTCGCCTTCACGCGCCTGTTCTTCATCGCTGCCGCCGGCAATGAAGTGCACCACGACACGTCCACCACTCAACTGATCGAGCGTCGCGAGCGACTTGGCCGCAACTGTGGGATAAACCGTGTTCGGCCGCAGGGCGACGATGATCTTGATGTTTTTCGTGTGCGCGAGCACCGTGGCGCCCAGCGTGAAAGGATCGAAAGACGATGAGGAGTAAGGGATCAGCGTATAGTTGAAACCGTAATCATCAAGGGCGCGGGCATAGCGCTCCAGAAAAACAGGATCCACAGGTGCGTCTGGAACGGGGTTTAGATCGTTCGATGCATTGGGAAAGCTTACGCTGATAAATTCCGCGGACATGGGCGCTCCTTCAGGTTCAATGCAAGCATGTTAGGGCGCGGCGCAGGAACGAGGAAGACAGGTCTTTCTTTTTCTATCGAATATGTAGAAAATATTCCCTGTGACGGCCTTCGATATAGGACCAGCAACCGCCGCCGCGTTTCCGTCTTCAAGTCGCTGCCACGAAGTGGCAATCGCTCGGTGCCCTAACGGTTAAAAGGTGGGCGACCAGCCCAGGCTCGGAGCCACCGTGTCCGCCAGATCGGTCAGCAGTTGTATGTTTTCGGCGAGACCGAAGGCAGGCGGCAAAAACAGCACGACCTCATCGGCTGCTGCAAGGCCCGGATCGTTGAATACCGATGCCAGCACCTGATCGGGCGTGCCCTGGAAAACGGGCGAAATTTGAAACCCCGCTGGCTGGGCTGCCTGTTCGAGAGCGCCTTTGGGGCGAGACGCGGCAATACCCTTGGTACGCCGCTCCAGATCATAGGCGGCGTATTTTTCGCGAAGCTCGGCCGTGGTGCCAACCAGGATGGAGGCGGCGACGGCGACCGGAGGCGGTTCCGTTGTCCATGTCTTGCGCCATGTGAAACGGAAGGCCTCGATGATGCGGGCCTGATATTCCCCGAAGCTCTCGCCTTCTGCCTGATCGTGCTGGACGGTTCCCGAGATAAGGCCGATGCCGAGTTCCGCCGCCTGCACAGCCGAAGCAATGCTTGCTGCACCCTGCCGGATGCGCGAACGCAGTGTCGGGCTATGCGGCGTGACACGCAGTGCCGTGCCCTCCGGGTTGGATTGGCCGCCTTCGACACGGTGCAGGACATCGCCAGCGATTGCCGAGAGGAAGCGGGCCTGACGACGTCTGGCCTCTGTGCGGGCATCGGTGTCGACCGTGCCGAATACCGCGTCAAAGGCGGCGTTTGCGCCGGTCGAAATGGCAAGTTCCAGTCGCCCATCAATCAAAAGGTCGGTCGTGCCGGCCGCCTCGGCAAGCAGGATCGGATCCTGATAGCGCATGGGGATGACCGCAGAACCGAGCGTAATATGCCGGGTATGCTGGCCGGCAGCGGCGAAGAACGGAAGCGGTGAGGACAGATAGTGATCGAAATGCCGCTGATAGGCCCAGCCGGACTGGTAGCCCAGTTGTTCGGCAGCCTTGAACAGTTTGATACCCTCACGCAGCCCCTGCGCCGGCCCGGCATCGTCGCTGAAAGATACGCGGGTATTGAAGCCGAGCCGCTGTTTGGGGCGGAAGGACGTGGACGCAGTATCGATGGGTGCAGCGATGGTCATGCGATCTTTTCCTTATCGTGAACCCGCCGGGGCAGCGGCTGTGGCGCACGGGCGATGGTTGCGGCACCGGATGGGATCGATTCCAGCAGCGACGCGGTATAGGGGTGCTGCGGATTGTCGAAGATATCGACGACCGTTCCATGTTCGACGATACGCCCGCGCTGCATCACCGAAACGGTGTGGGCGAGCTGGCGTACCAGTGCCAGATCATGGGAGACGAAAACATAGGTCAGGCCGAGCTTCGCCTGCAGCGAGAGCAGCACATCGACGATGTCTGCCTGGACGCTGACATCAAGTGCGGAGGTCGGCTCGTCGAGCACGATCACATCCGGTCGGAGAACCAGCGCCCTTGCAATGGCAACGCGCTGGCGCTGGCCACCCGAAAGGGCCGTCGGCTTGCGGTTGAGAAGGTGTTCGCTCAAGCCCACATTGGCCAAAGCCTCACGAACAGTTTCGAGCCGTTCCGCACGGGTTCCGATCTTGAAACGATCAAGCGGCTCGCGCACCAGCTGTTCGACACTCCAGGTGGGATCAAGCGAGGTAAACGGGTTCTGGTAGACGAACTGAAGATGGCGCCAGGTTGCACGCAGCGACGTACGGGAGCGGCCGGTCAATTCTTCGCCGGCTACCGATATCGTGCCGGTGTCGGGTTCCTCCAGGCCAAGCAGCAGCCGAATGGTTGTCGTCTTGCCAGAGCCGGACTCACCAACCAGCGCATGGGTGGTACCTGCAGGCACGTTGAAGGAGACGTTGTTGACCGCCGTCAGCACCCTGTCGCCGACCCTGAAATTCTTGGTGACGGCATTGACCGCGATCTTTGGCGTCGTCGTGGACTCTGCCTTCAGCAGACGGAAACCCGGATCGCGCAGCCGGGCGTAGCGATCCGGATTGAGTGCCGGCACGTCCGCATGCAGCTTCCTTGCATAGGCAGAGGCCGGTGCGGAAAACACCGATGCGGTGCTTCCGGCTTCCTGAACCTTGCCACCCTTCAGGACTACCAGCGAATCCGCCCGTTCGGCGGCGATCGCCAGATCGTGTGTGATGAGGAGCATGCTGATATCCAGCTCGTGCTGCAACCGCGAGAGCAGATCGAGGATCCGCTTCTGGATCGTCACATCGAGCGCAGACGTTGGCTCGTCTGCGACCAGAAGTGACGGGCGCGGCAGAACCGCAAGGCCTATGAGCACCCGCTGCAACATGCCGCCGGATAATTGGTGCGGGTAGGACTCGTAGACAACACCCGGGTTTTCCAATCCCACCTGCGCGAAGGTCTCGAGAATGAGGGCCTTGCGGATCGCCTTGTCAGGCTCGTCGAGAAGTGCGGCCGCCTCCATGGCCTGCGCGCCGATTGTCCGCACCGGATTGAGCGAATTGCCTGGATCCTGCGGGACAAAGCCGATGGCGCGTCCCCGCAGCGGTCGGAAGTTGCGCTCTGGCAGTCCCAATATCTCCTGATCACCAAAGGTGACGTGGCCGGTGGCATGTCCCCCGCTTGGCAAAAGCCGAAGGACCGCGCGGGCGATTGTCGATTTGCCGGAACCGGACTCGCCAATGAGGGCAAGGCTCTTGCCACGGCCGAGTTCGAAACCGACATTGCTGACGACCTCCTGGCCTCCATAGGCAACCGAAAGATCGTTGACCCGGAGAAGCGGGACAGGAGCCTGCTGCGGCTGCGGTCTGGCCGCAAAGGTAACGGGGCGGGCGATAGTGGTGGTCAGTCTGTCTTGCGTAGCCATCGGCTGATCCTGTTTACAGAGAGGACGGTCGCGATTGTGACGAAGGCGGGGGCGTATACGAGCCACGGCCATTTGAGGTAATCCTTGCCGATCGAGATCAGCAGGCCCCAGTCCGAGGCGGGCGGCGGGTCGCCGTATCCGAGAAAGGCAAGGCTTGCGATCACGAGGATCGACTCGCCGAACTGCAACACGGCAAGCGGCAGCACCGAGCGTGACGCGTTGGGCAGAACGTGGCGCAGAAGGATGAACCAGCGCGAGCCGCCGAGCAGGTACGAAGCCTCCACGAATGTCGCCTGTCTGGTCTTGATGACCTCCGCACGCGTGACGCGGGCAAAGACCGCTACGGCGGAGACGCCGGTGGCGATGGCGGCATTGATGGTCTCGAAACCGATGGCGGTGACCACGATCACCGCCAGCAGAAACTTTGGAATTGCCAAGAGCACATCGACCAGCCGGGCAAGTGTGATATCGACCCAGCCGCCGAGAAAGCCCGCAAGAAGCCCGATGAGACCGCCGGCGAAAACGCCGATGACGACCGCGACGAGTGCGCTGGAGACGGAAGAGGACGTGCCATAAACGACGCGTGCGTAGACATCGCGGCCGAGGTGGTCGGTGCCGAACCAATGCGCAAGACTTGGGCCGAGCAATTTGTCCGTCGGCACCCCGACGACCGGGCTGTGACTGGTAAAAAGGCCGGGCGCCAGTGACCAGGCGACGACGAGCGCGATAATGGCGAAGGACAAGGCGACGGTCAGCGGTATCCGCAGGCCTGTCAGCCTGTTTGCAGGGGTCGCACCCGGCAGGGAGGCGTTCGAGGCGAAAGTCATGGTGTCACCGCCTTGGTGGTGGTGGAGGAATCCTCTGTAATGGCCAAGCGAGGCTTTCGCGCGCCGAGAATTTGCACGCGTGGATCGAGCAGGGGATAAAGAAGATCGGCAATCAGGTTGACGAGCACGAACACCACGGCTCCCAGCGAAACGATCGCTTGCAGGACGGGCAGGTCCTGCGTGCTCACGGAGCGCTGCACCAGGCTGCCGAGACCGGTTCGCCCAAAGACAGACTCGGTGATCAGTGAATTGCCAAGCAGTTCACCGACGGTGATGGCGATCACGGTGACGACGGGCAACGAAGCAGGCTTGAGCAGATGCTGTGCAAACAGCCGCGCCTGTCCGATGCCGCGGCTGCGGGCGACGGCCGCGTATTCCTGTTCTGCCTCCCTGTCGAGGTTCGCTATAAGTACCTCGGCGATTTGCGCAGAGAAAGGAATTCCGATTGTGATTGCGGCAAACACCGTTGCCCAGAAGCTATCTGGTTCGATAACGCGGAAGAGGCGCAGCTGAAAGCCGAAGAGATGGATCAGTATCAGGCCAATCACAAAATTAGGTGTCGAGAGAAACAGCGATGGGAAAGCTCGTAGCAATCCCTGGCCGTAGCGCTTTGGTACCACCTGGGTTCCGTAAGCAACGGCCATTGCGAGAATCAAGGCGACGGCAAGTCCCGTGGATGCAAGGATCAGTGTCGATGGCAGCACTTCAGCGATGAGGGTCGCCACCGGCCGGTTGGAGCGCATCGACATGCCCAGATCACCAGTCAGAAACCCCGACAGGGACGACCACAGCTGCACGAGAACCGGTCTGTCGAGGCCCTGCGCGGCGATGATTTCCGCGATCTCCTGCTCGGTGAACCCGTTTTGCGGGTTCCTGAGCACGCTGGTGATCGGGTCGCCAGGCAGGATGCTGACGACCACGAAGGTGAAGACATAGGCCAGCAGTATGACGACGACCGCCTGGCCAAGCCGCTTTGCGGCGTAGGTTAGGTAGGCATTGCTCATGCCGGTGACCTCCTTCAACGTTGCCCTGTTGTGCGCATCAGTCGCTGATGGAGGCGGTATAGTAGCTGGCATAAGCCACGCCGTTATACACTTCGCCCTTCAGCTTCGGGGACTGCACGTAGATCCGCTGCACGATCTGCGTTCGCGGAATGAAATAGCCCTGCTCAAGGACATATTTCTGCAGCTCATCGAGAAGCGGGCTGCGCTCGTCGACAGAGCCGGCGCCGGCGATCTTGTCGCGCAATCCGTTGAGCGTCGCGTCGCGGTCGTCAAGGGCGAACCAGTTCTCGCCATTGTTGGCGTTGGTGAGAATGCTGGCGACGGTGCCTGCATCGATGAAGCTGCGCGTCACCTCATAGGTCGGGATGGCCGCACCGCCGAATTTGACCTTTTCACCAAAGGTCACGACGTCGTAAGCGCGAATAGCGACTTTCCAGCCGAGCTTGCCGAGTTGCTGGGCGATGAGTTCATCGACCGACTTGGATGTCGCGAGATAGGGATTGGAGTGGATTGTCAGCGACAGCGGTTTGCCGTCTTTGGTCCGGATACCATCGGCGCCCTTGACCCAGCCCGCCTCGTCGAGCAGCTTTTCGGCCTTGGCGGGATCGTAAGCGAGAAGTGCGCTGTGGTCGGTCGCGCCCGGCACGTTGCTCTGGATGAAGGACGTGGCGAGCTTCCAGTCCGGCGTATAGACGGTGTCGATGATTTCCTGACGATTTACACCGGCCTGAAGTGCCTGGCGAACCTTCACATCATCATAGGGCGGAAGCTTGGTGTTGACCGCCCAGCCGTTGACGAAGCCGAGATAACGCGGCGTTGCGACGGTGAAGCCCTCTTCGTGCAGTGACTTCAGCTCCTGCGGCGAAGCATTATAGGCGACATCGGCCTGGCCGGACTGGACCGAGGCGACACGCAACGACGGTTCCGACACCAGCTTATAGGTGATGGAATCGAGGAAGGCTGGGCCGGTGTGGCCAACGGCGGCAGGACCCCAATTGTAGTCCTTGCGCTTGACCAGCTTGACGTAATCTCCCTCCTTCCAGGATTCGACCACATAGGGGCCGCTGCCGGAAGTCTTGCTGAGATCGGCCTGCTGGGTGGCGGGCTGGGCGATGGTCTTCGGCGAGATCAGGATCGAGCCGTGGTAACCGAGCGTCGGAATAAAGCCGAGCGTCGGCTTCTTGAAGAAGACCTTCACCGTGGATGCGTCCACCGCTTCAGCATGGTCGTAGGTCTTGGGGAAAAGACCGATCGGGTTGATGCCTTCGCTCTTGCGTCCGGCATACCAGATGTCGAGATTGGCGACGACCGCCGCTGCATCCAGCGGTGTGCCATCGGAGAAGGTCACGCCGTTTTTGAGGTGAAGCGTGAATTCTGTGGCATTGTCGTTCTGCTCCCAGCGCTCGGCAAGCCAGGGGCTGACCTTACCATCGGCATCGACATAAAGCAGCTTGTCGGCGACATGGCCCCAGATATGGCCCTGAAAGCTGGAAATGGCGCTGTTATTCGGGATCCAGGTGTCGCCGAGAGAATCGATGAGGAAGGTGATGTCGCCGCCATTGCGGGGGGTATCTGCTGCCCCAACCGGAGCAGGCGCCATCGTCGTCAGAAGCGCGATTGCCCCTGCGAGAGTGGTGGTCAGCAGACCCCGACGGGAGAAGGAAAAAAGCGAAGAACGTATCGTCATTAAGAAATCCTGATTGGTCGCGTTGTTTCTTGTCTTTGTGATTTCAGGAACTATCGCCGCTCTGGCTGGTCTTTTGCGGGCACACGAAAGGCTTCACACGACAGCCTTGCCGGTGGTTTCAATGTCCTGAAATCGGGAAAAATGTGCCTGCGTTACCTCTTGGAGGGTCCGACCGATGTCACGGCTTAGCCGTTACTTTCAGCCATTGACGGCTCGTTCGATCGCAGGCCGTGCTTGCTGATACATCGTGCGGTCATGACGCGGTCCCTTGTTTCGAAATTCGGTTCTTGATGTCTAACGTAGCAGAGTGGCCAGAAGGAGAAAGACCAGTTGTTCTTTTTCTATCGAATTAATGGATTATTTTGCCGCGGTTTCCGAAGGTGGTAGGATCAGCTTTTCCGACGCCCGAAATACGTTGGCGGTGCGATTTTTCAGGTAGTGCCGGAACACCCATCCCTCACTTATTTTGCAAATGTCATCTTTTCGAAAATCCGCACCGGAGGCGCCTCACCGGCAAAACGTTCCACCTCCACTCTGGTAATCTGACCGGTCGATCCCTGCGCCAGTTTCGAGGTGCCGATGTCGCGCGTCAGGATGTTCGGATTGCCGTGAATGCACATCGCTTGCTCTGCATGCCGGTCATGCGGTTCGAACCACGCACCCGTCGCCAGCTGCATCACGCCGTTGCGCACATCCGTGCTCAGGACGGCTGCGGCGAGGCAGCTGCCACGACTGTTGAACAGCCTGATGATATCGCCATCGGCAATGCCCCGGCGGACTGCATCTTCGGGGTTGATGCGCACGGGTTCCCGGCCCTTAATCTTGGTGGAGCGGCTGAAGGCGCCATAGTCGAGCTGGCTGTGCAGACGCTGATGCGGCTGATTGCAGACCAGATGCAGCGGATAGAGCGCTTCGTCTTCCGGTTTCGTCCTGCCGGGATACCATTGCGGATGGCCGCCGCAATCGTCATAGCCGAAACCCTCGATCGTCTCGGAGAAGATTTCGATTTTACCGGATGGTGTCTTCAGAGGGAAGGCTAGGTGATCATCACGGAAGGCACGCGCAGGCCCTCCGTCATCCGGCTTGAGCGGCAGACCTATCTCTCCACGTTCCCAGAACGTTTCGAAATCGGGAGCCTCATGCCCACCGGCGGCAAGCGCCCCACGCGTTGTTTCATAGAGGAAGGCAAGCCATTCCCGGCTGCTGCGGCCTTCGGTGAAGGTTTCGAATTTGCCGAGCCGGCGCGCGATCTCGGAGAAGATTTCGTAGTCGTCGCGCGCCTCACCAACCGGTTCGATCAGCTTTTTCATCGCGATCATCAGAGGATCGCGGTCGGCGGCGCCAATGTCGTCGCGCTCCAGAGTTGTCGTCGCCGGCAGCACGATATCGGCATGCCGCGCGGATGATGTCCATGCGGTTTCGTGCACGATGATGGTCTCGGGCCGTCTGAACGCTGCCCGTAGCCGGTTGATATCCTGATGGTGGTGGAACGGGTTACCACCCGCCCAGTAAACCAAGCGGATATCGGGATAGTGCATCCTCTGGCCGTTATAGTGAAATTCCCCACCAGGATTGAGCAGCATGTCGGCAATACGCGCGACCGGAATGAAATCCGCGACCGGGTTTTTGAACTGGCTAAGTGTCGGCAGGGGAACGGCCAGCAGGTTCTTGCCGACATTGCCCAAAGCGCCGAGGGAATAGGAATATCCGCCGCCGTCGAGGCCAATCTGACCGAGCATGGTGGCAAGAACGATCCCCAGCCAGACGGGTTGCTCACCATAATCGGCGCGCTGAAGCGAATGGCTGACAGTGATCAATGTTCTCGCGCGCGCCATGGTGCGGGCGAGTTCCCTAATAGTTTCCGTGCCGATGCCGCAGAGCCCGGAAGCCCATTCGGGGCTTTTCGCCACACCATCGGTCCGGCCGAGCAGGTAGTCTTCGAAACGCTGATTGCCGACGGCATAGCGGTCAAGAAACGCCCGATCGTGCAGGCCCTCGGTGACGAGAACATGCGCAAGTCCGAGCATCAGCGCGACATCGGTACCGGGTATGACCGGCAGCCACTCCGCATTGAGGTCTTTCGGAAAATCGTCTTTTAGCGGGCTGATCAGCACGAATCGCGCGCCGCGTGCACGTGCGCCATTCAGCTTCTGTGGCACGATATGCACGCTGTTGCCGCCGCCATGCACGTCCGTATTCTTGATCGCCATGCCGCCGAAGGCGACGATCAATTCGCTGCTGCGCTCGATTGCATCCCAGGTAACGCTCTTGCGGTCGAAATGATCATAGGGTCCGAGAACATGCGGAATAATGACCATCGCCGCGCCGGAACTATACGTGTTGACGGAGCGCACATATCCGCCAAGCGTATTCAGAAAACGGTGGACCTGACTTTGCGCGTGATGGAAACGTCCGGCGCTCGACCAGCCGTAGGAGCCGCCGAACACGGCCTGTGGGCCGTAATCGCCGTAAACCCTTTGAAGTTCCTTCGCGACGAGGTCCGCCGCCTGCGGCCAATCGACCTCCACATAGTCGTCCGCCCCGCGTATCTGCGCGTTGCCCGGTTTTCCCTCCAGCCAGCCGCGCCTGACCGCCGGACGCCGGATGCGCGCGGCGCTATCGGCGATTGCCGGCAGATTGGCGAGCAAGGGCGAGGGGTGTGGATCGTCCGGATGCGGACGGATATCGAGCTTGCCATTCCGGTAGCTGCCGGAAAAGGCGCCCCAGTGGGAGCTGTGGGTCTTGTAATTATCCATCTGCGAAATCCCGCACGGTCAAAGCGTTTCTCGGCGGCTGGGCAAGTCTTGGCTCGGCAGGATCTTGCCCGGGTTCATGATGCCGGCCGGATCTATGGCGTTTTTGATGATGGCCATGAGGTCCACCGCGTCGCCGTGTTCCTGCCGCAGATAAGCGATCTTGCCGGTGCCAACCCCATGCTCGCCGGTGGAAGTGCCGCCAACCGAGATGGCGTGCTGCACCATCTTCTTGTTGATTGCCGCCACCTCGTCGAGTTCGGCTTGATTTGCAGGGTCTACGGCGAAGACCACATGATAGTTGCCATCGCCGACATGGCCGAGAATGGCGGCGGGCACGCTGCAGTCGCGTAGCAATTCCCGGGTCCTGACGATGCAGCCGCTCAACTCGGATACCGGCACGCAGACATCGGAAGACCAGCCCCTGGCGTTCGGGCGCTGCGAGACCACGGCGTAAAACGCGTTGTGGCGCGCCTTCCAGAGGCGGTTGCGATCTTGCGGCGCATTCGCCCATTCGAAATCCCTGCCGCCATTGTCTTCCACTATGGCAGCGACCATCTCGACCTGCTCCTTCACGCCAGCAGGCGAGCCGTGGAACTCGAAGGCGAGCGTGTCCTCGACCTTGAGGGAAAGATTGGAATAGGCGTTGACGGCCTCGATCAGGCCACGGTCCATTAATTCCATTCTCGCAACTGGAATGCCGAGCTGCACGACCGTAATGGCTGCCGCAACTGCCTGTTCGACGCTTTCGAAGGAGCAAAGTGCAGCCGAGATGGTTTCGGGAATTCCGTAGAGTCGCAACGTCACTTCCGTGATGATGCCGAGCGTCCCCTCGGAGCCGACGAACAGCCGCGTTAGGTCATAACCTGCTGATGATTTACGCGCCCGCCCGCCGGTGCGGATGACCTGGCCGTTCGGCAAGACGACTGTCAGCGACAGCACGTTTTCTCGCATTGTGCCGTAACGCACGGCGTTTGTGCCGGAAGCGCGGGTTGCCGCCATGCCGCCGATGGACGCATTGGCGCCAGGATCGATCGGAAAGAACAGGCCCATGTCGCGCAGATGCGTGTTCAGTTGCTCGCGCGTGACGCCGGCCTCCACCGTGCAATCGAGATCCTCGGCGCTGATGCGGACGATTTTCGACATGCGCGACAGATCGACGGAGACACCGCCACGCACTGCCGTCAGATGGCCTTCGAGCGAAGTGCCGGTGCCGAAGGCGATAACGGGAACACCTTCAGCGGCGCAAAGCCGCACGGCTTCCGCCACATCATCCGTGCTCTCGGCGAAAACGACGGCATCCGGGATCGACGGCGTATGGTGGGATTCGCCACGGCCGTGTTGTTCCCGCAATGCCTGCGCGGTGGAAAAACGCTCGCCGAAACGGTTGCGCAAAGCGTCCGAGAGAGCGGGAGGCAGTGCGCTCATCGCGATACTCCGCGCGAAGAGGGCGGGAAAAGAGACATGAGAAACTCCACGGGAATGGTCTGGAGAGAGCCATGGCCGGGTTGCGGCCACGGCGTGACAGTCACCCGGTTTTCGGCGGGGATCAGGCGGCCAGTTTTTCGCCCTTGAGATGACGTTCGAGGAAGGGCAGGCTGTCCTGTCCCCAATACAGTTCGTCCTCGTAGCGGAATGTCGGAAGCCCGAACACACCGGCTGCCTTTGCGGCCTCATAATTGGCTTTCCGGATGGCTTCCACGGCATCGCTTCCGCCGCGTTCGTCCAGCGCCGCCCCGTCGAAACCGGCTTTGTCAGCGATTGCGCGGCGAACTTCGGCATTGCCAATATCTTGGCCTCCTTCCCAGAAAGCTTCCTGAAGCGCCTTGGTCAGCCTCAACCAGTCCTCGCCCGCATCGATCGCGGCAATGACCATGAAGCCGGCCGGCGTGGGATCGGAAAGGGCGGCGCGATTGTCGAAGTTAAGGGACTTGCCGCGCAACGCCGCCCATCGCTTCAAATCCTTCGTCCAATAGGCGCGGCGCGCTTCCGGACGGTTGCGTGAGTAGATGGCGCCATTATCCTCGATCAGCGGGATGACATAGGGCCGTATCGTGGCGTTGTGCTCGTTAGCGAGCGTGGCGAAAGGCTCCAGGCCGAGAAAGGCCCAGGGGGAGCCGATGCCGAAGAAATAGTCGATGGTCTTGGTCATATCTTGTCTCCTGAGGATATCTCGCCGGTGGCGAGATCGAATACCGAGAGCGCACAGTCCCGGGCGATGAGTACGGCATGCGGATCGCGCCCGACCGCGACGGTGGCAAGTGCGCCTTCGTAAAGAAGCGAAAGGTGGGAGGCGGCCTGATCCAGTCGCACCCCCGCTTTCGACATGACGGTCTCGAAAATATCCCGCACCATTCTTTTGTGGGTTCGAGCCACGGTGACGACGCGTTCGGAATCGCCGTGTTCGGCAACCGCGAGTGCAAAGGCACAGCCCCTGAATTCAGGGCTGTCGGCCTTCTCGTAAAGCCGCTCGAAAATCACCTGCAGCTGGTCCCTTGGATCAATCGTCGCCGTCAGAACATCCTTCAGCGAGCGAATGACACGATCGTGGCGATCCTGAAGATAGGCCGCGACAAGATGATCCTTGGACGGAAAATGCCGATAGAGAGTAGCTTTTGCGACCTTCGCTTCTTCGATGATGCGGTCGATACCGACCGCCCGGATACCTTCGGTATAAAACAGCGCGCCGGCGGCGGTGAGAATCTGGTCTGGAATGGCTTCTCTCATTTTATCGCTTCAGCTTGGTGGTTTCATGGGAAGAACGGGTCGCACGCATCATTGCGCGGCGGCGAGACCGGTTTTGTCGCGCTCGTGGAGCTGCCCGACAAAAGAAAGGATCGCGTCAAGCGGCACCGCCTTCGAGAAGCCGCCCTGATGCGCCAGCCTGCCGCCAAGAGACTGGATAGCCTCGTTATACGGTGTCGCGACGTTATGCAGACGGCCGAGCAGCACAATCTCACCGTTGAGAAAGTCGACCTCGCTGGAAGCGCCCCGGGCAAAGCTCTGCCAGGTCGATTGCTGGCCGGGCTGAATGCCGCTGTTTTGAGCGATGCTCCAGCCTGAAATATCGACAGCCCGTTCAGAGGGAGAGGCGAGATTGTAGCCTGCTATCTCAAGCGTCTGGCGGGCTTCATTGACCAGCGCTTCGGCAATCGATGCTCGCAGATCGTCTTCTCCGTCGAACAGATCCAGCGCGTTGCGGACGTTATGAAGCAGTTTTGCCGATTTCCAGCGGCGGATATCGCTGCTGGTTTCCGCAAGATAATTGGCGCGTGTGAGGTCTGCGGCAATCTCCTTCGCCGTTTCATCGGAACCGGCCGGGAAGCGCCCGATCGTGACCACGCCGACCTGCGGATTGCCGGCCGCCGCAACCGCGCCGGTTTGTGTAAACCGGGCAGGGGTCAGAATACTGGCGCCGTAGACATTGGCGAAGGTCCTGAGCGCCAGCGCTTCCGTCGCCAGACCGTTCTGAAAGGTAACCACCGGCAACTGCGTGGCTGTTAGACCTTCCACGCCGGATACCTGTCGCCATGACCAGTCTGCCAGAGTGGCTGCCGCATCCTGCGTTTTGACGGTCAGCAGCAGGATATCGTCGGGCGCCAGGTCCGGCGGAGCGGATACGTCGAAGGCGTTCAGCCTTATTTGCTGCGTGCCTGAGGGGCGTTGGTAGCTCAGCCCCTGTTCAATGATGGAGGCAATTTGTGCGCCGCGTCCGACCAGAGCATATTTGATGCCGGAAAGCTCGAACTGTGCGGCAAGGCTTGCGCCAACCGCGCCTGCGCCAATGATAACGTATCGTGTCACCTTTTCCTCCAATTCTACCGGGCCGATAATGCGCCAGTATCAATTGCAGCGGTGCAGTTTGCTGGATCGATACGGGATTTCGCTCAACATCGGTCCTCCCTGACGGCGACCAATGATGACAGCTAAACTAGGCATGAGGAGCGCCTCAAGAAAGACAGGTCGTTCTTTTTCTATCTATTTTATAGAAAATAATTCGGCGTAGGGAAAATTTGCGATCACCTTATTCCCGACAGCAGTCCTGGCGCGGTGAAACCCTGGAATAAGCCCCAACGAAGCACACCGTCAGCGCGCATGGGAGAGCATCAACTCGCCGGGATTTTTCAGGAGGCCGCCTTGAAGAGAACCGTGACGACGGTTCCGCCGTCTTGTCGCGGATCTATCTGCAAATCGCTGTCATGCGCGCTTGCGATCGCTCGAGCAATCGACAGGCCGAGGCCGGTGCCACCGGTCTTACGTGCACGCGACGGCTCTGTGCGCCAGAAGAGTTCGATGCCGTGTGCCTCGATGCCGGGGGGAAAACCCGGCCCCTTGTCTTCGATTGTTATGAAGGGACGTCCTTCCCGGACTCCGGTCGAGCAGAAGAGGCTCTTCCCGCTCGCCGCATAGCGGCGTACATTATCCATCAGGATGAGCAGTAGCTGTTGAAGGCGTTGAGGGTCGCCGCTAATTGGAGCCGTCTGCAGCGACATATCGAGACGAATTCCTGCCTCTTCGAGAAGAGGCCGTGCCGTCTCCGCCACGGCCGCGCATTCGGTAGCGAGATCGAGTGGCCGCATCTCCGTAACGAGACTGTTGGTTTCTGCCAGCGAAAGCGTCCGCAGATCGTCGACGAGACGCGCAAGTCCTTCCACATGGCCGATTAGGTGGCGAATGGCCTGCTTGTCGAGCGGAAAGACGTCATCGGCAATGCCGTGTAAACGGCCTTGCAGGATGGTCAGCGGGGTGCGCAGCTCGTGGGCTACCGCCATGGTGTTGAACTTCAACCGGCGCTCCATCATCTGAAGCTCCTGCGTCAAAGTCTCGAAACTGTCGACCAGAAATCCGACTTCGGCGATGCGGCTCGCCTTGATCTTTGCGCCTCCGCTGAAGTCGCCCGTCGCCATGCGCCGCGCCGCGTCGGCAAGTTCGCCGAGAGGTGCTGCAATGCGCCGGGAGATGAAATAACCAAGCAAGCTGCACAGGAAGACACCGAGCAATCCGAAGAGGAACACCGATTTGAGAAGTTCGCTATCTGCCTGGTCCTCCAGGCCCGGTAAAACCTCGATAAGGGCCTGAAGCTGGCGCTGATCCGGCATCACGCCCCGGTCAATATCCGAGAAAGCCTTGGCGGCATCAGGCGACAGTTGGGCAAGGATGCGCTCCTCAATGGTGTCCGAATACCAGGAAACGCCGAAATAGACCAACGCAACCGCAAAGATGAGCATTGTGGTGATTGTGATCGCCGTCATCGTGCGCAGGCGGAGCCGCCGGAACCTCATGATGTCTGCTCCCTGGCAAGTCGGTAGCCGATGCTGCGCACCGACACCAGATAACCGCCAGCACCGTGATCCGTCAGTTTTTTACGCAGATTGGCGATGTGCGTATCGACCGTGCGTGCCAGCGCATCGCTTTCCGGCAGGCAGGCATCCAGAAGATCGGCCCGCTGAAAGGCATAGGTGGGGCGACGCGTCATATGGGCAAGAATTCTGAATTCGCTGAGCGTCAACGGCAGAACGGTTCGTCCCGCATCGCTGCAAACAGCCGCGATGTAAGCTTCGGTATCTATTTCGATGGCGCCGAAACGCAGGATCCCTCCGCCAGTTGGCTGACGCGAGCGTTTTAGAACGGCATTTACCCGGGCGACCATTTCCTGCGGGTTGAAAGGTTTGACGATGTAGTCGTCGGCACCCAGGCGCAGACCGGTCAGCTTGTCCATATCTTCGGCAAGGGCGGTGACCATGATGATCGGCGTATCACGCTCCCGCCGGATGCGTGTCAGCACATCGATGCCATCGAGCTTCGGTAGCCCGATGTCGAGAAGAATGAGATCCGGCCGCAGCATGGAGAAATGCGTCATGGCCGTCTCGCCATCCCCGGCTCTAACGGTTCTGTATCCGTCACGAATGAGATAGGCGTCCAGAATCTGCATGATGTCGGGGTCGTCTTCGACGATGAGAATGAGACCTTTGTCCATGCTGACCTTACGAACTTACTGATATTACCGCTTTATTGCCGGGACGCTAAGCCGACGCAAAGCGCCGGGCAAGAGCCGTCTCACGAGATAGATGCGGCAGGCACGCTTTTCCTCTCAGTCTTGGGACTTCCTCCGCAGAACCTTGACATTTCTACGGAAGAAAGCTGGCCATGCACCAGTATCTCTCCCATAAGACCGAACAGAAATGGCCAGGCCGGCCCGAAAAGCCGAAGTTCCGCTTTGCCGTCATCCCCACGGCGCGCCAGACTTTCGCATGGGTTTCCGGCAGCCCATCTCTGCTCGCGCTTTCGACCACGCTTGCAATGATGGTCTTCTTCACTGTCAGGCCGGATATCGATCTTGACGCCAGTCGCTGGTTCTGGACAGATGGTTTTCGTCTTGGCGAGGATCAATTCTTGATTTCCGTCCGCGATCTGAACCGCGCACTTCCCGCCATTTTATTGTCCACGCTTGTCTGCCTGCTCCTTGCAACGCCATTTGTCTCCGGCGTGCGGCGTGCCATCCGCCCTCACAAACTGCTACTTGTTCTCACCTTTTATGCGCTTGGGCCGGGTGCGACCGTGCATGTGCTGAAAAACCTGTTCGGACGTGCCAGACCGCGGCATATCAGTGAATTCGGGGCAGATTTGTTTTTTACGCCCGTTCTTTCCCTCGATGGCAGCTGTTCGCGCAACTGCTCCTTTCCGTCCGGCGAAAGCGCGTCCGCAATCGCCCTGCTGGCGTTCATCATCTTCCTGCCGGAAAAATTCCGCCTGAGCGCCACGGCGATCTTGATGCCGTTCATCGTGCTTTGCTCCCTAAACAGGGCAGCTATGGGCGCACATTTTCTCTCCGATGTCCTGATTGCATGGCCACTGATGCTCGCCGTGTTCCTCTCACTGCATCGGCTGTTCACGAAGCATGCGGACACAATCGACACTGCGTTTCTGCGCTAATTCATGGGAATACGGCATAGCGCCGAACAAAGGTCATGCCCTGAGCAATAAATTTGTGTTCGGGGTTCGTCCGCCGCCTGCTCAAATCGCACATGCCCGTGCCTGTGGTCTGGTACGGGCATGTGCAGACGAGGACTGCCTTATTTCACCTGGGCTACGACCAGCTTGCCATCCGCACGTTCGGCGATGAACTCGATGTTCGCGCCTTCCTTGAGCTTGGCGAGCAGGGCATCGTCCTTGACGCGGAACACCATCGTCATGGCGGGCATGTCGAGGTTCTTCAGTTCCTCATGAATGATGGTGACTTTCTTGGCGGTAGCGTCGACCTTCTTCACCGTACCCTTGGTGAATTCCTGTGCGAATGCGCCAAAGGGGGCTGTAAGCAACAGAGCGGCTGCAAGGGTAATTTTAACGATCGTCTTCATGGTCAGATTCCTTTTTTCGATTGGTTACTTGGCCGAAACTTTGAGATCGCCGCGCATGCCGGCCTCGTAATGTCCGGGCTTCAGGCAGGCGAATTCGAACATGCCGTCATTGGTGAATTTCCAGATAATTTCGCCACTTTCGCCCGGCGCAAGGCTGATTGCGTTCGGATTGTCGTGTTCCATCTCCGGGGCCTTTGCCATGGCGGCCTTGTGCTCCAGATTTGCGCTCTGTTCGTCGAGAATGAATTCATGGTCCAGCTCGCCGACATTCTTCACGGCAAAGCGAACGGTCTTGCCCTTCTTGAATTCGAACTTGGCGGGCGTGAACAGCATCTTGCCATCAGGCGTTTCCTTCATGGTGACCTGTATGGTCTGGGTTACCTTGGATTTGTCGCCGGGTTCGCCGATCGCCATCGCTTCATGGCCGCCGCCGTGGGTGCCCGATGCGAAGGCGGGTGTGGCAAGAGCGGTGAGAAGCAGTGCAAGTTTCAGTCTGGTCATCGAATTTTTCCTTGGTTCTGGTGGGGATATGGTCTGCACGATCAGCCGTGTTTCATCGGATTCGGCGTGATCTGTGTTTTCGGATCATTGGTCTTTTCGGTATCCGGCACGTCGCCGGTCCATTCCCAGGCCTGGGTACCGGGCGGGTTTTGGTACCAGCCGGGATCTGAGTAATCGCCCGCGGAAATGCCTTCGCGGACCTTCACCACGGAGAACATGCCGCCCATTTCGATGGGGCCGTGCGGACCCCAGCCGGTCATCATGGGAACGGTGTTCTCAGGGATTTCCATCTCCATCGCGCCCATATCGGCCATGCCGGCTGTACCCATCGGCATGTATTCCGGCCGCACCTTGCGGATCTTTTCGGTGACGGTCTTCTTGTCGACGCCGATGAAGGTTGGGACATCGTGTCCCATCGCATTCATCGTGTGGTGCGACTTGTGGCAATGGATCGCCCAGTCGCCGACATATTTGGCGTCGAATTCATAGGCCCGCATGGCGCCGACGGGGATGTCGATGCTGACCTCCGGCCACCGGGCCTCGGGCCGCACCCAGCCGCCATCCGTGCACGTCACCTCGAAATCATAGCCGTGCATGTGGATCGGGTGGTTGGTCATGGTCAGGTTGCCGACCCTGACACGCACCCGGTCGTCCTTGGAGACCACCAGCGGATCGATGCCCGGAAATACCCGGCTGTTCCATGACCACAGATTGAAGTCCGTCATGGTCATGATTTTCGGAACGTAGGAGCCGGGATTGATGTCGAAGGCGTTGATCAGGAACACGAAGTCGCGATCAACAGGCATGAAGGTCGGGTCCTTTGGATGGACCACGAAAAAGCCCATCATGCCCATCGCCATCTGCACCATCTCGTCTGAATGCGGGTGGTACATGAAGGTGCCGGACTTCACGAGATCGAACTCGTAGACGAAGGTCTTGCCAACGGGGATATGCGGTTGCGACAGGCCGCCGACACCGTCCATGCCTGATGGCAGGATCATGCCGTGCCAGTGGACCGTTGTATGTTCCGGCAGCTTGTTGGTCACGAAAATCCGCACCCGGTCGCCTTCTACGGCCTCGATGGTCGGGCCGGGTGACTGGCCGTTATAGCCCCAGAGGCGGGCGGTCATGCCCTCCGCCATCTCGCGTTCCACTGGCTCGGCGACAAGGTGGAATTCCTTGACGCCATTGTTCATCCGGAAAGGCAGGGTCCAGCCGTTGAGGGTGACGACCGGATTGTAATCGGGACCGGTAGTGGGCTTGACGGGGGCTTGCGTTGCTGCCGTTTCCATCACGGCAGCTTCCGGCAGGCTGCTATTCGATGTCTTTGCCCAGGCCGCCGTGGAGACCATTGCGGCGCCGACGCCCAGAAAGTTTCTTCTATTGAACATGGTCGTTTCCTCTCTCAGTGTCCGCCACCGCTGCCGCCACCAGTGGCGGCAACTTCGGTCTCCGCGCCTGCCGTACCCGCGCCACCGCCGTAGATGGCGGGCGCAAGGCCGGCTTCCGCGAGCCAGAAGTCACGTTTGGCATTGATGGCGAGCAGGTTCGAATTGACCTTTTCGCGGCTGTCGGCGAGCAGTTCGAAGGTGTTGGTGAGCATGCCGTTATAGGTCAGCAGCGACTCCTCCTCGATCTTGGTCCGCAGCGGCACCACGCTGTTGCGATAGTGCCGGGCGATGTCGTAGTTCGAGCGATAGGCCTGATAGGCGGAGCGGGCTTCGGAGCGGATATTGACCGCTTTTTCGGCCAGCAGGTTTGCTGCGCGCATATAGGCGAGTTCGGATTCCCGCATTCTTGCCCGACCGGAATCGAAGATCGGAATGACGAATTCCAGCTCGGCATTGCCCGTCGTCTGTTTGTGTTTTTCGCCGTCTTCAAGTTCGCGTTCGGTCTCGAAGCCGGAACGAAGTTCTAGATCGGTGACGTATCGGGTGGCTTCTGTGAGTTTGAACGATCGGGCGGTCGATTCCAGATCGAGCTTCGCCATCTGCAAATCCACCCGGCGCTGCAGCGCCTCAGCCTCGATCATCTCACGTTTGGCCAGATCCTTTGGAAGCTGGGGCAGGCGGTTGGGGATGGAGTAGTCTATGTCCGCGCCCCACAGGCCCATCAGCCTTGTCAGTTCCTCCTTCGCAAGCCGGGCTTCAAGCCGCGCCTTGGCGATCTGGCCGGTCAGTTCGGCATAGAAGACCTGCTCGCGAGCCTGGCCTTCCTTGTTCAGCGAGCCTGCTTCGCCAAGCTTCCTCGCAAGTTCCGAGGCGGCATCCGCGGCTGTCTGGGCCTGCGCCAGCTGGCCGACATTTTCCCAGGCAGCAACCGCCGTGATCCAGGCGCGGCGGGTATCTGCCGCCAATTGCAACGTCTTCAGCGCGGCTGCGAGCTGCGCCTTTCGGAAGCCGGTATCGGCAATCTCGACATTCTGTTTGAGCGTGGCCAGTGCCAGAATATTGGTGACGATCACACCCTCGATCGCCTTGTAGGCCCGGAGCCCCGGAGTGCCGATCCCCGTCAATCCGATGCCGACCCTCGGATTGACCAGCATGGTCGATTGCCAGGCGGTTGCGGCCGATTCACCCAGATCGGCATAGGCCGCCTGAAGGCCCTTGTTGTTGAGGAGCGCGACCTGAACCGCCGTCTCGACATCGATTGGTTTCGGCGACATCAGCGATTTGACGCGGGTTGCGGTTGCCTGCGCCTCGGCCCGGTTCTGTATCCAGACAGTCTGCTTTCCTGTCGCCTCGGTCGCCCTGGCCGAAACGGTGGTGAAGCCTGCGTTCTTCGAGGTGTAGTCGGTGGCCGTGACGCAGCCGCCAAGAACAAGCGGGACGGAAAGGACGGCCGTGAGTTTGATCACGCGTAGCGTCATGATGCGTCTCCTTTCGGAGCCTGCGCATCGTTCTGATTACGCCAGGGCTTCGGGTCCACCGGAGCACGGTGTGAGTAACCTGTGACCGGTGTCTGATAACGCAGAGGGGTGACGCCGAGCGACGGGTTTGCCGCGTCTTCATACGAGGCGGCCTCGTTCATCGAGGATGTGGCTGTGCAGCCGCCCAGCAAAAGGGGCGCTGCAACCACGATGTAGATAGGGTTCATGGTAATTTCCGAACAGGAGATGCAACGGCGCGACGGCGCTAAAGCCGTTCACGCACGATCATTGCCCGAGAGGCGGGCTTTGCCTGTTCAGATATTCGGTGGACGGTGAAGCAGCGGGATCTGGCCCACGGTCTTGCTGTCGTCAAGGAAGGAACGGATGGAATTGACGACTGGTCCGCCAAGGGCGTCATGCGCAATCAGTACCGCCATGCCGAGACAGAAATCGTTGCAGCATTCCGGCTTCACGGGCTTTTTGACGCCGCTGTCGTGGTCTGCCGTATCCATATTATGGTGGTCGCTGGACATCATGGCCGAACCGCCATGGTCCATCATCGCGCCATGATCCATCATCATGGCGGATTGGGTGGTCTGCATTTCCGCGGTATCGGGACCATGCATTGCGGCATTGACGGTGGAAACGCTGTATCCCGCCAGTGACAATATCATCACCAGTCGAAACAGCAGTGCCGTCAATTTCGATGTTCGCAACATCCCACGCATGCCCTGTAGAAGAGCCGCAGTCCTGAAGTTTGTCAATGGATATCGCTCATAACCATCAATAAATAGCACGTCTGCCGGTTCTTTAAACCTTACACTGTCTCCATAAAGGCATCGTCGAGAATGAGGAGTTTACGTGCCTGCATGCGGGCATATTCCTCGTAAAAGCCCTGGGAGATCCAAAGAGCGGAACGCCCCTTCCGTCCGCTCCAGCCGATGCCACCGATCAGTTCGGCCGCGCCAAGCTTGCGCCTGACATGGATTCGGGAAAGGGAGGGCGATGCCGCCAGTTGCGATGCTGTTTTAACATCCGTCAGGTGTCTGCCCTGTTCTGTCGGCTTTTCCCAGTCGATCCCGGCGATCAGGCGGTCCATCAGCAGCCCGCCCGCGTCGAACCAGTTGAAGATGATGGACAGCGGGCCCGGGCAGCGCACTTCCGGATTGGACAGCAGCGCCTGCGCCACGCGCGGATGGATGTGTGCGAGCATGGTTTCGGATCGCTCGATAAACCGAGAGGCTCTGAACCCCTCATCGATGAGGTCCAGCGCCTGAAAATGCACGTCGTACCATTGGGCAAGCATCGCCAGGGTGGACGGTGAAGGCACCACGCCATCGGCCGGCTTTTCGCCGGCTTGGTGCGCCGGTCTTGTCAGGCCGCGTTTCAGCGCCTCTTTGAAGAAGGCATAGGCGACATCATGGCTGGCAATGCCGTGTTGGAGCGCGAGTTGGCCGAAATCTTCCCGCGTCAGGGCGGGTTCGTCCGTTCCGGTCTTGCGCTTTTGAAAATAGAGCGCCAACAGCGCGTGGCAAAGAAGCCGGCTCTGGCGCGTGGCGAAAAGCGCGGTTATGTCGGGCGAACCTTCGTACAGGGCGATGAAACTTCCCGCCAGCAACCGTAGTGCTGCCGCGAAAGCACCCGTTTGAAGCAACCGGTCGATTTCGCTGGGTGGTAGCCTGCGGCCAACGGCGGAGGCGTCCGGCAACCCGGAGATCGCGAAATCGAAAAAATTGGTCATGGGCAGCGCTCCTCGAATTGCCGGCACCATCCTCCTTGCGGAGTGTAATGAGGATTGGATGATCCATCGGCCTTACAGGGGTCGGGATGAGGCGTCTTCTCATTGCGCGCAGAGGTGACACTTTTAGGCCGTCGGCATGCCCGTGGCGCGGGCTTCGCCGGGCGTCATGCCATAGGTGCTGCTGAACACCCGGTAAAAGGTTGGAAGACTGTCGAAGCCGCAGCCATACGCGACCTGCGTGATTGGCAGGGCGGGAGATTCCAGCAGCAGGCGTCGCGCTTCCTCGATCCGCATGGAGGCGAGCGTGCGGGAAAAAGACAGCTCTGCGCCATCGAAAACGACGTGCAGTTGCCGAAGCGAAATGCCCAGTTCCTTTGCCACTGCGGCAGGCGTGAGGTTCTGCCAGGACTTTTTGCGCATCATGATGTCCTGGGCCGCATAACAAAGCCCGGTGCGGAGTGCGGCGCGCACTTCCGGCATTGCAGGCGAAAGCCGTCCACGCGCCGTCATGGCTAATCGGGCGATATGTGTCACATCGCGCACGGGATCGATGAGCCTGCCGCGTTCGGCGTTCAGCGCGTTGAAGAGCGCCCGGAACGGCCGGGAGAAGGCGGTCTTGTCTGCGTAACGCGTGGCGAACAGGTCATCGGCCGGTCGGCCAAGCATGACTTCGTCGTCGACAGGGATCTTGAGCATCTTGTAGTGAAAATCCGCCTCACCGCCCGGTATCGCGTCATAGGGAAAGTCCGAATAGTTGATGGTGAAATCACCACCGCTGACGGCATGGATCCTGTCTCGGCCGGCATGCAGCAACCCCGAACCCTTCACCTGCAAGCCAATGCAGAGGCTGTCGCCGGCAATGCGGGCAATATCGGCTTCCGTGCGGTTGACCCGGTAAGAGGAAGCGCGCATTTCGCTTACGACGGCGCCTGCAACAGAGCGCGCCTGAAACGACCCGCTGAAGGCCTGGCGGCGATCCGGCGCAAGCTCAATCGTTACGCCAAACAGGCTTTTGCCGCGCACTTCGCGCCATTGGTCGAAGCGGTGCTCGGGCTGAAAATCCTCGGTTGCGAAACGGATGATGGTGTTCGTGGCTTGCTCCCCCCAGATGAGCCATGTCCCCGCGGCTTATTGTTCGGTTGCGCGAAACCCAAGATGGACGAGCGGATAGGGCCGTCCCTGCCCGTCGAGGTCGGAGCGTCCCGTCGGCTTGAAACCGAGCCGGCGATAAAAGCCCATGGCCTGCGTATTCTGTTCGTTGACATCGGTGGTCAGCGCGGGGTGTGTGGCAAGCGCTGCCTGCACGAGCGTCTTGCCGATGCCTCTGCCGTGATAATCCGGATCGATGAAAAGCGCTTCCATGTGCCCTTCATGCAAAAACATGAACCCGAGAGGCTTATCCGACGCATCGACGGCGAGCATCAAAGCGGCCTCGGGAAGAAAAGCCGTCACTTCTTTCTCGATTGCGGCGCGATCCGCTCTGTGAAGAAAGTCATGGGTAGCGTCTACGGCCTTACGCCATATTTCAAGGATGCGGGCCGTGTCGCGAGCGTTGGCGGGACGAAGTGTGATCATGCCTGACCCTTAGCAATTGCGGCGTTTTTGCGCCATGGATCTTTTTCGCAAGGCGTTTTCCCACCCGCTAAATCCCCGCAGCCAAACGGCGCAGTCTTATCCCGCATATTTCTTCGATCTCCGGTGCCTGACGTTTTTCTCGAAAAAAGTCCTTGCAAAAGGGTCCGATAAAAAAATAGATAAAAATAAGTTCTATCTATTTATTTGAAGGGAAGATCGCCGGATGAATCAGATTATCACGGAAATTGAACAAAATCAGGCGCAGATTCCCTCAATCAAAGCGGATCCTTCACTCGAAGAAGCAAAAATTATCTATAATTTACCATTTAATGACCTCCTGTTCCGGGCACAGCAGGTGCATCGTCGCCATTTCGATGCCAACGCCATCCAGATGAGCCGGCTTTTATCGATAAAGACCGGCGGCTGCCCGGAGGATTGTGGTTATTGCAGCCAGTCCGCCCGCAATCCAACAGGTCTGAAGGCTTCCAAACTCATGGAGGTGGAGCGAGTGCTGGCAGAGGCACGCAAGGCGAAAGAGGGCGGGGCGACGCGCTATTGCATGGGGGCGGCGTGGCGCAACCCTAAGGAGCGCGACATGGAGGCGGTGGTGGCAATGGTCCAAGGCGTCAAGGCGCTCGGCATGGAAACCTGCATGACACTCGGCATGCTGACGCCGGAACAATCCGAACGTCTCGCCCACGCCGGGCTAGATTACTACAATCACAATGTCGATACGTCGGAGCGGTTCTATTCGGAGATCATCACCACCCGCACCTTCGAAGATCGGCTGGAAACGCTTGCCAATGTTCGTGATGCCGGCATGAAGGTCTGCGCCGGCGGCATTCTCGGCATGGGAGAAACGGTCGAGGACCGTATTTCCATGCTGGTAACCCTTGCTAATCTGCCGGTTCCGCCGGAAAGCGTGCCGATCAACATGCTGATCCCGATCCCCGGCTCGAAGCTTGCCAAGGCCGCTCCGGTTGATCCGATCGATTTCGTCCGCACCATTGCGCTTGCGCGCATCCTCATGCCCCGTTCGCATGTGAGGCTTTCCGCCGGACGTACCGAAATGAGTGATGAGACGCAGGCGCTCTGTTTTCTGGCCGGGGCGAATTCCATCTTCGTCGGCGAGACGCTGCTGACGGCGGATAATCCGGGGGAAGATCACGATACGGCGCTGTTCCGGCGGCTGGGCCTGAAGCCGATGGCGTTGCAAACGGCGGAAGCGGGAGAGACCCGGTGAATTCGTCGGCGCTCTCCGCCTATGAGCTGAAGCTTGCCGGTCTGCACCGCAAGTCGCGCCTGCGGGCGCTAGCGCCCCGGCAGGGTATCGACTTTACCTCCAACGACTATCTCGGGCTTGCCGATGCACCCCGGCTGAAGGCGGCGATCACTGACGCAATCGAGAGGGGCGTGCCTGTGGGTGCAGGTGGTTCGCGGCTGCTTCGTGGCAACCATCCCGAACATGAGGCGCTTGAAACGGAGGCGGCGGTATTTTTCGGCGCTGAGAGGGCGATCTATTTCGGTAGCGGATTTGCCGCCAATGTCGCACTTTTTTCCGCGCTGCCGCTGCGGGACGACCTCGTTCTCTACGATGCGCTGATCCATGCCAGCGTGCATGACGGCATTGCCGCCGGCAAGGCGAAGGCGGTCGCTGTGCCGCATAATCAGGTTGAGGCATTCGAACGGGAAATAAACAGATGGCGGCAGGCGGGCGGCAAAGGTCGCCCGTGGATCGCGGTGGAGAGCCTCTATTCCATGGATGGTGACCGGGCGCCGGTTGCGGCCCTTGCCGACCTCGCCGGGCGACATGGCGGCTTTCTCGTCGTCGATGAGGCGCATGCCACCGGCGTGTTCGGGCCGGGCCGGCGCGGCCTGGCCGCTGAACTGGAAGGTCGGGGTAATGTCGTGGCGCTGCACACCTGCGGCAAGGCGCTTGGTCTTTCCGGCGCGCTTATCAGTCTGCCTGCGGTTCTTGCCGATTACCTCACCAACCGCGCCCGCGGTTTCATCTATTCGACCGCGCCGTCACCGCTGATGGCGGCGGCTGTGCGGGAGGCCTTGCGGATCGTCGCCGACGAGCCCTGGCGGCGCATCCGTCTGGAAGAACTGATAAATTTGGCCAGCGAACAATTACGATCCCGGCTGGGCGTGACGCCCGGCGGCTCGCAGATATTGCCGGTGATGATTGGTGACAATGCGCGTGCACTGAAGATCGCCACGCGTATGCGGGACGGCGGCTTCGACGTGCGCGCTATCCGCCCGCCAACGGTGCCGGAAGGCACGGCACGCCTGCGCATATCCATTACGCTCAATGTCGAGGAAAGCCAGATCGCCGATATGGTCGGGCTGCTCGCCCTCGCCATCGAGGAGGAACGATGAGCCTCCGTTTCATCGTCTCGGGCACCGATACGGGTATCGGTAAGACGGTTTTTTCTGCGGCGCTTACTCACGCATTGCAAGCCCATTACTGGAAGCCGGTGCAATCCGGGCTCGAGGAAGAGACCGACAGCGAGGTGGTGGAGCGGATGGGTGGCGTGCCGCGCGCGCGCATCCTGCCGGAGGCCTATCGCCTGAAAATGCCGGCCTCACCGCATCTTTCGGCCCGCTTCGACAATGTCACGATCGAGCCCGAGCTTTTGCTGCCGCCGGAAACGGATGGGCCGCTGGTGATCGAAGGGGCGGGCGGTCTGCTGGTGCCGCTGACCGACACATTGCTGTTTGTCGATATTTTCGCCCGCTGGCGAATTCCGCTGATCCTGTGCGCCAGAACCTCACTCGGCACCATCAACCACACGCTGCTGTCGCTCGAGGCGCTGCGGCTGAGAGCCATTCCGGTGCACGGCGTGGTCTTCATCGGTGATGAGAACCGGGAAAATCAGCGCATTATCGCCGATATCGGCCGAGTTCGCTCGCTTGGCCGCTTGCCTCGCATACCGGAGATGACTGCCGAGGCGCTGCACCATGCATTCGCTCAACAATTCGATCTCGCTGATTTCCTGGAGGTGCCGGCATGAGTCGTTCCCGCGTCTGGCATCCTTTTACCCAGCACGGGCTGGAACCGCCGATGAAACGCATCGTCTCGGCGGAGGGCGCCTATCTGGTCGATGAGGATGGCCAGCGGTTGTTCGATGCAATTTCATCCTGGTGGGTCATCACTCACGGCCACCGGCACTCGGCAATCATGTGCGCCATCCGCGCAGCGACCGAGACCTTCGACCAGATCATTTTCGCCGAGTTTTCGCACGAGCCGGCCGAAACGCTGGCCAAAGGGCTGATCGAACTCGCGCCTGCCGGCTTGGAACATGTGTTTTATTCCGATAGCGGTTCGACCTCGGTGGAAGTGGCGCTGAAAATGGCGCTCGGTTATTTTCACAATTGCGGTGAAAAGCGAGATCGCATCGTGGTCATGGAGCACGGCTACCACGGTGATACGATCGGCGCCATGTCGACGGGCGAACGCGGCGTGTTCAATGCTGCGTATGAACCACTGCTATTCGGCGTCGACCGACTTGCTTTTCCGGAAGCGGATTGTGAGCAGGAGACGCTCGACATGTTCGAAAGCTTTTGTCGTTCGGGCCGAGTCGCCGCCTTGCTGATCGAGCCGCTTGCTCTAGGTGCCGGTGGCATGAAGATTTACCGCGCGGACGTTCTCGCCGGACTGAAACAAATTGCCGAACGCTACGGTTGCCTTGTCATCTCCGACGAGGTGATGACGGGCTGGGGCCGGACAGGAACCATGTTCGCCTGCGAGCAGGCGGGAGTTTCCCCGGATATTCTGTGCACCTCCAAGGGGCTGACCGGCGGCTCCCTGCCGTTGGCAGCGACCTTGTGCAGTGGCGAAATCTTCGACGCTCACTTCTCGACCGATCGCCGCAAGACCTTTTTCCATTCGAGTTCCTACACCGCCAATCCGATTGCCTGCGCTGCCGCTGTCGCCAATCTGCAGGTTTGGCGGGATGAGCCAGTGGTGCAGCGCATCGGTCAACTGCAAGAAGTGCTGCGCGACAATCTCGGGCGATTTGCGGATGACAGGCGCTTCACCAACATACGCCAGATTGGAACCATCGCAGCGCTTGACCTCGTCGTGCCCTCCGGCGGTTATCTCGCGGAGGCGGGGCCACGCATGCGGCAATTGTTCCGCGAGCGCGGGCTCATCATCCGCCCGCTCGGCAATGTGCTCTATCTGATGCCGCCCTATTGTTCTACGGCGCAAGACCTCACCCGTGCCTTTGACGCCATGGACGAAGTGGCCTCGATCGTGACTGAAGCCGCTCCGGGAGAACCCGGCGCGGCCGCGATCAAAAACCGTCTCCGAAAGGCCTGACAATGCAGACCCGTTCTTCCCGCATGGCTGGCTTCGGGCATGCCGTGCCAGTGCGATGTGTCCGCAACGCGGAGATTGAGACGCGTCTTGGGCTGGAGGCTGGCTGGATAGAGCGTCGGACGGGGATCCGCACACGTTATTGGGCGCAAGAGGGCGAGACGCTGAGCGGCCTTGCCGAAAAAGCCGGCCGCATGGCACTGGAAAACGCGAAAATTGGCGCCGAGGATATCGCACTGACATTGCTTGCGACCTCCACACCAGACCATCTTTTGCCGCCTTCGGCCCCGCTGCTTGCGCACCGGTTGGGCCTCACACAATCCGGGGCGATCGATCTTGCCGGGGCCTGTTCCGGTTTTCTCTATGCGCTCACTCTTGCGGATGGTTTTGTCCGCACCCACGGCCGCGCGGTGCTGGTTGTTGCCGCCAATATCTTAAGCCGTCGTATCAATCCGGCGGAAAGGGCAACTGCGGTTCTGTTCGCCGATGCTGCCGGCGCCGTCGTGCTTGTCCCCTGCCGGGATGCGCAGCGCGGCCTTTTGTCTGCCGATCTCGTTTCGGATGGGAGCGGTTACGACCTGATCCAGATCGCGGCGGGCGGCAGCAGCCAGCCTTTTTCCAATGATACAGAGGCTGAAGATACCCTTATGACGATGCGGGACGGCCGCGAGGTCTTTTCCCGTGCGGTCGCCGCGATGACGCAGACCTCACAGCGCGCTCTGCAACGCGCAGAAATGACGGCTACCGATATCCACCGGTTCGTGCCGCATCAGGCCAATGCCCGCATGTTCGATGCCGTCTGCGGCAATATCGGCATCGACCGGCAAAAGACGGTACGTACAGTCGAAACCTTCGGCAACTCTTCTGCCGCCACTATTCCGCTTTCGCTTTCCGTTTCCAATGCTGAGCGGCCCATCGCGGAGGGTGAAACGCTGTTATTGACGGCGGCAGGGGCGGGGATGACTGGGGGGGCGGTGGTGTATCGAGGCTAGGCCAGCTGGATACGGAAATGTCTGAGTCGGATCGAGCCGCGCGTACAACGTTGGCAGATATAGGCAGAGCGCGGTGATGCAGCTCAAGTGCTCGAAACAGTTTGATTTTGTTTGGCGAAATTTGGCTGGGGAACCTGGACTCGAACCAAGATTAACGGAGTCAGAGTGTTTCAGTAACCGTTGATTTTGCTATGCTATTATCTGCGATGTTGCGCCTATGTCGCATTGACAGCGAAAAGCGCTCTTTCGGCCGCCGCCATTTCTTCACCTTCATCGACGGATGGAAACAGGTGTCCATAAGTGTCGAAGGTGACTTGGATTGAGCTATGCCCCATGCGCGTCTGTACAGCTTTAGCCGTTAGCTCCAGCCCGCCATCTGCCTTCCTGTTGATGCACCAACTGGCATACCAATGCCGCAGCGCGTGGAAGCCGGTGTATTTCGGCTCTAGGATCTCCTCGACTGGTATCCGCCGGCAGAGGTTTTGCCGTTTCCTTTTCACCGCTCTCACGGTGCCACGATCGCTGTTGCGAGATCGATCGTCAGCATTGAGACGGCCAAGCGATCCGGAAAGCTAAACAGCATTCGTTCACAGACTCGCAAAAGGCTCGAACCGCTTATCGGTATCGATCGAGCCGACAAGGCCGCAGACGATCTCATTCGCGCAATCAAGGTCGGATTCGCTTACTGTGAGACGCCCACCTTTCAAAAGCAAATGAGCCAGTGTGAAACGGTGATTTCTTTTTCAACGAAGCAACCGCTTGCAACGGATCCGCATGGCAACGGCGCTGGCGAAGCCAGTGCTTTGGGTCAAGGGACGAAGTTCCTTGCGGGTTTGGGCGGAGCCCATGAAAAACCTGAGTATGACGCTGCGCGCGCGCGCGAAGGCGGTGCAGCATGACAGCAGAACCAGGCACGATAAACGGCATTCCCGATATCAATCCAGAGGAAGGATATCTGCTGCCGGTCAACGCCGACGCGCTCCTTTGGGCGATATATGACCGGCCGACGCGCGAAGCTTACCGCAAGTGCACCGGTGAAGATGCCGGCCCTTTCCTCGATCGCTATGTGGCATGGGCTCAAGAGAACATTATCGGAGATGCGTTTTGAGCGAGGACCTTTTCACGGCAAAGGACTTGGATGGATGCGAGGGCTTAGGCCTCGCTCCTATTCTCATGCGCCATGATGAGATCATCAACCTGAAGATGGCCGTCCATGTGACCGGCCGGAGTGAGCGCACGATAAGGGACTGGTGCCGAGACTTTGGAATAGGGGTGAAGGCATGCCCAGGCTCGCCGCTGCAGATATCGGCACCAGCTTTAGAGATGGTCAAGCACGGCGACTTTGCCGCTCTGGAGCTTCTGCGGCGAGGCAACCGCGACCATCCAAGAGTTAAAAGAATATTTGAGCATCTGGGCCTACCAATTTAAACGCTTGTGAACTCGCATCACCGAGAATTGCTCCCACATCAAATATGGGGGCCGGTATGGGCGTTGTTGAAGTTGCGCAAGAAAGCGCTCGCGATAAGTTGCTGAAGGACATGAAGCAGACAAAAGGGGTCCGCTTTAATGCCGCAAAGCGCATAGAAGAGTCAGACAGGAAAAGAACTGCAAATACGGCTTACGCCTCTGTAGCTGTTGTTGTTTTAACGCTTTTACCAGTATTCTTTCCAATGCAGCAGTGGATTGAAAGCGCGATATCACTAACGACCGTTGCACTCTCAATTTTCATCCTTGCGTCATCGCTGTTGCAATCGTCACACGCGGGACAAGTTAAGGCGGACCAATTCCATCGATGCGCTCTGGAAATAAATTCTCTGAGACGCGAGCTTCTAACAGCGGTGATTATCGACGGGTCCACGATCCCGTTATTCTCCAATCGGTATGACGAAATATTGCGCCGGTACAATATCAATCACGACGCGGTTGATTATGATAAATACAGACTCGAGCATCCAGATGAATTCCCGTCATTAGCCAAAAAAGATAACGATATTTCTCGAAAGTCTGTTAGTAAAAATGACAGACTTGTGGATGCTCTTGGTAGGATAATAGTTGCAACTACGGCAATATTGACTGCTGCCGCAATCGCATCGCCATTATTTCAAGAAATATTGACGAAGTATCTGACGAAGTCGTAAAATGTTGCCGTATCCTGCCAATCCCAAATAGGTGAAAACCGTGGCCTAATGCATCTCGAACACGAGATCAGGAGGTCACGGTTATGTCCATCGTCGCCAAACAGCGAAAGCAGAAAGACCCGATCGTCATCGTCATGTTGAATGGCGGCCGGGTCACTTCGGGCTTCAGAACAGCCCTGTTCGCCGCTGCCAGCCGCGCTGGCGTCTCCGTCAATGAATTCGTGCTGACTGCTGCCGCTGAAAAGCTATGTGCTTCTGGCAGCCGCTTCTCTGGCATTTTCGAACCCGGCGACCTCTCTGATCTCAACGACAATGTCAGACAGTGAGCGGCATCGCATGAAACAGGACATTGAAACACGCATCGCTGATGCTTTTGCATCGAAACTCTCGTCGTCGGAGATCAGCTGTCTGCTGGGCGACGTATCCAGAGCTGACGCTGCAGCAAAAGAGAACAGCGAAAAAGCGAGCGAAATCGCGCTCGACCCCGCTACGCGGCCAGATGGTGTAGCAAAAGCCCGCAAAGAGATGGAAGACGCCAATTTCAGTCGGGAGCGGATGGCCCGTGCCCGCGAGCGGCTCTCGCAGCTACATCGTGACACCGTCGCCCAAGAGACCAAAGACGCGAATGCGGAGCGCCTGAAGGCTAGGGCGTCAGCATCGCGACATGATGGCGCTTCTCTCCGGTGGCGACCGATAAAGCATGTGCAAAGCAATTAAAAACAAATTCTGATGATATTGCGTCAACACATCAAATCCTGTTGTGTATTCACCAGCGACCACGGATGAACTGGCGCAAAGGATTGGCCGGCCTTCCGAGGTGACGGCCTTTCTTTTTGCCTGGAGTTTTCCCGTGATTACCGAGATCGAGATTGACGGCATTGGCACCCTCCGCCCTATGAACGCTTTCCAGCTTCACCGCGCTATGAGGATCAAGGATCGGGGCAATCGAGCCATTGCTCTTGCAGCTTTCGGACTCGGCTTGAGCGTACAGCAATTCAAGAAACTAACGGCTGAGAAGCAGCATGAAATCTGGGATGCGCATAGCCGCCTCATCTCACCCGCTGCAATCGCTCCAAGGCATGAGCGCAGCAATCAGGCCCCTCACCCACCAAAGCCATACACAAGGTTGTCAGAAGCGCAGAAAGCTCACTATGGGCGAGAGCTTCTCAACATGAAGGCTTCGTTGCCTCGCGGTCATTTCGGTCCATGGCTACGTGAAAAGAGCGGGCTGACTGTTAGCCAAGCTCAACGGTATATGCGGATGGCGAAGTGAATCCCGTTGACAGGCACAACCTGTGATGATGAAAATTCAAACTCGCGGCTTGGAGGGATATGGATGCGCAAGTGGGTTCTGTCAGCAGTGTTTTTCGTTTCGATCTCTGCTCCTGCAATGGCAGGTTTTCAGCAATGGTCAGTGGATACAGAGGATGATCCATTCTCGGGCGGTAAGCGCGTAACTGTCGACTTCATGAGTTCCTTACGATCGGGTGTCATCGTTATATGCGACACCGCCGAGAAGGGACTTATGTTTCGAGCTATACCGGGCTTCGCATTCGATACACGGCTTCAGGGCCTCACACCTGAAATTGAGTTTGCAATCGATGGAGTCAAGCTTCTCGGGCAGACAGGAGAGACAGGGGCCGTCGGGGACAACTTGGCCGCTGCCCAAGTCATGCTGACGAAAGAGAATGCGGAATCTCTCGTTGCTTCGTTCGCCACTGCCAAGAAGCAAATTGCCATCAAAGATGGTATCAGCGATCGACCGCATCTATTGACCGCGAGAGGGTCAACTAAGGCGAGTGCTTCTCTGCTCGCGTGCATGAAGACGCAGAAGTGAAGTGCCGTGCATTCTTGAGTACTGGCATGGGTAACTTTGGGGGACGGAATTGGAGTACAGGAAGGCAACAACCAGCGATCTAGCTAAGGTCTTTCGGAATAACGAGGAGCGATTGACAGCAGAGTACGTCGCCGCTGGCTTCAATCCACGCAAAGTGAAGGACATGTTTCGAGGATGGGTGATCGCCGGCGATGCCCACGCACTTACGCATGAAGGCGAACCTATTGCGATTATTGCCTGGCAGGCAGTCGACGGTTGCGTCTTTACAAGCTTCGCGGCCGTCCCCGAATTCTTCGACAAAAAATTCGTGCGCTTCAGCCGCGTACACGTCAGGCGGATACAAGTCGACCACGATAACAAGCCGGTCGTCGCCGTAAGCTATGGGACGCGTTCTGACCTTAGCCGATGGTTCTCATTGCTTGGATTTGAACGAGGGATCACTGAAGGGCAAGCTACCCCCTACACGCTGCTACCGAAACCCGCCACCGTCTCCTAGTCCGCCTTCCTCTCCAGTTCTTGCTCGGTGTTGGTCATGGGGGACCGGTTACCCATCGCGAATGACCATTATCATTAGCCGTCTCAGGAAAATTTCAGGATTTGATCAGTGCCAGTTTCTTATTTTGCCACCAATTCTACAACACGAACCCGAGCGGTGCAGATCTACCTCATCCTAATCGGCGCGGCACATCGCCGAGAGATATTAACGTATCAGATGATCGCGGATCGCCTAGGTTATAAGGGGTCAGGTGTCTTGGATAGGCAACTCGGGCACTTGATGTATTGGTGCGACGAAAACGGCCTACCACCCCTCACTGTTCTTGTCGTAAACAAGAAAACAGGATTGCCTGGCACTGGCTTGATACTCTCTTCCGACCTCAATGCAGACAGAGAAGCCGTCATCCAGTTTAATTGGTATTCCATAGTTCCGCCAACTGCTGCGGAACTTCCGGAATCTTGATGCACAATTTGCTATCGATAATCACCCTTATCGTGACTTACCGTGACCGGACTTCGGGCGCCACCCCTCCGCCGACCCTGTCCGTGATGTTGACATTTGTTGACAACCTAGAGGCGGCGTTCCTGTCCCCTTGTAACCTACTTGCGAGTATGCATCCGTAGCAGTGGCGCCTCTTGCGAGCGCTTGGGCAAACATTTCAGGCCGAGCGTTTTTCAATATCGGCATGAGACAACATAGGAGATAGCAGTGGGACTAAAAGCAGGTGACACCGTCAGATTGAAATCGGGGGGACCGATAATGACGGTCAAGCGGGTTACGGACAAAGGTGCCTTGATTTGCGAATGGTTTAATCGGCAAGAGGGAACGTATGAGCATAAGTGGTACGAATTTACGGAAACCAGCCTAGACATCATTGAATGACTAAGACGGCTCCGTAGCCCATCTTGCGTTACGGAGCCATGGATTTTGTTCCAGCGATAGTGACCGTTGTCGGCAACGCAACACGCGCCGATAGCGCCCATATCGAAACAGTAAATCCTCGTCGTTAGCCTGTCAGAAAGCGTACGATAGAGAAGGCGTGGACAAGGCTCCGCAGCCCTTACTAAGGTCGTCCCATTCCCAATAGAAGCGGAGACGGAGCCATGAGTGAGCTGCAGGAATTGCTAAGAGCGAAAGCCGAGATCGAAGCGAAGATTGAGGAAGTGAAGGCTTCAGAGGTCGAGCGCCTGAAGCTTCAGTTTGTTGATCTTGCCACGCAGTTGCGGGAACTCAATTCCCTTCCATCCTCGCTGGTCGACCTGTTCACAGACAAGGCAGGCACCTTCAACGCATATCGCACGCTGAGAGTGAAAAAGCCGGCTTGATGCGATGTCGTTCGCGCAGTTTGTCAGAGGCGCAGCGTCTGCTGAGCGTATCCGTGAAAGGATGCTGCGATCTGGCTTCACCCTTTTCGGGCAGAAGTTATGGACAGAGGATGAGGATTTCATCTGCCGTCTATTCCATCCTGATTTCTTTGCTCTGCGCCAAATCCTTTATAACCGGACCGAATGCGCGATCCGAGCGCGATGCCGAAAGCTCGGATTGACCTCTCCTCGCAGGACGTGGGGCCCGCTTGATAAACAGAGGTTGCGCAAGCTGTATCCAGAAGCGACCCACGACGAGCTTCGCGCTGCATTCCCAGGGGTGGAGATCGAGCGCATCCGGAAGGTCGCCTACTATTACGGCTACCGTCGTAAGCGCAAGCCGTACAAAATCACCGGCGTCAAATCTCTCGACCAGCTACGATCGCGAGCTTACGAAATCGGCTGGTATATGCCGGATGTTGACGACGAGGCCGGCACGGGCCGCTACTTCCGATCACGCGGTTGCAGCAGCAAATACCCGAACTTCAAGGCTATCCAGCGAGGCGTGACGGCGCTCGGCGGACACCTCGAAGCCTCATGGGATGAGTAGCGAGAAGACCAGTTATCGCAACCGGTCTGCCCTGCCGTTGTTAAGCAAAGACCTAAAATTGATGACAACGCCAGATTGACGGAATCAAACTCTTCAGCAACTTTATTTTGATTATGGCTCTGCAGGGGGAACACATGAGCACGATCGAAGAGAGCTTGCGCGCAATCGCTGAGCGGGTGAAGTCGCATTCCAGTACGATGGCTACTGATGAAGCCGTCAAGACGGCCGTTGTGTTGCCCTTCTTACGATCGCTTGGCTACTGTAGCGCGGCAATCAGGATGAGACGCTGGCGACAATCTGGATGAGATTCTTAGGTCGCGGTCGAGATCAAGTTATCACGCTGATTGTCGCTGACAAG
>NZ_LMFF01000007.1:0-21000 GCF_001427205.1 Rhizobium sp. Root491
ATAGGGATTTACGCTGGTAACGCGGGGTGGAGCAGCCCGGTAGCTCGTCAGGCTCATAACCTGAAGGCCGCAGGTTCAAATCCTGCCCCCGCAACCATCTTCAAGGCTATCAACAACAAAGCCCTCCCATCCCGGAGGGCAATTTGCGTTTTTGCCCTTCGATCGCCTGGCTCGGCTCAACATTTCTTCGAGTATTGCCATCTCGTTGAGGAACTCTGTTTTCTTCTTGCCAGAAGCAAACGTCAGGATCGCGTCAGATCGCCGCGCAGTACGATCACCAGTTCCGCACCATCGGGCACGAGATCAATGCGGTTTACCAGCGTGCGAAGCTTGTCGGCCGCCTGTGCCCTCGTCTCCTCGTTGCCAAGCCGGTCGTGAAGAGCAGCGATCTCCTCATGATAAAATTTTGCCAGATTGGGATGCCGCAGGGGAGGTGGCTCCTCCGCATTTGGGATTTCGGATTACATAGAGGTTTCCGATGACCATGACACGTTTTTCCTGCAGTGAAGTCGATCTTGACGTTAGCAAGGCAAAGAAAGCCGCCCAAGCGGGACCTGTGATCATCACCCATGGCGGCAGGCCATCTCATGTGTTGACGACGAAACGCGAGTTCGAGCGCCTCACCGGAAAGCGCCGCAACCTCGTCGACGACGCACGAGCACGAACGGCTGATCGCCGCCAAATCTCGTCGCCATGTTCCGCACTATGAACTGGCAAATGCCCTGGTCTACAATGCCGGCGCGCAACGCTCCCGAAACACTCCTAAACCCGCGCTTCCAGAACCATGTTGAAAGGCCCGGTGAAGGCTCGCCTGATGCTGGAAAAGCCACCCGAACGAATGACCTCTGAGAGCTTAGCTTCGCCGGCCTGAGCTCCCAATCCTTCACCAACCTCCTGGTCAAGTGACGTTGGCACGCAGATCATGGTTGATGCATTGTAGTAAAGGCGGCCGACAGGATTCATATTGTCCGCCGGCCGGTCGCCCGCGATAGGTTCAACGATCATCCAGGTGCCGTCCTTTTTAAGGATACGAGACATGTGCCCCGCACACCCACGCGGATCACCCATATCATGCAGACAGTCGAAACTGGTGATGAGATCGAAATCCGTATCCTTGATGTCTTTGGCCGTCGCCGCCACGAATTTCACCCGGTCGTCCACCCCATGGCTTCGGGCATGCTTGTTCGCCTCTTCTATGGATGGCTCGTGGAAGTCATACCCTGTGAAGCTGGCGTTGGGGTAGGCCTCGGCCATAAGAATTGTCGAGAAACCGACTCCACAGCCGACATCGGCGACCCGGGCGCCTTTCACCAGTTTGTCCTCGACGCCATGAAGGGCGGGCAGCCACGATTGGACAATATTGTTCACATATCCCGGCCGAAAGAACGCGCCCGTTGCGCAGAATAGGCAACCTGCAGTGTCACCCCATCGCACCCCGCCGCCGGTCCGGAAGCTGTGCTCAACCTTGGGCTCTCCCTCGATCATCGCCGCGACCAGATCGAAAGCCCCTTCGAGATAGACGGGGCTGTCCTTGTTGACGAACACCATCGCCTGCTCGGGTGAGAGACTGAACATCCCGGAACCGCTGTCGTAGTCGATGTAGCCGTTTGCCGCCTGTGCCAGCGCCCACTCCCTGACGTAGCGTTCCAACAGGTTACCGGAGGCTGCCGCAAGGCCTGTGGATGTTAGCGGTCCGGCGCGGTGCAACGTATCGAACAGGCCTAGTCTCAAGCCAATCCTAACAGTTGGAACACTGAAGGCTCCCCCTAGATCGCCCAGCATTTTGCCAATAAAAGAATTCAGTTTTGTTTCGTCGAGCTGTGTCATTTCATTCCCCCCAATTAATTGAGTTGGCGGGCAAAGGCTGACCGAAAATTTACGCGTCAGTGAATGCTCGTAGGCGAGGTAAGATATCCGAATACCCCGAATTTGTCACGCAAACCAATATCGTTCTATCGGTGGTCCGCTCCTGACTAGCGTTACCCGTAAGAGTGATGGACGATAGCGCGAGGAAGTCGTAAACTGGATTGAAGACCAGGCAACGATATACTCCCGGGAGGAAACAATGCCTATCTTCATGGACCGGCACGAGCTTGCCGGAGTTTCAGCGGCGGATATCGCCGCGGCACACCTTAAAGATCTCAACATTCAGGATCAGTACGGCGTCAGGTTCCTGACCTACTGGTTTGATGAGAGGCGTGGTACGGCCTTTTGCCTTATCGATGCTCCAGACGCTGAAACTGCGCAGTGCGTACATCGGGAAGCCCACGGATTTGTCGCCAGTGAAGTTGTGGAAGTCGCTCTGTCCGCTGTGGAAGCGTTTCTCGGGCGAATACAGGATCCCTTGTCGTTTGCTACCATCTTGAAAGATATGGATGCCGGCCACCGTGCGATCCTGTTCACTGATATTGTCGGTTCAACCGAGATGACGGCCCGCCTTGGCGATCGTATGGCGGCGGAACTAGTCCGCGCACACGATGCCCTGGTTCGCGGTTGTCTCGGGCGACGGTCGGGGCGGGAGGTCAAGCACACCGGCGACGGCATAATGGCTGTATTCTCGTCCGTACCGTTTGCCGTGGATTGCGCCATTGATATCCAGCGCGAGTTCCATCGCTACAACAGCGGCAACGGTGAGCCCATTCACATCCGCATTGGACTGGATTGTGGTGAGCCGATCGAGGACACCAATGATTTCTTCGGTGCGACAGTGCAACTGGCAGCCAGGCTCTGTGCCGCGGCCGAGAGCGACCAGATCCTAATATCGGACAAGGCCTTCCAGGAATATGGCAGCGCCGATGTCCTCGTCCATGGCAATCATTATAGACTGAAAGGATTTGCCGAGCCGGTCATCGCCTATCGTTGCGAGTGGCTGCACTAGCGACGTGATTTGAAATCCGATGTAGAAATGACCATCAAATGGTAATCTGCGTTGAGCCACCGTGCGGTTTGTTCGGTCGGGCAACACCGGCCTGATGTCTGGCGGGGTGTGGACACTTGCACCACCGCTGGGCGGCCGCTCTGCGAAGCCGGAAAACTCTAGCCTCAGCTGGTCCAGACACCTGGGGCGGTTCAAAATGGGCCGGACTCTAATTTATTCTGGAGGAAATTCTCAGTGGCAGGTCACGGTCACTTTGCAATTCAATGTCGCCTTGGTTGGGAGCATATTGATGAAAAGTGCGGCATTAGATAGAAAAACCACAGAATTCCATTTCAGGCACTGATTTCCATGGCTGATTTGGGAAATCTATAAACGTTGCATGGCATCGGCCGCAAATAATGTACGTTGCGCCGCCAAGCGGTACGCTGCAATTGCGCTGGCAAGAGCGCGATCAAGGATCGATGGAATGGACTTGGCGTATCGCCCCTCGGAGGAATTCTTCACAGAGCGGTTTCTAGTCAGGCGGGTTCAACCATCTGATGGCGACGCAATCTTTGCTGGTTGGGCAACTGATCGTGAAGTGACGAAATATCTCACTTGGCGTCCGCACACAGACCTTTCACAGACGCAGGAAGCTGCGGAACGCTCCTATCTGGAGTGGGAAGGTGGCTCCACGTTTCCAGCGGTCATTTGCCGACGCGAAGTGCCGAGCAAAGTTGTTGGAAGGATTGACGCGCGACTTGCGGGACCGCGAGTTTCCTACGGTTGGCTTGTCCGGAAGGACCACTGGGGACAGGGCGTTGCGACTGAAGTGGTAAAATGGGCAATCGAGCATGCCCTTACCCATCCGATGATCTATCGGACCGAGGCAGCTTGTGATGTCATGAACGTGGCCTCAGCACGTGTGATGGAAAAGGCTGGTATGACCCAGGAAGCGTTGCTTTGGCGGTATCTTTTCCATCCAAATTTGTCGAACGAACCAAGGGACGCTTTCCTGTATTCCAAAGTTCGCTGAGACCGTCCCGGGTTACCAATCCGGCTGTAGCTTCCCGCATTAACCAACTGGGTCTCTCACGAGCGACTCCTGCGCGAAATCCAAGGTAAAACCTGGCTCATGTTCAGGATGATACGCATACGGCTCTAATCTCCCCGCGGCCTTCAGTCGCCGGACGGTGTCAACATCAGGATGCGCCCGCCCTCATCGTGGCGATTCTTCATGAATGAATGAATGGATATCATGAAGCTGTTGGCTAATCGTGTGAACGAATGATATTTCGGTGAAGGGAGATTATCTGCGCGAGACGGATAAATCGTTGTTATAGCATGGTCGCAAAGAGGGCGACTGTTTGAACCCGCCTCAAGGCGTAGTCTTCGATTAGAATTGTTGGATAGCATCGCTAATTTCACTTCTCGCTCATGACGGCTCCGCCATCGCTGCGTAGATGGCCCGACTGACATCGGTAGAAAACCGCCCGGCGCCGGACATGCCCTCAAATGCGGTATTGGTCAGGGCCACAACTGTCAGGCCGTTAATTGGGTCAGTGAACCAGCTATGCCCGTAGGCCCCGCCCCAGCGCCAGGTGCCTGCCGGCTCGGCGACGCCTGCGGCCTGGCTGTCGCGCAGCACCGAAAAACCGAGACCATAGCCCCAGCCCGGCGATCCCTCGATGTCGATCCCGGCTATCTGGTCGCGCGCCATCACGGAGGCATGATCGGCAGTCATCATATCACCGCCGCCCTGCCGTAACGCTTCTATCAGCTGCAACACATCGAACGCTGTGCCGACCATACCGGCGCCGCCTGAAGGAAAAGCCTTGGTATCAAACACCCGTGATGGATCCATCATCACGTTTGCCATACCGGGGAGCAATGGCAAGCAGTCCGGTTCGCGCATCCGGCGGGGACGTGGCGTGGCGTCCGCGTATGCAGCCGTAACCCGGGATGGATCGGAAAGCGCGAAACCGGTATCCTTAAGACCGAGCGGCTCGGTGACGAGCTTGCGGATGGACTCCGGCAAGGCGAGCCCTGTCGCCGCCTCAATCACCGCACCCACAACATCTATCCCCAACGAATAGCGGAATGCCGACCCCGGAGCGAAGGAGAGGGGGACGCCGGCAAGGCGCCGGATGTTGTCGGCAAGCGTCAGGTCGGAGCGGTCCATACCGTCCGACACGCCTGCTTGGGCGAGAGGCCCGCCTTTCGACTCAAAAAAGCCGTAGCTGAGCCCTGCGCTGTGACTGAGCAGATGACGCAAGGTGATAAGAGCCGGTCGTCCCTCGAAGGTCGGCGTGAACGCCGGTAGCCATTCCGTGATTGGTCGATCGAGATCCAGTATCCCGCGACTGACCAGCGCTAGGGCAGCCGCAGCGGAGAAGAGTTTCGAGACGGAGGCCAGTCGGAAGATAGCGTCAGTTCGCATCTCCGTGCCGGCATCCCGGTCGGCAAGCCCTGCTGCGCGGCAATATATTGTTTTGCCGTCGAGCGCGACAAGGACGACAGCACCGACGATGCGTTCGGCTGCAATCGCGCCGTCTATCACAGCGTCCAGGCGCGATACGATCGAAGAATTTGAGGATGTCATGAGAATTTCCTTTGGATCAGGGATTGGTAGCCGGTGGGAAGGCATGATGGCGTGCAAGAAGTGTTGTGATGAAGGCCGGGACGAGGAGGATAAGAATGGCTGGGGCGAAGCCGCCAACGCCACTCTGCTGCAGGATCAACCCGCCGACGATACCGCCACCGGCGATGGCCAGGTTCCAGGCGGTGACCAGCATGGATTGAGCAACATCGGCAGCATCGCCTGCGGTGTTCGAAAGAGCGGTCTGAAACAGCGTGGCAGTTCCGCCAAAAGCGAGGCCCCAGACTGCGATTGCACCGTAGACAACCGCTGGGTTCTCACCCCATAGCCCAAGCGCCAGCGCTGCAAGCCCGAACAAAGCGATGCTGGCGAGCGACAGGCTTCGCAGTTGACGGTCAATCAGGACACCGACGATCCAGATGGCTGCCAGTGCTGTCGTGCCGAAGACCAGAAGCACAAGATCGGTCCGCGCTGCCATGCCGGCCTCGACCAAGAACGGGGCGATATAGGTGTACAGGATGTTGTGAGCGAGGACGAAGGCAATGGTGACGAACAGGACCGGGCGCACGCCGGGCAGAGTAAACACCGTGCCGAGCCCGCGGCGACGCTCCATAGGCTGGCCTCCGAAGTCTGGCACCTTCGCGATAACCCAAACAACCAGTACCAGAGTCAAGCCGCTGATGAGGCCAAAACACGCCCTCCACCCGAGGAGGGTGCCCAGAAAAGTACCGGCCGGAATGCCAAGCGACAGCGCGAGCGGCGTGCCGACCATGGCCACCGCGATAGCCCGTCCCTTTAGTGCCTCGGGCACCATGCGTGCCGCATAGCCTGCGAGCAACGCCCAGAGCAACCCGGCCGAAACGCCGGCACAAAATCGTGCGACCATCGTCAGCAGATAGCTAGAGGAGACGGCTGTAACTGTATTGGCGATTGCGAAACCGGCGATGGCAGCGAGGAGTAACCGCCGCCGTCGTATGCCTTGCGTCGCCGCCGTCAGCGGAATCGCGGCGATGAGCGATCCAATCGCGTAGATCGTCACCATCTGGCCCACCAGTGCGTCCGACACGGCAAGGCCCGCGCCGATCTGCGGCAGCAAAGCTGCGGGCAACGCCTCGGTCAGAATGGTGATGAAGCCGGCCATGGCGAGTGCGAGCAGGCCCGAGAGCGGCAGACGACGAGGTTGGGGCAGGTCGATGGGGGACGCGGCGAATAAGTGCATGTTTGTCATGCCCTGACCATAAGCCGGTCGCCGCGATTGGAGAATTATGCTAGAGTTCTCATCATATCGGACATATATGTCCGCAATAGGGACCAGTGGATGGAACATCTCGGCGCATTGAATGCCTTTGTTCAAACGGCAGATTGCGGTAGTTTTGCGGGTGCAGCCGCGAGGCTTGGCGTTTCTGGCTCGGCCATCGGCAAGGCGGTCGCGCGGCTGGAAGAGCGGCTTGCCGTTCGCCTCTTCCATCGCTCGACGCGCTCGTTGACGCTGACTGCGGAAGGAGCTCTGTTCCTCGATCGCTGCCGCCGCATATTCAGCGAGATCGAGGCCGCTGAACTGGAGCTGTCGCAAATCCGTCAGGCGCCGCGCGGACGTCTTCGTGTCAGCCTGCCACTAATCGGCATGCTGATGATGCCTGCAGTCATGGCCTTCATGCGTACCTATCCCGAGATCGAGCTTGACCTCGACTTCACCGACCGGCTGGTGGATGTGATCGACGAAGGTTTCGATGCCGTGGTCCGCACCGGCGAAGCCCGGGACTCGCGATTGATGATGCGTCGGGCAGGGGCATTCTCGCACCGGATCGTCGGATCGCCCGATTATCTCGCGGCGCGTGGCGTGCCTTCGACCCCCGACGATCTGCTCGGTCACGCCTGCCATCATCACAAATATCCGTCCACCGGCAAGCTGGAGCGCTGGCCGATGGTGGCGGACGGCGCGGCCCTTGAACTTGTTCTTCCCGTGACATCGGTAGCAAGCACGCTCGAGCCGCAGATCTGCTTGGCCGAGGAAGGCTTCGGGCTTGCATGCCTGCCGCAATTCGCGATCCGGGAGCAGTTCCGGCGAGGTACGCTGGTCAGCGTGCTTGAGGACTATATGCAAGAGGTCGGTGCCTTCCACATCCTCTGGCCGGCAAACCGGCATCCCTCGCCGAAGGTGTCCGCCTTCGTCTCCTTTATGGCTGAAAACCTTCTGCGTGAGCAACATAGGTGATTTGTCATTCGCGCGTTCGCACCACGCCTCGCGGCCTTAGGCCTCACTGGCGGCAACTGACGTTCGCTTGAAAGGATCAGGAGATCGTCCGCGCCTACGTGGCCAGCGCAAAGGCCAAGGGCCCGACGACATTTCCGCCTATTCCGAAAGCCGCTCGCCAGCACTCGGGCAGCCGCCTGAGGCATGGCGTTCAGCGGTCGATTCGAGGCGAGTTTCGATCTTTTCGATCACCGATGCGCTTGCATACGGCATGATCGAACGTCAATGGGGTCGCATCATCACCACTGGTTCATCGGGCATCGAGCGGCCGATTGCCGGTTTCGCCCTGTCGAAAGCGGTTCCCGCCGCGGACGCCGGGCGGTCGAAAACGCTGTCGACGGAGCTCGCGCCTCACGGGGTCACGGTCAACATGATCCTGCTCTGCCGGAGTGACACCGACCGCGTGCGCGTGCTGGATGACATCAGGGCTAGAAACGCCGCGCTTGAGCTAGCTGCCGTGCTGGAAGCGTCGCGCCGGGACATCCCCGGCGGACGTTACGGCTGCGCAGAGGAGTTCGCTGCCGCCGCCATTTTTTCTTGCCAGCCAGCAGGCGAGTTACATTACCGGGTCGATGGTGGCGCTATCCGCAGCCTGTGACGCCGCCGCCCGCCTCAGCCCTTCATGCGCAATTTCCCGACCATAAGCTTGTGCTTATTCACCTTGTGGTAGAATGTCTTTCTTGAAATCTTCAGGTGCTTCATCGCCTGTGTGGCGCTTCTACATGTCGCCGTCAGCGTTGCGGCGATGAGGCGGGCCTCGTAAGCCGTCATCATCGTGGCGAGGCCGGTCATCTCGGCGGATCCGCCGGCGGCGGGAAGCTGCTGTGGGCAGAGCAGTTGCAGCTGGGCAAAACGCTGTAATTCACGTAGGTTGCCCGGCCAGTTATGCGTGAGCCTTGCATGGCTGACGGCGCTCATTTCAGGTAAGGGCGCGCAGTTATTGGCGCTGGCGTGGCGTAGGAAGAAGCGGAAACAGGGCAATATGTCCTCAGGTCTTTCCCGCAGCGGCAGCACGGAACAAACGGGTCCCTAATTCGGCACAACGACGGGTTTCAGTCAGCAGCCAGATATTCAACCGAGCAAAAGTCTTCACTACGCAAATGCGCCAAGTCTTCATCCAGTTGGCTAAGTCGCATCATATGTGCGGTGATCTGTAGTGAGATGATGTGCCGGTCGTCTATAGAGAAACGTTCCCACCTCTTGAGGTTGTCGATGACCTCAATGAGGTCGAGACGTTCTTGTTCAAGTTTCTCCAAATTCCAGATCATCGCAGCCGGCCTCCCGATTTGACTTGCGTGAAACGTAGCATGGGCGGATCGGTTCAAACCGATAAGATTTAGCGTAAATTTTATCTAAATTTTAAGTTGCTCCGACCTGCGGTTGGCGTGCTTAAGCAAATCCAGGGGATCAGTCAGCTAGCCACCGCGCTTGGTCACGAAGAGTGTCGTCGTCGAACGCAGGGAACAGTCGTGTACCGATCCAATGCCACCCAGGAAACACCCGCATCATCCGCGGAACCTTGCCGCGCGGGAACGAGAGCTTGAGGTGCGGCTGAAAGTGCTGCTTGGCACATGGATGCTCAACCAACTGCAAAAACCGGCGGACGGAACGGATGCGCAGGCGCTGCGGGTCTTGCTGCGATGTGAACTGACGCAGATGGCGCTGCGTGATGCCGATCATGCGCTGCTTGAGGATTGGCTCAAAGGGAAAATCGTGGATGAGACTGGCTGAGCGTTTACAGGCGGGAGAAGGAGCGTGTCAAGCCGCGTCCGGTCCTGGTCGGCGTGTTCAGTCATTGTGGTGCCGTTGCGCCTGGCCAACAGGTTGCCCGCACTTGCCACCCTTGGTTTGTCGTTTCCCGCCTTCGGAAAAGGGACAAGAAGAAAGCCCGGCACAATGGCCGGGCTTTTGCTGTTGCTGTCCGGGTGGATCAGAACTTTACGCCGAGGCCGACGCGGATTGCATGCTGGTCGACATCTGCATTGATTGCAGCGCCGCCGAAATCGAAATCCTTGTCGCCGAAGTCGGTGTAACGATACTCAACGCGTCCGAACACCATGTCGGTAAACGCGTAGTCGAGACCAACGCCGACGGTGTAGCCGTTGAACGTTTCCTTCACGTCGGCAATGCCCGGAACTTCCGCGTAGCCGCGAGCATAGGCCCAGCCTGCGGTACCATAGACCAGGGCACGGTCAAATGCGTAGCCGACCCGGCCACGAACGGAACCCTGCCAGTCAAACCCGTAGTCAAAGCCCGTGCCAAGGATAGTGGCTGAATCATCGCCCCAGTTCTTTTCGAAGTCTGCTTCGAGGCCAACGACCCAGCTGTTGCCAAGGTCGTAGTTGAAGCCGACGAAACCACCGGCAAGAGCACCGTCGAAGTCTGCGGACGTTTGGCCGGGAAGGCCGACGATCGAAGCGTCATTGTTGTTCCAGCCGTAGCCGGCCTGGACACCGGCGGTAAACCCGGTCCAGCTGAACAGCGGCGCAACGTCTGCTGCCGGGGCTGCAGGAACTTCTGATACGGCATCGGCCGCCATTGCAGTCGATGCCGCAAGCACGAATGCGATAGTCGATACGATTTTCTTCATAGTCTCTGAACTCCCTTATATGAGAGATCATTCATATGCTTTTTTCCTGAAATATGATGTAACCTTTGTGCAACGCCCGCGACCTCAGCAGCTGTCTGCATAAATTGAGGCTGTCCGGCTTCAGCGAGCGTCTCGTGCAATCACACTCTTTCGGCTCATTTTTCTGGCGCTGGCGGGCCACAGATACCTTCGTCCGGTGAAGGCCGTCAGCCGAGCTGGCGCTCAATTGCGGCCTTGTCGATGACCGACCAGACCCTGCGGATTTTTGTCTGTTCGAAGTCGTAGAAAACATGCTCGCAGAACTGAACGCGTCGGCCATTGACCGGAAGGCCCATGAAGGTGGATTTGGGAGTGCAATCGAACGAAAGCCGGGCGCCGATCCGGGGCACGTCGCTGACAAGGATCTCTGCTTGAAACCGAAGGTCTGGAATATCAGCAAAGTCCCTGACCAGCATGTCGCGATAGCCCGACAGACCTAACGCCCGACCGTTGTGTTCAACAGTATCGTCGACGAAAGTGCCGAGCTCATCGAGGGCCTGACGGTTGAGGCAGTCGAGATAAGCCAGGTAAATGACGTTAAGTGTATGCATGTGTTTCTCCCCTGTCGACGTGGCGAATGACGTCCTTGGCCCGTGGCTTTCTGGATCATGACGGTGCGGGTCAAGCTGTGATGAGATCGCACCTGCCATCATCCAGTCGGTACAACCCATCCTGCGGAACGGGCAGTTCGAGCATCTCCAGCTTCGAAAGTCCGAGAAAAACACCCCGAAGAATCCGCCCGAACAGGCCATGGGAAATGGCGATCGTCGGATGCCGGAGATCCGAGATCCATGACGTCGCGCGCTTGCAGGCGTCATCAAAACTTTCGCCATCCGGTGCCCTGAAATACCAGTCGAATGCGTTGGATCCTTCAAGGCGCCCAGGAAATTCGGCATCAATCTCAAATCGCGTCATCCCGTCCCAGGAGCCGGTGGTGACCTCAACGAGCCTGTCATCTTCGAGATACGGGAGCGCAACCTCGGCCAGGACCCGTTCTGCTGTCTGTCGCACGCGCCCGAGCGGACTGATTTGCATCCGGAAAGACTGCTCATCGTCGCAGAGAGCGTCACGGAGCAGGCGTGCGACTTGATCTGCCTGTTCGATACCGCGCGCGGTCAGCGGCGAATCCTGTTGCCCCTGAAACCGGCCAAGACAGTTCCAGACTGTTTCGCCGTGGCGCAGGAGATAGATTGTCGGGACAGCCACGCTTGCTTCACCTCTATGTTCGTAATCGATTGCCATCGCTCGTGGCATCAATACGGAAACGTGCCGATTGCAGCGCATTGCTGACCGCCTGCAAGGCCTGATCCCTGTCCTTGCCAGACAACGATAGTACATTGTGCTCGAAAGCCCCGAGATTGGCGAACTGGGCATGAAGATCGGCCACGACCAGCGGATCGCCGAGGCTGTCGCCGCCGCGAGCCTGACAGCGTTCGATTGCTTCTGTTACTGTCGTGCGCAGCACGATGTAGTGCAGCGGGCATGCAAGCGCCAGGAAGGCCGGGAGCCAGTCCGGTCGCACGACGCCATCGACAATGACGAAATAACCCGCCTCGGCATAGCGACCTGCGACATCGGCGGCGATCTGCATGATCATGCGGTTTTGTTGATCGGATTCGGGAAGCCAGGGATCGATGCGGCCATGCTTGATGTATCCCCACAGATCATCGCTATGAAAATGAACCTTTGGCACGCCGCGCAAGTGCGCAAGCGTTTCGGCGATTGTGGACTTGCCGGAGCCTGGGTGCCCGGAGAGAAGCAGGATATGGCCGCGAAGATCGTCTGTCATGGTCATTCACTCACCCTAAGCAGGCATTCGGCGGCTGATTGTACGGTCACTGGCCAAAGTTGCCAGGCTGGTGTTTCTCGTCCTCGCCGGTAGACGGGTGAAAGAACCCGCCCTATCTGGCAAAGGTTGTCACGAGGTATGCGGACGCCAGAAGCAGGCTGACGATTGTGAAGAATATCAGGGCCGCCGCCAGTTCATCAAACATGCCTTCGCGTTCATTGCGATTCCAGTCGTAAGCCAAAGCCAACCTCCATCGTTGCTGTGGGAGGAAGGTGGTCGCGTATGGTTAACGAAAACCTAAAATCAATAAACTGAATTTCGCCGGTACGAAGTGCCATTGACGGCGGGAAGATGACACATGGCGTCAACCGGCGGGTTCGGAAAAGCTGATTCCGGTTTTGCTGTCGAGGACGATATGCAGGTCCCGGATCATGCCGGCTGCCTGCAGCAGGGCGTTTCGCACGTCGTCATCGCTGCGCCATCCGTGTTCGATGGACAGGGCGACGGTGTGGAGGTCGACGACACTGTCGCGACCGGGACCGGAGGGGATTCCGATCGTTTCACGCATGTCGCGGATTGTCGTTACTGCCCGTTCAAGCATGCGGCGCTTCTGATAGTCGTCGAGGTTCTCGAGCCTGTTGGCGTCGCGGACGAGTTCGGCAATGAAACTGTTGGTCAGGGTCATGGTATGAGGTTGCCGGGTCGACCAGGCGGCGTCAACTGAGAACCGGCAGCGTGGGCTTCAGGCTGCTGTTTTAAGGTGTTGGCGTGATGCCCGTGCATCAGGGCCCAACGCGCGGCGAAATGGATTACGCCGTTTATCATCGTGATACTTATGGTTATATATCATATAAATAAGTAGTTTTTCGGATGTAAAACATTAATACGATAGTAATGGCCGGTGTATCAATTTATCGGGCAATGATGATGAAACAATAGGCCCGTGAGACGAGGCAAATACTCTTGCTCCTGCCAGGTGCGATCCCACAAAGATTCCCGATCAGGATGATTTGGCGCGATCGAGCGTAAGACTTACTGATCGGGAAGCGATTCCTTGATTCTCTGGAAAACTTCCTGTACGGTAAGTCAAACTATGGAGGTTGACGATGTTCAGGTCCGCGCGTGATTTCGGCGCTGCTATCAAGGAGAGACGCAAAGCACTTGGCTGGACGCAAACCGGTCTTGCTGCCCGTTCCGGAACGGGGGAACGCTTCATCGTCGAGCTTGAATCGGGCAAGCCGAGTTGCCAGCTCGAAAAAGCCCTGATCGTCGCACGCGCAGTTGGAATCGATCTTGGCGATCTCAAGACGGTTCAGACTGTGCAAGTCGCGTCGGACGATGACCTCGGCTTTTTGCCGATGTTTGGTGCTGATCAATGACAACCATCTACTACGAGACCTTGCCTGTCGCCCATCTGACTTTTGAAGGCGAATGGAGGTTGGACTATGATCCGGGCTGGGAAGCGCGCCGCCCGGCCTTTCCGGTGTCGCTTACCATGCCGCTGCGTTCCGGATCCGTAGGTGCAGCGAAGCTGCTTCCCTGGCTTGCCAATCTGCTTCCGGAAACCCATCTTGCCGAGATCGGTCAGCGCTTCAAGGTTTCCCCGCAAGATATTGTCGGTCTACTTGCTCATATCGGACGTGACACGGCGGGGGCACTGTCGATCGGGGAGCCGCGCAAAGCTGGCGTCAACCTCCGGCCGGTGCCGGACGAGCAGGCGCTGGAGCGTATTCTCAATGAACTTCCTGCCAAACCCTTTCTGGTCGGAGAGCGCGGTGTTTCCATGTCGCTTGCTGGCGTCCAGGAGAAACTGCCGGTGTTTGTTGACGGGAACGGCCGTATTTCAGTTCCGGTTGATGGGACGCCATCCACGCATATTCTCAAGCCGGATACGAAACGCCTTGCGGGGAGCGTGGAGAACGAAGCCTTTTGCCTGTCGCTTGCACGTGCCTGCGGTCTTGAGGCTGCCGAGGCGACGATCGGAGTAGCTGGCAAGCGGCGTTATCTTCTCGTGAAACGCTATGATCGCTTCACCGACCCTCAAGGCGAGATCCGCAGGTTGCATCAGGAGGATCTTTGCCAGTTAACCGGTTGCTTCCCCTCGCAGAAATACGAGCGATCCTCGACCGGCCGCGGCGTGACCATGAAGATGATGTTTGACGCCGTCAGCGATCTTGTTTCGCCTGGCGAGCGGTTGAAACTTCTCGATGCGGTGATCTTCAATGTCCTGATCTGCAATTCGGATTCGCATGCCAAAAATTACTCTATCCTGATTGGTGCCGGTGGGTCCGCGAAGATGGCTCCACTCTATGACCTGATGTGCGCTGCCGTTTATCGCCAGGTCGACCAGAGCCTGCCGCAGGGGATTTTCGGTCGGTTCCATGCGCCTGACCTGCGGCGTGCCGACTGGCAGGCACTGGCTGATGACATTGGATTGAGCGGCGCATCGACACTGAAACGGGTGGGGGAGCTTGCAAAACTGGTCAGCGTCGCATGCGATGAGGTGGCACCATATATCGTCGCCCTCTCCAGCGATCCGACGAGGATTCTTGAGCGAATTACTCACAGCGTTCAAAAGCGGTGCCGGCGAATTCAGGAGCAGATGCATGATCGATGAAACGCATCTTGACTATAATCCGACCACTGATTTGGAAGTCTGTGCGGAATGTTTTGACCGCGAAGTGCTGTTTAGGAAGCAGTTCTACGATGACATCATGTTTCGCTATGCAGGTGTGCCAAAGCGATAGCCAGTAAGCGGGCGAACTTTCGTGACATGACGCCTGTTGTTTCAAAGTTCGAACCGCTGACGAGACGCGAGTTTTTACCACAATGCTACATCGGCAGCACAACGATCCGAAGCTCGACGCATTCAGGTTCGTGTCGCCTGAATGTCGTACCCGCCACCGGGACGTGCGACCGTGTGGATATGATCGGCCGGCTTCGGGAGCAGTAGCCGGTGTGTCAACCGACAGAGAATACTGATGGCTCGGAGGGCGGATCTTCATGCTCGGACGCTATATTGCGAACACATCGGGACCGTGGAGAGCAGCAGTCTTCTTCCTAGCCATGTGCGGGGGTGAACTCGCAGTTTGTTGAAATATAAATTTTGTGATTTAAATACAGATAATTGAGATTGTTTATAAAAGTAATTTGTTAGGATTAAGGTAATTAGCCGCTGCTAAAGGAGCGTCCTCTTGCTACAGGAAACTTGTCGCGCGCGGAATGTCCGCATCGAGATCCCGATCGATGACGTTATAATCGGCCTCTGAAAATTCGGCGCTATTTTCTGTTTGCCTGCTGATCCACAGTACGCACTGTGAAATATCGTCGGTTTCGAAAACGGGCTCTTGCCTGTCAGGCCTGACCCACATCAACACGTAACGCATTGATATTGCTCCAGTTTGATTACAGGGCAAGTTAATATCTAGCTTACCCCAGGTTTGCGTACCCCAATTGGGGTATGTCTGGCTGATCGGGTTCGGGTTTGCTCCAAGACGCTGACTGATGTCGTTAGGTGACGATAAGACGGCTGAGAAATGCAACGAGTGTCTTGCCGACGATTGAGCGCACATCCGTCCGGTCCGTCGTAGAAGCCCGTTGCGCCTGGAAGGCGTACCTACCTGCTGCAGTTGATGGCTTCGGGAGGTGGATGAGAAACGGGCGGCTTCCAGCTCGACAAGTTTGTTTGTTCAAGTATGCATGAAAACAACTTCTGGATCTGGTGCTGTATTCTGGCTATACAAATATACTTTGGTGGGTGAGGGGGAAAATGCCGGTTGATATCGCGGTTTTTCATAATCTGCTGAATCGTTTCCAGGATGCAGCGCTGGAGCCCTCGCGTTGGCCCTCGCTTCTGGAGCAGATTGCTGAGGCAACTGGCGCCGGCGGCATCAATGTCATGGCACCGGCAAGCTCCGGCTCGGTCGGAGGTATTCTTTTCACCGAGAGTTTATCCTCGATCATGGAAGCCTATATAAACGACGGCTGGAACACGCGAGACCACCGGGCAAAATTCATACCGTTGATGAAGCGTAACGGAGTTGTCCTCGAGGAGGATTTCGTCCGTAAAGATGATCTCGATAATCTCGAATACTATAAATTCATGGCGAAGCATGGATTCCAGCATACAGCAGTCGTCAATTTTTCCTCAGGTGAGGACGATTTGTTTTTCGTCCTGCAACGCAGGCTCGGCGATGGTGGGTTCGGGAACGATGACCGGGTTCACCTCGCTACTCTCAGAACCCACCTTCAGATGTCCGCGCGGATCATGGCACTGTTTTCGGCTGGCGACATGAGAGGACGTCTGGCCGCGTTTGAGCGTGCAGATGTTGCGTGCGTTTTCTTTGACCATCGTGGTCATGTGGTAATGGCTAACCAGAAGGCGGATTCGCTTCTCACCGGGGATGTCAGAATAGCGCATGGAAAAATCAGGGCAGCGTCGTCACGGGAGACAGTGGTCTTTGAGACGACGCTGAACAAGGTCATTCGATCGAATGATCTGGCTCACGGCGAAGTCGTGACGTTGACCCGTGGTGAGAAGAGGCCGTTGCTTGCGCGGATCGAAAGGGCTGGGCCAAATGTCCGCGACGTTTTCGCCAGGTCGTACGCAATGGTGCTGTTCGAAGATGTGAGTGATAAACGTTTCATTTCATATGACGTGCTTCATCATCTGTTTGGGCTGACGCCGTCCGAATGTAAAATTACGGCGCTTCTTGCCGACGGTGCCGATCTTAGAACCGTCGCCGGTCATTGTGGAATTCAGTATGAAACGGTTCGTACCCACATTCGGTCAATCCTGCGTAAAACCGGGACCGAACGACAGGCGGAGCTATGTGTCCTTCTTGCTGGCATTCGGCTACGCTAACACGCAAGGCTACTTCAGTATGCGGTGTTCAGCCGCATGATGCTGATGCCTGGTTTTTCGCATCATGCAAAAGTCTTTCCAGATCCTGCTTATAGGCCCGTAGCCCCGGATCGTGCAGGCATTGCTGTACGAGCCGCAGGCTTTCGGTGTAGAGAGCCACACCCGCCTCTGCTGTGCCGCAAATGTCGATTGCATTCCGGGCACGTGTTGCAAACGGTTAGATCTTCTCACTCATATACGTGTCCGAGCAGATATCCTTGCCAGGTACCGCGTGTTCGCTTGCGGCGAAAGCAATCAGGGTTACGGCGCTGGTTCGGATGCATTTTTTAAATTGCATGTTTGAAGTCCCCAAGCTGAATCTTCGCATCTGGGAAGCTTGCGTATTGTCCGCGTCCTGGATGTGAGCGGTTAGAGACAAACAAAAAGACGGAGCTGTCGCATTCTCCAATTAGGGTACGATTATGGTGCCCGTTTATGATGGTGTCTGGCGCATCGTCAGCGCATCGGGCGAGGGATATAGCCTTGCGCTGAGGAATGATTCATCCGTTCAGCGAGAGGTTAGAATGAACTGGCGTGTAACTTTTCTTATCCTTCTGTCATCACTTTCCGTGTTTCCTTTTTCCGGACAGGCTGATGCACGGTGTGAACTGGCCCCGGCTAACGGTGGCCGATCTTACGGGTGCGGCGGTGGCTCTGCGCAACGACAATCATCTGGAGCTGATGCAGCCGCATTGCTGGGGCTGGGCATTGCTATACTGAACGCTCTACCGGAACCCGAGGACAGACCTGTACAGACATTTCGTCCACGCTCGTCGGATAATATCGATCGGATGAGCCGGGCATTTGGCAGAGCAGGCGCAATTGCCAACGCTGCAAGTACGCCCGATCCCAGACCGTCGGTTCAGAGGCCGGTTAGGAATGGCCAGGCCCCTTACGCGAATGATGATTGCGTAGCATTTAAACAGCGCAGTCGGGGCAGGATCGATTGGGACTACGTTGACGTCATCAACAAGTGCAATATCCCCGTACAGGTCGTCATGTGCTACTACATGCCCGGAGATGAGCGGAAATGTGCCGGCAAATCAGCTTGGGGTACGACCTCAACAATCGGTTCTCGTGGGAAAACAGTAAGCGTCTCGGACACCCGTTCGCACCCATACAAAGTAAAGTACTTTGTATGTGACATGAGTGGTGTGAGCAACAACAGCAAAATGTGCTTGCGACCCAAGGTGTGATGTCTCATGGGCAGCGGTTTCTGTACGAGGAGCCGCTGACTGTATTTGATTATGTAATTCAAATTTTTGTATTTAGATATACTACTTAATACTCGGTACGGTTCTTTCTTTTGCACCGGCTCCCGGCGGCTGAGTTATTCTGCCACTTTTTCCAACACGGTTCGAAAATTTTGGAGCCTATCATCACGCTGCAGTCCGCGAGCCCGTCATTATCACCAAGAACGGTCGGCGTCGCCCCGTTGTGATTGCCTATGAGGACTATATGCGCCTCGCAAAGCGTGATCGCCGAGTCGAACTTTCGACGACGCTCGGCGACGATGACCTCGCCGCCACTGAAGCATCGCAGATGGAGCCGGGTCTGGAACATCTCAACGCCGAACTGTTGACGGACAAGCATTCTGCCGACTGAACCAAAGGTCGGCGGGCTGTTCAGATATTCGCACCTTTGGCATTGGCCGCACCTCGAAGGCCGTGAGGAGGGCGACAAGGATCGACCGGTGCTGGTTCTGGCGATAGTTGACGAAAGCTTCGATGAAGCGGACGGGGTTGTCCGGGCCGACGTAACCATCAACCGCTTCCGGCAGAAGCAGCAATTGCGTGCGATCTGTTCATGAGAGATGTGCCATGGCAGAATCCAGCGCAATATAGTGCTGTGTGGAATTAGCCAAGCCGTTTCAAGAAAGATTTACGTGAGCGACAAACTACATCTGGAATTACAGGCGACCGATCTTCTGAAGATGTTCAATCAACTCCCACCTTTTGGGGGTAAAGTCATTTTCCTTATAACGGCTTTATATGTGTCGGCTGCCGGATTGCCGCCAGCGGCGGTCTCCGGCGGCGATTGGCTCAGTCAGGTTGCCGTTGCTTATCTGGTGCGGGATGTTTGTTGCTGCAGTTGATGTGGTTTGAGCGTCCGTGCACTCAGTACGATCCTTTCTTTGGCGCTGGCTTCCGGCGGCTAAGTTATGCCGCTACCTTTTCCGGCATGGCTCAAATCACCGACTTGCGATTTATGTAAATGCTATTATATTGGCAGTAATGTCGTTTATTTGTATTTGGGTGATAATATGTTAGCATTTAGGATGGCATCCCCGGTGGAAGTTATCAGAGGTTTGGCGGACAGAATGAAGCGCCGACGGATTGAGCATGGATTGACCCAGCGTGAACTGGCTTCGAGATCGAATGTGTCCTACGGATCGTTGAGGCTATTCGAAGAAACCGGGAAAATTTCGCTCGAGAGCCTTGTGAAAATTGCGTTTGCCCTTGAGGCGGAGGCGGAGTTCGAACGCTTGTTTCCAGGTCGGCCGCCGCAGAATATCGATGATGTCATTGATCGTCCTCTCAAGCAGCGTGTGCGCCGGAAATGAAGTTCAAGCCAATCCAGCAGATTAAGGTTTATCTGAATCTCGAAGGGAACGAGAGGAAACTCGGTACCCTCGCCTGGAGTGGCAAGGAACGGAGGGCTTACTTCGAGTACGCGGCGGAGTTTCTGACATCGCCCCTTTTGATTTCTCCATTCCATATGATGGCGGCCACCGGGTTGATTGCGGCGCCTCGCGATCCGTTCGACGGGCTCCATGGGCTATTCAACGACAGCCTGCCTGACGGGTGGGGTCGTCTGTTGCTGGACCGCCGTCTACAGCGAGCGGGCATTGATTACACCCGGCTCACGCCGGTTGACCGTCTCTCGGCGGTGGGCAGAACGGGAATGGGGGCACTCTCATACATTCCGGAATTGCCAGACGATCAGAAACAACAGGCCGTCACTGATCTCGATTGGTTCGCTGATCAGGTGGAGTTGGTACAGACGGAGATGGACATCGCCGACATCGATCGTTTGCAGGGCGCACAGGGCGGATCCGCGGGTGCACGTCCGAAGATTATGATCGGCTTCAACCAAGTGGAAAATACCTGTGTTCTGGACTACGGCCAGCCGTTGGGCGCGGGGTTTGAAAGGTGGATGGTCAAGGCACCTAGTTCCGATGATCCGCGGGAGATTGGCGCTGAAGAAAGAGCCTATGCGCTTATGGCGGTAGCTGCAGGACTGACGATGGCTGACACGCAGCTGTTGGAGACCCGGAAAGGAAGGCGGCTTTTCGCGACGAAACGTTTTGACAGGACACCTGCCGGCAGGCTCCACATGCACACGGCAAGCGGCCTGTTGAATGCCAGCCATCGTGAGGCGAGTGTGAACTATGAGCAACTTCACAAGCTGACCCATATGATGACCCGCGACGCTGCGGAAGTCCTCAAGATGTTTCGAAATATGGTGTTCAATGTCTATGCCAGAAATCGCGACGACCATGCTAAAAACCATGCATTTCTTATGGACGGGAATGGTAGGTGGTCTCTGGCACCCGCATACGATCTTACGTTTTCGTCCGGGCCAGGCGGTGAGCACAGTGCTGCAATAGCCGGGGAAGGTAGAACCCCCGGCATGTCTCACCTTTTGGCGGTCTCCAAAGCGGCTTCGATCCCGGATCAATATGCCAGGGAGGTTATAGAGCAGGTTCGAGAGGCCGTAGATCGGTGGCCCCAGTTTGCGGAAGAAGTTCGGCTATCCAGATCCCGTACTGCTGAACTCGACAAATTCCTGAATGGTAATCGGCTGGCTGATCGGCAATTTTAGTGGCCCTTGGCGGCGCTCATCGGTTTAGGTGAACGTCAAGCCGTACCTTACACGCCTTTTATGATGTCGCAGATGCCCTTGCGGATGACATCCTTGTCGGCGATCTGTCCTGCCTGAATGTTGAAAACAGCATCGATCCGGACA
>NZ_LMFF01000007.1:21074-36737 GCF_001427205.1 Rhizobium sp. Root491
CGGCCTGGGCTAGCTTTTGAAGGACAGCGGGTGCTTTGGCTTTCGGCAGTTCCTGAAAGGATTTGTAAGAGACAGCCGTGACCATCGGCACACCTGAGGGCATTGCCGAGTTGTTTAGCGTTGGGTGCGATCGACGCTGTGTTGGCAGTTTCAGACTGTCATTTCAGCGGCATAGTGCGCCCACAGGCTGAACGCGTCAGCCCGTGCATGGCGGTATGAAATGGCGCTCAGAGTGTAGCGGCGAGGACGGAAGATCGTGTTGATTTGATCGTAGGCCGACAGGAAGCGCTGTGCGTGGCGTGTCGACTTGAACCGACCCATGATCTTCTCGCGTTTTCGGGTCTGCCGGTGGGAATTTTCAATTCGGTTGTTCAGCCCCTTGTGCGCCCGGTGATCGGCATCCGGAGCGATGGCCTGGATCGTCCCCACGTCGCTACTCAGTTTGTCCGTCACGACCACGCGCGGCTGACCAAACTGCCTGACCAGCCTGGAGAAGAAGCGTCTGGCAGCCCTGCTGTTGCGGCGAGCCTGAACCAGGATATTGAACCGCTCCGGGTTTGCCGGACGCTCCAACTTCTGAGAGAGTGGAGCCATCATGAGCAAGACAACGAACAAGTTTTCACCTGAAGTCCGTCAACGTGCCATTCGTATGGTGCTGGATCACGAAGCCGAGCACCCTTCGCGGTGGGCTGCCGTTTCATCTATCGCTGCCAAGATCGGCTGCTCGCCAGCCACGCTGCATGAATGGGTAAAGAAGACCGAGGTCGACAGCGGCAAACGAGCAGGCCTGCCGAGCGATGTCGCCGAGAAGATGAAGGCTCTCGAGCGGGAGAACCGCGAGCTTCGTCAGGCCAACGAGATTTTGCGCAAAGCTTCGGCCTATTTCGCCATGGCGGAGCTCGACCGCCCCTTCAAGCGATGATTTCGTTCATCGACGAACACCGTGGTGTGTTCGGGGTCGAGCCGATCTGCAGACTGCTGCCGATCGCCCCGTCAACCTACTACGAGAATGCCGCCAAACGTCTGGACGTGGATCGCCTGTCGATCCGCGCCCGCAGCGATATCGGCCTGAAGATTGAGATACGTCGTGTCTTCGAACAGAACTTCCGCGTCTATGGCGTTCGCAAGGTCTGGCGGCAATTGAAGCGTGAAGGCTTTGACGTCGCCCGCTGCAGTGTCGCCAGGCTTATGAGGTCGATGCGCCTGCAGGGTATCATTCGAGGTAAGCCGATCCGCACGACGTTCTCGGACAAGTCGGCCCCGAACCCGCTTGACCGGGTTAACCGCCACTTCAAAGCCCCAGCACCAAACAGGCTGTGGGTTTCGGACTTCACCTATGGTGCGCCTCGCCCCAAACGGGGACGCATATGACTGGAATGCAAAGAGAAAGGAGGATGTGAAGACTTGCCTGCCCCCTGCTGCGAGGGGGCATGAGCCCAAGCGGCGGTGACCTGCCGTCAACTGGCAGGGTGACGTAGCCCGCAGGTAAAGGGGATTGAGGCGAAGCCGTTACGCCAAGATGGTTCCCGAGGCTGAAGTATTGGAAGGTTGAGGAACACGAACCGGTTAACCCGCATCTGAGGGCTGAAATGTCGCCTCCGCCTACACGGCTTAACAGGTGGAATGCTGATGAAGCTGCCGGACACGTAAGTCGGCGGCATCCGAATACGGGCGTATATGTAGGTCGCCCGCATGGGGTCATGGAGAGAATGCAGCCAGACCATGACATCGGCATCGACTTGCGGAACGCAAGGGAAAAGACTGCGACCGGCAGCCTCACCAATACGCTGACGTCCAGCATATGAACGAGGGAAGGCATGATGGAATGACAACGAAAGTATTGCGTCTCAAGGGAGTTGACCCTGATGTCCATCATGTTGGCGGAGTTCTCGTAGTAGTCCGCGGCAGGGAAAGCCTGCCACATGGCGAAGGGGAACAGTTCAAACTGCTTGAAGTGCAAACTATCTGACCAAACGAGGTGAAGACCTTTGATAATCAGCGAAATGCAGCACAAGCTCGCAACATGGGCCGAGAGCGATCCAAACCGAAGGTTTGATCGGCTTCTTCGGCTGATTGCCAACCGGGAATGGCTTGCCGAGGCCGCTCGGATGGTTCTTGCGTCAAGCGGCGCACGAACGCCGGGTATCGACGGAATGGATAAGCAACGACTGCAGGGCAAACTGGATCAGCATCTGGACGACCTGCGGACAAGCCTGCTGGAGGAGAGCTATCGCCCCCAGCCGGTCAAGCGCATCTATATCCCGAAATCGAACGGCAAGCTACGACCACTGGGTATTCCGACCCTGACGGATCGCATCGTCCAACGCGCCATGCTGATGGCCATGGAGCCAATCTGGGAAAGCGATTTCCATCGTTTATCCTATGGCTTCCGACCGGAACGCAGCGTGCATCATGCCGTCCGCACCGTGAGGATACAGTTACAGGATGGAGGTGGAACGAAGGGCCGCTGGATCATCGAAGGTGATCTGGCCAGCTACTTCGATACGGTCCATCATCGGCTGCTTCTGAGATGCGTGCGGCGACGTGTGCAGGACGGACGGTTCGTCGATCTTCTCTACCGGTTCTTGAAAGCAGGCCACATCGACCGTGGCCTGTTTACGGCCTCAAGCGAGGGTGTTCCGCAAGGTGGCGTTCTGTCACCGCTCCTGTCCAACATCATGCTCCACGAGTTTGATATCTGGCTGGAGGCGAAATACCTGAACAATAAGGCCCGCAAGGATCGCTGGGCATGGAACTTCGGCATCCAGCAGGGCCGTCCCATCACAGTTCGCGAGAACCGGCAATGGAAACCGGCTGTTGCCTATTGCCGATACGCTGACGACTTTGTCGTGATCGTAAAAGGAACCAGAGCTCAGGCAGAGGAAATCCGCGAGGAATGCCGGGCGTTTCTGGAAGGCGAGCTGAAGTTGACGCTGAACATGGAAAAGACCCATGTCACCCACGTCGACGACGGCTTCGTCTTTCTGGGGCACCGGATCATCCGCAAGCGAGGAGCGCATGGACGGATGTCCATCGTCACGACGATACCCAAGGAAAAGGCCAAGGGGTTTGTTCGCAAGCTCACCGGAACCCTTTCCGGCAATCATAGTGTCAGCACGGTCGACATGATCGCCGGCCTAAACCGCCAATTGGTGGGATGGGCGGCGTTCTACAAGTTCACCGACTTCACGGCGTACGTCTTCCGGCGCATCGACCATGTCGTGTTCTGGAAAATGGCGCATTGGCTGGGACACAAGTACCGATCCCGCATCAAACCATTGATGCGGAAATGGTTCAGGGTCCCGGAACCGGGCAAGGCGAAAACCTGGCTCGTGTTTGGTCGCAATGAACGCGGTGAACCCGTCGGAAAAGCGCTACACCGGCTTGTCTCAAGCCCCAAGGCGCAATTGCGGTGGCGCAATCCGGAGGAGAATCCATACATCTGCCGGATTGAGAGCCGCAGCACCGTCACGTCACACTACCATGACGTTGCTATGGCCATGGGCCAAGCTTGAATAGAGAGCCGTATGCGCTGAAAGGTGCACGTACGGTTCGGGGAGGAGAAGTGCTTCTGCGCTTCTTACTCCACTCGCCACCTGGCAGGGTTTCGTCTACGTGGCCTTTGTCATCGACGTCTTCGCTCGTCGCATCGTCGGCTGGCGGGCAAGCCGGACAGCACATGCGAGCTTCGTCCTCGATGCGCTGGAGCAGGCACTTCATGATCGGCGTCCCGCTCATGGCAGCGGCCTCGTGCATCACTCGGATCGCGGCGTTCAATACGTGTCCATTCGGTATTCCGAGCGATTGGCAGAAGCTGGCATCGAGCCGTCTGTCGGAAGCGTCGGCGACAGTTACGACAACGCCCTCGCTGAGACGATCAACGGTCTCTACAAGGCCGAAGTCATTCATCGACGTGGACCATGGCGCAGCTTCGAGGCGGTGGAATTCGCCACCTTGGAATGGGTCGATTGGTTCAATCATCGACGGCTTCTGGAGCCTATCGCGAATATACCGCCAGCCGAAGCCGAGGACCGGTATTACGCCATGCTGGACGAACCAGCCATGGCCGCATAACTTAAACGAAACGGCCTCCGGCAAACCCGGAGCGGTTCACACTTGTATCAATTCCGACTCCTCAACTGGTCTGGCTTACGCCCAGACGACGGATCTCTCTGCAGACGGTGGAACGCCCAAGCCCAAGCCCAAGCTGCCGGGCTGCCTCCGTATACTGGGAGATGCGCCGTCTCTAGATGGTGGTCGATCCCACGCAACATGTGGTCGAGGGGGACGTGATCATCAATGCACAAGTCGCAGAAGAGCAGCGCCGGAGCTGTCTGGCATCCCATCATCGCTCAACCCTCGGCAAATCAGTGCGACGATTGAATCACGACATCGGTGGGCCAGCAATGCCGATCTTCCAAATCGCGACCGAACGCAGTCCCGCATTGTGAGGTCGATGGATTTCAACTTTATCCTGTGTAATGGTCTGCCCAAGTCCTACAAAATTCTGATTTAGCCGAGTTCATTTTGATGCCCCATAACCATAGTCAAATCCGCTTAGAAAGTTGCCTTCAGGTACTGGTGGGGTTGCCATTGAGTATTGCCCGCAACGCTGCGGACATGAAGATTTTGCATTTTGGGGAGATTCAGCCGCATCCTTCAGGCCGAGGAACTGTCGGTCCTTACGCACTACATATTCAATGCCCGTGGCGTCTGGTTTCTAAGGATACAGTATTTACGGGGACATCGGATCGCTTTGTCGGTCCTGTTGAAGGAACAGAGGTAGATGATCACGATCCTAGATCGGGAAACCTGCAACTTATCAGGATTGCATCGCTTCTGAAAGGATACGACGAGACAACCAAGTCCTTCGTGAATACCGCAGAGCAACTCGTCGTTATAGCGGCCTATGCAGACAACCTTGGTGGGGCTGACTTGCTGCTCTCCGGCGATTACCGCCTCCAAATTTTCCCAGACGGCTCGCTTGAAGAGGATTGGCGCTTTGTCGAGTTGCAGGGTCGTCATATCGTGATCGAAGGCGGCCGCGTACGGATCGACGAATAGCAATCTGACCACGGCAGCCACTGGCGCGAGTTTTCAACGGTATCCGCCAAGAGCGGTCATTCAGTCGCCGCGAGCAAAATTTGTGCTAATTGCGATTTGTTGCTGTTCGAGAGGCTGCTATGACTTAGGCATGGCAAACGGTGTTCTCAGATTCTTCTTCGATTATGGTGCTGGTGGCTGCTTGTGGGCTGGTGATACTGCAACACGCGAAAGGCTCGGTCTAGGGCCTGTCGAGGCGTCGCTCTTTGATCTCGAAGGGCGACATTGCCAACCTGCGCGCGTGGAGCTATCTCACTTAGCTCAAAATTTGAGAGATCAACTGGACTTCGAGCACTCAGGCTATCTTAATCCTTTGTATCCGCCCGATCCAAGCCTTTGGACTCAGTCGCTGTGTGATCATTTCAACGCAAATGTAGACAGGTAACTAGCGCTTTTACGCCACGAATTGGGTAAGGACTTCGACATCTTGGATGAACAAATTCGCTACGAAGAAGATCCTCAACTTGACGAATATTTGGCCATTAATCCGGGGCTTTCTAAACTAAATGAAATCACGCTTCCGACTGTCCGCTAAGGGCTGAGAGGCGTCTTCCGCTTCGCGCCCATTGCGGTCATGGGGCATCAAGTACTTCGGTCAACCTGGTAAGCAGATTTTCGACTTCATCGCGATTCGCTCCCATTCGAGTTTCGAACTCTGGCAGGGAAAGACCATTGCAAACTTCATTCAAGGCTTGGTGTAAAATTTTTGCTTCTGATCGTGAGAACGCTATGTGTATCGGTTGACTATGTGACTCCATCGGGTTTCCCTGCGTTGGATTAAGGCGATTATCGTCCGCCGGCCTTGTCTCACACTTTTTTGGAAGTCTGCATAGGGCCGACTGCGGTCTTCCGCTTCGCGCCATAGCGGAAAAAAGCCCATCGTTGTTGATAAGCCTTGAGCAACGTTGGGTCTATAGATAGCTGTATGTCTGCGACGAACGAGGCATGTTGTGAATAGATATAACTGCACAGCCCTTTGGCTGGTGACATCTTTCGCGGTTTTATTCGGCAGTTTAGAGCCATCCCACGCCATGCAACCTTGTCCGCCTAGAGCGGAAATGCGCCGAAACGCGCAGATCATTGTCGAAGCTCGATTGAGGTCGCTGTTCATCGGCGATTCTGGGTTGGTTGTAACCGACAAGTTTCCGAACCGGATGATTCGCGCTGAACTCGAAATCAAACGCGTCATCAAGGGGACGTTTGCAGAAGAGGAAGCTGTTGCCATTGGCTTCGCGTGGCCGCCAGGGCCTTATCACGCACTCACCCTGATGGCGATGGTCTATGGCGATAGTGATGAGCGCGATACGTTTGAGCTGGAGCTTGCTCGCTACGACATAAATGAGAACTTCGGCATCTACCCTCTGAATTCTTGCATATACTACAAGTTTCCAGACGAAGTCGAGGAGCAAACCGGTTGGAAAGAAGATCCCCCCAGATCCACAAACGGCCCGCTCGTTGATTCCACTCCGCTCTATCCGTGAACGGCCGCTTCGGGCCGACTGCGGTCTTCCGCTTCGCGCCAAGAGCAGACGTCGGTAGCTTTACGCCCGAAGCGCTCAGAACTTGACGATTCGCGCCGTTTACCTGAACCTTTCGATAAGTGAGTCGTGCGGTAAAGTCTCCGATGATAGAAGTGCGACCGGCAAAATCAGAAGAACTTCCGGAGCTGGCGGCGATCGGTCTGGCCTCTTGGCGAAAGGGTATCCTACCGCTGGTTAATGCCGAAGTTGCTTCACGCATTGAAAGCAACAACCCGTTTATTCCGTTCCTGAAGGAGCAGGGTGAGAACATCCTCGTCGCTTCGGTTGACGGAGTATTGGCAGGGCTAGGTGCTTCTGAAGATCGTGACAATCATATCAGTGACATCTGGGTGGCTCCAGAGAATGAAGGAAAAGGAGTGGGGTCAGCCCTCATTGCTGCCCTTGAAGAGCGATTCAGAGCGGCAGCCTTCGCTGAAGCGACGATAAGCGTATCTGCTGATAACGCCCGGGCGCTCGGCTTGTACCTACACCTAGGTTACCATGAAACTTGGCGCGGTTTCGCTCATGATCCGATCCTCGACACGACGCTAGAAAAGATTTCGTTGGCAAAGGCAATCGGGTCGAGCGGGTGATCGCCCGCAATGGGCCGACGACCGCTTCGGGCCAAAACCGGACGTAGGTGCACACGTGTATGAACGACCTGTGTCGAGCCATTTCTCCTGTATGATGACAGGAGACGAGGACGCTTAAAGCGGACTTTGCAGGCGACAGGTGTGTTGGGGCATGTCTGTCGCAGCTTTTGCGCAGACATCAACCGCTACCGTCAGGGATTTCCCGGAGATTTGCATGAGACATTTTAGACTTGTTTATCAGAGCTATCCGCTCGACCTTGCAGTCCAGGAACCGTGGATCACCCTGCGAGCCACAAGTGGATCCTGGCCCGGTCAAACATTGGAGGACTACATCGGTCTTGACCTGAAAATGAAATCTCCGAAATTCTTCTTCGATCCCAACAATGACCCCGAAGATGACGTCGCCCAGTGGTTGAACCCGGGTCTGGATACACAGTGGCTGAAAATTCCCTTGAAGCACTTTAAGAACCGTGATTTTCGCAGCCTCGAAGAAATCCGGGTAGATTTTCAAGGCGAGGGAACTCAAAACCCTTTGATTGGGGAGAGTTGGTGGGAAGCTCCCGGCCTTATCACCACCTACAGCGATGAATTCTTCGCCCGTGCGGCAATCTCCATTCGTCACAACGGTGGTGGCACGTTTTCGGTTCAGCTTTCTGGCACCTCTCAGTTCGACACCGCCTTTGATATAGCCTTCAGTGCTCCCCTGACCGTCAAGCTGATCGGATATCGCAACTCGGCGACCCAAGATGATCTTTTGGGCTGGTTCGACCGCTTTCTCAAAAAAGACGACTTCACTTTCACGCCGCTGCAACGAGGTGAAGACCTCTATCTCGATGGTGTGGTCAAATAACCGCCGTGCCAATCGCCCTTAGCGCTTCAAGTTCGAGGAGCATAGAGGTGGCTCGGTTTGTTTGAACAGTTTCGGGCGTTTCACTAAGTGGATTTCCGCCTCGATTATGCAGCCACCATCATTGATGCCAGCGCGTTGAAGCAGGCCATTTTGTCCTATCCTGATCATAGCATTTCATTTCTAGTCTACGGGGAGTTGAACTCCGATCGGACAATCCGAAACAAGTATCTAAGAACGAGTGGTTGAGCGTCGGGTGGTGGAAGCCCTTCAACTATCTTTTAAAAATTCTTGAAACTTTCACAAATTGGAAGTATCAATAATTATGTCTTCGTTGGTGGACCAGATTTCTGCAGCCGGATTGGCTGATCGTTTTCTAAATGACCGGCAACTCGCCGAGTTGCTGGGCGGCAGTGACGCGCGCCGTTATGGCCTTGTCAACCGCGCTTTGAAAGACGGGTCCCTCATCCGCCTGAAGCGTGGTTGTTATGTGCTGGCGCGACGCTATCGACGTGACCCGGTTCATCCGTTTTCCGTCGCCCAAAACCTCGTGCCGGGCAGCTATATCTCTTTCGAAACAGCACTGTCGTTCCATGGATGGATTCCAGAGGCGGTGTTTGTTACCGCCAGTGTTTCACCTGGACGCAAAAGCCAGGATTTCTCGACGCCCGGGTTCGGGACCTTCAGCTATCATCCCCTGGCGATCAACGATTATCGGTTCATGACGAGTGTTGACCGTGTTCCGCTCAACGGCTCGATTGCGTTCGTTGCCCGACCTCTTCGGGCACTTATGGATCTGGTAGCGCTTCGCAAGGTGGAGTGGAGCGGGCTTGAATGGCTGACGATTGGTATGAGGATCGAGGAAGATGCCCTTTTCGGATTGCGACGCAAGGATTTTACTGGATTGAAGCCTGTGTACAAGCACAAGGCTGCGAATGCCTTTCTCCGGGCGCTGGAAGGCGCGGTGATGCCTTTGGGGCGTCTGCCTGATCTTGAGGTCAGGGCATGATTGAAATTATCCAGGACAAGCTTCGGCAATATGGCGCGGAGAGTGCGATAGAGGAAGAGAATGCCGTCAAGGAGATACTCCAGGAGGTCGTACTCTACGCTTTGTGGCGAGGAGATTTTTTCGATGTGGCTCTTTTTCAGGGTGGTACAAGCCTTCGCATTCTTCATGGCCTGCCGCGTTTTTCCGAGGACCTCGATTTTCTTTTGCGGGCTCCCGACACGGGTTTCAACTGGTCTCCTTATCTCAAGGTTCTGACGGATGTTGTCAGCCAGTTCGGGCTGAAACTGGAGGCACATCCGAAGGTGCGGATGGATACGGCGATCCGGCAGGCTGTTATCAAGGATGATTCTATCGCGAGGCAGCTGGATCTGTCGTTTGCCGGAAGAGGCAGAGCCAAAACAATTCGTATCAAGCTTGAGATCGACGTTAATCCGCCTGCGGGATCGGGTGAGGCAACTACCTACCTTGATTTTCCGGCTGATTATGAGGTCCGCCACCAGGATTTGCCTTCCAATTTTGCGCTCAAGATACACGCTCTGCTATGTCGTGGTTTTCTCAAGGGGCGTGATTGGTTTGACTTCTCCTGGTATGTGTCTCGCAGCGTTTCGCCGAATCTGGACCTGTTGCGCAATGCGCTGATGCAGGCCGGTCCATGGGCGGGAGATGAGACTGTCCATGTAGATGCTGCCTGGCTGAAAACGGCTCTTTCAGAAACGATCAAACGTATCGACTGGAAAGAGGCTGCCGGGGATGTTCGGCGGTTTCTTCGTCCAGCTGAGCGTAAATCCACGGATCTTTGGAGTGATCGTTTTTTTCTTGCCAAGCTGGAAAAGCTTTGAAGCTTCCCGATATTCTTGTGTTCGTAGAAGGCAGGAAGGACGGACGCTGGGAAGCATTCACCCGCTTTTTTCGACGACGGCAGGCTGTGTCTGACGAACAACGCCGCCTGTACATTGTGCGTGTTGTGCTTTGACTTTTGGGGATTGAATTGAATGAGGACAGCTTTACTTCTCTGTGCCGCCGTGATGACACTGGCTGGATGCCAGACTCCGGCACCGCAATCTGTTTTGGATTCGCAACGTCCGCCGTCCAGACCGATTAAACGTGACTATTTAGACGCCATGCGCGGAACTATCAAAGCCGGTGATTTTACGAAAGCCGAGATTTCGAGCGTAGTGCTGCTCGATCCTCAAAAGCAGATTTACGCTTTTTGCACGCGAACGGCGGAACGTTCCAATCCCGATTGGTCGTATATTGGCGTAGCCGTGTACAAGAATTTGGGCGTTGACTCCTCAAAGGACGACTATCGCTGCCGTGACAAGCGGTTGCGGTACTATAATTTTCCTGAGTTGCTGAACATGAAATTCTGATGGACCCCGGCAGGCAGCGCTTAGCTCCTTTCGTGCCACCTGTTGCCTGCCGCGGAGATTGCAAGGCCAGCTTCGATGCTCGTGCAGTCGAACGCGGCGGGGTTGTACTAATCTGCAAGCGTGGCTGAGTTGGGCCTCCAGGCAACGCACCGCAACGACTGAGGTGAACGTCAAACCGTGGTCGCGCGCCCTTACTCGCCGAGTTTCGTTGTCGAAAATTTCCAGTAAGCGGCAAATACACCAGCGCCGAGTAGATCAAGGATGAACCACGACGACCGGCTGAAATGCACGGGGATAAACGGGTTGAACAGCAATCCCACGCAAATGAAGCCGAAGACCCACCCCGTGAACGCGCCGTGCTTCTCGTACTCGATGTAAGCGAAGAACGCCGCAAATGCCGTGATGCCGAGGCGCAGCAGCGTGTAGTAGCCGTAGGACAACGGCAATACAGCAATCACCAATGCTACTGCTGGAACGAGGATGATGTGGCGTGGAAACGTTGTCATGTAAGCCCCCAAACATGTCTGTGAATAATCGTATATTAGACAGATACAAGTTTTGAAAACGAGATATACAACCTGTTGTAGAATTCGCGAAGGTGGTTCTTGTATATTACCAGCACATTCAGGGACCCGGCAGACGCGGTGGACTACGGTATGGGCCGGGAAGCACGACGCTCGGTCTTTCCGGTGTCGCACACCATGCTGCTGCGCTCCGGGCCCTTGGGCGCTGCGAAGCTGCTGCCCTGGCTTGCCAATGTCGGCCTGCCTGGGTGCATAGCTGTCGACATCATTCTGTCTCCCGACAGGCTTCCTTCGTTATCATGCATGAAAGCCCCCCGGTGGTGTTTAACTTCTGACCGCTGGGTTCCCTAAAATTGCAGCAATCCCGTTGTCGGTTGCATTAACTCGTCGATGCTATCGTGGGTATGAGCGGAGCATGGGGTATAATGGCTAAAGTTGTGCAATTCAGATCGCGGCAGACGTCACGATCGAGGTCAGGCAGTTCGTTTGTTATGCTCGTTGTGCTTGGCATGCTGGCGAGTTTCCTCGTAGGCGCAGGCATATCCTATTACGTAATCGATCACAGACCGTCTTTTCAGCCAGATCTGGAAGCAAAAGTGCGCGATATAACATCGCGTTCGCGAGACCCGCAAAACGCGGGACAAGACATCCTTTCGACGGCATCTCCGGTCGCGTCCTACCGGAGATGCAGCGGGAGCGTCCGTGTCAATTGCATTGTCGATGGAGATACGCTGTGGACTGGTGGCGTCAAGGTTCGCATTGCCGATATCGATGCGCCAGAAATCGGTAAACCACAGTGCGCGTCTGAAAAAGCGCTTGGGGAGCGTGCAACTGTACGGCTGATGGAACTGGTCAATTCTGGTGCTTTTACCATGCAGTCCTGGCCCGGTCGCGACGAGGACAGGTATGGACGAAAGCTGAGGGTACTTTTGAAAGATGGCCGTTCGATCGGCGATATCCTCGTATCTGAGGGACTTGCCCGGACATGGACAGGCAAAAGGCAGCCATGGTGCTGATTAATCTGTGCGGACTGCAGCTGAATTCTGCCGCCTCGTTGATCGTCCTCTCAGGCAGCGTGTGCGCCGCAAATGAAGTTCAAGCCAATCCAGCAGATGAAGGTTTATCTGAATCTGGAAGGGCTGCGCCCATGAGGCATGCGAAACTTCAAAAAAATGGAATGATCAGGAGTTTTAGTGGTCCCGTGGCGTCATTAATGCGCATAATCAATGCAGCATTTACAGCATTTACAGCATTGCTGTATTTTATGGATTTCCTTTTTTGGCTGTGCTATCGTTGCGACGGAAGACGGGAGTATAATCGATGGCAAGCTCAGGTAATTCTTACACGACGAGTGATCTTTCTAGGAAGTCCGGTGATATCATCGCCGAGGCACTTCGCCATCCGGTGACGATCACCCAGCGCAACAAACCTCGTCTGGTCCTTCTTAATATTGAGGATTATGAACGTTTGATGCGGCAGTCTGATCTGCGCGCGGTAGGCACTATCGATAATATGTCTGACGCTTTGTTGGACGAGTTTGAGGCGGCAGTCGAGGCTTATGCGGAAACGGAAGAGATGGTTCGGTGAGCGGTTTCGATGACATCGAGACTGCAGTCGTAATCCGCTACCCTTATCTGTGGAGCCGGGAGGCTTCGCTCGGTGAAACCGAAGGTCGGAAGGGTCGACCCGTTGTTGTTGGCGTGAGGCTCGCCCGTGCGGACGGCGACATGGTTCTGTTCTTTCCCATCACGACAAAGCAGCCGGAAACTGATCGTTTTTCTATTGAGATCCCAGCGATTGAAAAGCGCCGGGCCGGTCTTGATGCAGATATGCGGCTCTGGATCATTCTGGATGAGTATAACAGCGATATTATCGGACATTCTTTCTATCTGGAGCCGGAGCCTCCTGTGGGGCGGTTCAGCAAGGCTTTTTTTCTCCCCGTTCTTCGGGAGTTTATTGCGCGTCGTCGGTCATCCAGCGAGGTTTACCGCGCCCGATAAATAACCGGGCGATGTTCGCGCTACGGGCCTGGTGGGATTGCCGTTTGAACCGCGGTCCCGTGCAGAAGCGAGATCCGGTGCACTACCGCCCATAAGATGGTGACGGTCAACGGGATAGCAACGCAGACCAATACCGCGACGCGCCTGATGTCCTGGTCATGTGAGTGTTGCAGTCAGGCTGAATGCGGGCTATATGTAGGCATGTACCTACATGGAGGCTTCGTATGAGTATGACAAGTTTTTCCAGCCGTGAGGTCAATCACGATGTCAGCAAGGCAAAGAAAGCCGCTCAGGCGGGACCTGTGATCATCACCGATCGTGGCAAGCCTTCTCATGTGTTAATGACGTACAGCGAGTTCGAGCGCCTCACCGGAAGGCGCCGCAACCTTGTCGACGCACTGTCAATGTTCGGACTGTCGAAGACTGACCTTGATATCCCAAGAGCGGAAATTGTTACCCGCGAGATTGATCTGTCTTGAAGTACCTGCTCGACACGAACGTTGTTTCCGAGCTGCGCAAGGCTGGAGACGGCAAGGCAGATGCAAACGTCACTCGCTGGGTCAGCGCGCAGGATTCGAGTGATCTGTTTATTTCTGCGATCACGATCCTTGAGATTGAACGCGGCATATTGAGCCTCCAGCGCCGTGATGGTTCCCAGGGAGCTCTCTTGCGGAAATGGATGGATGACCGTGTCCGTCCTGAATTCGAGGGCCGTATTCTTCCCATCGATGATGCCGTAGTAACACGTTGCGCCCATCTGCATATCCCGGACCGTCGCAACGAGGCCGATGCCTTGATCGCCTCGACGGCGCTTGTTCACAACCTGACCGTTGTTACGCGCAACGTACGGGATTTCGACGGTACCGGCGCTATCGTTGTCGATCCGTGGCAGGGCTGATTTTTTGGGAACACACTCGTGCACATCCTTCTGCCGCCGCCAGTTCAGTAGCAGCGGACATGAGCAGGTTGGTTTCCTGTGCACGAGGGCTCGTGCTGCTGGACCGGGGTGTCTTCAAGCCGGCCCTTACACGCCTTTTATGATGTCGCAGATGCCCTTGCGGATGACATCCTTGTCGGCGATCTGTCCTGCCTGAATGTTGAAAACAGCATCGATCCGGACANCCTTACACGCCTTTTATGATGTCGCAGATGCCCTTGCGGATGACATCCTTGTCGGCGATCTGTCCTGCCTGAATGTTGAAAACAGCATCGATCCGGACAGCTGCGCCTTTCTGGCGGGCGACAACGCGCAGCGTCTGAATCCTGCCACTTCCGCTGGTTTCCTGGTGGGCATCGATTGACGACAGTGCCTTGTTGATCTGGATACCTGAGAAACCTTCTGCTGCGACGGCCTGGGCTAGCTTTTGAAGGACAGCGGGTGCTTTGGCTTTCGGCAGTTCCTGAAAGGATTTGTAAGAGACAGCCGTGACCATCGGCACACCTGAGGGCGGCCTGGGCTAGCTTTTGAAGGACAGCGGGTGCTTTGGCTTTCGGCAGTTCCTGAAAGGATTTGTAAGAGACAGCCGTGACCATCGGCACACCTGAGACTGTGAAGTTTTTCTCGCACGATGCTGCGAAAGCCGGGCTGGAGACGGTGATCAGACCGAGAATTGCGATGGCATGTTTCATATTGCGTAATCCGGTTGTTGGTGAAGGTTTTCAGCTGTTGGCCGCATCATAATGTCGACCGTTTTCCTCTGTAGGTTGATGGCGGCGGTAATGCTTCATGGGCTTGCGCAAGCGTTTCCAGCCATGTTGCGAGGCCATCGGGAACTGCATCGTTGCCGGCTTCCAGCGCCTCGATCCATGAGAGTTCACATTGCAAGGCAGAGGCAATATTGATTGGCGTCCAGCGGATCACCCGCAGGCATTCATTAAAGCGTTCTGGCGACATGATGATTTGTCATGTTCCCCGTATTTCGCGCAGAGGCTCCCTCACGCAGCCGCGATAGTCAATCATTTTGTGCAACTTTTGATAGGCTGAACGATTCGTATTTACCTGTCATTCGATTGNATCGTTGCCGGCTTCCAGCGCCTCGATCCATGAGAGTTCACATTGCAAGGCAGAGGCAATATTGATTGGCGTCCAGCGGATCACCCGCAGGCATTCATTAAAGCGTTCTGGCGACATGATGATTTGTTATGTTCCCCGTATTTTCGCGCAGAGGCTCCCTCACGCAGCCGCGATAGTCAATCATTTTGTGCAACTTTTGATAGGCTGAACGATCCGTATTTAGCCTGCGATTCTATCGCGACGAGGGCAGTACGCGCTGCAGGATGCGCAGGCGGAATATTATACCTGCGTTATCGCCATTAATACATATATTTTTATATTTATACTTGCTAATTGGAATGAATTTTCACTTAGGTGGAGTAAGGTGAGGAGAATGGGTGGTTGGGTGAAGATTAGACCAGCAGTGGAGGGTATCTGTAAAACATATAATTTATTCAGGTGAGCGCACAAAACATATAAATAATTATAAACCGGTCACATTAAGGGGAGGATGGGGATTTGATTTGTTTTGCACGCGAATAATTTTGGACAGCTATAACCATGTGATTTTATATATGTTTTTACAACGAGGTGGATTTATTTATATGGGGAACCGGAAGGAATCTGATTGGGAAGTGGATTGAAAGGGCGATGAAAATTAGCGGCGATCGATTACAATAACAATATCATGATATTGTTATTGT
>NZ_LMFF01000008.1:0-24180 GCF_001427205.1 Rhizobium sp. Root491
CCGTCGCGGCCAACAAGCCGCACCTGCAGTTTAGGAGTATCGTCCATGATTTGGTGTCCACCTATTTTTGGTGGACACTTCATGCATCAGAGCACTGCGCTTCAGAAGGTGCACAGAAATTCGCGCTTACCCAATTGCGGCCGTCTTGCAAGCTCGTTTCAAGGTTCAGCCGAAGTAACCCGATATGCCATTCCCAGCGATCGCGGAGCAGTTTCTTTGAAGCCAAATTTTTCGTAGAGTTTGTTCGCCGGAACGTCGGCGATCAGACTGACATAGGCCGAGACGGGCAGCTTTCGCGAGACATACGACATGATTGTCTGCATGATGGTTTTCCCCAGTCCTCGTCCCTGATGGTCGGGATGAACAGCGATGTCGACAACCTGGAAAAAGCAGCCTCCATCGCCGATCAATCGCCCCATCCCGATTGCCGCGCCTCGATGCATGACAACGACCGAGTAAACCGTACCCGTTAGCCCTAACCGAGCAGCCTCTGGCGAAAACGCACTTAGCCCGGCGACAGAACGAAGATGCAGGTACTCTTCTACTGTCGGCAAACGGGACGCGGTGCTGTATTGCGATTGTTCCATCTTATCGGACGCTTTCCAAATTGAGCCCATAAAGTTGCGATTATTTGCCACTCCAAACAGGGTCAGTTGTCAATGGACGTTCAGGACCGAGCTCGACTTCCTCTCCGGGCCGAAGGTCGTCTTCCGCTTCGCGCCTTCATTCCAGTCACAGACACCGTGTTTGCCCGTACCTAAATGCAGACATGGCTTTACATCCCGGTGCTTGCTGCTTGCGCTCGCACGAGCAATCGCTCCGCTGGACGGTTGGGGGAAAACATCCCGCGGCAATTGACGGTGCGAGACGGCTGTTATTCCCCCTATCGGCACAAAAGTTGCCACGGGTGACGATGGCGGCAGTGAAGTTGCCAACGCAGCGTTTGTATGGCACCTCGTTTACATGCCAAATTTGCGAACGACATAAGGATGCGACCGTGGGAGACGAAGTTTGGGGGACGTTAGTCAAAGAATTCTCTGATGTTCCAGACGCGTCGGCCATAACTCGCATCACTGTGCGCCTTGTGATCGCGGCGGTACTCGGTGGGGTTCTCGGGTTCGAACGCGAGAGCAAGGGCAGAAGTGCTGGCTTGCGGACTCACATGTTGGTTGCCGTAGGTGCTGCACTTTTCGTTTTAGGTCCACTGCAGAGCGGCATGCAGATCGGCGATCTGTCACGGGTACTGCAGGGTGTCGTTCAAGGAATAGGCTTCCTCGGCGCGGGTGCTATCATAATCCGCTCGGCGCAGCGGGAGGTAGAAGGGCTCACCACAGCGGCCAGTATCTGGGCGACAGCCGCGATTGGTGTAATGGCCGGCCTGGGAATGGAGGTAACGGCCGTCTTATCGACCGCGATCGTCTTGGTCATTCTCGCAGCGGTGCCTCACATCTTGCCCACGCCATCCGAGACGGACTCAAAGTCTAGTGGGGACGATTGACCGTAGGACGACAGCGAAGATGTTTCGGCCTCAACTACAATCTGTAGCAGGTAGCGCGAAAAGGCTGAAAAGCGCCAAAAACGGTCATGCGACCTGTATTATCGTCGGGATCCCGCGATTGAGGGAGTTGGCGACTGTGCACACCGACCACGCATGATCGATCAAGGCTTTCGGATCGGAGCCGTCCGATGTCTCGCACTTTACAGATAGCACGGCTTTGGTGGCGACCAGCGGTACACCCTCTAGATCAAGTGTCACTGTTACGGCAATTTGTTCGATTTTCACGCCACGTTCATGGGCGACATAGCGTAGGTCATTACAGTAGCAGCCTCCTATTGCTAGAGCGAGCATTTGGCCGCCATTGAAACCGAGACCCAATCCCCCGGCCTTGCCTTCCGGCCGATCGATGACCACCGTATGGCCGCCAGCCCAACCCATCGCTGCCTCAGTGCCGGCGACGTTCCGCAACTCGATGACCGACCGCACCATCACATAACTCCGTCCATGTCTGAGCTTTGCAAGTTCGTGGCAAACGTTCGCGTGGTCAACTGTGTTTTCGAGCCTGTTCTTTAAAAGATGAGGTTTGAGGCCGCTCGGGGCGGCGGCCAATTTGGCGAGAGTGCACCAGAAGCGGCCGTTCCGGCAACGGAGAGTCCAACTTATGGCTGGGTGCCGTTGGAGTTAAGGAATGCCCGCAATTTCGGGAAATGCTACACTTCTGATGTCCACCATCTCGAAGCTAATGAAAGGTTGGCTTGGCTCAATAACGCAGTTTTGGCGGCATCCCGTTGAGCGCCAACTACCACAACTTGTGCGAACCCCCGCCGATTTAGCTCCGATTTTGCGCGCTGTAACAATGCTGCACCCGCATCGTGCCAACGATCTTTAGCAGCAACGCAGAAGTCATCGATCAAAGCGGTCGCCCCACCCGGATCGTATACTTGCGGAGTTGGAAACTCTCGCGCGATAAGAAAACCGACGATCAGTGTGTTCTCAACGGCGACAAGAGACACGTTGTGCTCATCAGAGAACAGTTTTTCAAACCATGAAAGAGTCGAAGCAGCTGAGTTAGCGGCTTTCTTCCAAAAGCGCGGCTCGTAGTTCTCGTATTCTTTGCGTCTTGCTTCGACAAGCTCCACGCACCGGAGCGCATCCTCTTTCGAGGCATTCCTAATTTGCATCTGGCTAACCTTGTGGCTGCATTCATCTGCGATGGCAGCCAGTACAGTGTGGCGAAACACCTCTGTCAACATCTGCTATGGGCCAACGGACGACTTGGCGCGGAAGCGCCAATTGCGGACATATAGCGTGCTGGAAAGAATGATGAACTCAGCTCAGCGATAAGCCTTCTTCAAGTATGGACTGCTTCACCGCATCCCGTTCTTTTACGCGTTCATACCAGCCTCTGAGCTTGAGAAGATCGTCGAAATGGATATCTGCACCATAGTATGACTTCAGCCATGACGCTTGTCCCCAGCTTGTCAGAGCGAACAGATATGCATCGGCGACCGTGAAATTCTCGCCCATCAAAAAACGCTGCGATGCCAGCAAATTGTCGATCCATGCGTAGCGCGTTTCCAGCTTCGGCGTTGCTGTCTCGAGATATGCACCCGCCTGTTTCGCATAAAGAAGTGGAATGAAGCCCTTGTGGATTTCGGTCGATAGGAAACTCAGCATCTCCTGCAGCTTGTAACGCTCGAAAGTGCCGTTGGCGGGAGCGAGGCCGGATTGAGGCTTCAGATCGGCCATGTATTGGACGATGACTGGCCCCTCGAAAAGCATCGCGCCGTTCCCCACGTCCAGGGCCGGAATGTAGCCATTGGGATTGATGTCGTAATAGTCTTGGCCCCCTTCAGTCTTATGATCTTTGAAGTTCACCCTGACAAATTCGATATCCAACTCCAGTTCGTTGGCAACGATGTGTGGTGAGAGCGAGCAAGCGGCGGGCATGTAGTAGAGTTTCATTAGTCGTCTCCTGGATTTCAGTGCCTCGCGACATGTTGCACGAGGACCAAAATCCACTTAGTTGACGCGGTAGAGAAATGTAAGAACGCAAAATAATGTCATCTAGGTACATAAATTATACCGGTTTTCAGGAGGTGCGAATTTGAAAGACACCGTCACCGGTTGTTCCGTTGAGCTCGCAATGCATCTGCTGGGCGGAAGATGGCGTTTGCTAATCGCATCCTATCTCATCGATGGTCCAAAACGGTTGAACGAACTCAGGAGGCTCATACCGGGCATTTCTCAAAGGATGCTGAGCCTAGACCTCCGTGCATTGGAGGACGCCAGCTTGATTGCCAGAACCGTTTACCCAACAGTTCCCGTAAACGTGGAGTATGCGCTCACCGAAGAAGGACGCCGTCTGGGTAAAGTTGTCGCAGTCGTTCAGGAATTCGGGCTTTGGCTGAAAGATAGGAATGCAAGCTGACCTGATGTACGCTTCGGGCGGGGAACTGCCCTAATGCAAAGCACCAAGTGCGGTCGGGAATCTATCGGACGCGGGGAACTACCGGATTTTCAAGAAAGCCGCGCCGGAAGGCTCTTGCAACAACCACGCCCAGTCCAAATCCCGATATCAATCTTGCTAGCAAAAGATCAGGCAATGAATAGGACGCCAGCCAATAAAAGGTTCCAAATGCCAAGAACGATGTTGCGACAAGGCTAAGCTGGCCGTCTGTTGCTGGCCGACGAAAAGCCACAGAATGAAACCCAGCGACGCCCCCAACCAAGCATGGCAAAAACTGACCGAGAGTTATCGTTGGCTTCGCCGTAAGCGTGTCCAGATGGCAAAAGATGAACGCTAACAATCCGGTGCCAAGTAACTGCAACAATACGGCTCCAACCAGGCGTGTTCTGACGGAATATTTGGGTTTTGAGTAGCGAAAATATGTGACCAAGACGCCCTCCTTTGACGTGGTCGCGTTCGATGGGCCGCGACCGCCTTAAAATTCGTACAACCTCAACTAGAGTTGAGGTCAAGGGGCAATGGCACAAGAGTCAACCTTTTGGCAGAGTGTCCGACGGGCGAGATGAGAGGTTTGCTTGTCAACTATTATGAGGACTAAGCGACTGCTTCTTAGGGAAGTCGAGAAACAAGACCTAGACGCGTTGAGCAAGATTTACGCCGACCATGTATGCATGAAATTCTATCCAAGCACCAAGTCGTCATCGGAAATCCGGACTTGGTTTCAGGAGCTTTCATTCGACAGCTACCTCAAGCACGGCTTCGGCCTTTGGGCAGTAGTTGACCCTTCTTCTGGACAGGTCATCGGCGACTGTGGGATTACTCTCCAAGAGACCCCTGAAGGCACCGAACCGGAAATTGGTATCATCTGTGGCGTGGCTTCTGGGGGGACGGCTTTGCTACTGAGGCTGCGACAGCTTGTCGGGGCCATGCGCTGAACACCCTTGGCCTGGGCAGGGTGGTCAGCATAATAAGCCCCGAAAATATACCGTCGCAGAAAGTCGCGGAAAAAGTCCATGACCGAATGGAGGTCTACCAAAAACGGCTCCAGAGCAGCGGGCGCATCGTAAATCGATACCTGTATATTAGCCAAGCTCAATGACCACTACGGGCCAACTGCGGTCTTCCGCTTCGCGCCAATTGGGGTCATCGCATAAATTCAAGGAATGCCTGTTCTAAGGTATATGGCTTACGTCCTCCGAGCAGAAATGCTTAATACCAGGAATGACAGAACCTACACCCGAACAAATCGAAAAACTTGCTACCGCCTTTGAGCGCTTTACCCGTCGTTTCAAGGTCGCGGAGGCAGCGGCCGTTATGCAAAACTCGCTTAACCCCCTCGACATTCAGGCGCTCCTTTTCATTGATGAGCATCCCGAGTGTAATCTGGGGGATGTAGCTCGGCATCTTCAGGTCGCGCTGACGACAATGTCGTCTTCGGCCGACCGGCTGGTCCGTCGGGAGATGATTGAACGGCAGCGGCCAGAGGCAAACCGCAGGTCGGTGGCTTTGACGATCACGGACAAGGGGCAGCAAGTGGTCGCAGGCTATATCGATGGATATCGAGCCTCCTGCAAAGCGATGCTGCGGGCGCTTGATACCGTTGAGCAAACCGAATTTCTGAGGATTACCCAACAGATCGCAAAATACGAAGGTTGAATATTACGAATATCGTAGTATGTCTCTGACATCGGAATGATCAGGGACGTCATCATGACCCACACACCGCCCACTGCACTCGTCACAGGAGCAAACAAGGGTATTGGCCTCGCCATCGCACGGCAGCTTGGCGCAGCCGGACACACGGTCTGGCTGGGGTGCCGAGATATGTCACGGGGTGAGATGGCAGCTTTCGAACTGAGAGAAAACGGGGTTGACGCCCGTGCAGTGCAACTCGATGTTACGGACGAGGCGAGCGCGTCCAGTGCCGCCAAAACTATCGAGAGTGAAGTCGGGCATCTCGACGTTTTGGTCAACAACGCCGGGCTCATGTTTGGTTCGCCTCCCTCTCTTGCCAAGGAGTCAATTGACGAGATTCAGCAAATGTTCAACACCAACGTTTTCGGGGTGATGCGCGTCACTCAAGCCTTCTTGCCGTTGTTGCGCAAATCGAAGGCGGCCCGGATCGTAATGATGAGCAGCGGCCTCAGTTCGTTGACGGATGCCTTGGACATGCGGAGCGAAACATGGACGGTCGGTTTTGGCGGATACTGCGCCTCAAAGACTGCACTGAACATGTTGACCGTCAAGCTTGCGAAGGAGCTTGATCGGGAAGGGATCAAAGTGAATGCGGTAGACCCCGGCCTGACATCGACTGATATGACAGGCAACGGACCGGGGCACTCACCTGAAGATGGCGCACGCCCCGCATTCGCTCTAGCAACGACGCACGCATATGGACCGACAGCAGGGTTCTACGCTTGCGCTCCATCAGGCGAACTTGTGCAAAAGAGTTGGTGAGACGCATTCAGCGATTATGGGATGCGGGCCGACTGGTTCCGCATCTCAATGTCTCCTTCGGGCGGATTCGTTGAAAAACTCGCTGGATTGGCGGCTCATCCGCCCTTTCAGGTCTTCAGACGGAGCAGATATGCGATAACGCCTCGCGTCACAGCGCGAGGTGTCGATTAACGCCGCCCTCAGGCGGCAATGGCGATGTGTGGTGGCCTGAGTTTGGCCAGCCTCCCGAGGTTTTGTGCGGTTGCTGCAAGCAGGAATTCATCGCGTGCGCCGCACGGTCCTCGAAGTCTCAATCGCGCCATCCACAGGATGCGCTTGAGGTGTGCAAAAAGCATCTCGACCTTTTTTCGGCGATGCCGTGACTGCACGTAGTCAGGTGTCGTAGCAATCGCTCGGGCGACATCACGGGCATCTTCGTTGAGATCGCGCGGCACTTTGCGCATCGGCATACTCGGGCAGCAGCGAGACTTCAGTTCGCAGCGATCACAATCTTTCTTGCTGGCGCGGTAAAGCCGTGTGCCCGCCGCCGTGATCCCTGATCGAGGCGTCGCATAGGTTCGATGGAACTGCTTCAACTCCTTACCTGCCGGGCAGATGTAGCGGTCATTTTCGCCTTCCCATGAGAAGTCCGAGCGGGAGAAGGTGCCATCCGTCCTCTTCGACTTATCAAAGGCCGGAATGTGCGGCGCAATTTTCTTGTCCTTGACCAGCCATGCCAAGTTGTCGGCGGAACCGTAAGCGCTGTCAGCAGCCAGATAGTCCGGCTTCAAGCCGAAGCGGTTCTCGGTCCTTTCGAGCATTGTGCGGGATGCTCCGACTTCTGCCTGGCGGATCGCACGCGTCGCCTCCACATCGACAATGACACCATGATCGTTGTCGATCAGGTAATTGGTGGCGTAGGCGAAGAAGGCGTGGCCTTTGTGAGCACCGGTCCATTGGGCGGCCGGATCAGACGGGGAGATGAACTTCGGTGTAATGGGCGACGCAGCACCGAAAGCGGCATCATCGAGAACAGCCAGATACTCCTGGACCGAGCGGCCAGCGTCTTCCTTTGCTTCCCACTCAGCTCCTGGGACCGAACGCTGCTTGTTGGCATCCGCAGCAATAAGGCTGGCATCGACTGCAAATCCTTCCGCGCGAACCAACCCTTGAGCGAGGCAGCGTTCCACTACCGTCTCGAACATGTGCCGCAGGATATCGCTTTGCCGGAACCGGCCGTGGCGGTTCTTCGAGAAGCTGGAATGATCCGGGACCTTTCCGTCCAGACCAAGGCGGCAGAACCAGCGATAGGCGAGATTAAGATGGACCTCCTCGCACAGTCGGCGTTCCGAGCGGATACCCATGGAATAGCCGATGATCAGCATTCGCATCATGAGCTCGGGATCAATGGAGGGGCGACCGGTGGCGCTGTAGAAAGGTTTCAATTGTGCCCGGACACTGTCGAGTTCGAGATGGTGGTCAATCCCACGCAGCAGGTGGTCTGCCGGAACGTGATCATCAAGGCAGAAGTCGTAGAAAAGCTGCGCTGGAGCTGTCTGGCATCCCATCATGACTCAATCCTCCGCAAATCAATGCAACGATTGAATCACGGCGTCCGGGTGCCGACAACGCCTGGTCCGACAAATAGAGTGGCGGTTGAACTGGATCGTTGTGAAGGCTGGTCCGGTGCGTATGTTACACCAGTTAATCTGACATTCGGAGGCCCGCTTGAGTAGTGACCGCTTTTATAACGACCTCTTTCTGTCAGAGATATATGATGCTTGGCATCCACGCTCAACTCGCGACGATTTCGACTTCTACCTTCCCATCATCATGAACGCAGGTTCAGTGCTTGATATAGGATGTGGAACAGGCTCACTTCTACACGAGGCCAGAGAGGCTGGGCACCTCGGCGACCTGTGTGGGATCGACCCAGGCGTAGGAGTCCTATCTCGTGCTCGGGCTTTACCGAATATCGATTGGGTACTAGGCACGCTTCCCCAGCCTGAATGGAACAGCAAGTTCGAGCTGGCTGTCATGACTGGCCATGCCTTCCAAGCCATCAATGCCGATAAGGCTGTGGGTCAATTCCTCTCAGACATACGAGACAGCCTGGCTGACGGTGGACTTTTTGCTTTTGAGAGTCGAAATCCCTTAACTCGCCCGTGGCAACAATGGACACCTGAGCGTCCTGCCTTGGTCTATTTGAACGATCATAGCTTGGTGAAGATCGTCACGACCGTCACGTCAGAGTTCGACGGACGCACGATATCCTTCAGGCACGACTTCTCCGGCGACCATCCAAGCCTGCCTTTGAGCAGTGAAAGTACCTTGCGCTTCCATCACGCGGACGAGCTTGCGGCGCTCCTGGCTAAGCATGGGTTTGCCATAGAGCAGCGGTACGGCGACTTCCAGTCAGGACCTTTTACGGAGAAGAGCCCCGAGATCATTACGATTGCAAGACGACGATGAGCGGGCCCCGGATGGCGAAACTGCCGCAACATTCGCCCGGCTAGATCATCGAAAGAGTTTTTCAACAGTATCGGCCGACAGGAGACGCTCTGCCGCAAGAAGGGTCGCCGTCGGCTTTTCCGTCATCCCCGTTGCTCGGTTTCTTGCAGTTTTTCTCTGAGTGTATGTTGAATCTCACATCCTGCGCTCGGTACTCTTAAGTGAGCTGGAGAGCCCGGAAACGCGACTGGCCTCACGCTGCTGCAAGACATGCCGGGATTCGGCCAGTATCTCACGATACCTTTGGATCTTGGTTGCTTTCATCCTGAATAGGTCGTCGACTGATACCGTTGCCTGCTGCACCGGAAAAGCCACTTCGTTTTCCAGAAGGTCGAGCAAAAGGTTTCGCATCACTGCGTTTTCTTCTCGAAGTTTCGTGAGCTCAATAGCCTTACCACTCGACTCAAATTTCCGTGCGATAGCTTTGTCAATATCGTGTTCGACAAGCAGAATCTTGGCGGCATAGTACCGGCAAGCAAAGAATGCTGTGACGAGCGCGCATAACGCGATGACAATGTAGATCATTTCGACCTCCAGGTTATCCTGAAAGTCGATATTCGGAAGCCGGATTTCAATACGCGATTCACTCGGCAAACCAAAATGGCTCCTCTTTGATGAGGAACCGGGGCCGTAAACGTATCAAGTTCATCGTGATTGAAACGGTGACTGTCAGTCGCTTCAATCTTACATATTTTGGTTTCTTGTTACCTTAGCAGGTACTTCGCCTTCCTCACGGGGTATGCGAGAGGCTCACCATTTTCCAAGATGAAACCCATACGGTACATGCATCTGCGCATTTCGGGAGAGCCATATGCACCTCCATAAATACCGACGGGGTGGTATGATGGGAAAGATTCAAAACTGCATCTGTCGAGTGCTGACCGATAGGCGATCTCACGTACGTAGTCACCCGTCACCGGAACCGTACCGTAAAGATGCCATTGAGTACGTGCTTCCGCGACTGCTGCCGTGAGGGTAACGCCCAGAATCACGCTTAGAGCCAGCTTGAGTTTCATGACACGCCTCCAAATAAACAATTATGACGAGCAACGGAGATTTCGTCCGGTTTGTTCCCTCGCTCAGACGCGTTTGCGCAGTTGTGGTCTCGTCGCCCTCACGGTCGGAGTACATGCCACTTGCTTTTCATCTTTGGACCAACTCGGAAGTGACGTCAGCTTTGCGCCTTCGTACCGGCTATTCAGATCAGTCCCGCCATCTCCTGAAATAAGACGTAAGCAAAAAGTCGTGGCGTCGTTTTTGTCAGGGACAGTCTAGCAAAATTTGGCAACACTACATTGTTGCCGATTCTCTACATTCCCAACCAGCGCCAAGCAAAAACCCCGCCGGGGATGGCGGGGCCGATCACGCCGTTTAGATGCAGGATTTAAGCGACAGCAAGTGCTTTCTCGATATCCTGCACAGAATGGCCAGTCAGATCTTTATCCAGTTCTCCAATAAGAACGTCCGACAACGACTTATGGTAGCCCTTGCGCATCTCACCCAGTGTGCGCGGTGCCGCGATAATCACCAGACTTTTAATCTTGCCCTCAAGCACCTGCTTGTTCAGCATATCCGTAACACCCGCACCAAACCCGTCTTCGTCTTGCTGACTATCGTCGGGATTAGCCGAGCTACTGGAATGTCGGGCGCCGGAAGAGATCTTCGAGCTGTCGATCGCCGGATCTGGCAACGCTGTCAGATTGACAGTCGCCGCATCTCCGTCGTTCCGAAAAAGGCTAAGCTTTTCGCCATCGGCAACGGCAACGACCGTGTTCTGCGGAAGGTTCATGATGATCTCCTTGGTGAGCAGCTCGAGCCCAGATGACCGACCCTGCTTGTTTCTGTCAGAAAATAACCCCGCTACAGACCATCCGTTCCGCAGCCGGCCCGACAAAACTACAGGATTGGCGTATCGCCGTGATCAGTCGCCCCAGCCAAATGCTTGATGGCCTGCCTCGCGCCATCGCTGTGGCAGAGGGTCAGTCGAGGCTGCTGTACTAGGCACATACCCTTGGAACGAGCTCGGCAGTATGCGTCGGCAGCGAAAATCTTCCGCGACAATGCTGGTGAGCGGTACGGCACATGCCGACCCTCTAATCTAAAACGGCGTCCACATTTAATACTGTATAAAACATACTTGGTAAAATCACGCATTTCCGGTCGCCGCGGCACCGCCAAGCGCGGCAAAAACCTGCGGGGAAAACTCAAACTGTCGAGCCGTTCCTCGTCCCATTGAGTTTCTTCCCAGCGTTTCTGTAAGGATGCCCCGTCGGACCAAGAGTTCAATGGTTTCGATCACCCCACCACGCGTCATACCGGTAATATCAATTACATTTGAGAGTGTTAACTTCTGATGCGCCTGGTGCATCAGATAGAGAATATTCATCATGCCGATCTGCTTGATGCGCGACTGCGCCGATTCACCATCGATCGGCTTCTCCAGGATTTCACGCACCGCAAATACGGACAAGGCCTGACTCTGCCATCTTTCACTTAAATTGCTTGCCATCGTTTTAACTATCTATTATTTGCATAGTCAAATAATTGAGACGAGTCGCCGTTCAGTTGAGGCGGATATTTAGGATGACGGAGGGTAGGGGGCATGAAGGGCCTTTTCTTTCGAATGATCATAGCAGCGTCAGGGTTCGTTTCACTCTATCCCATTTCGGAGCGAAGCGCTCGTGCCGACGAATGGGGGTGCCAGGTTATCCTGTGCTTATCCAATCCCGGCGGTCCGACCCAGTATGGCGAATGCAGGCCGCCCGTCGAGAAGCTTTGGAGGTGGTTGGCAAAAGGGCGTTCGTTTCCAACTTGCGCGGGCGTAGGTTTTCAGACCTCTCGCCCTCTTTACGAACCATATTACTGCAACGCTGGCTACCGCTTATCTGCTGGCTACGGTCCCAGCGGACGTGACGCGACGTGCATTTCCACGTCGCTGCAAGCCGTGAGCGATAGCTTTTGCCAGCGAGATCGAGACGGTGGCGATCCGAACAAAGGCTCTGTCACGTCACCGAGGTGGCAAAGGGTAGACGGGCGATACCAATGCCTGGCCAATACCGTGGCGCGACCCCTGGTCCGCGAGAAACCTCGATACGTCGATGTGACGATTGAGGGCGTCGGCACGCAGAGGGTGTGGTTCTGACATGCCCGTTGTCTTCTCAGATCTTGCGCAGACCTGCGCACCCTTCGTTGCATCGGAGGCGCTTGCGGGTGTGGTCAGCCCCGAAAGCCGGTTCGCTCTGTTCACCATCAGGATCAACAGCCGTGCACCGCTCGGGCGGCAACCTGCGACCAAGGCCGATGTAATCGAAGTCGCCGCATCCTCGGAGGCAACATGCCATGACATACACATTGGTCCCGACGGGGTCGGGCCGGAAGAACTGCGGAGATTGAACCTCTCGATACCAGCCGCTTTCGCTCGCTGCCTTAACCTGAATGCTCCAGCGACGCCATCCGACGGCTATTGCTGCCTCTCGGTGAAGGTGGGTGCTGACAGTCCCAAGGCCGAGCAGGTGCTGCAATCCTGCTATGGACGTGACGATCCGTCGGTCGGGGGCGTGGTCAACTATGGCGATCAGGTTCGCCGCGAAATCGAACGGCTCGGACCGACAGTGGCTCGATTTACAATCGGCGACACGGGAAAAGGGTTGCAGACAAACGTGTCGGCGAATTCTTCCCAAGCAGACGTCGTTGCCGAAGTGGTGGCGGAAAACACTCCGGGGGAAGCACACGCGATTTCGGCGGCGTCCGCGTGGGACGTCTTCAAGACCCGAAGACGTTCATCCGTCCTGGTGTTTCAAGACAATCAATTGGAATTGGAGCAGAGTGAATGACAACTAGTTCCCGGATCAGACCCGTCGTCGCTTCGTCCGTCATGGCTGCCGCCATTATAGTGACGATGGTTGAGCCCGCCTTCGCGCAAGCCGCCGGTATCGAAACCGTCCTGCAGAACATCGTCGACATGTTGACGGGAAACATTGCTAAGCTTCTCGCCGTGATTGCGGTCATCGTCATCTGCATCGCCTGGATGTTTGGTTACATGGACCTGAGGCGAGCGGGCTTCTGGATCATCGGAATTGGCGGCATCTTTGGCGCCACCGAACTCGTCAACACCATCGTCGGAGCCTGAAGATGGTGGGCGGACAAACGGTTCTCGAAGAAGACACACTCTTCATCGCGTGTACGCGTCCCGCGATGATTGCCGGTGTCACGATGGAGGCGATGGGCTTCAACATCATGGTCACGACGATCCTCTACATCGTCGCCGGATCTATCGCCTACGCGTTCGTCGGCATCGTTTTCCATCTCATCTTCAAAGCGCTCGTCAAGCACGATCACAACATGTTCCGCATCCTGCTCGCCTGGGTCGAGACACGCGGCCGTTCACGCAACGGTGCCTATTGGGGCGGGGCAACACTTTCCCCTCTGAGACTGACACGCCGCTTCGACGAAAGGGATATTGGAATTGCCTGACATCGCCACCCTTAGATCACGTGAACTCACGCCAGAGGCTTTTATCCCTTACGTGCGGCACATCGACGAGACGACAATCGCGCTCGAGTCCCGGACACTCATGGTCATGGTCGCGCTCGCAGGCGTATCGTTCGAAACTGCTGATCTGCTCGACATCAACGCGCTCCATCGCGACCTCAACACGCTCTATCGAAATATTGCCGATGAGCGGCTCGCGATCTGGACCCATCTCATTCGGCGCAGGGATAGCGACTATCCGGGCGGAACGTTCGCAACGCCATTCTCCGCCTCGCTCAACGAGAAATACCGGGAACGCATGGCGCGCGAGCACCTTTTCCGCAACGATCTCTATCTGACCGTCCTTTGGTCGCCAGCGCGTGGCGCTGCGGACAAGGCGGGGAAGCTGCTGTCGTACCTTCGACGGTCAAAACGACTCGATATGGAGCTGGATGAAGAGGCTCTGAAGCAGCTTAAGGACAAAGTCGTCAACGTAGTGGCGGGCTTGAGGCGCTTTGAGCCACGGGTCCTTTCTCTTTACGAACAGGAAGGCATGCTCTTCTCTGAACCGAGCGAGGTGCTGCACCAGCTCGTCGGCGGGAGGCGTGAGCGTGTGCCGCTTACCGAAGGTCGCGTCGCCTCGGCAATTTACTCTGATCGCGTAATCATAGGTCGGGAAACGATCGAGATCCGGCATGAGGCAGAAAGCCGCTTTGCCGGCATGCTGAGCTTCAAGGAATATCCAGCCCGCACCAGGACAGGCATGCTGGACGGAGTTCTAAACAGTCCGTTTGAGCTCATTCTCTCACAGTCGTTCTGCTTTGTGTCGAAGGCGGACGCTCGCGTCATCATGGGGCGTAAGCAAAACCAGTTGGTGAGCAGCGGCGACAAGGCGGCTTCGCAAATCGATGAACTTGACGATGCGATGGACGACCTGGAGTCCAACCGCTTCGTGATCGGCGAGCATCACCTGACACTCTCCGTCTTTGCGACCACGTTAAAGGAATTAACCGACAATCTGGCAAAGGTTCGCGCCAGCCTGACCAATGGCGGGGCTGTCGTTGCGCGCGAGGATCTTGGTCTCGAAGCGGCATGGTGGGCGCAACTTCCGGGCAATTTTCGTTACCGCGCGCGCTCAGGCGCGATCAGCTCGAAGAATTTCGCAGCATTGTCACCGTTCCATTCCTATCCGATCGGACAGAAGGACGGCAATGAGTGGGGACCCGCCGTCGCCCTGCTCAAGACCGCTTCAGGCTCGCCCTACTACTTCAATCTCCATTATGGCGATCTGGGCAACACCTTCATGTGCGGTCCGTCGGGAGCGGGCAAAACCGTGATTGTCAATTTCATGCTGTCACAGCTCGAGAAACACGACCCGCACGTGGTGTTCTTCGACAAGGATCGCGGCGCGGACCTTTATGTTCGCGCCGCCGGAGGCACCTATCTGCCGCTGAAGAACGGGGTCCCCACCGGCTGCGCTCCCTTAAAGGCCCTCAACCTGACGCCGGAGAACAAGGTGTTCCTGGCGCGCTGGATCGGCAAGCTTGTGGGGTCAGGGGCGCGGGAACTGACTGTCACCGAACTTCGCGACATCTCCGGCGCGATCGACGGCCTTGCCGACCTGCCCGCTGAGCGACGGACAATAGGGGCGCTGCGGGCTTTCCTCAACAATACCGATCCGGAAGGTATCGCGGCGAGGCTCCGCCGGTGGGAGGAGGGAGGGCCGCTCGGCTGGGTCTTCGACAATGTCATCGAAGATATCGGATTTGGGGATTTCGGCGGATCAAGGAAGTTCATCGGCTACGACATGACCGACTTCCTCGACAACGAGGAAATTCGCACACCGCTGATGGCCTATCTCTTCCATCGCGTCGAGCAGATGATCGATGGCCGCCGGATCATCATCGTCATCGACGAATTCTGGAAGGCGCTACAGGACGAGGGGTTCCGCGATCTTGCGCAAAACAAGCTGAAGACCATCCGCAAACAAAATGGGTTGATGCTGTTTGCCACGCAAAGCCCACGCGACGCGCTGAATTCGCCAATCGCGCACACGATCATCGAGCAATGCCCGACACAGATCTTCCTGCCCAACTCGCGCGGCAACCATGCCGACTATGTCGATGGATTCAAGCTCACCGAGCGCGAATACGAGTTGATAGCGCGCGAGCTTTCCGTTGAAAGCCGGAGGTTCGTGTTGAAGCAAGGACACAACAGCGTCGTTGCCGAGCTCGATCTCAACGGCTTCGATGACGAGCTCGCCATCCTCTCCGGCCGGACCGCCAATGTCGAACTTCTCGACGCGATCCGCGCGGAGGTTGGAGACGACGTCGAGAACTGGCTTCCCATTTTCCAACAGCGAAGGAGTGCTAGCTGATGACTTCCTATCGACTTCATGGCGTACTGCTCAGCGCGGTGCTCATGCTTGCTGCTGAAGGCGCGTCAGGGCAGGGGATTCCTGTCAACGATCAGGCTGCGATTGCCAAGCAGATCGAGAGCATCGCGCAGCTCAAGTCGCAACTCGACGCGCTCAATGAGCAGATCGGCCAAGCTCGGCAGCTTTATGGCTCGCTCAACAAGCTGACCGATATGGCGGATGTCGCCGAGGTTCTCAACGATCCGGCGATCCGCAAGGCGCTTCCCTCCGACTTCGCTGCCATCGAGGGATTGCTCAAAGGCAACGGCACCGGCGTGTTTGGTGATTCCGCCTCAAGGTTTCTGGAAGGTAACTCGACCTACCGCACTGACGCCGATGATTTCTACGCTCAGGAATTGTCCCGGCTTCAGAACAAGAATGCCGGGCAAATGAGCCTTGGTGAGCAAATCTACGATGCCGCGACCAAGCGCATCGACGGGATTGATCAACTGCGGGGAAAGATTTCCACGGCTGGCGACGCCAAAGAGATTGCCGACCTGCAGGCTCGGCTGCAGGCCGAACAGGCATTTCTTCAGACCGACGTCCTGCGGATGGAGGGGCTGAGGATGGTGCAGCAGGCGCAGAACCAGGTCGACGAACAGCGCAAGGCGGAGGACTGGCGCCAACGGATGGACAATATGAAGGCGGCGCTGCAGTGAAGTGCACCCTCATCGTCCTTTCCCTGGTGCTCTTGTCGGCTTGTTCGCAAGAGGCGGAGCGAACTCATACGGTGGACGAGTTCGTCGCCGACACCGAATTGCTGTCCCGTACGATTCCGAGTGCCGCAACAACCCGGGTGCATTGCGCCAGACGCCCAATTGCCAGAACGCGGAAGCGGCCGAGGTTAAGCTCCGGCTCCAGAACATGCGCAAGGCATTGGGAGGCTGACCAAATGTACCAGGTGTTTGAGTTTATCGACGGTCAGTTCAAGCGGCCGTTGGAGACTTTCGTCTCGGATGGGACGTCGAACATAGCCCAGTGGGTCACCGGTCCGTTGACGGTGGCAGTGACCCTCTACGTCGTCCTCTACGGCTATCTCATCCTTCGGGGCTCGGTCCAGGAACCTATCCTTGACTTCGCCTTCCGCGCGATGAAGCTCGCGATCATAGTGATGCTGGTGAAGAACGCCGGCGAATATCAGACCTACGTCACAAACATCTTCTTCGATGTTTTGCCACGCGAGATCGCTCAGGCGCTGAATTCAGGTACGGCGCCGAGTGCCAGCACCTTTGACAGTCTGCTCGACAAGGGCCAGGCCTCTGCGACCGATATCTGGACCAGGGCTTCCTGGCCGATTGACATCGTCACAGGTGTGGGCGGCATCATGGTGATCGGCGTCAGCTTTCTGGTGGCGGGGATCGGTTATGTTGTTTCCCTTTATGCACGGTTGGCGCTGGCGATCGTCCTGGCGATCGGGCCGATTTTCATTGCGCTTGCCATGTTTCAATCGACGCGCCGTTTTACCGAGTCCTGGATCGGGCAGCTCGCAAACTTCGTGATCCTTCAGGTCCTTGTCGTTGCCGTCGGTTCGCTTTTGATCTCCTGCCTGGACTCGAGCTTCACCGCAATCGACAGCTACAGCGACGTCCTTATGCGCCCTATTGCTTTTTGCGCCATCGGGATAGCTGCCCTGTACATATTCTACCAGCTACCTGGCATTGCATCGGCGCTGGCGTCTGGCGGCGCCTCGCTGGTCTATGGTTACACGACCGCACGCGATGCGCATGAAGGCATGCTGGCCAGAGCAGCCTCCCACACCGGCCGGATGATCGGTCGCGGTGCTCGGTTTGCCCGCCGCGCCTTCGGATCAAGAAATGCCGGCGTATGACACCCATTCCAGAACATTAGATAAAGGCCTGCTGAATGATTAAGCCTGCCCTGTTGATCATCTTTTCAGCCACGCTTGTCGGCTGCGCTTCGATGACCTACCCATTGCCGAACTGCGACGGCTATTCGCGCCGCCCATTGAACCGCTCGATGTGGGACTGGGAGGGCGGCAGCAAGCTGAAACGGGAGCAATCCAACACGAGTTCGTCCACGTCCCTCACACCTTTCGTTAAAGAGGCCAGCGAGACTTCCGCTTTTGCGCATCTGGACATCGACGGTTCCTATCGCCGCTGTGAGGGATGAAACATGGTGACGACAGATAATCTCAAGAGCTACTTCGACAAAGCACGTCGTTTCGACCAGGACCGGATGATCCAGGTCGAGCGATCAAACAGGATTGCCTGGTCGATCGCCATAGTTTCAGGCATTGTCGCCGCTGTAGCCGTCTTCGCGGTCGCGTGTCTCACACCCCTCAAGACGGTTGAACCCTTTGTGGTGCGCGTCGACAATTCGACCGGCATTGTCGACGTCGTGTCAGCGCTGACATCGACGGCTGGCACCTACGATGAGGCGGTGACGAAATATTTCGCTGCAAAATATGTCCGGGCCCGCGAGGGTTACGTCTGGAGTGAAGCACAGGAAAATTTCCGCACCATCGCCCTCTTGTCGACGCAAGCGGAGCAAACGCGTTTCGCGGCCCTCTACCGTGGCAGCAACCCGCAATCGCCCCAGAATACTTATGGTCGCGGGGCTACAGCAAGGATCGATATCGCTTCAATCTCCCTCATCAATCAGAATGTCGTTTCCGTACGCTACATGCGAACCATCACGCGTGGCGAGGAAGTACGAACGACCCATTGGGTTGCGTCGATCACCTATTCCTACGCGAACGCTCCGATGTCCTCGACGGACCGGCTCGTAAACCCGCTCGGCTTTGTCGTCAGCGAGTATCGCGCTGATCCGGAGGAGGTGAGATGATGCGCATCCCTCGAATTCCTGCACTCATCGTGACCCTTTCGATGTCGCCGGCGTTTGCGCTTGAGATCCCCAGAGGTGCCTCGCAAGACAGTCGTGTCCGGTTCGTGAACTACCAACCCTACAACATCACGCGGGTGGTCGGTACTCTGCGGTCATCCGTACAGGTCGAGTTCGCGGCGGACGAGGAAATCGCCCATGTCGCGCTCGGCAACAGCGTCGCCTGGGAAGTTGCGCCGGCCGGCAACATCCTGTTCCTGAAGCCACGCGAGAGCCAGCCGGTGACGAATATTTCCGTGGTTACGACGCGCAGGGACGGCTCGACCCGCAGCTACCAGATTGAACTGACGGCGCGCGACGGCTCCGTAGAGGCTGGTCAAAACACCTACTTCTACGTGAAGTACAGGTATCCAGGCGATGACGCCGAGCTTCGCCGCCAACAGGCAGCGTCGAGGGCTCTCGCGGCCCAGGCGAAGGACGCCGACAATGTGCTGGCACTTCACGAAGCCTATGGCCCTCGAAACTGGCGCTATTCTTCTCAGGGATCGCAGGCACTGGAGCCGCAAAGCGTCTACGACAACGGCAAGATTACGACGTTCGCCTTTGTGGGTAACCAGGAAATGCCCGCGATCTATATGGAGAACTCCGACGGCTCCGAAAGCCTTGTTCCGAAGTCGGTCGATGGAGATCTGGTGATGGTGCACGCGATCAGCCGCAAGTTCATCCTGCGTCGGGGCAGGGATGTGCTTTGCGTCTTCAACGAAGCCTACGACCGCGTCGGTATCAATCCTGAAACCAACACAACGTCTCCTTCGGTGGAGCGCGTCGTGAAGCGCGACGTTACCGGGCAATAGGGAAGGGAACAGTCATGGCTCAGGATGACGAGGATCGCATCCCCGGAGAGCGTGCCGAAACCGTCACCAGTCGTCAGGTCGACAACAACCCTCTCTTGAAACGCAGCGCTGTTGCCATTGCGATCATCGCGTTTGTCAGCTTCGCGCTTTGGTCGACGACGGGAAAGAAGGGAAGGGATGAAAATCTTCAGCCCGAACGGATCATTATTCGTCAGACGACCCCCTTCGAGGCCGCAAAAGAGAAAGTTGAACCGGACCAGGCGCTCCCTGAAGTAAAATTGCCAACGCCTGTCGTCGAACCGGTCATTGAAGTGCAGGACAAGCTGCTCGATTCCGCCCGTCGCGCCCCCGTGATGGCCTTCAGTGGAGGACAGAGGAATCGGAAAGAGCTGAGGGAAAGCGACAGCTCTTATCCTTCCGACAACAGCAATTTCGTGCCGCTCGACAACAATATGACTGTTCAGAACCAGCAAAACAATGAGCAGCAGCGCTTCGATGGCCTGCTGCGGCCAACGCGGCTTGAAGGCTCAAGGGCCGGTACACTCGGAAACCGCAATTTCATCGTCGCGATGGGAACGTCCATTCCCTGCGTTCTTGAAACCGCGTTAGAATCCGACCAGCCGGGATTTACCACTTGTGTGATCAACCGCGATGTTCTCTCTGACAATGGCAGGGTGGTCTTGATGGAAAAGGGCACGCAGGTTGTCGGCGAATATCGTGGAGGGCTTCAACGCGGGCAAAAGCGCCTGTTCATTCTCTGGAATCGCGCGAAAACGCCGAAGGGCGTTATCGTCAGTCTCGCATCACCAGCAACCGACGCACTTGGTCGTGCCGGTGTCGACGGCCATGTCGACACCCATTGGTGGGAGCGGTTCGGCAGCGCTCTTCTGCTTTCCATTGTCGGGGACGCGACGAACTATGCAAGCAGTCGGCTGCAGGACAGCGATGTTGACGCGCAAAACACAACGAGTGCCAGTCAACAGGCGGCCGCCATCGCGGTCGAGCAGTCCATCAATATCCCGCCGACACTCAATAAGCACCAAGGTGAACCGGTTTCGATCTTTGTCGCTCGCGATCTCGACTTTTCCGGCATCTACGGTCTTCGGGTGACCGAACCCAGAAACCGCGTTTTCGATCGTGCGGTCCTGGGGGATTTCGCGCCACGATCGACGCTCCTAACGAAATAGGGCGCGAAATGTCAGAGAGGCAGGAATCGGCTGTCGTCAGCGAGCTGTTGAAGCCGTTTTCGACATTCCTTCAGGACAAGTCTCTCCTAGAGGTGATTGTCAATCGGCCCGGGCAGGTGTTGACGGAAGGTCCCGGTGGGTGGCGGACCTATGAAATGCCGGAACTGACCTTCGAAAAGCTCATGCGTCTCGCCCGGGCAGTCGCAAGTTTTTCCCATCAGTCGATTGATGCGACGCGTCCAATATTGTCGGCGACGCTACCCGGGAACGAACGAATCCAGATCGTCATCCCCCCGGCGACCATCAATGACACTGTCAGCATGACAATTCGCAAGCCTTCCTCGGTCGACTTCAGTCTTGATGATCTGGAGGAAAAGGGATTTTTCCAGACAGCGTGCGCAGCGACCAGTACCTCCTCCTCCGCGCAGGATGAGGAACTGTGCGAAACATATCGTGCCGGCCGTTTTAAGGATTTCCTGCGGCAGGCCGTCATCGCTCGAAAAAACATCATCATTTCTGGCGCCACAGGTTCGGCGAAAACGACACTTTCCAAAGCATTGATCAAGCATATTCCCGAAAACGAGAGGGTCATTTCAATCGAGGACACTCCCGAGCTCGTTATCTCACAACCGAACCACGTGCGCTTGTTCTACTCGAAAGGAGGGCAGGGGCTTTCGCGTGCCGGACCGAAAGAGCTTCTCGAATCCTGTCTTCGTATGCGGCCGGATAGGATTCTGCTTCAGGAGCTTCGCGATGGGACGGCCTTTTATTATATCCGGAACGTGAATTCGGGCCATCCTGGCTCAATAACCACGGTCCATGCGAACTCGGCCGAATTGGCTTTTGAGCAACTGGTCCTGCTCGTTAAGGAGTCGGAGGGCGGCGCAGGCCTGGACCGGGCCGACATCGTGGCTTTTTTGAAGGCGAGTATCGATATCGTTGCTCAGTGCAGGCGACACAAAGGAAACTTTCGGCTGTCTGAGGTGTATTTCAGGAGTGAGCGTCGAGCCAAGGAATAGCAAACTGAGCGATTCACGGAGTTCCGAGGTGCGGATTGTGGCCCTGATGTTTCTTGTTGGGTGTGTCTCCGTAAAGAGCGCCGAAAGCAGCACGGTAACCGTGTAAGTCGATAAGCGTAGTACACCTTACGACAACTCTGACGTATGCCTGCAAGATCCTCGTTGTCACTCATCCATGGGGTGTCGATCACAGATCAGGCGACAGCGGACAATATGCGGTCGGACAACCGCTTACAATACATCAAGAAAACAGTCTAAAGCGGCGAGGAATCTTGACTGGCCAGCCAGTCCAATCCAGTGAAGCCATCCATAACGTTACCAGCTTCATGCGCCGGGGCGAATTTATCGCCCGCTTGGCGCCGCAGCCGGAGACACAGGCGGCTGCTCGCGGAAAATCGCTTCCAAAGTAGCTAAAATACGCCGCACGGCATCGGAATGGCTGAAATAGTAGATCACCTGCGCTTCACGGCGGGTTTGTACGACGTTTGCATTGCGCAGCTTGGCGAGGTGTTGCGACAAGGCTGATTGGCTGAGGCCAACCCGGTGTGCCAGCTCACCAACCGGAATTTCGGCGTCAACGAGAATCCGCAGTATTGCGAGCCTTTTCGGGTTTTCCATCGCCGCTAAAAGCTTGGAGGCCGAAATAATTGATTGCTCATCCAGACATCTCTGTATCAAATCCGTATCCAAACCACTTTATGTCGCGGACGTTTAGGCCATAATCCTTGGCTAAGCCATTCGACGTGAACCTTTTTTAGAGGTTTAGAGCCGCGACCGGTAAGGCGCCAATGTTTATAATTAAGAATAGTCGAAAACTCTCACTCTCAAAAGGCGCGTGAAGCCGATGAGCCACCTGTAAAGTGCAGGTGTGTTTCTGAGGTGCAATTTTTTTGCGACTATTGCCAGCGTGCCGGACAAATGTCCTCTGTACCGTTCACTAGACATTGAGAACGTCTTCGGCAACGCAGAGGCTGATTGCAAGCATGACTGATTACGACCTAAATGGAGCAATACCCTCGGTTGATTCCCAGATCTAAATGATGTCGCACCGTTGCTTATTATAGGGACATATGATGCCATTTCAGGTGATTTGAGTTGGTACCTAATGCGCTTTTTATCACGTCAACCTGTGTTGGGATGTGCGGGAAATGTCGGACGGGCTGTACAAAAAGCTCAAGATCTCGTCGAGAGATATTGGGGAAGTCGAAGAGTATCTGAGTGAGGCGTATGCTCCCGTCGCTGTCATGCCACTGGGCTCACACGACAACTACGGGGTCACCGGTCAACTGGCCGTAATCGATGAAGTATTCTTCGAATGGTCGGCGACCATAGGCTCGTATCGCGTTACTCCCATTGCGATGTTCGACGCTGTTCTGTTTAATTTCGCGAGCAAGGGAGCAACCGAATATGACTTCCGGGGTGAAAGGCTATCGATTGCGGCTAATCAGGTCATTGGCTACCGGCACGCCGATAGCGTGGATGTCCTTGATGGTAGCGAACATTCAACAGTCGTTATCTCAGACGCTCTATTATCAAGACGCATGTCGATATTGCTCGATCGACCTGTGGTTCAGCCGATCGAATTTAGCAAACGCGCTCTGGATCATGGCAAACTCGAAGGGCTTCCGGCTCTTGTTCAAATGCTGAACGGTTCACCATTACAGGGAATTGCCAGGTCATTGAATAAGCAGTCTCCGAGTATGGGTAATCTGATCGTTGACAGTTTTCTTCTAAACTATCCGAACAACTACACGCAAAAACTTGAGGCGCCTGTGCCCGTCATTGCTCCACGACAGGTCCGTCGAGCGATTGATTATATCCATGCGCACCCAGCGGCTAGAAGCTCTCCTGAACTCTTGGCGGGCCTGAGCGGGGTCAGTGTTCGTTCTTTACAATATTCCTTTTTGAACTGCGTGGGACAAACAATAAGTGAGTATCAGCTTGCTCTGCGCCTTCAAAAAGCTCGCGACGAGATCGATCGGAATAAGGATCGGTCCGTAAAGGAGATTTCTCAGACGTGGGGATTTGCAACCCAAAGTGCCTTCACCCAGAGCTTCAAAAAAGCATTTGGGGTTAGCCCATCTCAACACCGGAAGGGCGAACTTTAGGCGCTGGATCGTCCATGGCATTTATCCGCCTCGTTTTTCGGCGTGGCAATGGCGTTGCAGGATGTGTGACATCAGTCAAGCATAACCATCTGAGCCGCCACCTGCTCCTCGAACAACTTCGAGAAAGAGGTGATGGGTGCCGAAACGATTGCGCTTCTAGTAGCTCATTCAGATAGTCAGGTGATGTTCATTTACGTTGAAACGCAAGGCGGTATGCATGGATCGAAGCTTGCCGGGTCATTCAGGGACAGATGGCCAACCAAGGGAGTGGAAGATGAAGCTCTCTGGCATCGATTGGGATCGCACTAGTCGCGTAAGCGCGATTTTCGATGCGCCTAGACGGCCTCTTCAGGCGTAATCGCGCACGGGTTCTAGCGGTACCTAGCTTTATTGGGCATTTGCCCTGGAG
>NZ_LMFF01000009.1:0-20635 GCF_001427205.1 Rhizobium sp. Root491
TCACCATGCTCACTTGGCGAATGGATTGCAAAATCCACGGCCGCGCCATAGCGTCACCATGCTCACTTGGCGAATGGATTGCAAAATCCACGGCCGCGCCATAGCGGTTTGCCAGATCCTGAGCAAAGGCACGCGCAGCCTTCAGTCGCCCTTCTGGCGAAAGCTCATGCGGAAGCGCGATTTCGAATTCGCGGGCGACGCGGGCATCTTTTCGCTTTTCTGCAAACTCGGCAGCATTCCACAACGTCGAGCGATCCAAAGCCCAGTCGACAGACACGCCTTGCGGCAGCACGATCTCTTTATGCTCGACACCCTCTTTGCGGGTGAAGTCATGTACAAGGCCATCGCGTTGATTGACGAGAAGAACAGCACAACGGTAGGCGGCAGATGCGACAGCGCTGCGACCGGATGAGCGCGAGACAGGTTTGGTGCTGAGATGATAAATCGCCAAACGAAATCTCCGATACGCAAACGGGGAGACCAAACGCTCAAAGGCGCCGCAAGTCGTAAGTGCGCCCTTGTCTGTTTACCGGTGGCGACGCTAGCAACAACGAACGGCGATTTCGACTACTAAAAGTAGTGGTCGAATAAAGACAATCTCGCGTTTTTGAATAGGCGCCAAACGCCTCAGTTTGAAGAGGTGAATTCCCCCGCTGAAAAATGGGGCATTCAGTCAGGTCGATGTCAGCGGACATCGAGACTGTGATCAGCGGGCTCTCCGAGGCCTGAACGAACACCGAAGACGGCGTTATGTGCTTCACATCATCAATTTGAAATCGAGCGATGATATCGTGGCATCGATCCCCAAGGTTTCAAGGGAGCGGACGATGCAGGACGTGGCGACGGTAGGGCTTGATATAGCCAAGCAGGTTTTCCAGGCGCATGGAGCAGATGCGAGCGGAGAAACCCTTTTCAACACTAAGATCAAACGTGAGAACGTTCTGGAGTTTTTCAGCAAGCTCAAACCATGCCTGATCGGAATGGAGTCCTGCGCTACAAGTTATCACTGGGCACGGCAGTTACTAGAATTTGGGCATGACGTGCGGTTGATCCATACCAGTTACGTGAAGCCCTTCGTGAAACGCGGCAAAACCGACGCCAACGATGCAGAGGCGATCAATGTTGCGCTTACGCAAAAGACAATGCGCTTCGTTCCAGTCAAAACCTTGAACCAACAAGCGGCGATCACGATTTTTCGAACTCGCAGCCTTTTTGTTTCACAACGGACTCAACTCGTAAACGCGCTGCGGGGGCACCTAGCGGAGGCCGGCCTGATAGCGGCGAAGGGCATTCAAAATTATTCCAAATTAGTCAAACTTATGGAAAGTGCAGCAGATACCGTCCTGCCGACAGTTATGAAAAAGGCTCTCACCGACATTTGCGACCAGATACATCGATTGAATGATTTGGTCACGAAACTAGACAAAGAGATTGAGCGACGTGTCCAACACGATGAGAACGCGTGTAGGCTTCTGACGATACCTGGTGTTGGCCCGAAAACTGCAATGTGCGTTATTGCGACAATTCCTGATATCCATCGGTTTCCATCTGGCCGCCATTTCTCTTCATGGCTGGGTCTTACTCCTCGCACGCATTCAAGCGGAGGTCGTTCGGTTCTGAGCCGCATTACGAAAATGGGGAATAGCGAACTCCGAACGATGCTTTATCTCGGGGGCACAGTGATCATGATGCGAGATAAGAAAACTCCAATCGGTCGTTGGGCCAGTCGATTGCGCGCGAGACGACCGTACAAAGTTGCCGTTATCGCTGTGGCAAATCGTATAGCGCGCATCATTTGGGCTCTTTTGACAAATGGGGGAGTTTACGATCCGACATACGGCCGAGAAGCCTCAGCGTGACGCAGCGATAATCTTGGGTGTTTGAATAGGTGGTGGTCGGCGGTAAGCTAACGGGTAGCGCACTAGAGAGCGAATTGTCCGAATGACTAGATGTACCTGGAGTAGGGGACCGCTATAGGCATTTGCTCTGCGTTTCGCAAAATGGCGACCTTGAGAGGTTATGCCGTCAAGACTCATGCAGCGCTTCCAATTGCCTTGCCCTCGATCATCCATCTAGCGGGTCGCTTCCAATTAGGGGGCGGCCCGCACTCCTGTCTGGATGGTGACGGCCGCCTCCATGACCGTGCCTTTCTTGACGTGACTGTGTTACCAAAATTGCGTCGAAGTGAGCGGCAGTGCAGTATCCCTCCGGCGTGGACCGCCTTGCGAGTTTTTGGCGATACCGTGATTTTGCGCTCTTGAGAGTGGACTTAAGAGCGCAATGAGGAACTATGGCACAGGCCATTTTGCTGACGGGTCACGAACGGCGTCGTCGTTGGTCACCGGACCAACGGCTGGAAATTCTGGAGGCAGCATTTGCTCCGGGGGCAAATGTCTCGGAGGTAGCGCGTCGTTTTGATGTTTCGACGGGGCTGCTGTACACGTGGCGGCGCCAAGCGCTGACTGTGAAAGATGGGCCTGCTTTTGTGCCGGCAACAGTCCTGGATGTTCCTGGCGGCGGCTGTGGTGGTGCGGCAACCATCGTTGTGGACTTTGCGAACGGTATCAAGGTGAGGATTGGGTCCGGAGCGCCTTGTGATCTTGCCGCAGCAGTAATGCGAGCGCTGAAATGATCCCGATCAGTTCGAGCGTGCGGGTTTGGATTGCGAGCGGCCATTGCGATATGCGCAAGGGGATGCAGGGCCTTGCTCTGATCGCGCAGGAAGGTCTTGGTCGTGATCCGTTCAAGGGTGACGTTTTTGTCTTCCGCGGGAAAAGCGGCCGGCTGATCAAGGCTCTTTGGCATGACGGAATTGGGCTTTCGCTATACGCAAAGCGGCTCGAGCGTGGCCGTTTTATTTGGCCGGTGACTGAGGGCGGAGCGATTGCGCTGACGGCTGGCCAGATGTCCTATTTGCTTGAGGGAATTGACTGGCGAAACCCGCAGCAGACATGGCGTCCGACGAGCGCTGGATAGCGATTTTTGGCGAGGATTTGCCGCCATTGGCATCAAGAAAACCTATGCAAATCAGGGGTTTTATGATTCACTTCGAGTATGGAAACAGGCTTCGAAAATCACCGCGATCATGCTGCTGCTATTGAAGCAGAATTGGCGACAGCGCGGGCGGAGCGTGCTGCTGCTTTGGCCGAATTGGCTGTTGCCAGGGCCAGGGAGGCCGACGATCAGGCCATCATTCTTCGCCAGAAAGTCTATATCGAAAAGCTGCAACGGGAGCTTCGCGGTCAGAAGTCGGAACGGACGGCGCGGCTGCTTGCGCAGATGGAACTGATGCTTGAGGACGCCGAAGCGACGGCAACCGAAGATGAGCTTGCCGCTGAAATGGCCGTTGCTGCAGCATCTGCGATTGCGGTCACCGGCTTTACGCGCAAGCGGCCGGTCAAGAAGCCCTTTCCGGAGCATCTGCCGCGTGAGCGTGTCGTGGTGCCAGGGCCGGTTGCCTGCAGTTGCTGTGGCGGTGAACGGCTTCGCAAGCTCGGCGAAGACATCACCGAAACGATGGAGAGCGTACCGCGGAGCTGGAAGGTCATTCAGACGGTGCGGGAAAAGTTCACCTGCCGTGACTGCGAGAAGATCAGCCAGGCACCTGCACCCTTCCATGTCATCCCGAGAGGGTGGGCTGGTCCAAGCCTTTTGGCGATGATGCTCTGCGACAAGTTCGGCCAGCACATTCCCCTCAATCGCCAGGTCGAACGTTTTGCCCTGGAAGGTGTGCCGATCAGTCTGTCGACTGCAGCAGACGCGATTGGCGCGTGCTGCCAGGTTCTCGACCCGCTGGTGCGGCGGATTGAAAGCCATACGTTCGCGTCTGAACGGATCCACGGTGATGACACGACCGTGCCGGTTCTCACTCTCGGCAAGACCGTCACCGGTCGAATATGGAGCTATGTCAGGGACGATAGTCCGTTTGGCGGAACGGCCCCACCATCGGCGATGTTCTATTATTCCCGGGACCGGGCCGGCGAACATCCACAGGCACATCTGGCCAATTATAGCGGTATCCTTCAGGCGGACGCCTATACCGGCTATGGCCAGCTCTATCTTCCTGAACGAAGTCCGGGCCCGATTTATGAAGCTGCGTGTTGGGCGCATGCCAGGCGGCCATTCTTTGCGCAAGCCGATCTGGAGGCCAATGCGCGCCGAAAAGCGCAGGGTAAAAGTGGCGCCGTTATCTCACCAATCGCCTTGAACATGGTGCAGCGGATCGACGCGCTGTTCGACATCGAACGCCAGATCAATGGCCACACTGCCGATGAGAGAAAAGCAATCCGCCAGCAATTATCAAAGCCGTTGATCGACGACATGGAAATATGGATACGCGACCACCGCGCCAGATTGCCGCGCGACAACGACCTGGCAAAGGCATTTGACTATATGCTGAACCGCTGGGAATCCTTTACCCGCTTCCTCGACGACGGCCGGATTTGCCTGTCGAACAATTGCGCGGAGCGATCTCTGCGTGGTGTGGCCCTTGGACGAAAAGCCTGGCTATTTGCCGGTTCCGATCGCGGAGGGCAAAGGGCGGCAGCCATGTACAGCCTGATCGTCACCGCGAAAATGAACCGCATTGACCCACAGGCCTGGCTTGCTGATGTTCTCGCCCGCATCGCCGACCATCCTGTCAGCCGGCTCGATGAGCTTCTCCCCTGGAATTGGCGGAAAACCACGACATCGTCACTGAGGCAGGCAGCCTGATGGCAGGTCCTCTCGTTCGCCTGAAGATCACACTTGATGACGTTGATCCCTTGGTGATGCGGCGCGTTGTCGTGCCGTTCCGCATTCGGCTCGACCGGCTACATGATGTTCTCCAGGAGGCTTTCGGCTGGACCAACAGTCATCTCTATGAGTTCAGGATCCGTGACATCGGATTCGGCGTGCCTGATGGCGGCTTTGATGACCCCATTGATGCGCGCAAGGAAACGCTTCTTGCCGCCATCGAAGATATTGGCGCGAAGTCATTCAAGTATCTCTATGACTTCGGCGACGGCTGGACCCACACAGTGAAAATCGAAAAGACCTTTCCGGCTACCCCCGGCTTTGATGATCCTTTCCTCCTCGAGGCTGTCGGAAGGTGCCCGCCAGAGGATGTTGGCGGCCCTTGGGGCTATGAAGAGTTCCGTGAGGCCCTAGCCGACGTCAACCATGAGCGTCACAACGAACTTGTAGAATGGTGGGGCGACGCACATTACGATCCGGGCGACCTCGACGCCACCAATCTGCGCAAAAACGTCGAGGCTCTAGCCGCAAAATGGAAGCGCAGATCGCGCAAGAAAAGCTGACACTGCGGTCCTCGGCGTATGCTTACGCAGTGCAGGCGGGCATCTGGCTGCAGCGATTGGACAGGGTGCGTCGTTAACGGTCCTTCGTAACCTCTACGCTCCACTCAGTCGGCCACGGTATAGCGCCCGTAGCGCCTGCGATTGGGAAAAAACCGGGAAGCGATATACAACCTAGGATAAAGTACCATTGAATGTTCGCTATTGAGGAATGAAGGTATTGCAATACCATCTGCATAAATCAGAGCCGGTTGCCTCAAGATGGAATGTGCATCGTCCATGAAGACAGGCATTCGCTTGGTGGCTACCAAAAATCGGAGTTTCAAAGGCCTCTGGAATGGCCCATACAGGACACCGTCGATAAGCGGAGCAGACATGAAGACCAGCCTTGAGCATTTGCCGGAACGAAAGCAACGCGAGCTCGCGCGTGTCGTCGGAATTATTCAGGAAGAGTTTGCTGATCTGGTGGAGCGCTCCAAGTCTGACGCCAAGAAGGATGGACGTATTTTCAAAATCATTCTGTTCGGTTCTTACGCGCGTGGCACCTGGGTGGATGAACCGCATACGTCGAAAGGCTATCGCTCGGATTTCGACATCCTCGTCATCGTCAGCAACAAGGAACTTGCCGATCCCAAATACTGGGACAAGACAACAGACCGGCTGATGTGGGACAAGGAGATCGAGACGCCCGTCGATATCCGACGTGATGGCATTGCTCTCTACGAACTCGACGATAGGGAACTCGCCGAGCCGAAAAGCCTCACGGGGCAACAGGCATATGAGGTTGCCAAAAGGCATTTTTCGGCTCGCTCGAGCACTGCTGACTTCTTCGTTAAGCACGTCCTCTACGGGCTCCAAGATGGAGATTGGAAAGAGACAGCTTTCATGCTGCACCAATCCATAGAGCAGGCTTATTCCACTCTGCTTTTGACCCTCACCAACTACAGCCCTGCCAGCCATAATCTGAAATTTTTGCGAGGGCTGGCTGAGGGGCAGGATATCCGCCTCGCCGAGGCCTGGCCGCGGGATCACCATCGGTTTCAGTCGTGGTTCAACACACTGAACGAAGCCTATGTGAAGGCCCGTTACTCCGACCATTACGAAATCACCGAGGAGGCTTTGACCTGGCTGACTGCCAGAACGTCCATCCTCTACGATCTCGTCAACACGGTCTGCCGCGAGCACATCGAAAGGCTCGAACAGGCCGCGAAAGCCAGCGACTGAGCTTCACCGGTGACACAACAATCCTGAGCTCAGGTAGCAGCCACCACAGCGTCATGAACCATATGGTCAAACCTACTCTCACAATCGCTATGTCGATCTCCTCATAGAAACTGGTCTGTCTTCCAGGAGCAAAGCCGCGGAATAATCGTGGCAAAGAAAACCATCGAACAACGCCTGGCTGAACTGGACGCGCAACGGTCCGCCCTCAAGGCCCGTCTCTCGAAAACCGAGCGCAACAACGACATGCGCCGAAAGGTCCTGATCGGTTCGCTCGTTCTGCATCACCTCGAAACCTCGGATGATCAGGTTTTCAAGCAGCAGCTCGGTGAATGGCTGCGTCGTGAACTACCGGGCTTTCTGACACGCGACAGTGACAAGGCGCTCTTTGCCGATCTGATTCGACCAGTACGGCCGAGCACGGCAGAGAGTGGTGGCGGCGTGCAGGGTGCTCCATGAACCGGTTGCGACTTGCCCGGGACGCATTCAAGAACATGATGCGCGCCGCCGCGCGTGATCCGCTTTGGGCATTTTTGGCTTTGCTTGCCATGCCCTTCCGGATCTGGAAACGGCTGCTTGGATTTATGTTCATCCTGTTCAACGTCACCTTTGTGATCGGTATGGGTGGCGGTCATTTCCTCGAGCAAATGGGTTTTGCTCAAGGCTCGCCTGTCTACATCATTCCAGGTCTCTTAACCCTGCTGGCGCTTGCCGTTATCACCTTTTGGTTCATCACCACTCCACTGATTTTGCATTTCGGGGATGATGACGATGATACCCATGGCTCCGCCCGGTTTGCGACAGACAAGGAAATAGCCGCTCTCACCTCATCCGGCTCCGGCCTCCTGATCGGTCGTGATACGAAAACGGCCAAGCCTCTGCGCTATGATGGCCCGGCCCATCTCCTGACGATGGCGCCGACCCGTACCGGCAAGGGCGTGGGCACTATCATCCCGAACCTGCTGACCGCCGACCGTTCCGTGATCTGCGTCGATCCGAAAGGTGAGAATGCAAGGATCACCGGCCGTGCGCGCCAGAAATTCGGGCCGGTTCATGTGCTCGATCCTTTCGGGGTCACCGGTGGATCCTCGGCAGCCTTCAATCCTCTTGCCCTGCTTGATCCCCACAGCCTCGATGTCGCGGACGACGCCAACACCCTTGCCGACGCTCTCGTGTTCGACGAGCCGGGAATGGCAGGCGAGGCGCATTGGAACGAGGAGGCAAAAGCACTGATTGCCGGATTGTTGCTCGAGATCGTTGCATCTGAACCTTTGAGACGCAGGCACCTCGCAACACTCCGCGACTATCTCACCCTTGCTCCGGAACAATTCGCAGCACTGCTCAAGCGTATGCAGGACAGCGATGCGGTGAGAGGTCTTGTCGCGCGTGCCGCAAACCGCCACCTCGGAAAATCCGATCGCGAAGCTGCAGGCGTTCTCTCCGCAGCCCAACGCCATACGCATTTTCTTGATTCACCGCGCATGACGGCCGTCCTCAGTCGCTCGGATTTCCGGTTTGCCGACCTCAAGCGCAGCAACGTGACGGTGTTCCTCGTCCTTCCTCCTGATCGCCTCTCGACCTATTCGCGCTGGCTGCGCCTGCTTGTCTCGCAAAGCCTGCTCGAAATGGCCCGCGATCCGACAAAGCCGACGACACCGGTTCTTTATCTGCTCGACGAGTTCGCATCCCTGGGGCATTTGGCACCAGTCGAGCGCGCGATGGGTCTGATGGCGGGCTATGGTGTCCAGCTTTGGCCCATCCTCCAGGACATCCATCAGCTGCGTGCCACATACGGTCATCGCGCCGGAACTTTCCTGTCAAACGCCGGCGTGCTGCAGGTCTTCGGCGTCAACGATCATGACAGCGCGCGCCTCATCTCTGATTTGCTCGGACAGGAAACGGTCGTGTTCCAGACGATGGCGAGAGCCCTCGATTCCGATAAGACGGGGATCTCCTATAGCCAGCAACATACCGGCCGGCCGCTGCTCACCCCTGATGAGGTGCGCAACTTGCCCGCAAAAGGACAATTGCTGTTTCTAGCCGGACAACGACCAATATTTGCTGAGAAACTTGCCTACTTTGCCGATGCGGAGTTCAGGGAGATGTTCGATCCAGTCTGAAGGAAGCGTGACAAAAAGGCAGTCTGGCATTCGCATCGCAACCTTGTATCGGAGGTCCTTGGACCTCCTCGGCGTGGACTTCCAATTATCATGACTGATAATTCCAATCGCCAAGGAATTGGAAACGGGTCGGTATGAACGTCTGTAGCAATCGACGCGGTGATCCAGCCTGTCCTGACGGGAACGCGCTCCCCATAGCGCCGAAGTGAGCGGCAGGACAGGCGTGCGTCTTGCTGCAAAGGCATGAAAACGGAGGCGTGCTGCATGTCTCCAGCGACAACGAGAGCTGCCGCGCATCTTTGGCAAGGTCCGGGTCGCATGTACCGTCTTCTGCTTCCATGTCCCTACGCCTTACCCAGTCGGTCTACCGTGACACCAAGGGCATTTGCCAACGCGAGCTTGCCGTTGTCTGGCATTAATACGAGGCCCGACAGGATCGCTTCCTGCCACGCCTCTCCGCGCGTCCACGCTTCGCGGTAGGCATCGGCAAGCAAATAGCTCTGTCGCGTCTCCACGAGCGCCTCGGACAGCAGCGATGCCTGTACGAGGTCCTTATCCCTCTTGGCTCGCCCGAGGGCATCCGTGCGCCTCCTTGATGCAACGATCAGCTTGTGGACGGCATACCGCTCGGGAGCGGGGATATTCACGCTCACGCCTTCCCGGTGCAGCAGTACGGATCTTACGGGTCCGTAGATCAGGAAGTCTAGGAACCGCAGGTTTTCAGCAGACGCGCCTCCAAGGGCAGGCATTGGGGACGGCTTGCCCGTGTAGTCATCCGATCCACGGTTGGTCGTCAGGAATTCGACGCGGTAGTTTACCGAATTAGAAAAGGCGACCACCTTTGCGTTATCGGCCTGGTGTGGGACCGCCCTGAACGTGCTGTCTATCGATCTCAGGAGATCGAGGATTGGAGGCAGGCTGTCCTCGACTTCCGCCGAGATCGCAAAGTCCTGCGCGAAGTCCGCATCGCCTGTTTGCATAGAGGTACCAGGGAGACGAACGCCAAGGAGGCCTGAGTAACAGCTGAAAGCCACAGAACCGACGAGGAGTGCCCTCAGACGGAATAGGCCCGCGTCAGCGAGTACTTTGGTCACTTCACCCGCGAAGCGGTCCGGCGCGGACATGCCACCGCTTCGCAGCAGCATGCCGACGAGCTTGCGCCGCTCCCGGATGTCGTCTTTGACTTGCCTATGGGCTTTTACCCGAGTCGTGATGTCGACGTCATCCTGCGGGCCGACATAGCGTCTCTTGTCCTTACCCTCGGGAGTAGGGAGATCAAAATACCAGTAATTGCGGCCCTTGACCGGAACGGCAACAAACCGACCTTCAAGGGGAAAATCTGCCTGAAACTGAGCATCGAACGTCCGCTGCGCGAGTTCAGCGAACGCCGTTCTGTAAACGAGGTCAATCTGTTTCATTGCCCGATCCCGTTATAATGAATTTGCAAAAACATTATAACTATAGTGTCAGATGTCAACGGAGCGAGGCAAGACCACTTCGTTTTCATTCAGAAAGTGGACACTGGTTCGCTTTGACACCATTGCATTCAGGCCATCGAGGCGGCAACTTTGGACGGCCGCAAATTGGCGAACTGAAAATCCGTCGTCCTCTCCTTCGATCACAAACCAAATAGTAGAAAGGCCAATCGATAGATCTGGCGCCAACGCATGTTTTCTCTCGAGAAAGAGGAGACGCATCGCTGCGAGGAGATGATATCAGCATTCGGCAGCGTGTTTATCAGGCGTTCCTCTCAGCCATTTCCCGACCTCCAAAAGTCGACTAGCACTTTTGGCATTTGATCAATGTGGCGAAGCGTATAAGGTCCATGGATACCACCAGCGCGATCAGATCGGCGCAACAATCGGAAGCCAGCCAGACCCTGTTCCCATGATGAAATCCTCCCTCGATCATATCCCGCACAGAAAGCAGCGAGAGCTTGCTCGTGCGCTGGAGATCCTGCACGAGGAGTTCGAGGATGCGCTGGGTGAGGGCACTGCCGACTTCAAGAAGCGCGGACGCATTCTCAAAATCATTCTGTTCGGCTCCTATGCCCGCGGCACCTTTGTCGATGAGCCGCATACGATGAAGGGCTATCGCTCAGATTTCGATTTGCTGGTGATCGTCAACAATCGCAAGCTGACGGATCACGCGACCTACTGGTACAAGGCGGCCGACCGGATCATCCGCGACAGCTTTATCGAAACGCCGACGCAGTTCATCGTGCATTCTCTGCGCGAGGTGAACACAGAGCTTAAGAAGGGCCACTACTTCTTCTCGGATATCCGCAAGGAAGGCATCGTTCTATACGAACTGGATGACGAGCCGCTCGCTGAGCCGAAGCTGCTGACTGCGGAAGAACGGTTGAATGTCGCGCGTGAGCATTGCCGGGAACGGTTCGAGGCAGGTACCGAGTTCTTTGTTCTGTCCTGTCACGCTCGCAACAGTGGCTTTACAAAAAGAGCTGCTTTTCTTTTGCATCAGGCGATCGAGCAAGCCTATTCCTGCGTCCTTCTCACACTGACGAACTACGGGCCTGCCTCCCACAACATCAAGTTCCTCCGCTCTCTTGCCGAGGAGCAGGACCTTCGACTGGTCGACGCGTTTCCACGCGATCATCATCGGCAGCGGGCCTGGTTCAATACGATCAATGAAGCCTATGTGAAGGCGCGGTACTCGAAACATTTCGAGATCAGCGAAGAGGCGATTGGCTGGCTCGGTGAGCGCACCGCGCATTTGCTCGAGCTGGTGAAGGTCGTTTGCGATGAACATATCGAAAAGGTGGATTGTGGCGTTCGAATGGGCGGGAGTGAAAGCAGCCAATGACCGCGAGGTGTCAAAGCAGATTCTAATCGTGCCCCCGCAACCAGTTCCAGCATAAATCGCTGATTACAAAGATATAACAGGGGCTTAACCACCAATTCACTGCTACCGCCTCTGTAACTCAGGGGCGGTTTTTGCGTTCAGGGGCTAGAAAAGCCGGCATAGAAGCGACAAAGCCCCCGGAAGAAGGTTGCCCTAACTATCTCAAAAACTTGACGGTCACTGGGGGCGTTTAGCGGGGCTGCGCATTTCGACCGCATTCCCTCTGTCGTCTCCCCCGGCCACAACGCATCTAGGCCACAACATTCGGGTTAGCAGTACCAATCACCTCAAGATGGCCACGGACCGCTCCCGCGTCATCGATGAGATGGCCAATCCGCTCGCGACGCTGACAATCCCATAAGTTGTTGCTACGATCTCTGCAGTCGGGATGGCGGTTGCGCAGATCATGGCGAGGAACTTTGCCTTTTGACGCTGCTAGCTCTTGGTGCCAGTTCTCGAACCGCCTTTTTTCTTTGGCTTGTACCTACATATAGGGAAGTTCGAGCACGATCTGAACGGACCGTGACGCCCGGTTTTGAGGATTATCGCGCCCTGACGACACGCCGGGCATGGTTCTTCCTGAATCGGCTGCCCATATGAAGTCTGAATGGTCACAGCCCCGTCTGCCTCCAGCTCCTTGAGGAAGGACGAGTTTTTGCCCTGAGCGGTGAACATGGCCACGGTGCGCCTGGCGCGGGTGAGCGCCACGTAGAAAAGCCGTCGTTCTTCACTCGCTGGATAATGGTCACCCGGCGGCATCGCGAGACCGAGCACGGGGTCATCGGCACGCGTACTGGGGAAACTACGCCCTCTCAACGTGGTGAGCATTTCAGGCAGGATGACATAGTCCGCTTCGCTGCCTTTTGAGCGGTGGATTGTCAAAAACGACACGTCTACCCACCGGATTGCTTCCCGGGATAGGCGCGGAACGTGTTGCTGATCGGCATTGTAGCGCCCCAGGACATAGACCGAGATCTTCCCGTTCCGCCCTGGAGTGATCGTTCCGTTCTCAACGCCCTTGGCTAGCCGCTCCACATAATGCCGAACGGCGTCTGGAAGCTGCTCTAGTTGCTCAACCTGGTAGGCTTCAAGGACTGGTCCTGCTGCAGGGGTGGTGGAATGCACTTTCTTGGTGATCTGAGAGGGGTTTTTTGAGACGAACTGGCTGGAGACGTCACATAGTGCCTGCGGGCACCGGAAGGTGCGCTCCAGCTTCAGAATCTGTCCGTGCCCAAACCAATCCTGAAAGCCAGTCATCACAGAAATATCCGCTCCGGCGAACCGGTTGATAGATTGCCAGTCGTCACCGACCGCGAAGAAGTATCGGTCCTTCTTCTGCACCAAAGCTCGGCAAAGCCGCGCCCGCGCTCGCGAGGCGTCCTGAAACTCGTCGGCCATCACCAGCCGGTAGGGCTCTTCGAGCGTGCCGTTCTCGATATACTCAGCGGCCATATTCAACATGTCCTCGAAGTCGATGCCACCTACCGCCGCAAGCGCCTCATCCCACGCTTTGATGATCTGAACAGCCAGGGAAGCGAACATCCGGTAGCGGTGTTTGAAGGCGTCAGCGGGAAGCCTGTCCACCCGTTCTGCTAGCTCTTCCGGGGTCAGCCCGTTACTTTTGTAGTGGCTGATGAACGTGCGGACGAGTCCGATTAGTTCCTCCGACGGCATGGGCCTCAGGCCATTTTCCGGGATCGGCCGATCGGGGTTCGGATCGAGAACAACGCCGCGCCCAGTCAGCTCCTTTTCGAGATGGTCCAGCACTGTGCCCGTGCGCACCTGGTGCGAGGTCGTCTCAATAAGCGCGGTTCCCCGTTCCGCATGGAGCTGCCGTTTCCATTCGACCCCGGCCACATAGTCACCAAAGTGGGAAGGGGCGTTTCCTCGGGCATCGAGAGCGAAATGCTCGTGGTAGAGATCAATGTCCGGATAAAAGAAGTCAGGCTTGTATTGCCGATGCGAGGCATCGGCGGTGTCGTGGACGTAGGCGTGTTCGTACCGGTAGTTGACCCCATTGTAGAACAGCCAGTTTGAGATTAGCGCCTCTTCCTGGCTCCGGACACGGGTGCCGTCAGCGGTGAGGATAGAGCCATTCCCTTGCTCGTCCCAAGCATCCGGCCGAGCCGCCTCACCAAATTTCGGCAGATCGCGGGTGCACACGAAGCGGAACAGATCCCATTGGGCACGGAATGCAATCGACCTATCCTTTAGGCCGTCGATCAGCTCGGCGAGCTTTCGGAAGCCATCGACCGGATCGAATGCCCAATCGGGAATATCCGGCTTCTTCCCTGTCGCCTTACCGATGATATCCAAACCCAACTTATGGAAGGTAGAGGCCTCCACGGACACGTTCATACCTAGTCTCTGAAACGAGCGCGTGGCTCTCTCTTTCAACTCTTCGGCCGCCGGCTTGTTGAAGGCCAGCATGATGATTTCATCAGGCGTGGCGATGCCACGGTATATGGCATATGCCGCTCGGGCTACCATGGTCGAGGTTTTGCCGGAGCCCGCAGAGGCGACCACCTGGACGCGGTTATCGAAGCATATGACGGCTCGCGCCTGCTCTGGCGTCAGTGGTCTGCTCTCGACGCGATCGAGGATTTCCGCGCACTCAATCAGCTCCCGTTCCGAGTGGCGGGCGTTCAGACTGCGCCAGGTTTCCCCAAGGTCGCTCGCCCACTCGCGCAGGTCCCGATCAAGCTCTGCCGCCTTCTCGCCCAATCTAACTCTCAGCGCGGGGTCGCGCAGCAGTGTCAACATCTTGAAGGTGTCTAATTGCGGGCGTTTACCCTCTAACGAATGCAGCATCTCATTGGTTAGCCAGCGCCGCGCTGAATCGGCACGGTGCTCGGCTGCGCGGCGTTTCGTGAGCCATTCGATGAGAGTGACATGTGTCCACAAAAGCAGATCAGTCTCTTCCCGAATGCGGATCTCTTCCAGTATGTCGGCGAAACCGGATCGGAGCGACGCTGCGGCGTGTTTGGAAAGGCCACGGACCTTGACCGGCTCCAGACCCTCCAGCTTGATGGTAACGGTGGACGAGAAAAGGCCGTTTCGCACGACGAGCGACAAAGATTCCGTCACGTCCGCGATATGCGAGACACCGTCGATATTGAGGATTAAGCGCATTCCGTCCCGGGTGAGCGTCCAGTCCGACGGTCGGGAAAAAATGCGCGTCCATTTGGAAGGCGCCCACTGACTTGTCATTAGCAACTGCCTCCACCGCAGCGACACACGGTGCTAGTATAAAACTGTTCAGCTGCCTTTGATGAGAAGCCAAATCCCTACGACGCTAGCCCCGCCACCTAGAACATAGCCGAGTACCAGTCGTCCAGTCCGCCCACTCGGCAATTCTCCTCCAGCGCTTGCATAGATCGCCAATGCCAGTATGGCGCAGCCAAACAGCAGCTCCATTGGCCCCATGTCCTAGTCTCCTTTTTGGCCGCAGCCTTCCGTTCCTGTATTCCGGCTATCGCCTGTTCAATAGCGGTGGAGGCCTGGAAATCGTCGCAGCCAATGCGAATGAGGTTCGCTTTGATGTCGATTGCAGAATGTCTGAGGTTTAAAGCGCGGGTGGCAGCCAGAACTCTTGAATCCTTTGGGAATTCATCATTCATGGACTTCCGACCTCGGTCTGGTTCCGCAAATATCGCGTATCACTGGCTACGTCCCTCGTTGACATGCTTTACGAAATGCAGCGTATCACTGGCAACGGCCGACCAGGTCGTCAGAATCAACTGATCCTTTGGTTCCAGTTTCTTCTACTTCCTTGGCGTGGTTCCCATCGCCGTTCTGTCGATCACGGGGCTAGGTCGGCTTCAATCAGTACATCTGCAGGTGTAAATATTCCGGCATTCCGGAGAGACGCAGCCGCTGTGCCAGGATCTGCGGTAAACAGAACGACCGCCAGATCCCTGAGTGCGCGAGTACAGCTTACATAAAACAATCGGCGAGTTCGATCCACCGTGGTCTCCTTGCCCTCCCGATGATTTTTCAGATCAGTGTCTGACGGAGCTTTTAGACCAAGATATTTTTCGTACGAAAACTGGTTATGTGTCCCCTCTTCATCGTCTAGGACGACCACGACTCTATCAAATTCCGCGCCCTTGATACCTTGCTGGGTGCGGAAAGGAGATTCTTCCGCGACATAGACCTCGTAGTGAAGAAACTGGCGTACAGAGCATGACAGAAAACGATCCATGGCGGCAATTTCCTTGGTGAGTTCCTCGCCATCATCCTCATCATCGGCGACGTCCTCCGCTTCGACCAATTCTTCGGCAGGACGTACGGGTGGCGGGTCGAGATATGCGGACAGGCGGGAATCGATGTTGTAGAGCCCGGAGGACTGCACAATTGCTAGGACGTCCTTCACTGTCGCTTCAGAATCCACCGCAAATGCCTGAGTGATAGACGCGACCAGCTGGTCTATTTTTCCCAGCTGTTTCGCTACATCTCGTCCCTTCAATCCATCTTTTTCCATGAGAGGGGAGAACCGCCTCAAAAGATGCATCACGTCCAGATGACGACCCGCTGCAGATGCGGCCGCTAACGGTAGAATGAAAGAAACAAAAGGCTTCAATGGCCAAGCCGACGCGTCCAGGAAACCGTTTTTAAAGCTATCGGGGGCTTTATCGTTGAGAGCTGCGTAGAGATCGCCAAAGCCCAGGCGCTTCGCCGCCATTCTGTGAACAATCACCAGCAGCTTGATACGCGTTGCATCGTCCGGACCCTCGACCCAGTCCTCGTCATTCGTAAAATGCGCCATCGACGTTCGGACCCGCTTGAGATTATCATCTCGGTTCTGATCAGCAGGCAGGACGAAAAGCTTTGCGCAACCGTCCTGAGTGGGGATTGCTCCATCCGGTCCGAACCGCTCCCCGGCAACTTGGACCAAATCGTCACCATCGCGACGAATTGCATTGGCAACGGCCAGAACTTCTTTAGAGCACCGGTAGTTCTCCGGCTTGGGAATTTCCACCCAATCCGGTTCCGGATCGATCGATCCTGTTCCTGTCGCATAGATGCGTTGCATCGGGTCGCCGAAGAATCCGAGGCATAGTGGTGACGTTGCGTTCAGGCCGATTGCCTTCAACGCCGCGATGACTTCTACCGTCGTGTCCTGACTTTCATCGACAAACACGAAGGGGAATTGCTGCGCCGTCAGCGTACGGAACAGAGGCCGTTCCGTTAGCAAGTATGACCCGAGCTTGATGATGTCGTCGTGTCCCAATATTCCCTTCGGATAGTCACTGCCGGTGCCATAACGAAAACCCTGCACCGTCACGATCTGCGCGGCCTGACGATGAAATCTCGCCAGATCGCGGACAGCTTTGTCCTTGGTACGCTGCTGAACTCTGGGGCCGAAGGCGGCTTGCTCAGCCCTCAGTTTGGCGATCTTTTCCTGGATACGCCCCGAAACCCAGTCTCTGATATCGCTTTGAAACGGCCGCGCCAAGAGCCACATGAAACTATGGATCGTTGACACATGTACGAGGGGGGTGTTTCCGACGTCGCGCCAGATTTCTCCGGCAGCAATTTCCGTATAGGTAATGCAGGCGACCCGTTGGCGGTTTTTTCTAAGGCGTTCGCCATGCAGGGCTACCACCCCCGACAATCCCTTGATAAGTGAGGTTGTTTTTCCAGACCCTGCACCTGCCTTCATGATGAAGCTTCGCGGAGGTGATTCCGAAATGCACTGCTTTAACGTGAGGTCCGCTTGCGTATCGGGCTTATTGGCGCGGCTAATCATGCGGCTTCAACCCCTACAACGCCATCCGCAATAGGGGCGGGCAACGGCTCGTCGGCCTCGACTGCGATCTGTTCCTTAAGCCAGACTAGGCCATCACGAATGTATGACGGTACATCCCAACTCGACACATCCTCTGTCATTACACCGAGTGCGAACTTAGTCTTATCGAAGCTCTTGCTGGAAACTTTCTTATGCAAGCCAGCTGCCAATGCCGTTGGGTTGGGCGCGGGCCCACGGACGACAAGGCCTATATTCTTGCGCGCTGCCGCCTGTGACCACGTTGGATTCTCAAGGCCGAAATCTTCTTCAAGTGTCCTGCCATACAAATCCTCGGTGTGACCGTTCCAGGTGACGGGGCGCTTGGTCTGGTAAGCCACGCGCACCTTGGCCCCATCATCTAGGTCCGCAGTTTTGTCCGCATCCTCAGAATCCCGCAGTTCTGCAATTGTTTGCGAACCCGGCAACCAGCTGATCAGTGTCTGGTTTGACGTCAAAGCACCAGTGAGCGAAGGCAAGCAGGCCTTGCCCATCTTTTTCGTAAACTTTGGTTTCTTTTCTAAGGCCGCGTCGTCCGCGGGCGCTGCAACTTCCGCCGCCTCGCCATCTGGGATGAGTGGCACCTCAAATTCTTCCACGTCTTCATCGTCGTCCGGTTCTGCAGCTTCAACGCCGGCCGGGGCCAAAATGGTGGGGCCGACGCTGTCTATATCAGTAATGATAAGGGTAGTAAGTCCGAGGAATTCAATCAGCGTTTTGAATCGGTAGCCAAAGGCGCCGCCTACTTCCAAGATGGTAAGACAGGATGATCGGAGACTTTTTGCGACCTTTTCAATCATAAGCGGAAGGAGCAGCCTCTCGACATTGCCTTCTACCAGAATTGCAGCGTCGGCAAAGAAAAGGTCGCAATGAGTGAGTTTGAGATACCTCTCAAGGAAATCTCGGTCCGCGGGCTGCGAATCATAGAAACGAGACAGGCTGAGGACTTCAGTGATCTGCTCCGTCCCGCTCTTTTGTTTTCTGAAATATCGAATTGGCTTGAAGCCGCGTTCGTAAAGAATATGGGGGGAATGGGTCGTCACCACGAGTTGGGTCGAAAATATGCTGTCGTCGTCGTCTGGGATCTTCAAAAGATCCAGCACGTTGCGGATAAAGACTTGCTGCAGTTGCGCATGGAGATGCGCCTCTGGCTCCTCTACGAAGATCAGGTGGAGCGGCGGTCGATTTTCACCCACACTCGCCCACTTTGCCTGAGCGTCCAGGATTTCCACGACCATGTAAATCAAATTCTTGAAGCCGAGCCCGTTGTAACTATCGGGCAAAGTTGCAGCGTTCGCCCCATCGCCTAGAACGTAGTGTACACGGGCATCCTGACTCATGACATGAGCGGGATCGAGGGCTGACATGATTTTCAGCTCGGGATTGTTGATGCCAGGATATCCGAGCTTTGATAAACGATCCAACGTCGGCCGAAACACGTCATCAAGATGGATGTTGAGAGCCTTCTCGGAATCGGCAAGTGCTTTTAGGGCGCCATGGTCATCCTGCCTCTGATCCAGATTTCTTTTGTAAAACCGGCTTAACCGCTTTGACAGGTCTTCCGATCTTCCCGCTCCGCCGGTCTCTGTGACTGGATCAGCCAGATGACGCTGCGCGCTCAGGTTGTCGATCTGGATCAATGATCTCAGTACAGCCGCACCGCCCGGCTCTGTCTCCAGCTGCGTCGGTGCATAGCCCCCGGTCTCATTAAGGTCTTCATCGAACTGAGATCGGTCTAGTACGTAGTATCGGAACTCATATTCGTTCTTGAGTTCTTTTTGCAAATAATCCGTCAGTGATCGGGGCCAGGGTTCGTAAGTATCCGGAAGATCCTTGGTAAGTTCCGCGCTTTTGGACTTTGCCGCCTGATAGTTGCGAACAATCTCGGAGGCAACTTTCGCAGTAAACGAGACCCGGATACCGACCTTCGTGCCTTCCCATGAGGTGCTAGGCAGGAGTGGGATGACAAGATAGAGATCTGAGGCCTGAACATCTAGCCAAAGATCGATGTCTATGCTGGGAAGTCTGAGTTCCGCGGGTTCCGCCGCGCCGAGATCGATCTCGCCGATGGCGTCAAACTCTGCCCAGCAACACGCGCTAAAATCGTAGAGATTCAATCGATCCTTTGCACCGGAAACGAACGTGTGCACCGCGTGAGTGGCGGAGGTTTTTCCACTATTGTTAGACCCCACAAAAATCGAGATTTCATTTCCTAGTTCAATTTTTGCATTCTTGAATCTGCGATAGTTTCGCAACCGATAAGCGTGAAGATGCACTTACTCGTCCCCCTCCGAGCCAACTGAGTCCCAACGCTAAATCAACCTTAGCGAGAAGTCGATATCATTTGGTGCTGTTGGGAGCGGTTCTCCGATTTTTGTGGCAGGTGCTCTGATCCCCGAAGACTGGAGGGAGATTGGGCACAGGTCACTCGCAGGAGCTCTGTCGGTGACCATCCGGTCGAGCTCACGTTCGTGCTCCGCGATTTCTTCGTGCAGCCAACCGCGGTACAGGGGAATATTCGCATAGCTACGCGATGGGCTGCGGCGCATTGATGACGTAATCCGGTTGTTGGTGAAGGTTTTCAGCTGTTGGCCGCATCAGAATGTCGACCGTTTTCCTCTGTAGGTTGATGGCGGTAATGCTTCATGGGCTTGCGCAAGCGTTTCCAGCCATGTTGCGAGGCCATCTGGAACTGTATCGTTGCCGGCTTCCAGCGCCTCGATCCATGAGAGTTCACATTGCAAGGCAGAGGCAATATTGATTGGCGTCCAGCGGATCACCCGCAGGCATTCATGTATTTCGCGCAGAGGCTCCCTCACGCAGCCGCGATAGTCAATCATTTTGTGCAACTTTTGATAGGCTGAACGATTCGTATTTACCTGTCATTCGATTGCGATGAGGGTAGCACGCGCTACAGGGTGCGCAGGCGGAATATCATACCTTCGTAATTGCTATTAATACATATATTTGTATATTTATACTTGTTGATGGGAATGAATTTCCCCTTTGGCGAGGGTGATTAGGTGGTTTAATTAGGATCTGATCAACGGCGGGAGGGTGTCGGTAAAACATATAATTTATTCATCCGGGCACGCAAAACATATAAATAAGCATAAACTAACCGCATTAAGGGGAGAGTGGGGATTTGATTGGTAAAGTTCGTCTGTTTGTGCGCAGATAATTTTGGACCGCTATAACCATGTGATTTTATATAGGTTTTTACAGCGAGAAAGGCGACGTTATATGGGAAGCGGGAAGGAATCTGATTGGGAAGTGGATTGAAAAGGCGACGAAAATTAGCGGCGATCGATTATAATAACAATATCATGATATTGTTATTATAATCGATC
>NZ_LMFF01000010.1:0-20611 GCF_001427205.1 Rhizobium sp. Root491
CTCCGGCTTCATCATGTCGAAAGCATAATAGAGATCGCCGAGACCGCGACTGCGTAGCAAGTCCCATGTACTCAGCTCGCCACGCGGCAGGAACGGGATGCCGAGCGTTATGATGCCGTTGAAACGATCCGGTCGCATGACCATCGCCCGTTGTCCGTGGTCGGCACCCCAGTCATGGGATATGATGGTTGCGGTAGGCACCTGCAACGCATCAAGGATGCCAATCAGGTCGCCAACAATTAGGGCCCCGCTGTAAAGTGCGGGATCGTTCGGGGCATAGCTCTCGCCGAAACCCCTCATGTCGAGCGCGATCGCGCGGTATCCGTTTTCTGCGACAACTTGCATCTGGCTACGCCACGTTTCCACAGTGTCTGGAAATCCGTGCAAGAAGAGCACTACTGGACCGCGGCCTTGTTCAACCACATGGAAAGAGGCTCCGTTGGCCTCGATTTGCGAATGGTGTACGGGATGATCCGTGGCGGCTGATGCTTTATGAGTGTGGTTCATTTTCTGCTCCAGGTTATGCTTGATCCGAGCCTTGCAGCGCGTGTTGGATCGGCTACAATTCAATGACTTCACCGCCTGATGCGCGAAGCCGATCAAAGTATGTGGAGTGGTCGATGACCTGGGCTGGGAAATAGAGGCCCGGTCGGGGCGTATCGCCCGCGAGACCAGCCAAGCGTTCAAGAACGAGCGCGACACCCAGACCCGTTAGCGGCATCTGCCCCCCGGGGTGAACGATCGCGTGACGTTTCCGAAGCTGCTGCCCGGCGTGATCCAGGCCCGAAAGGTTGATAATGATTTCAGTCGATACCGGTCCGCCATTCCGGCGGGTGGAGCTCATTCCAATGGCCAGGTCGAACCGAATATCAGGAGCGCCGGTTGCGTTTGCCAACAACAAGACGTCGTTTGGCGAAAACACGTTCGCGTCCAACTCGGTGCCGTCGATTGCGCGCACCTTCGATCTGGTCTCGGCGCCATGGTACCATCGCCACGCGCCAACCGTTCTCAAAAGAGCGGCAGCACCCGCATACATCTGGCGCTCAAGATCTGCATTCGCTGCAGGTCCGAACGCATCCTGTTCATCGAGCACTGCCTCGATATGAATGTTTTCCAGACGACCAAATTCTCGGGCGAACAAGAGTGACGGTACGCTTGTCGCACCAACGAGCCATTCTGTACCAAGGACGACTGGCGCGGCGGTAGGTCTCTGCATGAATGTAGCAGTTTCCAAGCCCAGCTCGCTTATGCTTGGTGAGATGTTGACGTGCCCAACGCCCAATTGTTGGGCCCAGCGGAGAGCTGCCCCGGTTTTGTCCGTAAAGAGCGTTGCGACCGCCGAGACACGTTGCTCGCCTAGCCCCAGGTCAGAGGCAGTGAGGTCCACTACCACCGCAGACGCGCCGTCGACAGCTGCTGCTGCTCGTATCGCGCGTTGCTCGTCGCGACCGCCAATGAGGATTGGTACATCAGGATATTGCTCACGCAAGAAGCGTGTGGCCCATCGCCCAACCTCGCCGGCGCCGCCGATAATAAGTATTGGGTCGTGGAGACTTCCAGAAGCTTGTAACATCACGATACCTGTGGTTTACTAATTCCTACACATGGTAGGTTACTAAAAGTAGGTATGCAAGTGGAAAAGCAAAAAGCTGCCATCGACAATAGGACTAAAGGCCGACTTTCGAAGTCCGAGAGGCGTCAGCAGCTACTAGAGACGGCGCGCCTGATCGTTCGGGAAGAAGGTGCTGATCGGCTGACACTAGGTCACCTGGCAGTGCGGGCGGGCGTTTCCAAACCTGTGACCTACGAGCACTTCGAGACCAGAACGGGTTTGTTAATTGAACTCTATCGTTGGATAGACACCGAACGCATTGCCGCGTTTCGCACACTTATGGCTCAGGGAAATCGACCGGCAAAACAGACTATATTGGCTTTGGCTAAAACTTATCTGGCCTGCGGAACCGACCAAGGTGACGAATTTCATGCTGTCGGCGCAGCGCTTGCAGGAAGCGAGGAGAAAGCCAACGTGTACCAAGAGCTAGTCGATGCTGTGATCGAAATGTTCATGGATGTTTTACGGCCTCACTCAAACTTTCAGCCGGAATCGCTGGCATTGGCCTGCGCGGCATTGGTTGCGGCAGGAGACGCGTTGACAAGCGCTGTTACACGGGGAAACTGCTCCGCTTCCGAGGCCGAGGGGGTGTTTTCGAATCTTATTGGAGCTGTGGCCCAGGGTAAAGCGTAGGTAGAGGTGCCGCTTCATATGGCCGAGAGATAGCCGAGTTGAGGGAAGAGCATTCGCTGCCGAACTCTTCGGACATATTTATACGAGAAAACACCCAGCGCTGGCTCCTATGATGTCGACCTCCATAGAGCCGTCCTACGGACCGACTGCATCGGGAAGAAAGAAGCGTGCCAATGGTTAAATCCCCTCAAGAGCCAAGGCATAACCTTGCAATGTAGTGGCCCCATAAATATCCGTAGAGTCAGTCGCACTAAGCTGACGAACCAAATCATATTGCTAATGCACGACCTTGGTCCTCTCTTGACAGCAAGTGTCATAAAATGAAGTTGCTGCGATTATAGATATGCACGAAACCCATTTTCGCTAAATTGGCGTTCGAGATGTTGGCCTTTTCGGCCGATGGCACTTCGGTCTCTACCACGAAAGTCGACACGCCACGGTCTGCGCCTTCCTTTAGACGAGCTTGAATTAGGGCCTTTTGTGAACCTCTATTTCGAAAGCTCGGCACGGTCGTTCCACCGCCGAGCCACGCGAAGGATCCTGAAGCGAACATCGCTCCTGTTCCCACGGGTGTGTCTCCATCCAACGCGTAGAAACAAGACCATCCGTCGCGTCCCACGATTGCTGCCCATAGAGCAGTGAGGCTTTCCGGAAAGCCAAAACCGGCACACATCATGGCGCCGAATACCTCGGCTTCGTCGGGCCGAACTTTTCGTGTTTTCACGGTGCCTGGCGATGGAAGAGGGATCGTGTCCGTGGATCGCCGAAGCTTCGCCCATCCAGGTCCGTAGGCAACCAACCCCTTCGTCTCGATCCACTGTGTCAGCTCGTCCGATGCAGTGTCGGCATTGACCTGTAAGAACCGGTTCCCCGTCTTTCCCCTCATCCAGCTGTAGGCCTTGTCGAGATCTTCACGTGTGGTGAGGCCAAGGATACGGTTGAGGCCGATCGCAGGCGCGCTCGGTAGTGAGATCGTGCATCCACCATTCATGGAAACGCATGCGAACCGCTCCTCGTCCGTCAATCGGCCGCGGGCGGCCTTGTGCAGATCAATGAAAGCTTTGGCCTCAATGGCATCCTCCTGCGTGAGGCAGGGCTGATCAGAAGAACAAGAATCCAACAGAGTACTCCAATGGCCGACACTTCGCCGAAAGCAGATAACGGAACCGTCGGATTAAAAATAGAACAATTTCATCGGCGAATCCTGCACGCCCGTCTGGGCCAGAAATCCCGTTGATGAGGATTTGCGCCGACTTTGGCGTTGAGCGATTTTGAGCGAGCTAGACGATCTTCCAACACCATCGAAGATCTGCGAAGAGGCCTGGCAACCTTCATCTTGAGCCAGCCTGCGGTGCAACCTTTCTCCATACGCCTTGAAAACTGGCCAGCGCGGTATATCGTTAAATTTTTTGAATTGTGAGAGCAGGGTGTCACACGATCTCGGGTTACAGACATTGTCGAAACAGACCGCTTTCCAGTTTGGAGATTTCCGTTTTCTGCCAGAAGCTCAATCCCTCCTGTACAAGGGGCAACCCGTCGGCCTCGGTGGGCGAGGTTTCGACATTCTGACCCTGCTCGTGGCGCGGGCGGGCGAGGTTGTCAGCAAAGCCGATCTGTTTGCGCATGTATGGCCAGATTATATCGTCCACGACCATAACCTGAAGGTCAATGTCGGCAACCTTCGACGCTCGCTAGCCGAACTTGATCCTTCCATGGAGTACATCGCAACCATTGCTGGGCGAGGTTACAAGTTCGTCGCCGCCTTGGAAAGCGATCGCCCGGCGCCAGCCCGGCAAGTGGTTGCCAGCACAAGCCATCATATCGCGGCACCCCAGGTTCGGCCGCTCCTCGGCCGCGATGAAGCGACCCGGCAGATCTCGGAAAAGCTTGATCAAGCGGGTTACGTCACCATCGTCGGGCCAGGCGGCGCGGGAAAAACGTCTCTTGCGGTTACGGTTGCTGAGCAATCCTGCGGGGCAAACGAAGCCATCGCCTTTGCGGATCTCTCGACGCTGAGCGACCCGCGATTTGTGGTTCCGGCGATCGCGTCTGCCCTCGGCGTGTCGCTTGGGTTTGATGATCCCATCGCAGGCGTGATCGACGTCCTTCGCAGCAACCGGCTGCTTCTCATCATCGACAATTGCGAGCACGTTGTCGCGATGGCCGCGACGATCGTTGAGCGGATATCCGCGGACGTTCCTTCGGCGCGGATCATTGCGACCAGCCGCGAGCCGTTACGGACGCGGCACGAGCAGATTCATTTTCTCTCAGGATTGGCTTATCCGCACCAGACGACGACAATGTCCATCAGCGACGCGCTACAGTTTCCGGCAATCCAGCTGTTCATTTCAAAGGCGTACGGTTTAGGCGATATAAAGCCTACTGATGAATATGTCCGCAGTGTTGTTTCGATCTGCTCACGGCTGGACGGCTTGGCACTCGCCATCGAACTGGCCGCCGGTACGGCCAGTGTTCTTGCACCCTCGGCGCTCGATGACCTCTTCAGGGATGGCTTTGATACGATGAACCGGGGAGCAAGGGATGCACCCTTGCGCCACCAATCCTTGGAGGCGACGCTCGACTGGAGCTATCGGCTTCTTCCTGACCGTGAGGCGGTCTTGCTCGGTCTGCTTTCGGTATTTTCCGGCCGTTTCAACTCCGACGACGTGGAGGCGATGTATTTCGCCGGCGCCCTGGAGCCGATGACCGGGCGAGACGCACTGTCGCAGCTCGTGGCAAAGTCGCTGGTATCAGCGGAATACGACGGCGGGACTGTGCATTACAGACTTGCCGAAAGCACGGGTGCCTATGCCGCGCGGCGTCTTTCAGGTTCCCTCTACAGAGAGAAGGCAAGACGACATTTTGCCGTTCGAACAAAGGACAAGCTGCAGATTGCCGAACGGGATTGGTCGTCGCAGACATCTCGCGAATGGCTCGGCAAATATCGGAGGCAGATCGACGACGTTCGCGCGGCCATCGGTTGGGCGTTTGATCCCGCAGGCGATGCGGCTTTGGGTGTCGAATTGGTGGTCGCTGCCTTGCCGCTGTGGCAAGAACTATCGGCGTTTAGGGAAATGCTGGAGGCCATCGACCTTGCCGGGTCAAACAGCGCTGCCCTCATGGGGCTCGCGCCACTGGGCCGAGCCAGGCTCTCCACGGCTCGGGCCTGGGCCATGACACTGGCGCGCCACATGCACCCGCAAACCGATGATGCTTGGCGCGAAAGCATCTTTCATGCGAACGGGTCGCGCGACGAGGAATTTGAAATACGATCGGTGTGCGGACAGGCCGTTTTTCTGGCCTATTCCGGCCGGCCCCGCACGGCATTGCGCAGCATGAACGAGTTTGCGGCAGCAAAGGCTCTGGACTGGTCGACGGCGCCCGACGGCAAACGACTTTTAGCGCATATCAAGATCTATGCAGGCGAGTTCAATTCGGCATCGGCCGACCTGGAGGCGCTGATGGATGATTGGGGTCACCTGGAGGAAGGGCATGGCTTGTCCAGGTTCCAGGTCGATTTGCCTGCCGGTATTCGTTTTTCTCAGGCATTTCTGTCTTGGTTACAAGGTGATTCTGATCGTGCCTCCCGGCTGGCCGGTCAGGCGATCGATCGTGCCGCCGGTCTCGATCACATGATCTCCTTGGGCAATGCAATTTCGCTTGCGGCCCTTCCGATCGCTTTCGTGGAGGGTGATCTCGAAACTGCTTCGCGGCTTCAGCAACAACTGGCCGACGTCAGCCGGCGAGAAAGTGTCGGCATTTACGAGGGGACAGCCAAGTTTTTCGCCGGTGCTATCCAGTCCTCTCGAGGTGAGCAGGCAGGCTTTACCCTGATGCAAGACAGTATCAGCGGATTGCTTCGGGGGAACTGGCGTGCTCGCGTGCCCTTCTACCGGAGCCTGTTGGCGGAGGCATATCTTGCCGCAGGCGAACTGCAGCTTGCTGAGGATAGTCTGTTCGCCGTGCTTGCAGAAACTGGCATACGAGAAGAGCGTTGGTGGCATCCGGATCTTGGGCGCGTTGCGGGAATGATTGCAGCCGGAAACAGGCGGCCCGACAAGGCGATGGGCTATTTCCAGACGTCATTGGATTGCGCCCGCGCAATGGGTGCAGGTGCCGCTACCAAACGGACCCAGCTTGCCGTCGGTGCAACGGACTTTGGTTGACCTTGCTGCATTCTCCTCGGTTCGTGCTCAATCTTTTCGTCGCGAATCGAGGCGCTCCCGCAGTGACGCATTTTCCTGCTCAAGCTGAGCGACCTTGTCCAGAAGATGTCGAGAGGCGGCCAAAAATTCGGCTTGGGTGTAACGCGGCACGATATGCTGCGGACAGTTCCAGTCGAACGCCTCGAGCTTCAACCTGAAAATGCGTTCAGCCTTGGCTCCATAAGCACCATCGGTGATGGCCTCGGTAAGTACCGGATCGGCTTCAAGGGCCAGCTTCTCGGCACGGGCATAGATCTTCAGCCGGGTGCGCGCGGGGTAGTCGATCAGGAACAGGCATGTCCGGTCGTTTTCTGTCAGATTGCCGGTGGTGATATATTGATGATTGCCGCGGTAATCGACGAAGGCGAGGGTGCGATCGTCGAGGACCTTGAGAAAGCCGGCAGGCCCGCCTCTATGCTGAACGTAAGGCCAGCCTGTTTCCGAAACGGAGGCCATGTAGAAGCTGTCGCGCTGTGCGATGAACGCGGTCTCCTGTGCCGTGAAGCGGTCGAATTCGCGGTGTCCCTTGAAGTCGGACCAGAAATGATCCGCTCCCATTTCCGCTTGCGCCCTGCGAACTGAAGGCGTGATCGCGATATCCATGAAACCGTAACTCATATCGTATTTCCCTAAAGTGTGCTCTGTTCGCAGGGCGTCGGATGCACAAAGTACTAGATTGCCTCTCTAGCGGCCTGCTGCGCGCGGGCATAGCTCTCGGCCACGGCGGCATAGTTCGGTGCGGCAAGTCCGTAGAGCTTGCCAAGCTCGGCAGCCTCGGGACGCGCCCAGGTGCGGTGAAGCTCAGACAGCAATGCATTGGTCGATGTCGGCTTGACGCCGCCCTGCACGAAGCGGGCAAGTGAAATCCGCGAGGCCATTTCGCTCGGATCCCCCGAGGCATCGAGCACCGCATAGACGTCGTAGCCGGCGGCGCGGGCGTCGAGTGCCGGAAACATCACACAGACACTGGTCCAGACGCCTGCCATGATGAGAGTTTTGCGGCCGGTTGCGCGAACCGTTGCGACGAAATCGTCATTGTCCCAGGCGTTTACTTCTCCCTTGCGCGGCACATAGTCGGCGTGCGGCGCCAATTCATGGATCTCGGGCATCAGTGGACCATTGGTGCCGGCAGGTTCCGAAGCAGTGGTGATCACCGGGATGTTCAAGAGAGTGGCGAGCCTGGCGATCATTTCCACATTCCGGCGCAGATCGGCGACCGGTATGTCCTTGACCGTCTGGAACAATCCCGACTGATGATCGAGAAGCAGGATCAGCGCGTCGGAGGGATCGATGAGGGCTGCGCCGCCGCCGGTGGGAAGGACGCTCGGCTTGGATTTGCTGTTGTACATGGTCATTTTCCTTTTCTTGGGTTCCAATTAACGGATCAGGTTTCGGGCGAGGAAGTCGCGCATGACCGGGATCATCTCGTCCGCCTTGTCCTCCAGGGCGAAATGTCCCGTATCAAAAAAATGAAGCTCGGCTTCGGGCAGGTCGCGGAGGAAGGCGCGTGCGCCTTCCGGCAGGAAGATGGGATCATTTTCGCCCCACAGGATCAGGGCCGGCGGCTGATGGGCGCGGAAATAGGCGTGGAAGTCGGGGTAGAGCCCGACATTGGTCCTATAGTCGTAGATGATGTCCAGCTGGATGTCCGTGCTGCCCGGGCGGTCGAGGAAGAGCTGATCGTATAACCAGGCCGCCGGATCGATCCGCGTCTCATCTTTTGTGCCAGTGAGATATTGGAAACGTGTGCCGTCAAGCGATAAAAAAGGCCGCAGCGCGTCGCGGTTTACCGGGCCGTTGTCGGCCCAGTAAGCCCGCGTCACTCCCCAGAAATCCCCCATGCCGTCTTCATAGGCGTTGCCGTTCTGGACGATCAGGGCGGTCACCCGATCCGGATGCGCGAGCGCCAGACGAAACCCGGTTGGCGCGCCATAATCCATGACATAGAGCGCGTAGCGTTCGGCGCCCAGCTGTTCGAGGAGACCGGCGATGACATCCGAGAAAGTGGCAAAGCTGTATTCGAATTCGCTGGAAGACGGCATTGCCGACAGACCGAACCCCGGAAGGTCGGGCGCAATCACATGATAGTGGTTGGCAAGCGCTGGGATGAGGTTGCGGTACATGTGCGAAGAGCTTGGAAAGCCGTGCAGCAACACCACGACAGGGGCGCCTTTCTCTCCAGCCTCGCGGTAGAATAGTTCCACGCCTTCAACGCTGGTGGTTCGGTGATGGGTGACGGGCCGGGTCATTGTCCGGCACCTTCGGTCGGCGTTGCGGCCGAGGCGGCGGCTGCGATGAACGCCGCGACGTCCTGCGGGTGCGACAGCATCGCGGCGTGACTGCTGTCGATCTCGGTGATCGCAGCACTCGCACGCTTGGCCATCCGGCGCTGCGCGCTAGGCGGCACCATCCTGTCGGCGGAAGCGACGAGATAGAAGCTGGGTTTGGTCTTCCAAGCTGCGTGGGTAAGGGGTGCTATGACCGCTGCAAGGCCCCAGGGCAGTTGCGCCGCCGCCATGAAGCGCGTGGTCGTGATGTCGACATCGGCGGCAAATGCTTCCGGAAAGCTGGCAGGATCGACAACGAGGTAGCCGTCCTGCGGCGGCAGCAACGGTGCCTTCGTTTCGCCGGGCTCTTCCGGAGCTTCGTTCAGAGCCGCGACGGATTCGCCCGCATCCGGCACGAAAGCCGCGATGTAGGCCAAAGCCTGGACTTTCGGGTTGACGCCAGCCTCGGTGATGACGGCTCCACCGTAGCTGTGGCCCACCAGGAGAACCGGGTGGCGAGCCGCGACAATCAGGCGCTCGGTCACGGCAACGTCGCCTTCAAGTGAGGTCGTCGGGTGTTGAGCGACGAGCACTTCAAAGCCGCGGTCGACAAGTTCACCATGGACCTGTTGCCATCCGGAGCCATCGACAAATGCGCCGTGCACGAGGACGATCGAGAGGGACGGGGCACCAGCTGTCTGGGTGCCCGAAACGGGACTGGTCATGATCTTTTCCTTTGCTGGGGGAAGTTGCGGGGCCGCTGGCCCCGCGGAACGGATTGGCTATCGATCAGTTGCAAACCTTGCGGTCGAGGAAATCCCGGATGAGCGGCACCATCACATCGAGCTTGTCTTCGAGGGCGAAATGGCCGCTATCGAGAATGTGCATCTCGGCATTCGGGAGATCGCGAAGATAGGGGTGCGCGCCAGGTTCGGGAAAGATCTTGTCGTTCTTGCCCCAGACGATCAGCGTTGGCGGTTGGTTGTCGCGGAAGAAGGCCTGGAATTGCGGGTAAAGCGGTACATTGCTGCCGTAGTCGCCCAGGAGATCCAGCTGGATGTCCTTGTTGCCCGGCCGGTCGAGCAAGGCCTGATCGACGACCCAGTTGTCGGGGCTGATATGTGAGACATCGCCCATTCCGTCGGTATACTGGAATTTCGTGGTTTCGAGCGTAACCAGACCGGCGAGCGCTTCCCGGCGTTCCGGCGTCTTCTCGGCCCAATAGGCCTTGATCGGATCCCAGAACGCGGCGAGGCCTTCGGTATAGGCGTTGCCATTCTGCACGATCAGGGTTTCAACCCGCTCGGGATGTTTGAGCGCGAGCCGGTATCCGATCGGTGCGCCGTAATCCATCACATACATGCTGTAGCGATCGGCGCCGACTTTTTCTGTCAGCTTGTCGACGACGTTGGTCAGGTTCTCGAATGTGTAGGAAAATTTGGTGTGGTCGGGCGCATCACTCTGACCGTAGCCGGGATAGTCAGGCGCGATCACGCGGTAGCGGTCTGCAAGCAGCGGAATGAGGTTGCGGAACATATGGGACGAGGTCGGAAATCCGTGCAGAAGCAGTAGCACCGGTGCGTCTTTGGGGCCGGCTTCACGATAAAAGACTTTTACGCCATCTATCGTCGTGTTTTTGTACTGAATGACGGGAACGGCTTTAGCGGCGATGACTGGGGTGTTCGGCACGCAGCGGGCTTCAGCCGCAACGGGAGAGATGGCCATGAGAAGTGCGACAGTGGCGAGCAGATTCTTTTTCATGATGCTTTCCTTTTCCAAATTGGGTGCCGATCCACATCAGCGCCTCTGGAAAAAGGACTAGCACCGCCGGTCCTCGGGCCTGGGATAAATAAGGGTAAAAAGTTGAACAGGCGGCCGTCAAAGCACTAACAATGAGCAGCGTGAATGGCTCGATCCAAACGAAAGCCGATCCGTTTAAGCAGCCTCATGGGAAGCTCTCCACGTCTGCGGTTCTTTAAACGACCGATAGCTTTGACGATCATAGAGAGTGTTTTTGCGGTAGAATCAGCGTGATAAGTTCTTCGGTTTGCCGGTTCTGGGTTCGATTCCTGTCAAGGCGTATGATGCGGAGTGTGTCCAAATTGAAAGCGGTCGCAAACAATGAGGACTTGCTGCAACGCTGCATCTGCCTGCGCACCAGACCGGCTAGTGGCAAACCAGCAGTCACGACTTGACAACCTCACTCTGCATCTTGTTGCGATACAGGGAACGGTAACGCGCCGGCGATTGGCCGATGGCGCGGCGGAAGCTGGCGGCAAAAGCGCTGTCGGATCCATAGCCGAGCGACTGTGCAATCCGTGGCAGTGGCTCGTTGCCACGCCGCAGCCGGGCGGCGGCAAGCCGCATCCTCCAGTTCGCGAGATAGTCGATCGGCGATGCTCCGACGGTGGCACGAAATCTTTCGGCAAATCCGGAGCGGGACTGGCCGGCAAGAGACGCCAGTGCTTCTACCGTCCAGCGGCGCGATGGATCGGCGTGGATGGCCCGCAGTGCGGGCGCCAGACGAGCATCCGCAAGGCCGGCGAGCCAGCCGGGATGCTGTGATGTCTGGCGCGCCATATAGGCACGCAGGACATGGATAAACACCAGACGCAGCAGGTCGTTGCAGGCGACGCGAGCACCCGGTGCTGCGCTGTTCCACTCCAGGTCCAACTGTTCGAGCAGCCAGCCAATCGGTCCGGCCTCTTCGTGGTCAATCACTACAACAGGCGGCAGGGCGTCGGTGAGGAGTGAGCCATCGACGGTATCGAGGTTGACGCTGCCGCCGAGGAGCACGAAATCCCGACCATCGCCCACTGAGACATCGAGATTACCCCCAGCGAATACCTCTGCCGCCGCTATCGGCGTCACGTTGGGATCGCTGCAAAGCGTAAACGCCTTGCCGCTGACCACAAGACAATCGCCGGCTTCAATGCGCAACGGTGCCTCTCCCTCCGAGATCAGCCAGGCAACGCCTTCACGGACTGCATTGAACTTGAGGTAGCCCGGTGGTGGAAAAGCAACAGACCACGCGCCTCCGGCTGCAAAACGCACGGAGAACAGCGCACGCGCATCGATGGCGCTGAGCACGTCGGACAGGGGATCCTGGATGTTTTGGACGATCACGACAGAAATCCGGATCCTGCAGGCTGGGGACTCCGAGAAGCTACCCGATATAGGGGACGGACACCAGAGCCACAAATGAAGGAGTAACAACATGTCCGAACAGAAACCTATTGGATCTCGTTTCAGCGCATCCAGCACGGCACGCGAGGTCACCGAGGGTATCGACCTTTCCGGCAAGACGGCGATTGTCACCGGCGGCTATTCCGGTCTCGGCGTCGAGACGACGCGGGCGCTCGCTGGTGCCGGCGCTCGTGTCATCGTACCGGCTCGCAATCGCGAAAAGGCCGAACGCACACTTGCCGGTATCGACAATGTTGTTATCGAAGCGATGGATCTTGCGGATCCCGCATCGGTTGCCGCCTTTGTTGACAGGATCGTTGCGGCGGGCATGCCCATCTCAATCCTGGTCAACAGCGCCGGCATCATGGCGACGCCGCTTGCCCGGGATCAGGCTGGGCACGAGAGCCAGTTTGCCACCAATCATCTCGGCCATTTCCGGTTGGTTGCAGGCCTGTGGCCTGCGCTGGTCAAGGCTGGCAACGCGCGGGTGGTCTCTGTGTCATCGCGCGGCCATCAAATCGGTCCAGTCGATTTCGACGACATTGATTTCAAGGCTCGCCCTTATGACAAGTGGCAGGCCTATGGCCAGGCGAAGACGGCAAATGCTCTGTTTGCGCTTGAACTTGATCGGCTTGGAGCAGGGTGTGGCGTACGGTCATTTTCCTTGCACCCGGGCATCATCCTGACCGATCTCGCCCGCCATCTTACCGAAGACGAGATCAAGTCTTTTGATGTCTACGACGAGAATGGCAACCGTCGAGTCGATCCATCGCGCGATCTCAAGACGCCGGAACAAGGGGCAGCAACAAGCGTCTGGGCAGCAACGCGACCCGAACTCAACGGTATTGGTGGCGTCTACTGCGAAGATTGCGAAGTCGCCCTGCCGCAGGCGGAGACGGATGGGACCAAAGGTGTGGCGCCTTGGGCCATGGATCCACAGGCTGCTGAACGGCTCTGGCTGCTTTCTGAGCATTTAACGGGCTTGTCAGTAGGTGATCGTCGAGGCTGAGCGCATATCGGCACACGAGTGATTTGCGGTGTTGTCAGGCGAGGCCTTCGGTCAGTCGAAGGCCTGCTACATCGTGGTCAGTCGGTTTCACGCAGGAGTAAAACAGCGGCTCACCTTCATAAACACTCTGAAGTGTTCGATCCGGATAATGCCTTCCGTGTCTGGGAGATGGCGACCGGGATGGTCGCATCTGCAGGTCGAAACACCCTGTCGGACCTCGACGGCCCGGCAGGGAGGTGCCTATGCGGTTGCACTGCTCGCGCGATCACGCCTTGGCTGCAACCGGAAGCCGGAATGGCGCCCCGAGACGATTGAACGCATTCATCGCAGCGATCGTGATCGTCAGATCGACGAGGTCCTTCGGTTCGAAAGCTGCGGCTGCGGCGGCATAGGCCTCGTCCGATGCTTGGGTCTGGCTGACATTCGTGACTTCTTCAGCCCAGGCCAGTGCTGCTCGTTCCTGGTCGCTAAACAGGTGAGGCACCTCATCCCAGACAGGAACAAGCGTGATCTTATCGACGGACATCGTCTTGCGCAGATCGCGACTATGCATGTCGATGCAATGGGCGCAGCCGTTGATCTGCGACACGCGCAGGAAGACGAGATGAATCAGCTCCTCAGGAAGGTTCGTTTTCTTGGTGACGTAGTGATGCACGCCGAAGAGCGCCTTGGCACCCTCGGGGGCGACTTCGGACCAGTTCATGCGGGACATATTGTTTTCCTTTCTCGTGGACACGGTTCTCCGTTCGCCGGAGAAACCGTCGTTGCGTGTGCTAGGTGAGGGGGTAGGTCTGGTAGGTAGCGCTACGGCTTTCGCGGTGTCGTCAGGGCGGTGTCATCGGTATCGACGACGAAGACGGCAAGCAGCTTCGCCGGCTCGGTCTTGCTGGCGTTGGCGCTGACGTCGTGGCGGTCGCCCGGCAGCTCGGTGAAGTTCTGCCCGGCGATGAAGGTCTTCGTCTCGCCACCGTTCACGGCGCTTAGGATGGCGCCTTCGAGAACCGTCGCATAGATCAAGGCGGATTTTGCATGCGTGTGAGCGGAACTGTAGCCGCCGGGGCCGTACTCGACGAGGACGCCCTTCACGCTCTTGCCGGGAACGTCCGGGAGGGGATGCTCGTAAACCAGCGTCACCTTCGCGTCCTTCGTATCATATGCAAGTCCAGGCTTGGCGACGTCATGAGCGGAAGCTGTGGCCAGAGAGACCGCAAGGGCTGAAGCGGCATGGAGGATGGTCTTCATGATTGTTTCCCTCCTATGTTCTGAGCCACTCGGCGATCGTGATCGCACCCTTGATGTAGTCTCCGCCGGGAACCAGCGAGCCGGCGACAACGGAAGCGCCGAAGTAGTCGACGGCGGCGTCGGCGTTGACCGGACGAGCGTCGCTCTTGGCATCGAGATAGGTCCGGATGAAGGATTCGAACGGTGCCCGTTCGGGCCCGGCAAGATCGACGGATGCGTTCTTCGGCTCCCCGAGCGCGGCTTCCACCAAAGCAGCGGCGACGTCGTCAGCCGCGATCGGCTGGAAGTCGATATCCGGCACTTTCACCGCGCCGTCGGCCGAGTAGGCGCCCACCAGTGTCTCCGTGAATTCGTGGAACTGTGTCGCGCGCACAATGGTGTAGGCCTGGCCCGATGCTGCGACGGCGTCTTCTTGGGCGAGTTTGCCGGCCATGTATGGGTTCGCGGCGAGGCGGTCCGCGTTGACGATCGAGAGGACGACGTGATGGCGCACGCCCGCGGCTTGTTCGGCACGTGTCAGGTTTCGGCTCGACTTGTCGAAGAAGTCGGTGATGACGGCCTTATCGAAAGACATCATGTTCGACACGTCGATGACGGCGTCGGCGCCCGTAAGAGCCTCGGCCAGTCCTTCGCCCGTGTAGGCATTAATCCCGTTGCGGGAGCTTGCGACGACGGCTTCGTGGCCGGCGTCCTGTAGCAGCTTCACTGCCTTCGAGCCGATCAGGCCCGTGCCGCCGATGACGACGACCTTCTTCATCTTGGTCATGGTGCTTTCTCCTATGACGAGGCGCGATTGCCCGTCTTGCGTTCGTGGAGTTCAAGGAAGGCGCATCCCCGGGCGGCGATGCCCCCGTCGTCGGCTGCACCAAGGTCCGCCAGAAGGTCCGCGACGGACACCTTGGCGAGTTCTGCGCGATAGGCCTTCTCGGCTTTCAGCATCGCGGCGTTGATTTGGCAGGGCTTAGTGAAGTAGCGCGCCGGAAGTGGATTCGGCCCGCGCTGGCGGATCTCGGCGCACCGGAAGGCGGGCGCTGGTCCTTCGACCGCGAGGACGATGTCGAGCATCGTGATGTCCTTTGGCGCCTTGGCCAGCCGATATCCACCCTTCGGACCCGGCGTCGTTGCGACGATCCCGGCGCCGGAAAGCGCCTGCAGATGCTTGAGGAGGTAGCTCGTCGATACGCCGTGGAGTTCAGCCAGTGCTGCCGCCGACAGGACGCCGTCTTCGGACAGCCCCGCCAGGAATGCCGTGCAGTGAATGGCCTGCTCGACGCCTTCGCTCAGTTTCATGGTGTATCCCCTAATCGTGGATATAAAATATCCACGATTGACTTCGATGTCAATCCGGGATCACGTAGACCGTTCAAAATTCGGAATATGACAGAAAACCGCGCTCCGGCGGCCGTGGCTTGCCATAGTCAGGAAGCTCGCACTCTCATCGACGCCCGAACATGTTGCACTTGCCCCGGTATATCTCCGCCGCATGGTGGGAATTTAATTATTGACGGATCAATCAATAATTGGTACGTCGTCCGCATGGCAAGACCGAGAGAATTTGACCGCGACGCAGCGTTGGAGAAAGCCCTGAGGGTGTTCTGGGCAAAGGGATTTGCCGCGACCTCTACCGATGATCTGCGTGTGGCGATGGGCATCGGCAGACAAAGCCTCTACGGCGCCTTTGGCGACAAACGTACTCTTTATCTGGAAGCGCTGGATACCTATCAGCAGCGGACAAACACTGGGCATGTCATGAGGTTGAGCGGCCCGACATCGCCTATAAAAGGCATCGAAGACCTGCTTTCCGGTCTTGTGTCGGAAGACGATTGCGAGCGGGCGCTGGGATGCATGGGGGTTGGATCAGTCGGCGAGTTTGGCGTGACAGACCCGGACCTTAATTCGCGCCGCAACTCTGCCAGTGCGGCGTTAGGTCGACGCATATTGGAGAGAGTGTTGGAGGGCCAGCGTTCGGGGGAAATCAATCCCGTTCTCGACGCTGAAGAAACTACCGCGTTCATTCAGATGACGATGACCGGCCTGCAGGTGGCTGCGCGTGGCGGCGCAAAAGCTCTCGATCTGAAGGCGATGGCACGATTTGCAACACAGCGTCTAAAACCATAACGCGGCCTCCGCAACAAGGAGGCTTTTCATTTGCTCAATTATGGACTGATCTGTCAATAAAAGGAGAATCCCATGACAATCGAAGAACGAAAGACCGCCCTCGTATTTGGAGGTGCCCGTGGTATCGGCGCCGCTGCGGTCGAAAGACTTTCAAAAGACGGCTACGATGTCGCCTTCACATATGTTTCGCGACCGGACAGCGCACAGGCGCTCGTGAACGAGATCGATAAGAGTGGGCGCCGCGCGGTGGCAATCCAGGCCAATAGCGCAGATGCTGCCGCCATTCGTGGCGCGGTGGCAAAGACTGTCGACATCTTCGGGCCAATCGACGCCGTCGTCGTCAATGCAGGGATTTTGCGGCTCAACAGGGTGGATGCTGTCACTCTCGAAGAGCTCGATCTAATGATCGACATCAACATCCGCGGCGTTTTCTTGTCCATCCAGTCCGCAGTGCCGCACATGAAGGATGGCGGCCGCGTCATAACGATCGGGTCGAACACGGCGGAACGGACTGGAATGGCGGGAGCAAGCGTCTACCAATTCTCCAAGGCTGCGGTCGCAGCGATGGTGAAAGGCTTGGCCCTTGATCTTGCTCCGCGGCGCATCACCGTCAACAACATCCAGCCTGGTCCAACGGACACTGACATGAACGCCGGCGCCATTGAGATGTTGTCTGACCGCAGCCCCTTGAAGCGCGTTGCCGACCCCAAGGAAATTGCGGGAATGGTGGCCTATCTAACGGGTCCCGACACGTCTTTCATGACAGGATCGAGCTTGACAATCGACGGAGGCTGGGCGCTATAAATTCAGCGCTCCAGGGGTAGGGCCGTTCAAAGCGGCCCTCTCCACCACTCCGGCATCTTTCCTCGTGCAGAAGTCTGCTGGGCAAAACTCACCGGCGGTCAATCTTTTGGCTTATCGCGGTGCAATTCGCGAGTTCCACTCAGTCCAAGAGCTCCCCGCGTATCCGGCATCACCCATGAAAATCGTCAAGAACGATCTTGCCGAACACTCCGCCGGCTTTCATCCGGCGATCGGCATCCGATGTAGCTGAGAGCGGATACAGTGCCCCGACAACGGGCTGAAGTTCTTTGCCCATCATTGGCAGCACATCGTCCCTGAACCGGCGGATCATAGCTCTCATTTCTGAGCGAGATCTGGATTTCATGGCCGTGCCCAGCAATTGTAAGTGATTGTGAAGGACAGTTCCGAGCGGAATGATGGCGTTCTTATCTCGCCCCAACAGGCCCACTTGGACAAGCCGACCACCAAGAGCAAGACTACGAATGTTGCGGACGAGGTAGGACCCGCCGACAAAGTCGATGATCAGATCGACCCCACAGGATGCCGTCGCATCGACGACCTCCGCCTCGAAGTCCGACCGCTGATAATCGAACACAGCTTCGGCGCCCTGCGAAAGCACGTTCCCGATGTTGCCCGCCAAAGCGGTGGCTAGCTAGGTTGCTCCTGCCGCTTTGGCGGGCTGGACTGCCGCCGATCCGATGCCGCCTGCAGCAGCATGAATGAGAACGGTCTCGCTTTTTTTCGGTTCGTCCGAGATGTGCAAGAGCCTCCCAGTCCGTGACGAAGCTTTCCATGACTGCGGCCGCCTCGATGAAGGACATCTGGTCGGAATGGTAGCCGCCATCCCGCCGCCGACAATCCCCATGACACGGTCGCCGACGGCAAGGCCGATTACTTCGTTTCCGACGGCTGTCACTTCTCCCAGCGACCTCAAGGCCGAGGATGTTACTGTCCCCGTAAGTCTGAGCGCCATAGACGCCTTCACGTTGAAGAAGGTCTCCGCGATTGACCCCGGCCTGTCGGTTTTCAGCTGGGTTTAAGCCAGTTTTTCATTTGGCATTTTACCAACACATTGCTTCTATGGTATTGACCGAAAACATCTTTCCGAAGTGAGGGTGGGTCTTTTCGAAATGGAAGAATGGATCATATTCGTGCGATAACCAACAGCCATTTGTCGCCGAGCTTGCCGATCGATCGCTTCCGGATTTCATTGGCAAAGTGCCTGTCGAATTTCTCAGCCCAAAGTCTCACGGTCTGACGAGAGACGATGACCCCACGAGCTGCCAGCACATCCTCGGCCATTCGCAGACTGAGCGGAAACCGGACATAGAGCTAAACGGTATGGGCAATCACGTCAGGTGGAAATCGGTGGCGACGATAAAGAGGATCACGGGCAAGTCTGGTCATATAGCCTTATTCGACGCCCGGTTAACGTTCACTGCCTTCAGTAGCACTTCCTTCTTGCACCACCAGGATCAGGCAGAAGCCTGTGCACCTAGACCAAACGAGACCATCGCCGCTTCACACGCACGCGTAAACCGCATCGACGGACCTTCTTTGCCGGCGGCAAGTTTGCTGACGCGTGCTCCCTCTAACAGCATGGATAGCGTATCAGCCAAAAGTTCAGGATCGCTTACACCTGTCGAACGACAAAGATCGGCAAGCCGGGAATGCTGTTCCATCTTCAACGTTTCTATTATCGCATGTGCAGGGTGCCCTTGCTCTTTCAACTCTACCGCAGCATTGGCCAAATCGCATCCATAGGGCTCGCTGGAAAGACATTGTGCGCGCGCTTTAACCCATGCCTTGAGCTGAGCCCTCGGGTCGCCCGGGTTCTCTTTTTCGAGATCTTCCCAGGCTTTATCGAGCGTTCGAGAACTGTGCTTGAGCGCTTCACACACAAGATCGTCCTTGGAACCAAAATGTCGGTATAAGGTCATCTTGTTGGTTGAGGCGGCTTCGGCAATGGCATCAACACCGATGCCGCGTATCCCATGTTCACGAAACAGCTGGCAGGCCGTTGACACAATCCGGTCACGAGGTGCGATTTTCTGCTCAGAAGCACGATCAGATGTCTCGGATTTCATGAGTTTAATTTTTACCCTCAAGCGGTGTTGACATGCGTGTTACCGATCGGTAACTATCACAAAAGTTACTTACCGGTAACACCTTGGCGCGAGCCCGTCAAGCAATCGCCCGCTTTCACAGCGTAGGAATTATCGAAAGGAGACTGAGATGAGACAGACGATAGACGAGATGACGCTCGCCGAGATTTTCGCAGATCCACTGATCCGTTCAGTCATGCGCGCCGATGACGTGGGCCTGGACGATTTCAAAGAGTTGATGCATTCGGCGGCGACGTCCTTGACGACGCGCGATGGCGCAGCATTTGCTGGACAGTTTGAAACGAGCGGGCCTGCAGCTTCATCGAAGCGAACACTCGTAACCGCCGTACAGCCCTTGTTCGCAGGTTTCTTTAAGCCTTGCGCTGCCCATATGTGAATGTGGCCTGCATCACCATCCCACAAGTCGGGCTTATCCGCGGTGGAATGGCTAATCGCACGCTGATCTTTTAGATATTGGTATCTCCTGCGCCCGTTTGGGCATGAAGAAATTGTAAAGTATTTAACTATAACTAATCGCAAGAAAACCAGCGAAGCACGGCCATGGAACAATCGGTTCTAGTCCGTGTTTTGCGAAATGCGGCCCGGCGTTTCCGCCTGTTGGCGGGGCTGTCGTTTCGCCCGCGGAATGGTGACCTGCCCGTATTTGAAGGGGCAGGCCGGCGTTTTTCTGCGCATGCATGATGCAGTTGCGATCAGAGCCGATGATGCGGCTACCGAAGCCTTGATGATCGAGGTTACGCGACGTGCAATGTCAGTCTTGCCGAACACCTCCGGCACGGGGAAGGAGCGGTATTCATGCCCTGAGGTTATCCGTGTCATTTCTCCAGAATGCCAGTATCCGCACCAAAATTCTGTCGCTCATTTTACCGCTCTGCATCATCGGTCTGGGTGCAACAGTATATATGTCCGCCCGTTACAAAAACGCGGACACGCTCTATTCAGAGTTCATTGCCGGCGATAATGCCGCGCTTGTCGAGCTTTCTCGTGCCAACCGCAATCTTCAGGCGGTGGCTTACGGTGCTTATCAGGTAATGGCATATGACACCTCCATTCCGGATTTCGCCATCGCCAAAGGCGAGTATAACACCGACAAAGGCGAACTGATCTCGCGATTGAACAACGTCAAGGCCATATTCCCGGAAGAGACGGCCACAATCGACAAACTGCTCAAACAATCTCAGAGCATCATCGCAACCACTGATAAGGCCGTCGAGCTTGGCTCCGCTAATCGTAATCAGGAGTCCGCGGCGGAACTCCTGAAGGCTGATGGGCAAATTCGAGCGGCCGGAAACGAAATAGGCTCTTTGCTGGACAAGCTTGCCAAGGGTGTTGCAAAAGGCAGCGACGATCTGACGGATCAGACGAATTCCACGATCCTGACCTCGCTTGTTGTGGTTGGCATCAGCTTT